>JBAZKU010000001.1:0-598563 GCA_041650615.1 Minisyncoccota bacterium
TCAGTTGGTTCAATCGGTGCCCCTGGTTCAATCGGTTCAGTTGGAGTTGTTGATTCAGTAGGCTCAATAGGTGCTGTCGGTTCAGTTGTTTCATCAGTTGATTCAATCGGTGCCTCTGGTTCAATCGGTTCAGTTGGAGTTGTTGGAGTAGATTGAGGTTCCACGACAATACATTCTCCAACCGTCGTTTTAGCTATACCATCTGCAATTGAGAGACAATATGGTTCACCCGTAATTTCATCATAAAGAGTAACCCCTGTGCGTTTTTGCGGACTACCAATTTTTAAAGTATCTACCACCAAAGCTTTCATGTATGCTATTCCACCTTCAACTTTTTGTATCACGTCACCGAAGAAAGCACTGGCATATTCACCAAATGTATTAGGAGAAGAAACAATCTGACCTTTAGAAAAATCTGATATTTTCAAATCCAATTCTTGAATAGCGCTGGCTAAAACTGCAGTAAGTTTTGCATAGTCCAAATTTTTATAACCAGCAGTGTCGGTAATAATCAATTCAGGGAAAATGGTTTCTACTTCCTGTGCTAGAAAACCAAGAGAATTCCCTGTACCCGTATAATTTTCTCCATTCCAGGTAAAACGAACAGGGCGCAATTGTTGAACTAACTGTAATCCGTTTGTAATATTAGTAACATTTGTTTTTAAACGCGCGTCAGAAATGGCAGCAGTATTGTCAGTACAAACATCATCGGCATTAAGGTCTAGACATACCGTGCCTTTTACATCCAATAAAGCATCGGGACTTGTATCTCCAATTCCGACGTTGCCGTTATCTCGCAAAGATATTACCGTTACATCTGCAGTTTCTACTCCTGAGGAAGCAGCCTTGAGCGCTATATCCAATTGCGTAAAAGGATAATAACCGCTTGGGCTAGCATATGAATAAACATTAAAATCAACATCGCCGTTATAATAATTTCCATCTACACTGGGTCTATTAAGACGCAATAACGTTTGTGATGACGTGCTTAATCCACTACCCATAATAGCTACTACTGGAACATTTCCGGAAGAATCCCAACTTGCGTTCCAAGAACCAACTTGTAACAACGATGCTGGAACTGTTGTACCGATACCCACATTCCCAGCTATATAGGCTCCATAGTTAGTATCAGCTCCGGAAACACTATTAACATAGAGACCATAGTTAACAGTAGTATTGGCTCCTCCTGTAAAGGTACCGGTACTGGTAATATAAGCACCATATTTAGTCAAGGCTGTATCAGCATTAGTAGTAAGATTGCTGATAGTAAGAGCTGTTGCCCCAGCAGCTGTAGTGACTGCCCCGGTAGGTTCAATATCAAGTTTTCCGTCGGGAGTAGTATCACCAATACCAAGATTCCCGGTAAAATAGCTATTTCCACTGCTGGCTATGTTAAAAATAGAATTGCTATCATATTCAATATCTACCATTGAGATACCTTCTGAAAACACTACATTATCTACCCAGCCCTTATCACTTCCTGAAGAGTCGGAGGTATCTTTACCATAAAGCCATCTAAAACTATGAACGCCAGCCGATACGGGTACTGAAACCAAAACCCAATCAACCTCTCCGCTTATTCGACTGTAATAACCGGTGGTTCTGGTACAACTATCATTATCCAAACAGAAAAGCAAGAAGTCATAATTTGTTTCAGAACTAACCTTCCAATAAAAACTTATAGAGCCTGCAGCAGAAAAAGTGTAATCTACATCTAACCAAGAAGTCTGACTATGAGTTATAGTTCCGCTAGCTGCTGAGGCGGTGCCGGCATATTTAGTAGAGGTATCTCTTGCCCAATTAACATTTCCACCGGTTGTCCAGTCGGTTGGAGGAAAAGTTTCATTTTCAAAACCCTCTAAAATACCAGATTCTTCACCCCCACTTGATATGGTTAATTTTGAGGTTGGCGTTGTTGTTCCTATCCCCACATTGCCTGCTTTCAAATATAAAGTATTCACGACTGCTCCGGACTCAACACTTGTGAAGGGAACTACTGAGTTTTGAGTTAAAGTAAAGTCGGTTGCAGGAGTAATTCCAGTAATTCCGGTTAAAGCCAAAGCGGCTGAAGCACGATTTATAGCTACGGCAGTAGTTCCGATATACATTGTTTGACCAACAGGCGCATAATCAGCTATTGTGGCATACGCTCCTGTTCCTAAAGCTCCTGTGATAGTTACATTATCTTGCACAGTTAAAGTTTTACCCGCTGTAATATTTAAAGTATTTGTTCCATTAGCTGTGATTGTTAATCCATTGTAAGTTTTACCAGTTAAAGCGGAAGGAATATCGCCATCAACGAGAGTGTCCCAAGCAGGAACAGCACCATTAGTGCCATCACCGGTCATGCGAAGAAATTTTTTTGTGGTTGTTGTATTGGGGGCTAGAAGGGTAGTGGTATCTGTATCTGATTGATACGGAATTGAACCTAATAAAGTAGTCCCATTTCCGCCGATAATATTAATTACTTTTTCAGATACAACAGCAGCGGGAACTACGCCAAGCTTTTTTCTGGGAACCATTTCTCCATCCCACGTTGGTGTAGCGGTATCTGCTGTTCCACCGATATTTACGCCCAAATAAAGTGTCTGATTGAAATTAACAGAAGTCAAAGCGGTAACTTCTCCCAAAAGTATGCTAAAAAGTCCACTGGTGACAGTAACACGATTTGCTTGAATACGTGTTTCTGTCCATAAAATATGCGCGCCACCTAAATCCGGGTCATCATACAAAATAAATTCCATATTATAAGTACCGTCAGGAACAGCCACTCCATCACCGTCAGTGAGTTTTCCTTGATAATTTATTTGTTTATTTATTGCGGCCTCCGATGTATAAAAAGGGGAGAGTAAAGAAAAGAAAATTACAAAAATAGAGAAAATTTTTAAAAAATGTTTTTCTAAAAATTTTATAAGTAAAATTTTCATTTTTGAATTATTCAGTCACTTCTACATCAGAGGAAAGTGTTTTTTTGCCTTCTTCCAAAATTACTTTGGTATTTTTACCATAAAGATAAATTCCAAATAAAATAATAGCCAAAAAAACTACCCCGGATAATATAAGAATTTTTTGAGTCCTTTTGGGGGATAGAAAGTCAAGAATAGCGAACTTTCTATGACGAATTTTTTGCTTAAAAATGTAATCTTTTATCTCTTCTTCGGTAGTAAACCAATTTCCTCCGATTTTCTCTCCTTTCATCTCTCCTTTACGAATTAGAGCGCTTAAATAGTCTGAATGGTATCCAGTAATCTTTGATGCTTGATTTAATGATATTACTTTTTTAAGATTCTCCATTTTTATAAAGATATATAATAGTTTATCGGGTAAACGAGATGTTTAAAAATGGTATCTCGGATAGACGATATTTTTTTATACCCTTATATTATAATAGGAAATACACAGCATATCAACTAGTTATCCACAGTTCGTTATGATGAGATGGCGTTCTTTAAGAAAGCCTTATTTTATTGAGTTTTTCGCCTATGTTTTATTAGGAAAACAAGTAAAATAAGCACAAAAATTAAGATTATTGTATAAATCAGATAATTAATATAAATATTGTCATAAAATTTTTCAACTTTTGGTATTGTTGTTTCTTTAATATAAAAAGAACCTTCGCTTATTATTGTCGGAATATTATCTTTATATCTATAAATTTTTACATTATAAGTTCCTGTTTTTAGGAGCGGAGAAGCAACGCTTTGGTAACGTTTACTATCCTCATTAAATGAAAATAAATATCGTCCCACAACTTCTCCTTCTTGGTTTGTAATTTCCATCCAATCATCGGGAAGCGTTTTTAAATTTGTATCAACAACAGTGCTTTTATCACCATCTATTGTAATTGTTTTAGTATTTGTCAGAGGTTCAACTTGCTGATTGTACTGATGCACAAAAAAAGTTTCTTCTATTAAAATTTCTGGCGGTTTTTCTTCAATTAAAGCAGGAGTTTTTTCAGAGGAATATGCGGTTTCGGATATAGCTACGCCTGAAGAAAAATTTCCTTCATTATCTCTGGAAAATAATGCATAAAAATATTTTTTACCTTTTATTACATTTTTATCTAAAAATTTTTCTTCCGATCCTTCGTAAATTAATTTACCTAAAAATGGATTTCCTCTGAAATGGTCTTCATGTCTCATTATTCGAATATATGAAAAATTATTATCTAGTGGGTTTTGCCAAGAGAGGGTAATACCAGAAATATCAGCAGAGGTGCCTACATTGCGGGGATTTGACGGCAAGGTTGTATCTTTAAAAAATTTTGTAAAGAAGTATATTGGCGTGTAAGTACTGATTCTCCCATTAGTGTCCCGACTTTCAATTATAAAGAAATACATTGTTCCCGGTTCCAGATTTATTATTTCCATTTTGTGATCTCTGGCAAAAATAACGCTGCTGAGAGTTCCTTCTTTTACTTCTGTTGTTTCACCCCATTTTATTGTACTTATTGTACTTACAAGACTGTTCCAATAAATGGTTGAACTGGTAAAATTCGGCTGAACAGACAAATTGTATACAAAAATATTTTCTGGTGAAGTTGTCCCGCCTTTTTGGGAAGGAGAAGACGAAGGAACAACAATAGCACAGTCAACCGGACAATTAGATGATGTTTCACCCGACTCGCATACTCCATTATTATTGCATCCACTAACCCCCAAATTTATTTGAATATCATTAGATTGAGCGTGAAGATAGGGAATATTGACGCACAATAAGAGCAGTATAAAGAAAAATGTCCCGTTAGAAACAGATCGCAATCTAATTTTTTTTATATTATTTATCATAAAATTTTAGCGACCGCGGCTTCTAACGGGATTATAAAGTAACAGCAGTTACAATAATTGGGGCAGTATAACTACCTGAAATTTGAATATGGCCTGCCCCGGATTCTGCGCGAAAACGGACTGTTGCAGTACTTCCATCCGGATGGTTGCTTGTTATTCTTTGAAATATTGTCTGGGGCGAAGTAGAAAGCCCATCCCAGCATTTGCTTGGAGTTTCATCTGTTCCGGAATTGCATACCGGACCAGTATTTCTAAAACGTGTGACTGTATCCACTCCTTCCGGAGAAAATCCAAAAGCTGATGTGTTAGAGGCAATAGAAAAATCATAATCAGGATCCGCTCCGCTTGGAGTGTAATTATCAAAAGAATCTAAGGCAGATGTAAGGGCCGGGGTGGTAGTGGCTTCTATGCTCATACTATAACCGGCAAAGTTATCTGTTGTTACGAGCCAAGATATCGTTCCTTCACTCCCTTCACCGGCTATGCCGCCGATGGCAGTCAAAGGCAAATCAAGGGGTGTTGAGATAGAGATATAACTTTCTTGCATTTGCCAAAATCCCGCATGCATATAGTAGTCGCCGCTATTTGAATACCCGGTACCTATTTCTCCCAGAGTGTCATTGATTTTATAACCACTGCTTGAAGAACTTTCTCCGCCTATATTAATAGTATCGGACATTATTTTATAAGTATCACTTTCCATAGTTTCCGCAAATATTACGCATAGAGGGATAAAAGCGGAAAAGATGAAAAAAAAGATTGTAATGTTTCTTTTCTTTAGAAAAGATGTGACATATTTTTTCATTTTTTTATTATTTTTTTCTTAACTCAAAGCGTGTCAAGAAATAATAAATTAAGGCAATTATGAGGAATAGGGATACAAATCCGATAAGGAGTATCTTCCATGGAAGTACCCAAAATGCCAAATCTATATTTTCATATTGGTTGCCATAACCCTTATTTAAAGAAAGATTTGCAGTATAACGCCCAAGACTAAATCCATCAGTCCATTTTACTTCCCGGTATCTGATAGAATCCGGGAGCACAAAATAAGCATCAACCGGCAATGTGTTCAGAACTTTACCGAATATATTCTTGATTGTTATTGTTCCATAAGGGACAAGGTGAACGTTGCCGGTATTTTTATATGCAATCTCAAATCCTTCCGGTCTTTGACTGTAAAATATTTTTTCCGGTCCGATTAATTTAAAATCTTCAACCTTTCCTTCCTCTTTCCCTTCGCCATTTATTTTAAGCAAAAAAAGCGAACCAATTCTGGAGATGATTCGTGTTTTGCCTTCTGTTTCTTTTGTCGTATCATTTTCTAATTTGTCCGGGTCATTTGATATAATAAGAGCGCCATAGTAACCCCTTGGTTCAGCATTGAGCGGCACAGATATTGTTACGGGGATAGTAATTTTTTCTCCAAACTCCAAACTAAATTCTGTAATTTCCGGAACAATGAAATCTTTTAAAGAATATGGGCTATTTGTATCACCCATAAGTAAAACTGGCTGATTGGGATCATTTGTCCCGACAAAATCTTCCGTGGTTAATTTAAATCTGACAGCTTTGTCAACACGATTGGTAACCGAAATATTTTTTACCATTTTCTCTCCAGGGTTTAAAAATACTTCTGTTTTGCCCGGTTCTACTACAAAGTCATTTTGTACGGTTACGCCGACATTTGTCTTTGTGTATGCTTTTGAATATTCAGGCAAGAAAAAACTGCTCAAAATAATAAATATAATGAGGAAACTATATATGGTTTTTTTTACAGACGAAGTTACCATTTAGGCTTTTATTATTTTTTTTATAATACCGTTGCAGTACCAGTGATATTTGCATGATATGCTCCAGCCTCGGCAAAAACTGTTTCTTGTTCAGCGGCAAAACAAATGGTGGTTAATACGCCAGCAATAGGAGTGGGGTCACTGGATGTAGCGATAGGGTCATTTGCCGTAGCAACGCCGCTAAATTTTAGCGAAGCATCTACAACGCCGGTTGTCGTATTTCCACAACTGGCAGCTCCGGTTCCCCAGGCAGCGGGTGTTTGAGAACCAAAAGCCGAGTATCCGAATTCTACAGCATTAGATACTGCCCATGTTTCAGGAGTTCCAGCTGTTGCTTCTGTGTAATCAGCAAATTCACTTGTTGCACTTTTCATTGCTGGAACAGTATCAGCTGTTACCACTAACTGATAACCGTCTGGGTCATTGGTTATTACAGTCCAAGTGGAAGTGCCGACAGATTTATGTTGAGTAATACTTAAATTTGGTTCCATTACTTCATCCGCGCCATTTGAAATAGATATGCCGGAATCAACAGTGAGGGTCACTTCCGCGCTATCTGCTACGGCAAACACAGTTTCTACAATTGAATAAAATTGAATGACAAGAAAAGCGGAGAGGACAAAAAGACCGGTGATAATTTTTTTATTTAAATTTATTTTCATTTTTTATGATTTTTCTAAAATTAATTTATGAAGTGAAGTATACATTTTTTCTTTTGAAAAACAAAACGGATTTATCCACCTTATCCACTTTATCCACACATGGTATAAATTTATAAATTTTATTGAAAAAATATTTTGCAAAAATAAGTCAAAATAAATCCACACACCTTTCACTTGTAAAAGGTGTCAGGATAAACTAAGATGTTTTAGTAGCTAAGTTAAGTTTGCCGTTATAGCTCAGGTAGTAGAGCACATTCTTGGTAAGAATGAGGTCATTGGTGCAAATCCAATTAACGGCTCCCTCGATCGTAGACTTGCGGGCGAGACCAGCCGATGTAGCTCAGTTGGTAGAGCAATCCCTTCGTAAGGGAAAGGTCGTCAGTTCAATTCTGACCATCGGCTCATGAAAAAAGATATTGACATAAAAAAAGAAATAGAAAAACTGGAAGCTGAAACTCAAACAGTGGACTTTTGGAATGATAAAAATAATGCGCAAACAACATTTAAAAAACTTACAGAACTTAAAGATAGACTCACCGGCGCCCAGAAATATGACAAAGGTAATGCGATTATTACCATAATTTCTGGTGCCGGAGGAGACGACGCCGAAGATTTTGCACGAATGCTCTTATATATGTATATGAAGTATGCAGAAAAAAAAGATTGGGAAATTTTTTTCATCCATGAACACAAGAATGACCACGGTGGATACAGAAATGTCTCTTTTGAAATAAAAGGCAAGGATGTATATAAAATGTTAAAAAATGAATCCGGGGTGCATCGCCTGGTGCGCATTTCGCCTTTTGATGCGAAAAAACTAAGGCATACTTCTTTTGCCTTAGTTGAGGTTTTACCGAAGTTTTCCAAGCTTGAAGAAAAAGATATTATTATTCCGGAAGGAGATTTGAAAATAGAATTTTCTCGTTCCAGTGGTCCTGGCGGACAGAATGTAAACAAAAGAGAAACAGCGGTTCGGCTCATCCATATTCCGACTGGTATTTCTGTTCATGCTTCAGAGGAGCGTTCTCAAGAGCAGAATCGCGAAAGAGCTATTTCTATCCTCCGAGCAAAGATTTTTAAAAAGGCTGAAGAAGAGAAAAAAAGTGTAGAGGAAAGCATGAAATTAAAAAACACGGAGATAGAATGGGGAAGTCAAATTCGTTCTTACGTATTGCACCCCTATAAAATGGTTAAAGACCATCGCACAGGAGTAGAAACCTCAAAAATAGATGAAGTACTGGCAGGAAGTATTGATTTATTTCTTGATCCCGTTAGAGATAGAGACACTGCGAGCCCTCGCGATCTCTAACGGGATTGAGGCAGAAAAAAATTTATAATTATGATATAATTGGATTGTGATTTATTTTAACAATGTTTCAAAAATTTATAATGAAGATTCTTTAGCTTTGGATGATGTGACCTTAACCATCACAACAGGGGAATTTGTCTCTATCGTAGGGCATTCCGGCGCTGGTAAAACAACTTTAGTTAAAATGATTTTAGCAGACGATGTTCCTTCTGACGGAACTGTTTTTTTTGAGTCCATTAATGTATTTAAATTAAAAAATAAAGATTTAACTAAATTAAGAAGAAGGATCGGTGTGGTGTTTCAAGATTTTAAATTGCTCTCTAATAAGACTGCGTACGAAAACATTGCTTTTGCCATGGAGGCTGTCGGTAAAACCAATGAAGAAATAGAAAGCGACGTTCCTCATGTTTTAGAGCTTGTTGATTTGAGTAATAAAATGTCCCATTTTCCGCATCAGATGTCCGGGGGCGAACAGCAACGTCTTGCCATTGCGCGCGCTATCATAAACCAGCCGGAACTCATTATTGCCGATGAACCGACTGGGAATTTGGATGCAATTAACACTCATGAAATAATTCAAATTTTAAAAAAAATAAACGATCTCGGAACAACAGTTATTTTAACGACCCACAATCGCGGAGTGATTGATTCTGTCGGGGGCAGGGTAATTACGATGGAAAGAGGCAAAATTATCAGAGATGACAAAAGTGGTAAATATATTATATAATAACCATCGTATGGTAATTGAACTAAAAAGAATCATAAAAACGGGGTTTATAAATTTTACCAGAAGCGGAATTGTTTCTTGGGCTGCTGTGCTTGTTGTTACCATTACTCTTTCTGTTATCACCGCTATCATATTATTGAACGCAGTGCTTCATTTTTCATTAACAGAAATTAAAGATAAAGTAGATGTGACTGTTTATTTCAATATTGGTGCACCTGAAAGCAGCATAATGTCTTTAAAACAATCCTTAGAAGGTTTGCCAGAAGTATCAGAAATTTCTTATATTAGCGCGGAGGAAGCATTGAAACTTTTCCGTGAACGCCACCAAAATGATTATCCGACTATTCAGGCGCTAGATGAAATACCAAATAATCCGCTCGGAGGATATCTTAATATTAAAGCCAAAGAGATTTCTCAATATGAAAGTATTGCCAATTTTCTGAAAGGAGATAATGCGCTGGTTTCAGGTTCCACTTCCATAATAGATAAAGTAGATTATAACCAAAATAAAACAGTTATAGATAAATTAAATAACATAATATCCGGCGCACAAAGACTGGGATTTTTGATTACTTTAATTTTGATAGTGATTTCTATAATTATTACTTTGAATACTATCGGATTGGCCATTTTTATTTCCAAAGAGGAAGTAGGCGTGATGCGTCTGGTTGGAGCAAGCAAGATGCGAGTACGCGGGCCTTTCTTGGTAGAGGGTGCAATTTATGGAATCATTGCCACCATAATAACCTTGGTTATTTTCTGGCCAATAACGGCTTATTTGGGACATTCTATGACTAATTTCTTAGGACTCAATATTTATGATTATTATGTTTCAAATTTATTTCAAATTTTTGTGATTATTTTATTATCAGGCGTTCTTTTGGGCGTGATTTCCAGTTTTATCGCCATTAGAAAATATTTAAATAAATGAGTAGAAAAAAAAATAATTGCAAGTATATTTTTGTGATAGGGGGAGTTATTTCCGGGGTAGGGAAAGGCGTTACTTCTTCCTCTCTTGGACTTATTTTAAAAAATCGTGGGCTTTCCGTTACGGCCATAAAAATTGACCCATATATCAATGTTGATGCCGGAACCATGAATCCGACCGAACACGGAGAAGTTTTTGTGCTTAAAGATGGCGATGAAACAGACCAAGATATGGGCAATTATGAAAGATTTCTTGAAATAAATTTGACTCGGATAAATTATATGACTACAGGCCGAGTCTATAAATCAGTCATAGAAAAAGAACGCAATTTGGAATATAAAGGCAAATGTGTAGAGGTTGTTCCGCATATTCCGCTTGAGGTTATCGGACGCATAAAAGAAGCGGGAAGAAATGCCAAGGCTGATGTAGTTGTAATTGAAATCGGAGGAACTATCGGTGAATATCAAAACATGCTTTTCTTAGAAGCTGCCAGAATGATGAAACTCTCATCCCCCAGGGATGTTTTTTTTGTAATGGTCTCTTATTTGCCGACACCTCAAAAAGTTGGCGAAATGAAAACTAAACCTACCCAACACGCCGTCAGAACACTTAATGCTTCAGGCATTCAGCCGGATTTTTTAATAGCCAGAGCGGATGTCAGTCTTGATAATAAAAGAAAAGAGAAAATTTCACTTTTCTGCAACATGCCGGCTGATAGAGTTATCTCCGCTCCGGATGTGGATAGTATCTACGATATACCGATTAATTTTGAAAAAGAGAAACTCTCGGATAAGCTCTGCAATATTTTGGATATTCCTTCTAGAAAATCAGATGTAAAAGCTTGGGGAAAATGGAAAAGTTTTGCAAAACACGCGCATAATGGCAAAGATACGGTTAAAATAGCTATGGTGGGAAAATATTTTGAAACAGGAGATTTTATTTTATCCGATTCTTATTTATCCGTCATTGAAGCAATTAAGTATTCCAGTTATACGCAAAATAGAAAACCAATTCTAACTTGGTTAAATTCCGCTGATTTTGAAAAACCTGCCTCGCCGAGTCAAGGCGGGTCTCCGGCAAAATTAAAGGAGCTTAAAAAATACGACGGTATTATTATTCCCGGAGGTTTCGGTTCTCGCGGAGTGGAAGGAAATTTGAATGTCATAAAATTTATCCGGGAAAATAAAATTCCTTATTTTGGCCTTTGTTATGGAATGCAAATGATGGTTATAGAATACGCGCGAAATGTTTTAGGATTGAAAGATGCAAATACCAGAGAAGTGAATCCAAATTCAAAAAATATGGTGATAGACATAATGGAATCACAGAAAGAACTTTTGAAAAATAATTTATATGGCGGATCTATGCGCTTGGGGGAATACAAAGCCATTTTGCGTGATGGTACCATAGCAAAAAAAGCTTATGGTAAAAAAGAAATAATAGAAAGACATCGCCATCGTTATGAAGTAAATCCGGCTTTTGTAGGCGACTTGGAAGCCAAAGGTTTGGTTTTTTCAGGACGATCTCCAAATGGTCATTTAATGGAAATTGCGGAATTGCCGAAAAGCAAACATCCTTTTTTCCTAGGCACACAATTTCATCCTGAATTTTTATCGCGCCCGCTTAGCCCCCATCCTCTTTTTACAGCTTTTATAAAAGCTTGTATCGGGAAATAGAATAAAATGAAAAATAAAAAATATTTACTTTCAGCCTTGATGATGATTTTTTTGATAATCGTTATTGTTTTTTGCTTTATTTTTAATAAAAATTCAACTTTGAACGACAAAAATGATAATCTTTCGTCGGTCGGAACTCTAAACCAGGAAACAGCAGACAAAGAAAGCGAAATTTTTTACGATGAATTGTGTCCAAGACGAAAAACGGAATATCCTGACTATACGGACATTGTTTTTTCAAAAGCCGATAAGTCAAGCAAATTGCCGGATGATTTCATTCCGAAAAATTTAAAAAATATAGAAGATTTGGGAGTAAAAGGGTCGGAAAAAATTATTTGTTTAAGGTTGGACGTTTTTAATTCGCTGAAAAATATGTTTGCCGACGCAAAAAAGGACGATATAAATTTGGCGATTACTTCCGGGTTCAGAACGGCGGAATACCAAAAGTGGTTGGTTGATTATTATATTGAAAAAGGGCAGCTAAATGGAATTGCCTTGCCCGGCTATTCGGAACACCAGCTTGGAACAGCGGTGGATTTAACCGGCAGTTCTATAAAATATAAGAGTACGGATGATAATTTTTATAAGACGGTAGAATATAAATGGCTTCAAAAAAATGCCAGCAAATATGGATTTTTTCTAAGTTATCCGATAGGGAATCCTGACTATAAGTTTGAGCCATGGCATTGGAGATTTTGGGGTATAAATGAATAAGATAGGGAAGCCGAGTGTTTAATGATTCCGAATCTAATTATTAAGTTATTGTTTTTTACTGGGAATAAAATGTAAAAACCATAAGAACCATAACAGCCAAAGAGCTCCGAATGGATCTTGCGTTAAAAGTTCCGGTATTCCCAAAAACCCGAGGAAACCCAAAAATCCCAAAGGCCAATTTCTATTTTTCATATATTTATTATAACAGATTTAAACCTGTTTGATAAAAGTGCAATTTTGTATTATTGTATAAGCACCATTGGGAGATCGTCTAATGGTAGGACACATCCCTCTGGAGGATGTTATCTTGGTTCGAGTCCAAGTCTCCCAGCCAATCCCATACACACTAATATGTTATAATAAAGACATTATGAAAAAACCATTTTTTTACGCATCGGGGGCGGCTTTGTATATTGTTATTATAGTTTTCGTCATACAAGTTGTGACTTCTGTCTTAAAGGATCAAAACGAAACTGTAATTATTCCAATGACTATGTTAAGCCTGTTTGTATTATCAGCGGCAGTTATGGGATTTTTATTTTTATCCGAACCGCTACAACTATTAATAGAAAATAGAAAGCAAGAAGCTATTACTTTCTTTGCTAAAGTCGTAGGGATTTTCGCTTGTTTTGTAGCCCTTTTTGCAATTTTACTTTTTCTTATTTAAATCCAATTTTTACGCATTTGGGGCAGTTTTGTGTTGAGAATAAAACCCTATCACTGGAAATTCATGGAAGTAGCTCTGAAATGGAATGCAATTGGTGTATAATAAAACAAAAGGTCGAATTGTTAAGATTAAATTAAAATGAGATGAATAAAAAAGTTTTAGTTATTATAATTTTAGTGTTGATAGTGGCCGGTGGTTTGTATTACGGTGTAAGTAGTTGGCAAAAAAATAGAGCAGTAGAGCAAATGCTACAAGACACGAATGGTGTTGGTCAACCAGGAACAGGGAATGAAGAAACTACAAAAACTCCAAATGATTTATTTAAAGAAGCCAAAGAAGTTGTTTTAAGCAGTAAAACTTTGCCGATTTTTACCGAGAAGGTGAGACCAGAAATAGAAAAGATTTTTGGTGGATCCAAAGTTACATCATACGGTAAATATTCGGATTATGAGGGTTCATTTACAGCAGTACTGAAAGTTCCGCGGCTAGTTGTACCTGAAGATTTAACCAAATTAGAGGAATTTTATTTGAAAGAGGGATTTGAGACTAAAACGAATGAAGTTTCTGCAAATTCCGGCACACTGGTGATGTCCAATAGTGAGGGAACGGAGATAGAATTTTCTTATTACAGTGATGATCAAGATATCAAGGTTTGGTATACGCCGGCTCAATAAGAAAAGGTTTGTTGTTTATTAATTAAAAGATAACTTTTAAAAATATGAGTATAAAAAAAATTGTAATCGCAATTATAATAATCGCAATAATAGTTGTTGGTATATTAGTGTGGAGTAAAAAAGATTCTACTACTGTTCCAGAACCGGTAACGCCGCAAACAAATTCACAAACAGAAACAGGGAAGCCAGTAGCTGAAGAAAAAACTCCCGTTGAAAAATATTTTGACGGAATAAAAGCAGTAGAACCAAATACAGAAAAAGGAAAAACAGTTCAAGCAATTTTATTGCCAATTTTACAGAAAATCTACAATAAAGAAGTTGATAGTAAAGTTATTGAAGGAGTAAAACTTCAGGAACAATTTGGTTCTATGTTTACTTATGTTTGTAACCGAGTTGTAGTTGAAAGCGATATGACCACAGTAAAAACTGAATTGGAAAAAGAGGGTTTTAAAACAGCAGAAATATCAGGGAAAAGTATGACCATGATGAAAATAGGCCAAAGCTGGGTTCTTACTTTTTGGCTTAATAATCAACAAAAAGCCGGCCTAGAAGTGACTTTCTAGCTCGTTTTTTTGCAATAATGTTTACAGAATAGTATTTAAAAAATAAAGGTCGAATTAAGTTTAAATTAAGTTTAAATTATAAAATTATGGAAGGAGAAATAAATCAGTCCGCTAAAGGAAAAAATACTGCTATGGCGATTTTAGCTTACATTATCTTTTTTATTCCGCTTTTAACTGATGCAAAAAAAGATCCGTTTGTTAAATATCACATTAAGCAAGGCCTTGTCATTTTTATCGGTTGGGTATTGGTTGCAATAATAAGTTGGTTCTTACCATGGGGACTCTGGATGATTGAGAGATTGCTCAATTTGGCTTTGTTTGTTTTAATGGTAATTGGAATAATAGCTGCATCAAAAGGAGAACAAAAACCATTGCCAATAATCGGAAAATTTGGTGAGCAGTTTAAATTCTAGGTCAAAAATCTAGGAAATAATATAATACGGACACTTTTAAATATCTAAATTCCCAGAAATTGTTAAAATGATAAAAAGTGATATTGGGAGGGGATAACTTTATCTACCACCCTTTTTTGCAAGCGTCATCCACTACTTTTTGCAAGCCTTTGTCGTTTCCAAAAGTCTGATCAATTGTATAAATTAATTATAATCGACCCTACTTAAACGCGTTTAATATATTTGCTAAAAGTTCTTGCGTCCCTTTGAAGAAACTGGTTGGGGCAGGTGGCGGTGGGGGATTTTGTTGTTGTTCTATAGGTTGTTCTTGGACTTGCGGTTGCATTTGTTGCTGTTGTTGCATTTGGTCACCCGGCTGACTTGGTGGAATAAATTGGCCAGGCTGATCCGGATTCATTGGTGGATTTTGTCCGGGCTGTCCAGGTTGCATTTGTACAGGTTGGTTAGGTTGATTTGGTTGCATTGGCGGTTGATTTTCACCAGGTTGGACTTGATTCAATTGAGGCTGAAAATTTCTGCATTCTTCCTGATGTGAATCACAATATAATTTACATTCTTCCGGGCCTATACATCCACCAGGACCGGGTCCCGGTTGGCCTTGATTGTTTGGATTTTGATTTATCATCGGTGGATTTTGTCCCGGCTGATTCGGTTGTCCTGGTTGCATTTGTTGTCCTGGTTGCATTTGCCCAGGCTGATTTTGATTCGGCTCTTTCCCTTGTGGAGCATATTTTTTGAAACATTCATTCATAACATCACTATACTTGCTGGGTATAAAAGAACCGTTTTTCATTTTTTCAACAATCTCGGCGCTTGAAGATGCTGTAATGCAACTTAAAACCTCTTGCGGTATTTTACTGAAAGAATCTCTCATCCTTTGCTGGCCTTCCTGCATTTTTTGCAGATCTTGTTCCGGAATCATCCCATTCTCTTTTCCGAAATTAAAACAAGTTTCTTGATTATCCGGATTTTTACAGAAAGCATCGCAGGCATCCCTGCTAATACATCCTCCAGGACCTTTGCCGCCGGTTTTTGTAGCCATTTTAGCTTCCTCTTCTGTCATCCTTCCGGTTGCCACGGAAAATTTTATACATTCTTCAACATGACTGCTTTCACTACAATATTTATCGCATTCTTCCGGACCATGACAAGCCGGAGGCTTAATCCCTTTCTTCAGAGCTTCAAGAGTTTTCTGCATTTCTTCTTTTTGGTTATCCGGCATAAGTCCAGCTTCCAGAGAAAAAGTCATACATTCTTCCATATGGCTGGGGTCACTACAATATTTATCGCATTCTTCCGGACCATGACAAGCCGGAGGCCTGATTCCTTTTTTTATAGCATTAAGAGTTTTTTGCATTTGCTCTTTTTGATTGTCGGGAACTATTCCGGCTACCAAAGAAAAAGTCATACATTCTTCCATATGCAGGGAACTGCTACAATATGCATCGCATTCTTTTGGTCCATTACAAGCCGGAGGTTTTATTCCATTCTTGATAGCTGCCAAAACTTTTTGAGAATTTTGCAACTGTTCTTCCGACATCATTCCGTTTTTTTGCGCAAAAGTCATACACTCTTCCATGTGGTTTGAACTGCCGCAATACTGATCGCACTCAGTTTGCCCTTTGCAACCTCCCGGACCTACCATTCCGTTATCAGCAAATTTTTTGGCGGCAGCTAACTCTTCAGGACTCATTAAATTGCGTTTTTCGGCAAAAGCCAGACAAGCACCGGAATTTTTCGAATTATCACAAAATACTTTACAATCACTTTTACTTTTACAGTTGCCCAGTTCCGGGATTGGATATTGCATATCGCCGGGCATTTTTTGTTCTTGTGGTTGCAATAATGACTTCGTCTGGGCATCAACAGAACCGATTATTGCACTCAAAATTAAAATTACGGAAACTAATATTGAAACACCCAAAGTATTTTTATTCATATTTTTATTTGAAAGGATTAATCTTTAAATTTGAAAATGGATTGGTTTGATTATAAGGATTGGGGTCTGTTTTAATAGGATTATTATCTGTGGTTGTTATACTCGGTAAAACTCCTTTAGTGGCATCAGCCGAAACGCTGGCTGCTGTTTTTTGAACGTCTTCCGCAGCTTGTTCAGCTTCAGACTTTGGAGGTTCTGAAATATTTTGTATTTTTGTTTTCCAATAATAGTAGCCGCCTCCGACCAAGACTAAAACCACAATTGCAATTACGATATATAAAATTTTATTTTTTGCCATATTTTTAAAATTTTTATTATTAAAGCGACCATTAAAATTATACCATTCATGGTATAATTTTACTATAAAATTAAATATGTCAATGTATATAACATAAAAATAAGCCCTATCTGAAAGGCTAGAATTTTGGTATGATAGATTTATGAGTCTTGTCATAAAAACTACTACTAAGCCGGAAGACGCTGCAAATTTTATTGCTTCTTCCATTTTGAATCAATTAAAAGCGGGTAAAAAAGTTTTGTTTTTTGTAACAGGCGGTTCATCTATTGTTGTTGCGGTACAAGTGGCAGAAATTCTTAAAAAATATTCATGTAAAAATTTAACTATCACTCTAACCGACGAAAGATATGGTCCCGCTGACCATTTTAATTCAAATTATTTTCAACTTGTGGAAAAAGGCTTCAATCTTCCGGAAGCCAGAATTATCCCAATCTTAATTGACGAGGACCAGAACATTACTACTGAAAAATTCGATGCAGTTCTTAATCAAGAATTCAGCTTAGCGGATTATAAAATAGGTTTATTCGGTATTGGAATAGACGGACATACTGCAGGAATATTGCCAGACAGCGTGGCGATACAATCTCAAAATTTAGCTTGCAGTTATGATACTCCTGTGTTTTCCCGCATTACCATAACACCGAAAGCGATAGAGAGATTAAATGAAGCGGTTGTTTGGATGCAAGGGAAAGAAAAATTAGAAGTATTAGAAAATCTTAAAAATGACATTGAAATATCAAAACAACCGGCGCAAATATTAAAAAAAGTTCCATTATTAACAATTTTTACAGACCTTAAGGAATAGATGAAATCCCGTTAGAGATTACTTATGTTTTATTACACCTATATCTTAAAAAGTAAAAAGGACGGAAAGCTTTACACCGGAAGTACAAAAGATCTACGGAAGCGCCTTATGCAGCATAATAAAGGTTTATCTACATATACAAAAGGAAGAAGTCCATTTATAATTATTTATTACGAAGCGTGTTTATTAGAAAGTAAAGCTAGGTCGAGAGAATTATTTTTAAAATCGGGAATGGGCAAGCGTTATCTAAAAAATAGATTGGGCGCTTCCTATCTCTAACGGGATGAAAATAGCAATTGCAGGTTTGGGGAAAATGGGGGCGCAAATCGCCAAAAAACTTCACGAAGACGAACATGCTGTTATTGTTTACAATAGAAGCAAAGGCCCGATTGATGAAATGAAGAATTTAGGAATGATACCTGCTTATGAAAGGGCAGATGTTGTAAATTCTTTTAACGGGGAACAGGTAATTATTTGGATGATGGTGCCAGCGGATGTAGTAGATCAAGAACTGGATGAATGGCTTAAAATAATGCCAAAGAAAAGTATTTTAATTGACGGAGGCAATTCTGATTTTCGTCTGACAAAAAAACATGCGGAAAAAGTTTCCAAAGAAGGGTCAGTTTTAATGGATGTCGGAACGAGCGGGGGTATCTGGGGTTATAAAAATGGATTTTCCATGATGGTAGGCGGCAACACCGAAGCATTTAAAATTATTGAGCCAATATTTAAAACATTGGAAAAACCTTCCGGGGCATATCATTATTTTAGGGAAAGCGGAGCGGGACATTATGTAAAAATGGTTCATAATGCCATTGAATATGGTATGATGGAAAGCCTGGCTGAAGGATATTGGCTTTTAAAAGAAGGCCCATACAAAAATCTTGATTTAGTTTCAGTAGGAGAAGTTTGGCAACATCGAAGCGTTATTACCTCGTGGTTGAACGAGCTTACTATGAATGCTCTGAAAGAAAATCCGGAATTGAAAGAGGTTGATGGTGTGGTTGCAGAATCCGGCGAAGCGCGTTTTGCCTTAGAAGTCGCTAAAAGTTTTAATATAGAAATGCCTTCTATATTGTCAGCCTTTGAGGTTAGAATTGCATCACAGAAAGGCAAAATTAATTTTGCCACTAAGCTATTGGCCCTGATGCGCAATGCTTTCGGTGGACATAAAATAAACCCCCACACCTAATACTGTAATGTGGCTTTGCCACGCACCTTTAGTGCATTACAATATTAGGTGTGGGGGTAAATAATGAAAAAACATATGAACAATAAACCGACTTATATAATTTTTGGTGCTTCTGGCGACTTATCAAGGCGCTATTTATTGCCTGCGCTTAAAAATATGCAAAACATGAATCGTGTAGGTGCGGTTGTACATGTTTCCCGAAAAGATTATGGAAATTTAAGAGATTTAATTACAGGGGACGGAGAGAAAATTTTTCATTTGGCGATTCCGCCTGAAGCTGTGCCGGATGTTGTGAAAATAATCAGTAATGATTTTGGTAAAGATAATGTAAAAATAATGCTTGAAAAACCTTTTGGCAAGGATTTGCAATCTGCCCAAAGCTTGGTAGAGCATATTGACCAATATTTTTCAGAACATCAAATTTATAGAGTGGATCATTATCTGGCAAAACAATCAATGCAAAATGTGGTGACCGAAAAGTGGGCCTCGCCTGTAGGCTCTGGGCCGAAGGATAAAAACAAAATTGCCGGAATAGAGATTATTGCCAGTGAAGAAATAGATATACAAGGTCGGGTTAATTTTTACGAACAGAATGGAGCGCTAAAAGATTTTGTGCAAAGTCATCTTCTTGAAATGGCCTCTGTAGTATTATCCGGGTCCTTTAAAACGGCTAAACGTTATGAAGCATTAAAGAACTTAGAAGTTGTCTGTGATTTGAGAGAACACGAATGTGTAAAAAGAGGACAATATGAAAGATATCGTGAGGAAGTAAACAATCCCAAAAGCATGACGGAAACATTTGTCTCTATCAATATGGCGTCAAACGATAAAGCTTGGCACGGGGTACCGATAACTCTGGCTACCGGAAAAGCTCTTTCCCAAAAATTAACACAAATAGTGATTAAATATAAAGACGGTAATAAAAAAATTTTTAATATTGAGCACGAGTCTGATGCTTATGAACGAGTTATTGGAGCTACTATAGAAGGGAAACATGATTTGTTTGTGTCCAGTGAAGAAATTCTTGAAACATGGAGAATATTGGATGCAATACAAAAAACGTGGGAAAAATCGGGAGATGACCTGATAATTTACAAAAAGGGGAGCAGGATAGAAGAAGTAAATTAATTGCTCGGTCTTGCCTAGATTATATTTTTTTACTTGGTATAATACAATTATGATTAATCAGCCATTACTTGATTTTATTAAGCAACAATTACAAGTAGGTTCAACTAAGGAAAAAATATCCAGTGATCTTTTGGCGAATGGTTGGAATTCGCAGGATATTGATGAAGGTTTTAAAGCCGTCAATATTCCAATTCTCAATATACCATCAGGCTCTCCCGTATCTTCTTATGGACATATAGATACTTCTATTTCTCCCATTACCCCCATTACTTCTTCCCAACCAAAAACTCATTCCAGTAAAAAAGTATTTAAGATATTTTTAATCATACTAGTGTTGTTTTTATTAGCCGAGGGAGCCTCTATCTATTATCTTAGAAATTATTCGGTAAATTCATCTGACATAACAAACACAGTACAACAATCGGAAATACCACTTCAAACTCCAGTTCAAACCGATAATACGCAAATAGTAATACCAGCCGAGCAGCCAGATAGTACTACTCCTACATCTACCACTCCAACTATTCCTCCTCCTGCTTTGGATACTTCTGTGCCAACCTCAACTTCAACCACACAGCCTGATAGTGTAGCCACAGAAGAACAATTAAATAAAGAGAGAGATACAGTAGCGAAAAAAGCTCTTGAAAATGCAGCAATAGTGGCAGAACCTTATTGGGATAAAGGGAGTTCTTATGCCGGATTTTGTAAATCAAATGAATACGCCAATGCAGTAAAAGATATTATTGAACCAACAACGCTAAATTGCAAAGATAGCATAGATGAATACTCTATTACTGCTTCTATGTCAAGTGGCGGATATTGGTGTGTAGATAATGTTTTTTATAATAATAGATCATCCTTTAACACAGGAACAGTTTGTCGCCAATAAAAAAGTGCTATAATTCACCTTAATGAAAAATAAGCTTATTTCTAAAACAAAAAGTACCCTCAAAAGTACCCACTTTTGGTTTTTGATAGTTTTACTGTTTATATTTGTTTTATTTTTTGTAGTTCCGGAATTTTTGGGCAGTAATGTAACCAATGGAGAAAAAGACGGAATAGATAATATTGTAAAATCCATAGGAGAATTAATTACGCCTATCGCACCACTTGATACCATAGCTTATGATAAAAAAATAAATGAGTTAGCCAATAATCCGCCGGACCCAATTGTCTATGAAACAGTTAAAACTGTTGTGACAGATGAGAATGGTAAGTCTATAACCAAAACTACCAAAGTTCCTGTTTCCCCTCAGCCAGTTATCTCGCATCTCTGGCCGGTAAAAACTGTTTATCCTAATGCTGGGGCAATTCTTCCATTTAATCGCATCGTTGCTTATTATGGAAACTTATATTCAACCAAAATGGGAGTTTTGGGAGAATATCCCGAAGCTATAATGTTACAAAAATTACAAGAGGAAGTAGCAAAATGGCAAGAAGCTGACCCAAAAACTCCGGTTATTCCGGCGCTTCATTACATTGCAGTTGTAGCCCAAGGGAGTCCCGGGGACGACGGCAAATACAGAGCCCGTATGCCATTTACAGAAATAGATAAAATTATAACCATGGCGGCAAAAATAAATGCGATTGTTTTTTTAGATGTTCAAGTTGGCTTTTCTACTGTTCAAACTGAAATTCCATTATTGGAAAAATATTTGAAAATGCCGCAAGTTCATTTAGCCATTGATCCTGAATTTTCAATGAAGGGTAGTATAAGACCGGGGAAGGCGGTAGGCACGTATGATGCAACGGATATAAATTTTGTGGCCGATTATTTGGCTAAAATTGTTAAAGAAAATAATCTTACCCCAAAGATTTTTATTATTCATCGTTATACACAGAAAATGGTTACCAATTATCAAGAAATAAAACCATTGCCCGAAGTACAGATTGTGATGGATATGGATGGTTGGGGAGAAGCAGCCAAAAAAATAAACACTTACCAGCAATTTATCTACAAAGAACCTGTGCAATTTACCGGCTTTAAGTTATTTTACAAAAATGATGTCCTAGAAAAAGGCACTGTCTTAATGACTCCAGCTGACTTGCTAAAATTAAATCCTCAGCCTATTTATATTCAGTATCAGTAAATTTTTGTAAAGTAGAATAAACCTGTAAGATATGTTATTATAACCAGCATGTTTGCAAATTATTTAACCACTAGCGCGCATGGTTTTTTGCCGGTTATTGTGGTTTCGGCTTTGATAGACAGTATCAACCCTTGTGCTATTTCGGTTTTATTTCTGACTATCGCTTTTTTGTTTAGCTTGGGGAAAAACAGGAAATTTGTTTTACTATCAGGAGGCGTTTACATTTTTGCTATCGCCTTCATTTACACATTAATAGGATTGGGAGCGCTTCAAACTCTTACTTTCTTTAACGTTCCGAACATAATGGCAAAGATAGGTGCATCCATATTATTACTTTATAGTATCATTGGTTTAATCAATGAATTTTTCCCCAGTTTCCCAATTAAATTAAAAATACCGGAGAGTACGCATGGAACCCTCGCGAAAGTTATTCAAAAAGGTTCTATTCCAGCCTTTCTTGTGTTAGGTGCGCTTGTCGCTTTATTTGAATTTCCATGTACCGGAGGGCCATATCTTTTCGTTTTAACCCTGCTTCATGATTATGCTAATTTCTGGAAAGGTTTCTGGTATTTAATTCTGTACAATTTTGTTTTTGTATTGCCTCTCATTCTTATACTTGCATTTGCTACAAACAATATTATGATAGAAAAAATAGATAAATTACGCAGATTAGAAACAAAAAGAGCGCGTGTAATATTGCTTCTTGTTCTTGTTGCGTTTGGTCTTATTATATTTTCATTATAAAAATAATTAAATAAAAAATTATGGCAAACGATCCAAAATTAATAAGTTTTGAAGAGCTCCAAAAAAAGATAACTGCATTGAAAGAAGACAGGGGAGTAGATTTATCCACAGAGGAAGATTTAAGCATCGCCGTTATGAATTTAATAAGCATGGAAGAACATTTCTTTTTTTCTGGAGCGAAAACAGGCAAGAATGAATATTACGATATGTTAAAAGAAGTGCGAGAAATAAGAAAAGTATTGCTTGGCAGAATGATAGACAAGACTGAAGGAGAAAGCTGGTGCATATCCAAACACTTGCTCGGGACCACTATACGACTGATGGAAGTAGGCACCAAATTGCAAGGGGATGGCAAGACAGAAGAAGCAAAACAAATGTTTAGTTTCGCCTATAAAATTTTTAACTTATTTTTTGGACTCAGGTTAAAAATTATCAGTATACCGGAGATTAAAGGCACCTTAGAAAAAGAGAAGCCAATGACCTATGACGATATTATGAGCAAGCTTGTTGATTGTTGTAAAGAATAAATTTTATGAATCCCGTTAGAAATAATATAAATATTGAAAACGAGGTATGGAAGTCTAGTATTATTAATTAATATAAATTTCTAACGGGATGAATCAAAAAAATATTTTCTTTTTAATAATCGGTCTTCTGGTTTTAGGAGCAATTGCGACTGTAATAATTCAATTAGGGGAGAAATCGGCGGTCATTTCTACAAAATATGACGCCTTTGCTCAATGTCTTGCGTCAAAAAAATTAACGATGTATGGAGCTGTTTGGTGTTCTCATTGTCAGGCAGAAAAGGCGCGTTTTGGGGATTCTTTTAAATATGTGCCTTATGTTGAATGTTCCGAAAATCCAGATTTATGTGTCGCAAAAGGCATAGAAAGTATTCCTACCTGGGTAAACGAAAAAGGAGAAAAATATGTGGGGGAACAAGGCTTAGAAAAATTATCGGAAATAAGCGGTTGTGAATTACCTAAATAGATCTAAAAAGATTTGAAAGATATATGTTCATGTGAACCGTACATTTTACGATAGAAATCCAAATCTGGATTTATGTTTTTTGAATTAAATACAACTTGATCCATTCCTTCCCATAGTAAGAACCAAGCTGCCGGCTCTAAGAAAACAACCAAAAATGACAAGAGTAAATTTTCAGTAGGATCTTTGAAGATAATAAACGTAGCAATTATCATACAAATAATTCCCACTAGTATCATAGATATGCCTAATTTTAATACTTTACGTTTTTCTTTCATTAATAAATAATAGTGTCTCTTAAAGTGTGCTGATAATCTTTCTTGGATTACTGTCTCGTGAGATATCTCTCTCTTTTTTTCTTCTACATATAATGCGAGTTCAATTTTATCGTCCTTACTATCACTCGTTGCTCTTTTAATTTCATCAAGAAAGTCGACAGAAAGTGCCCTTTTTGAATATGGCCTAATATCAAAGTCTGAAAAGATATCATCATATTGTTCAAGTCTTATACTAATCTCTGAAATTTCTATTGAAGAAGCTTTATTTTCCATAAGGTTATATTACAATAATTATAAAAAAAATGAAAGTACTTGCATTAAAGTGTTTAATTGATTATATACTGCCTTTTAAGTATAATAATAAGTATTAAGATTTAAATTTGAGATAAATTAGATGGATTCTAAAGAAGAAATAAAAGCTTGGCATGAAGTTAAAGTCAAAAATAGGTTTTTAAACGCATTCAGAGGTATGTATGTTTTTTATAAGACTTCAAAACATTTTTACATACTGATATTCAGCACAATAACGGTAGTATTTTTGGGATTTTATTTAAAAGTTTCAAGTTTAGAATGGATTGCCCTGATTTTCTCCATCGGCTTTGTGGTAGTCTCAGAAATATTCAATACGGCCATAGAAGTAGATATAGATCTGACATCTCCCGCATATCATCCATTTGCTCGTGATACGAAAGATCTGGCTGCAGCCGCTGTTGTTTTTTCCATATTTACTGCGGCCATTGTCGGGCTTATTGTTTTTCTGCCTAAAATTTTTTAATGGATGGATAAGGCAATTTTAAAAGAAATTAATTTACACAAAGATCCTTTAAAAGCAAAATTGCTTGCTGGATATTTTAAGACAGGAAAAGGGCAATATGGTTTTGGTGACGTTTTCTTAGGACTTACTGTTCCACTTTCACGTTCTATTGCTTCAAAATACAAAAATATTTCACTTCAAGAAATCAATTTTCTAATAAAAAATAAAGCACACGAGGTTAGACTTATAGCCTTGTTTATTTTAATGTATAAATATAAAAATGGGCCACAAAATGAAAAGAAAAAAATTGTAAAATTTTACCTGAAGAATACAAAATTTATAAACAATTGGGACTTAGTGGATTTATCAGCGCATAAGATACTCGGCGATTATCTTTGTAATTTTTCCCCATCACCTGGTGATGGGGAAACTCTGTTAAAATTGGCCCGTTCAAAGAATTTGTGGGAGCAAAGAATGGCCATAATTTCCACTTTTGCATTTATAAGTAAAGGGAACATGGAATGGAGCATAAAAATTGCCAAAATGTTTTTGGGTCATGATCATGATCTTATCCACAAGGCCTCGGGTTGGGTATTACGGGAAGTGGGGAAAAAAGATATGAAAACCTTGCGTAAATTTCTGGAAAAAAATATTTCCTGCATGCCTCGCACTATGCTTCGTTATGCGATAGAAAAGTTTCCGGAAAAAATTCGTAAGGAATACCTTAAAAAATAAATGTTAACTTTCACCCCAAAAGAAAAAGCCCTAATGCAAAAATTAAATACACCAGCTAAGGTGCAAGATTTTTTGAATGTACTCAGATTTAATTTTGAGGAAGAGGAAAAAACATTAAAATCTCCAGTTGTGATTCTAAGAACAAAAAGTGCGCATTGTATTGAAGGAGCTATTTTAGGTGCATATATACTTTCCTTACATGGTTTTCTGCCGCTTATATTGCATTTGCAGGCGACAAAAGAAGATTTTGACCATGTTATTTCTCCATTTAAAATTAACGGTCTCTGGGGTGCATTGTCCAAAACCAATCATGCGGTATTACGATATCGTGAACCGATTTATAAAAATATCCGAGAATTGGCAATGTCTTATTTCCATGAATATTTTTTAGATAATGGTAGAAAAACCTTGCGAAGATATTCTAAACCCCTTAATTTAAATGTGTTTGAGAAAAGTTGGATATTGGAAGAGGGTGACTTATGGGGAATAGATGAAGAATTAGACAAAATAAAGCATTACAATATCATCCCTAAATCTCACATTAAAAAACTCCGAAAAGCGGATAAAGTAGAAATAAAAGCCGGAAAAATTACAGAATATAAGAAATAGGATTAGAAAATGCTAAAAATTTTCTCTAAAAATCTCACAAACCAGTTCCTTTTTGGAGTTTCGGTGTTTGTAGGGGGTTGGGAAAGATCAATAGCGTTTATGACTGCCGCAGCGTTTTGGTTTGCAAGGCTTTCTAGACTTGCTGTTTGTTTTATTTGTGTATCCTTTTTTGCTGTTTGTTTTGTTAACTTTTTTTCTATTTTAAGAGGGACTGGTTCCTCTTTTATTTTCTCAAATTTTTGCATTATTTGATTCCAAGTTTTTCCAGAAAGCGCCGTTACTGTATAAGCGGTTCCCCAAATTTTATTTTGTATAATGTCATCTCTTATTCCTCCATCAGGATCTTGATTGAAAGCCAAATAATCAAGGGGAGTATTTCCATTTCTTATCCAATCTTCTGGTTTTTCATTCAACCCAAGTATGCCTTCCATCGCCCAAGCAGTAGAAGAAACATTATCCCAACCGCCATTGTCTTTTTGATTTTGTTTTAGAAACTCTTTAGCCTTTGCTAAGCTTTCTCCTATACCTGAGGTAGAAGAAAAAGCTGAAAGTGCTTCTATCCCGGCCCCAGTCATATCCACATTACTATCCCAAGAGCCGTCTTCTTTTTGTTTGCTTAAAATAAAAGCTATATCATCGGCTATCATTTTTTCGCTGGAAAGGAATCCGGCATTTTGTAAGACAATCAAAGCAAAAATATCGTCATTGTCTTCATTAATATCACCAAATTGCTTTCCATCAAAACTGTCAGTTATTTTTTTAATATAATTTTCACCGTTTGTATTATATGGATTGAGTCCTAGGGACATCAAAGCCATCGCATGTCTTTCATAATCCGTCAAAAGCGTACCTGTATTTTTATTTTTAAATAAATACTCTATGAGCTTTATCTTTTGGTCTTGGTAATCTAAAGTTGTTGCCAGTGAAACAGCAATCCAGTCTGTATAAAGATTTTCATCGAAAGAACCATTTTCTTTTTGCTGTGAAATTATGAATTCAAAAGCCTTCTTTAAGTCAAAAATCGGTTTTATCGGATCCTTGACAATATATGATCCTCCCTTTTTACTACTTGCACTGCTTTCTTGCACTGGTGGAATTTCAGGTTCAGGTATCGGGTCAATCGGGTCAATGGGGTCTATAAAATTTAATAAAATTAAATCATTGGGTTGTAATTCATACTGATTTAAACCTGTAGTCCCATCAGTCCCATTTAAAGACCAGCTCCAATAGTGATAGACGTCATTATTATCCTTATCTTTGGTCGTATAACCGGCTATATTATTTAAGGAATTTAAAAAAGCACCAGGAGCCCAACTCCAATTCCAATCGCTTGGAATTCCTGACTGTAAAATAGCGCAATAGGGTGTTGTTTTTAAATCCGAAGTGGCTGCATTATCATTATTACATGCATTAACATTTATATCTTGATTAAATATTGAATCAGTTTTGTCAGTTATAGTTAAATGAATAGCAATCGGTTCTGGGGTAAGGGGAGTAATATCTTCGGTAATTTCGGTAATTATCGGGGGATCTGTCACCCCAATTTCTTCTTCAGCGCGGACTATTCCAACGATTGAGGCTAATAAAATTAATACTATAAGCAGAATCTTTTTTATATTTTTCATAATTGTTTAAGTTAATTTTTAATTCACGCTATCTTCATATTTCCAAATTACAATATCTCCCGGAATCATTTGATAATTTGAGACTCCAATTGTTGCTTTTTTGTCATTTACATAATAAATCCAATTTTTGTCCCCGTTATTCTTTACTCCGTTTATCTCTTCAATAAATTTTCCCATCCCAGAATAAACCTTGTCCTTAAAACTTATTTTCTTTTCCTTTTGCAGCTGTATCATGAAGTCATAGACATTTTCTTTCTCCGTTATTGATGTTTCCAACTTTTCCCCATTAATTTGGAGAAATGCTCGGTTTGTTTTTTCTATCTTAGTTGAAGAAAGAGAAGGAGGGGAAACAGAATTTGTACTCCAGCTAACATCTTTTGTAAAAACAAAAATTGAAAAGAAAAAAAGCGAGATAATAAAACCCAACCATATTATTTTTTTATTATTTTTCTTTATAGTTTCCATCCCAGTACTAAAATTTTATTAATAACTTTTATCTTTATGTCCCATAATCAAAAATTTAGTACGGGACAGGTAAAACGAAAAAAATTCTGCTCAAGCAGAATTTTGGGGCCTTCAAAAAGAAGAAGGGATATCCTGCTCGGGAAAATTAAAATGATTGATAATCGGACTTGTCTCTGACGATTATGTCAGAGCTTACCGTAGCGGCACTGTACTGGAATCTAACCAGTTTCCTCAATCATTTCTTACAATTTTTTAACGAACCCCTTAATTTTATGCTTTCTTAATTATCTGTCAATTTTTACTGTGGATAAAGGAAATATATTATTACAAAGAAAGGGTAAAAAATCACTTGCCAAATAAAAAAATATGAATATAATTTTTTATTATTAGTAATTTTTTCAAGGCATATGCAAGAGTTAGATATCATAAAAATTATAAAAAAGACACTTTTAAATAAAAACTTTATTTATGTCTTTTTGATTAGTTTAGTTTCCTTAATTATTATTTTAGCTATTGTTTTTGGATTTGTTTGGCATTATCGTGCAAATGTTTTTGATTATTTTGCCAAAGAGTATTTACAAGAGGTACAAAATCCGAATAATGATTTAGGAAGTGACAGTAAATCAACCGCCGAAAAAATTATAGAAAAACAATCTATTTTTTCACAAGAATCTTTTGTGGTTAATGCCGTTAAAAAAACAAATCCAGCCGTTGTTTCTATTATTATCAGCAAAAACGTTCCAAAATACGAAGCTTATATTGATCCGAACCAGCAACAAAATCCATTTGGTGATTTATTCCCCGATTTTTTCTTTAATATTCCGCAATATCGCCAAAATGGCACGGAGAAAAAAGATATCGGTGGAGGTTCCGGATTTTTTGTATCAAGTGATGGGCTAATCGTTACCAATAAGCATGTTGTTGATCAAACAGGCGTTGAATATACGGTCTTTACAAATGACGGGAAAAAACATACGGCGAAGATAGTAGCCAAAGATCCGGTTTTAGATATCGCCCTTTTAAAAGTTGATGGTTCCAATTTCCCGTATTTAACACTAGGCAATTCCGATTCTCTACAGATTGGACAAAGTGTTATTGCTATAGGCAATGCCTTAGGAGAGTTTAGAAATACGGTTTCTGTTGGAGTAATTTCCGGCCTTGCTCGTTCCATAACAGCGGGGGACAGTCTTTCCGGTAGTATGGAAACCTTAGACCATGTCATTCAAACAGATGCAGCCATTAATCCTGGAAATTCAGGCGGGCCCTTGCTTGATTTGTCTGGAAATGTGGTTGGTGTCAATGTTGCCATAGCACAAGATTCGCAAAATGTCGCTTTTGCTCTTCCAATAAATAGTGTTAAAAGTGCGGTTGAGTCCGTAAAAACCACCGGCAAAATAGTAAGACCATATTTGGGTATCAGATATGTTACTATAAACGCCGAAATGAAAGAAAAAAATAATTTATCAGTAGATTATGGCGTACTTGTCAAAGCGGGGCAAAATCAAAATGAACTGGCTGTTATCCCGGGTTCTCCAGCCGATAAAGCAGGAATAGTGGAAAATGACATAATTCTTGAAGTGAGTGGAGTGAAGTTAGATGATGAAACCTCTTTGGCTTCTCTTGTTAGAAAAAAAAATATTGGCGATATAATTACTTTAAAAATTCTCCATAAAGGGGCCGAAAAAACTGTTCAAGTAACCCTGGAAGCAGCCAAAGATTAAATCCTATCGTTGCTCCCTCACCACATCTTTAAGCCGTAGGGCAACAAAAAGTCCGGCAAATGATACTGTGCCTAATACAAAGAAGAGATATTCAAAAGATGGAACAAGAAAAAGAACAAAAACAGCTGAAAGTGGAGCAATAATATAAGAAACAGAAGGAGCATTACGGAAAAAACTGATTTCGTCAGCATCCTTTTCACTTACAATTTTAAAAAAGTAGCTTTCATTCATAGTTTCTATTGTAGCAGCACCCACGCGTGTGATAAAAAGCAATAAAGCCCATACCCAAAGTATGGATTCTGAAATAAAAGGAATTGCTAAAACAGACGATGTCATAATTAAGAAGCCTGCAATAAGCATTTCTTTCTCCCCGATTTTGTCTGAGAATTTGCCTAAAGGAAAATTCAATATAACAAATGGAATGAGCATTATAGAAAAAATAATGCCTATTTTATCCCAACCGAAACCCATATATTCATGTAAATATATAGGCGTATAAATCACCATCCAAGAATAAAAAAAATGTAGAATGAAATTGCTCAAATATATCTTTGAAAGATGCCTATTTTTTATAAAAGATTTGATTGTTTTTAATATTGAACCCCTTTTATATTCCGGGTCTTTGAAATCACGCAAAAATAAAACAAAAATAGACATTACTAGAACCATGAATCCTGCACCTAAAAGATAAATTCCCATAAAAGAACTTTTATTAATAATTGAACCGGAAATTAGTTGAGCAACAACCCAAGCAAAATTTATAACCATCAAAAAAAATCCTCGCAAGGCTCCCACAGAAGAATTTCTAGAAAAATCTTCAATAAAAATATCCAATGAAGCAATAATAAAGTAAATTGACAAGAAATAAAGAATAAAGGCGGGGATTATAATAAAAACGCTGTTTCCAAAGGCAAGTAAAATAAACGATAAGAACATTAACAAACAAGATAGGAGAATTGTTAAACGATTCCCCAGACGAGTCAGAATTTTAGGCATTCTTAATAAACCTCCAATAGTTACGATAGAAGCGGCTACGTAAATAATACCTACATAGTTTTTTCCAACGTAAGTTTCTAGAAAACTTGAATTTATATAAGAAACGAGGGCCATCGGTATGGAAAATAAAAAAGTAGCTAAATATATTATTTTTCTATTATGTTTCATCCCGTTAGAGATTTCCATGAATTATTATTAATAGTTAATTTTATTTTTTAAGTTTTTTCCGTTATCTCTAACGGGATTTCATCTCCATAATAATTTTTTATATGCTTAACACTACGGGGATAACCAAAGGCCTTTTGGCGGTTTTTTGATATAAGAATTTTGAAACTGTCTCACCTAAGTTGGCCTTAATATAATCCAGGTCTACAGGCATTCTCATTCTATCTTCCACTCCCTTTTTAATAATAATTCGTACTTGACGCAAGAGTTCTTGATTCTCTTTTAGATAGACGAATCCGCGTGATATCAAATCCGGAGATTTTTTTAACTTTCCGGTATTTTGATCCACTAGCGCTATGATTACAAACATTCCATCTTGTGCAAGCATTTGTCGGTCTCTAATAACAACATCTTGTACATCGGAAATAGCAAGTCCGTCCACCATCATTAATCCGGACGGAGCTTTTTCTTTTCGCAAGGTTATTTTTTCTCCATCAGCGGAAATTTCAATGACCGAACCATTGTCCGGAACAACTATATTTTTTTCAGACATACCGATTTCCATAGCAAGTTCTTTGTGAAGTTCCAAGTGATAATGATTGCCATGAATTGGAATAAAGAATTTCGGATGTGTTTTTTTATGAAGCCATCTTATGTCTTCTTTGTTGCCGTGACCGGTAGCATGAACAAAGTCTTCTCCTGCGGTACGGTAACTTATGATACGTACGCCCTGTCTTGATAAATTATCTTTTATTCGCTGAACTGCTCTTTCATTTCCGGGAACAATAGAAGCCGAAAGGATTATAGTGTCTCCTTTATTAAGCGAAAATTTGGTATGTGATTTATTAGATGCCCGAGAAAGAGCTGCAAATTCTTCTCCTTGAGAACCGGTCATAAGTATCACAATTTTATTGGGTGGATAACTATTAACTTCTTCTATAGGGATAATGGTGCCTTTTTTGGGTTTGAAATATCCGGCTTCTATCGCTACTTCTATATTTGTTTTCATGGAACGTCCATCTATAGCGATTTTTTTACCGAGAGATTCGGCAACCTTAACAACATGCACCAAGCGAGTTATGTGGGAAGCGAAAGCGGCAATAATTATACGTCCGTTTATTTTTTTTATTAAATTTTCAAGTCCCTGATGTACTTTTATTTCGGGCAGAGAAAATCCTTCATTTTCAATATTTGTGGAATCGGTCATTAGAAGAAGTATTTTTGCTTTATCAAAAATGGAATATTCCTTTTCTTCCTCTGGGGTGACAACCCCGTCTATTTGGTCTAACTTATAGTCTCCCGGGGTAACAATCCAGCCATTTTTTGTTTCAACAATAATACCCATTGAATCAGGAATAGTATGTGTGACGCCAAAAAATCGGACTTTTATCTTTCCACACACCACTGTTCCATCTTTTTCAACTATTTCCGTTTTCATTGGTGGTAAATGTGGGAACTCTGCTTGGCGTTTTTTCATTAGAAGCACAGAAAGATTTCTGGAATATACTGTTGGGTTGCCGATACGCGAAAGAACAATAGGCACCCCTCCAATATGGTCCAAATGTCCATGGGTTATAAAAAGCCCCCGTATCTTATCTTTATGTTCTTCAAGGTAAGTTGTGTTTGGAATAACATAATCTACACCAGGCGTTTCTTCGTTAGAAAAATGCATACCCGCATCAATAACTATAATATCATTGCCAATTTCTATAGCGGTCATATTTTTTCCGATCTCTTCTACTCCACCAAGTGTAATAATACGAACTACTCCTTCAGAAAGGGGAGGGATTTTATTTTCATTTATATTTTCATATTTGCTTTTGTTGCCTAATGGACGATTATGATTTCTCCCTTGCCCGTAATTTTTTTTAGAATATTGATAGGTGGAATTTTTTGTGGCCCTTTTTTTATTTTCCACAGATGTCGAATGTCCGGAAACCGAACGTCCAACATCTGTTTTAGTAGGCTTTTTTTCTCCACTTACAACACTATGCAAAGCACTGCGAGTAGGTTCAATACTTATAGCACTGAAAGACAATCTAGTTTTTTTCATTTTTTTTGTGTTTAATAATAAAAATAGTTTTTACCCACACACTTATTTTTTTAAAAAATAAGTGTGTGGGTTTATTTGGAAAATATTTTCCAAACATTATCTGTTTTAGTATACCATAAATATGAGTTTAGAAATCTATTTTCTGGTGCGACAATATAATTTATAGAAAAACCTTCCAAATTTTTTGGCACGACGTATATGAAATCAGGGCTATATAAAAAAACTACCGGCATGTCTTTTTTAATCTCACTTTCAAATTGAGCATACTTGGCAATTCTCGATTTTTCGTCAATCGTAATAAACGCACTTTCTAATATTTTATCCACTTTGGCATTAGTATACATTGCCACATTAAGACCTGGATCTTTTATTTGCGAGGAATGCCAAAAAGCAAATAGATCAGATTCATTATTTATAATCTCTCCAAAAAGCAAAGCATCATATTTGCGTGGACGAATAACACTTTGGTTTAAATTGCCAATCTCAAAAGTTTTAATATCAACTTTCATGCCAATTTCTTCCAGATCCTGTTTTATTAATTCTGCCGATTTTACAAGTTCAGGAGCATTTCCAGTCGAAATAGAAAATTCCAAATAGGTTATAGTCTTTTTCTTTTTTTTGTCGGTGATTGTTTTCTGTAAAAATCCGTCTGTTCCTTTCACCCAGCCATCTTTGCTCAAGATATCTTGTGCTTTTTTAACTTTGTTTTCATGTGAAGTGTCATCTGCTTTTTCTAAATTTTGGTAATCAATCATGTTAGGAGGGATCGGGCTGTCAATCACAATTCCATATCCGGAGAACACATTACGAATAATACTGCTTTTATTTATAGCAAGATCCATAGCTTTGATTATATTTTTATCAGTAAAAATTTGATTTTGACTTTGGTTAAAAAAGAGTCCGAACACTCGAGGAAGCGCCAAAGATTCTACTCGATAATTCCCCTCTTTTAATATTTGCGCATTTATAGGAGAGATAGAACTTATTTTATCCACTTCTCCAATTCCTAGCGCTTTTATTAGATTTTCTTCACTTGAATAAAAGCGTAACGTCAATTTACTTAAATAGGGTTCGCCTAAAGCAAATTCTGCAAAGGGTACTAAATCATAATAATCTATTGATCCGTCGGATTGTTTGCTTACTTTTTCGATCTTAAAAGGTCCTGATCCGATTGGTTGTGTGTTTACATTGTTTAACTCAATGGGTGTGGTATTCCACAAATATGCCGGCATTATGCCAAGTGTTGTGTTTTCTAAAAAAGACGCATAAGGCTGTTTTAATATAAACTTAACTGTTTTTTCATCTATTTTTTCCACACTTACGCTACTCCAATTTCCCCTTTTAGGACTTTTTATGACTGGATCCTTTATTTCATTTATAGTGAAGATTATATCATCAACAGTGATGGGGTTTTTATCATGAAAATATATATTGTCTTTTAAGGTAAAAGTATATATCAAACCATCTTTTGAAACATCGTATTTAAGAGCCAAGTCCGGGATAAGTGTGCCATCAGAATTTTTTCTCATTAGCCCGGAATAAATAAGCGATACTAAATCTTGGTCGGCATCAGAAAAGGCCAATACTGGATTTATAAAACGAGGAATACCGATAACTCCTTCCGTTATAGTCCCTCCTTTCATAGGCACGTTGACCATAAAAGATTTATTAATATCCTGAAGTATTGTCAATGTGCTTATGCAAAGAATAGCTACAAAACATAAAAAAACAAAATACTCTCTTTTTGAGAAATTAGAGATAGCCTTCCTTATTTCGTTTTTTGACGGCAATAAACTACGTATGCGACTGTAAAATTTTTCCATAAAACTAAAATTTAATGCAAAATGTAGATTTTATTAGCTTCTTGCTTTTATAACAATAACAAGAATAGCAGATAAAGTAAAAAGAATTCCACAAGCAATGGATAAATAGAAAAGAAATCTTTCGAAACCTCGGCGGGTGTGGTGAAGAGTATCTCCATCGCTTCCCCCTAATGCGCCTCCTAGCCCTGCTCCTGATTGCTGGAGCAGTATCGCTGTTACTAAGACCACAGAAAGTATTATCTGCGCATAAGGCAGTATTGTAGCTACTAATTGCATACAACTAGTATCTCATATTTTAACCCAAAATGCAATCCTTGAATTCTCAATTGCGTTGTGAATCATTTTTTCTATGATATTATATTAAATATGTCACAACAAAAAATATCATCTTTAAGCAAAGAACTTCAAGCAAAAATATTTATGGGGGAAAGGGATTATAAATCTAACCCCAAAACACCTATTACCAACTGGCTTGTTCACACTAAAAGACACTGCAACGGAGGCAAAACAGTAAATGCCGGACTTTGGCTGAAGAAACACACTGATAATGGAGGAAAAATATTTTTAACTATGTCCGGGGCAGGCTCTTCTTTTCAACAGGGGATTATGATATCCGAGCTTATAAGAGCGGGGAAGATTGCCGCTATTTCTGTAACCGGAGCCAATTTGGAAGAAAGTCTTTATAGACTTGTTGCTAATAGCCATTATGCTTATATACCGGACTATGTTGAATTAACCAGAGCCGAAGAAAAAGAATTAGCTCGAGCCGGGCTTCGCAGAATCACGGATACATTCTTGCCGGAAGATGAATCAGTTAGAGTGGTTTTGCCGGAATTGGAAAAATTATGGCGTGAAGCGGAAGAAAAAAACAAACCTCTTTTGTGGCATGAATATTTCTTTCAACTTTTTGAAAGAAAAGCCATAGCTTTTGATCCGACAGCCAATCCGGAGGAGTGTTGGTTGTATCAAGCATGGTTGCATAAAGTTCCGGTTTTTGTTCCTGGGGTGGAAGATTCAACTATGGGAAATATTTTTACTCAAGCATCTTATAACGGCAATCATCCAATATTGTCAAAATATAAATTAGAGAAACCCATAAGTCCGGAAATAATTCATCATTCATTTCGTTATATGCATGCTTTAGCCGAATGGTATATGGATAACACTAAAGAAAAAGGATTAGCCTTTTTGCAATTGGGAGGAGGCATAGCCGCCGATTTTCCTATTTGTGTAGTTCCTCATATTAAAAAAGATTTTCTTTGGAAAGAAAGTGAAGAGATACAAGAAAAAGTAGTGCGTTCTTGGGCAGGATTTATTGAAATTCATTCTTCACCGATGAGTTTCGGTTCATACTCTGGAGCCGGTTTTAAAGAAAAAATAACTTGGGAAAAATTTGAAATTGATGCTTTTGGAGAGCAAATATTTGGTGATTACACAGAACATTTTCCAGACATCGCGGCTATCATCTTGGGTAAATAAAACTGTTGCGTTAAAAAGAGTTTCTTGAATTATATGTATCCCGTTAGAGATTAATTAGTTTAATGGGAAAATTTAAATTAAAATATTAAAAAAGTTTATTTAGTCAATAAATTATAAAAATAAGTACGAGAATCTAAAGATTCTCTATCTCTAACGGGATGTATATAAGAGTCACAGTTACGACAAAGGCAAAAAAAGAATCTTTTAAACAAAAATCAAAAGATTGTTTTGAAATCTCCGTCAAAGAAAAAGCCGAGCGGAATATGGCTAATACCCGTGTCTTAGAACTTGTGGCTATGTATTTAAAAGTTTCAAAAAATAAGGTCCGAATTGTAAATGGCCATCGGCATCCGAGCAAGCTCTTGGTGATAGATTTATAAAAAGATTTTTTAGGCGAGATCGTTCCAGACAATAACTTTCCATTCATTTTTTTTAAACCAATGATGAGTGTAGGAGCAAATGGCCATACTGGCATTGTCTATCGGATTAAAATAACTCAAATTATTATATTGCGAAGCAGTAAGGCTGTCTCCATAAAGCATGTAAGACACCACCATTTTTAGAAAAATTTTATGAGTGACCATAATAATTCTTTTTTGCCTTCTTCTGCTAATATAAACTAATAATTTTTTTGCTCTTGCTTTTAGGTCGGAAAAATTTTCTTCATCAGAAACCCGTAAATCGTCGGCATGATAACTATTATCAATGCGGTCAATGATTGCTCGAACTTCTCTTTCTTCTCCCGAATGGCCGATTATTTCAGAAGGATTTTTTCTTTCCATCAAAAGATCGGAGTATTTAATTTTTAGATTAAGTTCCTTCGCAATTATTTCGGCCGTTTCTTTTGTGCGCTGATAAGGGCTTGAGATGATAATTTGAGGACGCCCTTTATGTTTCGGGAATCTCATAGCTGTAGCTAAAGCCTGTGCTCTGCCTTTTTCAGTCAAAGACCCGTCTGGCCCTTGTCTTATGTTTTTAGCATTAAGCACAGTTTCTCCGTGTCTTACGAAATATATTAACTTTGTTCCCATATGCATAATATTACCATAAATACTCATAAATAAGGCTATTTTTTATGCTTGACACTAAGTTTTGCTTAATATATACTTCTCCCTGAGCGTCTAGTCCGTTTTGGATAGGACGTTTTTGTTTCAATCTTTGAAAAATGAATAGAAGTACAAGCCCCGCCACTGCGGGGCAGTGCAAGTTTGATATGTTTTTTTGAGTAATAATAATCAAAGAGCTAGGACACATGACAAAATGCAAAAACATTGCTGTTTTTTGTTTTGTTTCGTTCTAAACCCGTACACCTATTTATATAGGTGTAGGGTAAAACTTTTAGTTAGAGTTTGATCCTAGCTCAGGATGAACGCTGGCGGCGTGGATAAGGCATGCAAGTCGAACGGACTTCTTTTTCCTTAAGATGCGATTACATCAAGTCAAGAGTTATTTGAAGTTAGTGGCGAACGAGGTAGTAATACATAGGAACTTCCCCCAAAGTCGTGAATAATTCGTTGAAAGACGGACTAATACACGATGGTCTCGCAAGAGTAAAGTTTTAACGCTTTGGGAAAGGCCTATGCGATATCAGCTAGTTGGTAGTGTAATGGACTACCAAGGCTATGACGTCTAGGGGAGGTGAGAGCCTGACCCCCACCGATGGTACTGAGACACGGACCATACACCTACGGGTGGCTGCAGTCGAGAATCTTCCACAATGGACGAAAGTCTGATGGAGCGACGCCGCGTGATTGATGAAGTCCCTTTGGGACGTAAAGATCTTTTATGAGGGAAGAAGTTTATTGACTGTACCTCATGAATAAGAGGCTCCTAATCTCGTGCCAGCAGGAGCGGTAATACGAGAGCCTCGAGCGTTATCCGGAATTATTGGGCGTAAAGGGTGTGTAGGTTGTTCTGTTAGTCTTTTGTCAAAGCCCCGAGCTTAACTTGGGATCCGCAAAAGAAACGGCAGAACTGGAAAGTGCGAAAGGCGTACGGAACTTATGGTGTAGGGGTAAAATCCGTTGATATCATAGGGAACACCGAAAGCGAAAGCAGTACGCTGGCGCATATTTGACACTGAAACACGAAAGCGTGGGTAGCGAATGGGATTAGATACCCCAGTAGTCCACGCCCTAAACGATGATCTCTCGCTATTCGGAGTATCGACCCTCTGAGTGGCTTAGCTAACGCGTTAAGAGATCCGCCTGGGAAGTACGGCCGCAAGGCTAAAACTCAAAGGAATAGACGGGGACTTGCACAAGCAGTGGATTATGTGGTTTAATTCGATGGTAAACGAAGAACCTTACCAGGGTTAGAAATCAACGTGAAAGCTCCAAGAAACTGGAGCCCTCGCAAGACTAGTTGACAGGTGATGCATGGCCGTCGTCAGTTCGTGGTTTGAATTGTTCCCTTAAGTGGGGTAACGAACGCAACCCTCGTTGTGTGTTACAAGTGTCACACGATACTGCCCCCGCCTTAGTAAATTTTTTACAAATATTATTTTGGAAAAGTTTTTTAAGGCGGGGGAGGAAGGAGAGGATGACGCCAGGTCAGCATGTCCCTTGATACCCTGGGCTACACACATAATACAATGACCGTTACAACGCGCAGCGACGAGGCGACTCTAAGCTAATCGTTCAAAAGCGGCCTCAGTTCGGATTGAAGTCTGCAACTTGACTTCATGAAGCTGGAATTGCTAGTAATCACAGGTCAGCTAAACTGTGGTGAATACGTTCTCAAGTCTTGTACTCACCGCCCGTCAAGTCAAGGGAGCCGGGAGTACCCGAAGTCTCTACATAAGTGGGGCCTAAGGTAAGCTCGGTGACAGGGACTAAGTCGTAACAAGGCACGGGTAGCGGAAGCTGCTCGTGGAATAATTCAATTTGAAAAATGTTCCAATTTTGATTTATCAAAATTGAGAATCCCGCCCTCGGCGGGATCTGACCTCGGAGAGGTTGAGCTTATTGAGTCGGTATTGTGTAGCTCAATTGACTACACAATAGTTTGTTTGAACTTAAAACAATCTGACAAGCGTGGAAAGACAGGCAAAACCTGCCTCGCATTGCTAGCAATAGCGACGCAAGGCGGGTAAAAAAGTTTAAAAGAACGAAACAAAACATAGAACAGCAAAAAAATACCTCGCGCAAGCGGGGTATTTTTGTTATACTTTTTGCATGTCGGAGAATAATACTAAAATCAAACTAGGAATACTTCGAGGCGGAGCAGGAAAACACTATGAATCTTCTTTGCGAAAAGGCGGAGATCTTATTTCGCATATTTTCAAAAATTTGTCTGATAAGTATAAAACAGTTGATATTTTGATTGACAAAAAAGGCGAATGGCATATTAATGGCGTACCCATAAATCCTGCGGATTTGGTACGTAAAGTTGATATCGTTTGGAATACTACACATCCGAATGTTTCTTCTATCCTGCAAAATTTTTCTATTCCTCATATTAGCAATAGTATTTTTTCGTCCACATTGGAAAATAGCCGAGAAATGTTAGAAGAACATATAAAAAGCATCGGAGTTCAGATGCCCAGATCCATAATCCTGCCTTTATATCAAAAAGATTTTGATGGGACTAGAGAAAGATACGCTATTAAAAAAGCAAAAGAAATTTTTGAAAAATTTGGCTCGCCCTGGATTGTGAAATCTTTTACAAATAATTCCGATATGGGTCCCATTAGAGGCCGCGAGGGCTCGCAGCGACCCTCTGCCTCTAACGGGATGGGCATACATCTGGCAAAAACTTTTGGAGAATTAGCGGGAGCGATAGAAGATGGAGTAATTCATGAAAAAAGTATTTTGATTGAAGAATTTATTTCAGGCAAAGTTGCTTCGGTGCATTCTGTCGTTGGTTTTCGCGGAGACCTGCCTGCGCAGGCAGGACAAATTTATACTTTTCCTCTGGGCAAACCTTTTGGCAACCCGCCTAGACTCCCGCCTAGACTTGGCGAGGCTGGCGGCGAGGCTGGTTTTTCTTCCAGTGAAAAAGAAAAATTGATTTCTCTGGCAAAAGATTTGCATAATCATATTGGAGCAAAACATTATTTAAAATCTGATTTTGTTTTAAATTCCCGAGGCAAAATTTTTCTTTTAAATATAGAGTCTATTCCTGACTTAAAATCGGACTCGCATTTTTCCCAAGTCTGTGAATCTGTTGGCGCTAAGGCACATCACGTAGTTGAACATATTTTAGAAAGAGCGTTAAATAAGAGTATATAAAACGGGCCGTAGTATACCGGTAGTACACGCCCTTCGGGAGGGCGTAGACTGGGTTCGATTCCCAGCGGCCCGACATTTTGCTTTAATTCTCCCTTGTTGGTACAATTTACTTATAAAATTGTTTTTATCTGTAGCGGGTGATCGCACTCACATAGGCACATATGTTGGAGTTTCGCCATCACCCGCTTCAAATGGAAACAATTTTTTTATTCTAAAACCATTTTTGATTTTCAAAAAGTTATCCCCCACACCTACTTTTGTATTATTCTGATTTTTCAATAAAATTACCAAAGTACTTTACATTTTCTCGTAAAAACTCTTTTTTAGGATTATTCTGTTAATAGAATTAAAAATTGATACAAAAGTAAGTGTGGGGGTTATCCACAGTTTTGCATAAAAACTTATTGTATTATCTTTTAATATGCGGGATAATTAAAGTGTTCCCGCAATAATTATTTAAAAATATTTTTATTGTGTTTAAAAAAGATATTTTGAGGTCGTATTATTGCAAACTAAATTAAAAAATTAATTTAAAACTAAAATGGCAAAGAAAAAGAAAAAGGCAGCAAAAAAGGGAAAGAAAAAGGCAGCAAAAAAGGGAAAGAAGCGAGCATAGTCTTTTCCTACTTCTAAAAGGTCTCCTCCGATTCAAGTCAGAGGGGATTTTTTAGTTTTTATGCTAATATACTAATTATGAGTTTATATAGTAAAATATTTGGCGATACCAGTTCCAAATTTATCAAAAATACCAAAGGAATAGTAGCTGAAATAAACGCTTTAGAGGCTGAAATTTCAAAGTTGGCGAATGAAGATTTTCCAAAGAAAACGCAAGAATTTAAGGATAGACTGGCAAAAGGCGAGACCTTGGATGATATATTGCCGGAAGCTTTTGCCCTAGTTCGGGAAGCTGCCAAGAGAAATTTAAATGAGAGGCATTTTGATGTCCAATTGGTAGGAGGAATAGCGTTGCATCAAGGCAAAATCGCGGAAATGAAAACTGGTGAAGGAAAAACTTTAGTGGCTACCTTGCCACTTTATTTGAATGCGCTTATGGGAAAGGGCGCGCATCTTGTGACTGTGAATGATTATCTAGCGCGCTTGGGCGCAGTCTTGATGGGTCAAGTTTATAATTTTTTAGGATTGACGGTCGGAGTTATTAATTCACAAAACGTTTCTTATTTATACGATTCAAAACATACTGAAGAAGATAAAGAACGCGACCGAGTCGGAGAATTTAAAATTGTTTATGACTTTCTGAAACCGTGTTCACGCAAAGAAGCATATGGAGCGGATATAACTTATGGCACGAACCATGAATTTGGTTTTGATTATTTGCGAGACAATTTAGCCACGTCTATAAATGATATTGTTCAACGAGGACATTTTTTCGCAATAGTGGACGAAGTGGATTCTATTTTAATAGATGAAGCGCGCACCCCGCTTATTATTTCTTCCGCTTCCGGAGATTCTGAAGATTTTTATGTTAAATTTTATCAAATTGCCAAGCAGTTAAAAAGAGATACCGATTATGAAGTGGACGAAAAATTAAAAGCGATAACGCTAACGGATGCGGGCATAAGTAAAGCGGAAAATTTGCTCGGGGTGGATAACATATATACCGAAAAAGGCATTAAATATGCGCATCATTTGGAAACGGCGGTTAAAGCACAGGCTATTTTTGAACGAGATAGGGATTATGTGGTAAAGGAAGGAGAAGTGATCATTGTGGATCCTTTTACTGGGCGTTTGCAGCCAGGCAGGCGTTGGAGTGAAGGAATTCATCAAGCAATTGAGGCGAAAGAAGGCGTAAAAATAGAAAAAGAAACTCGTTCTTCCGGATCCATCACTTTCCAAAATTATTTTAGGTTTTATAAAAAATTATCTGGTATGACAGGAACAGCCGAAACTTCTGCCGAAGAATTTTTGAAAGTTTATAATTTGGATGTAATGGTCATACCTACCAATCGTCCTGTAGTGAGAATTGACCACTCCGATTTAATTTTCCAAAGTGAAACTGGAAAATTTAAAGCTATCGCTAAAAAAATAAAAGAATTAAATGAAAAGGGTCAGCCGGTTTTGATTGGGACTATCTCCATTGAAAAAAATGAACTCCTGTCCGTTTATTTAAAACAAGAAGGTGTCCAGCATACTATTTTGAATGCCAAGAATCATGAAAAGGAAGGAGAAATAATTGCCCAAGCAGGCAAGAGAGGCGCAGTGACCATTGCCACAAACATGGCTGGTCGCGGAATTGATATTAAGCTTGGAGGTAATCCCTTAGTGCAAGAAGAATATGAATTTGTAAAAAGTGTTGGGGGTTTGTTTGTTCTTGGGACTGAAAGACATGAGGCGCGCAGAATAGACAACCAACTTCGAGGCCGTTCAGGCAGACAGGGAGACCCGGGGGAAACGCAATTTTATGTTTCTCTGGAAGATGATTTAATGCGCGTGTTCGGCTCGGAACGAATAAAAAATATGATGGGACGTTTTGGTATTCCGGAAGATCAGCCAATTGAGAACGGTTTTATAAACCGGTCGCTTGAAAATGCTCAAGCCAAAATAGAAGGTTTTCATTTTGATGCCAGAAAAAATACTCTTGAATATGATGATGTAATGAATCATCAGCGTCAGATTATTTATGAGAGACGCCAAAAAATGATGCTTTCCAATAAAGAAGAAGTTGAAGCTTTATTGAAACAAATTTTAGAGAATAGGGAAGAAAAAGAAAAGTTAGACCCGCTTAGACTCAGCGAGGCTAGAAAAATAATTGAAGAAAAGAGAGAAAAAATAGGAGACGTTAATTTTCTAGAAACTGTCCGCAGGATTGCTCTTTATACTACTGACACTCTTTGGATGGAACATCTGGAAGCGATGGACTATCTGCGTTCGTCGGTGAACTTGCGCGCTTATGGCCAGCGTGAGCCGATTGTGGAATATAAAAAAGAAGGGTTATTTATGTTCAAAGAAATGGAAGTAGCCTTTAAAGAGCAGGTTTTATCGCTTATTCAGACAATAAATACCGATATTCGCCCAAGAATAACCATAGAGGATAATAGGCCAAAACAAACTTTAGTTACCAGCCATAATGAACCTGAAGAGTTTTCAGATACAAAGAAGGTTATAGAAAAAGAATTAAATATTGGCCGAAATGATCCCTGTCCTTGTGGGGCAATTAATCCGGCTACCGGTGAAGTCTATAAATATAAAAAATGCGGTCTCATAAACGCTCCCCAGCATCGCAGGTCGTTGATTAATTAAAAAACACCACAGAGTGTAAAGACATGAAAAGAATTCTAACACTTTGCATAATTCATCAACATCCAAGGATATTGCTCGGAATGAAAAAGCGAGGATTTGGAGAGGGGAGGTGGAATGGATTTGGTGGAAAGATTAAAGAAGGTGAGTCTATTGAAGAAGCGATGAGAAGAGAGATTAGAGAGGAATCGGGAATTGAAGTTAAGGATCTAAGTAAAATTGGAATAATGGAATTTAAGCTTGAAAATAATAATGAAATTCAAGAAGTTCACCTTTTTAAAGCAAAAAATTTTACCGGAGAATTGATAGAAAGCGAAGAAATGAAACCACAATGGTTTCACATTGATGAAATTCCCTTCAAAGATATGTGGCCGAATGATATATATTGGATGCCTCTATTTTTAAAAGGAAAAAAATTTAAGGGAAAATTTTCCTTAGGTAAATTTGATGCTGTTCTTGAGCAAGAATTAATAGAAGTTGATATAATATAATTTATGAAAAAATTAGAAGTTGGGGCAGTTTATAAACATTATAAGGGGACAAAAGCGAAAGTTATCGGCGAGGCGTTTAATAGTGAAACACGGGAGCCGATGGTTATTTATATTCATTTGGAAGATGGTGTTATTTGGACCAGGCCAAAGAGAATGTTTTTGGAAAATGTGACAGTAAATGGAAAAAAAGTTGAAAGATTTAAAAAATTAAATCAAAAAATTCTAATAAAACCCGGAAAAAAGCAAGGATGAAAAAATAAGGTATTAGGGTATAATGGCCAATATGGAACCACTGGCTTTTAAGATTAGACCTAAAAATTTAAAGGAATTTATTGGACAGGAGCATTTAACGGGCAAAAATAAGCCTATTTCCGTGGCTATTGAGAAAAAACATCTTTTTTCTTTCATTTTTTGGGGTCCGCCGGGAGTTGGAAAAACAACCCTTGCCAAAATTTATGCCAAAGCATTAAATGCAGATTATCACGAACTTTCGGCAGTTTCGGCAGGAAAGGATGATATTCGTGAAATATTGGAATCGGAAGGAGCTTTGTTAGGCCCAAAAATTCTTTTTCTTGATGAGATACACAGATTTAACAAAGCGCAACAGGATTTTCTTTTGCCGTTTGTAGAGAGTGGCAGACTTACTTTAATTGGGGCAACGACAGAAAATCCAAGTTTTGAAGTAATTCCAGCTCTTCTTTCTCGCATGCGGGTTTTTGTGATGAATGAACTTTCAGATGAAGAGATGAAAAAAATTGTCAAGCGTACCGGTTATAAAATAAAAAAGGATTCTCTAGATTGGCTTATCGGAATGTCCTCAGGTGATGCTAGACAAGCAATCGCCATGATTGAAAATACTATTTCTCTCTATAAAAATATTACTGTTGATAATTTAAAAAATACTCTCCAATCAAAATTTTTGCGTTATGACAAAAAAAGCGAAGAGCATTATAATACTATCAGTGCTTTTATAAAAAGTATGCGCGCTTCACAACCAGACGCGGCTTTGTATTATTTATCACGAATGTTGCAAGCGGGGGAAGATCCGAAATTTATTGCTCGCCGGATGGTAATATTTGCCAGTGAAGATATCGGCTTGGTGCAACCGACTGCTTTAGTAGTGGCCAATGCGGTATTTCAGGCAGTGGATACAATTGGAATGCCGGAATGTGGAGAAAATCTGGCTCATGGGGTAGTCTATCTTACTCAAGCCAAAAAAGATAGAAGCGCCTATAATGCATATCTGGAAGCGATGGAAGATGCAAAAAAATATGGAAATTTGCCAATCCCGATGAGTATTCGGAATGCCCCCACGAAATTAATGAAAGATTTGGGTTATGGAAAAAATTATGAAAAATATACGAAAGAAAATTTGATGCCGGATAAATTAAAAAATAAAAAATATTTTAAAAAATGAAAACTTTAATTAAAAAACTAAAAACAATCTGGTGGAGAATCAAATCAATCGCAGCAATGCATTATTATGGTAATCCGTCCTCAAAGTTAAAAATTGTCGGAGTAACAGGCACTAATGGAAAAACTACGACAGCCACGCTTCTTTATAAAATAGCAACCGCTTTAGGCTATAAAGCAGGGCTTATCGGCACAGTGGAAAATATAATTGCAGGGGAAAAGAGAGGAGCTACGCATACTACACCCGATTCTATTTCTTTAACTAAACTTCTGAAGGAAATGGTAGAAAAAGGTTGCGAATATGTTTTTATGGAAGTTTCTTCACATGCTTTGGATCAAAAACGTGTTGCGGGAATAAATTTTATCGGCGGAATTTTTACAAATTTGACGCATGATCATCTGGATTATCATAAAAACCTAGAAAATTATTTTCTGGCTAAAAAGAAATTTTTTGAAATACTTCCTAAAAATTCTTTTGCCCTTTCGAACATTGATGATGAATATGGCGATGTTATTTTAGAAAATATCAAAGCGGAAAAATTCTTTTACGGTTTTGGAGAAGAAACAGAAATGATAGATTTTTACGGCAAAATTTTAAAACTGAATTTCTCAGGGCTGGAGCTTGATTTTAATGGAGAAAAAATAAATTCAAAACTTTTGGGCAAATTTAACGCTTATAACCTGCTCGCTGTCTGGAGCGCTTCAAAGCTTATTGGTTTTGATATTAAAAAGGTAAATAAAATTTTAGAGAACATAGAACCTCCTCGAGGGAGATTTGAACACTTTTTATCTTCAGATGGTGTCCTTATCATCATAGATTATGCGCATACGCCGGATGCGCTGGAGAAAATTCTCTTGACGGTAAAAGAAATGAAACCTGAAAACGGAAGAATAATTTCTGTTTTTGGTTGCGGGGGAAACCGCGATTCAACGAAGCGTTCCAAAATGGGAAAAATCGGAGCAAATTTATCCGATATTGCCATTTTTACATCAGATAATCCTAGAAACGAAGATCCGAATAAAATTATTGAGCAAATGAAAGATAATTTGTCTCACGAGGAATCAAAAAAGGTAATAACCATTTCGAATCGTCGGTTAGCGATAGAGGAAGCAGTAGAGATGGCAAAAAATGGAGACATAATTCTTTGTGCCGGCAAAGGTCATGAAGAATATCAGGAAATCAAAGGTGTAAAGCATCATTTTAATGATATGGAAGAGTTTAAAAAAGTTTTAGATTAATGCAAAACTATAAAGAACAATTCAAAGGGAAAAAGATTACAGTAATGGGACTGGGGATTTTGGGACGGGGATTGGGATATACCAAATTTTTGGCAGAATGTGGGGCAGATTTGATAGTGACAGACTTAAAGCCTTCGACTGCGCTTAGGTCGTCGCTTAATAAGCTCCGAACATTTAAGAACCCCGAAGGAAAGCGAGCTTCCTACGGGGCAAGTATTAAATTTGTGCTTAGTAAACATCGCCTTGAGGACTTTCGGGGTAGGGATATGGTAATTAAAGCTGCTGGTGTGCCGCTTGATTCTATTTATATAGAAGAAGCCCAAAAAAGTAATGTGCCGGTAGAAATGGATGTATCGCTTTTTGTAAAATGTGCGCCGGAGGTAATGGTTATTGGAGTAACGGGTACAAGAGGGAAATCCATGGTTACGGCTCTTATTTACGAAATTCTAAAACAAAATGAAAAGTTTTTGAATAAAAAAGTTTATATTGGTGGAAATGTTCGTGGAGTGGCTACTTTACCGCTACTTGCCAAAGTGAGAGCCGGAGATATTTTGATATGTGAACTTGATTCTTGGCAGTTGCAAGGTTTTGGTGATGCAAAGATTTCTCCGCATATCTCTGTATTCACCTCCTTTATGCCCGACCATATGAATTATTATAAAAATGATATGAAAAAATATTTCAATGATAAAGCAAATATTTTTTCATATCAGAATAAAGAAGATGTTTTAATTATTCGTCCGGATATAAAAAAATTAATCCATAAAAATATAAAAAGCAAACTTATTGTAGTTAAACCCGATAATTTTCAGGAAGAAAATAAAGAATGTGCCATAGAGGTAGCAAAACTATTTAAAATACCTAATTCAAAGATAAAACAAGCCATAAAGAATTTTAAAGGTTTAGAAGGGCGGTTGCAATATGTGAAAACCATAAGGGGAGTAAAAATATACAATGACAATAATGCCACCACTCCGGAAGCCACAATGGCCGGGATAGAAGCATTAAAAGCGAAAAATATTGTGCTTATTTGTGGTGGGGCGGATAAAGGTTTAAATCTTGAAAATTTCGAAAAAACTATTAGTAGGTGTAAGGCAGTAGTATTAATTCCGGGTACAGGAACAGAGAAACTTACTAGTTTTAAGTTGAAAGTTGAAAGTCATAAAGTAAAAAGCTTAGATAATGCAATAAAAATTGCGTTAGGTCTTGCCTCACGCGGAGACATAATTCTTTTCTCTCCAGCTTTTGCCTCTTTTGGAATGTTTAATAATGAATACGAAAGAAATGATTTGTTTATGAAAATAATAAAAAAATTGAAATGAAATGGAATTAGATTTAACAAAAATTAAAAAGATATTTTTTATCGGAATCGGAGGCATTGGCATTTCGGCCTTAGCTAAAATGGCGCTTTCGCAGGGGATAGAAGTATCTGGGGTGAATGATGATGAAAGTCCCAAAACTCTTGACTCACTCCGCGCATCTGGTGCAGATATAAAAATGTCAAAGGTGGGCTTTGACATACCAGAGACTGATTTATATGTGTATAGTGATGCTTGGCTTTATAGAGGTCCGGAAATTATTGAAAATGCTAAAGAAACAGGCAAACCAGTTTTAAGTTATTTTGAAGCGCTTGGTATTTTCGCAAAAAAATATAAAGTTATTGCAATTTCCGGCACTCATGGAAAAACTACTACCACTGCCATGATAGCGGAGATACTTACAGAAGCAGGACTAGACCCCACGGTTATTGTCGGCTCTTTTATTAAAAAATTTAACAGTAATTTCAGAAAAGGTAATGGTGAATATCTTGTAGTGGAAGCGGACGAATACAATAAACACTTTTTGAATTTTAATCCATACATTACGGTTGTCACAAATATTGAGGTTGATCACTTAGACTGTTATAAAGATTTAGCTGATATACAAAATGCATTTGATAAACTTTTGTCGCAGAGTGAAAATAAAATTTTAGCCTCGCCAGTAGGCTCTGGGTCGATGGATTACACAAGATATTTGGCAAAAGTACCTAAGCTCTCTATTCTGGGAGAACATAATAGGATGAACGCAGCGGCAGCATTGGCAGTAGCAGACCTTCTCCACATTAAAGAAGATGTTGCTCAAAAATCTCTAGCTCAATTTTCTGGTACTTGGCGCAGATTAGAAAAAAGAGGAGAGACAGAAAATAAAACTATTATATATGATGATTATGCCCATCATCCCACGGAAATAAAAGCAAGCCTGGAAGCTTTACGCGAGCTTTATCCAATTGGAGAGAAGAAAATTACAGTAATTTTTCAACCGCATCTATACAGTCGAACCAAGGCTTTATTCAACGATTTTGCCAAAAGTTTTAAAGGAGCCGATAACATATATCTGCTTCCTATCTTTTTTGCCAGAGAAACAAGAGATGAAAGCATTTCAAGTGAAAAACTAGCCCAGGCCATCTGCCTGGCTGGGGATAAAGCCAAAGCTTTTCCAGACTTTGAATCGGCAGAAAGCTTTATAAAAGGCTTAAATTTTGGAGAAAATGACGTATTTGTGACAATGGGAGCAGGGGAAGCATACAAAATAGCTGACAAAGTATTTAAATTACCCCTATTTTAGCCTTATTTGTCAATGGGCGTAGTATAAAATGCCCTTATTTTATAAGGTTTTTTGAGTTTGACATATAATAAAATCATTGTTTAACTATTGACATTTAATATGCAATATGCTAGTATATAAAGGTACCCTTATTAATAGGCTAAATAGCCTTTTAATAAAAGGTATTTCAGCAAAAGTTGAATAAACCTTCCGAGAGTTGGCGGAGCATAGACCGCCCTAATATGAATAAAAACAATTTAATACGGTTTGCTCAATCTCTTATGCTTTTGCCTTTTATGACTGGGACAACGGTGCCTTTAGGAAGTATCATAATTGACACCACAAAAGAGACTGTTCAGACTGTATTTATACAAAAAGAGAATATTGAAGCTAATGGTATATTGGCCTTTAACCAGGTTGTAGACCAAAAAGCTGAAGACCAAAGAGCTAAAGCTAACGCTATTGATAGTTACTTTGAGTCGCGTGATATGCCACTTTCAGGTATGGGTATGAAGATGGTGATTGAGGCTGAAAAGAATGGTCTTGACTGGCGTCTTTTAGCAGCAATAGCTGTTCGAGAATCCACTGGAGGAAAATTTGACTGTAAAAAAGTTGAAAACAATCCTTTCGGTTGGGGTTCTTGTAAAATTGGTTTTGATTCCAATGAAGAAGCTATTGAAACTGTGGCTATGAATTTGGGAGGGAATAATCCAAATACTGAAAAGCATTACGACAATAAAACCACTAAACAAATTTTACGCGCTTATAATCCGCCTTCTATAGTACCCCGTTATGCCGAACAAGTGATATCTATCATGAATGCTATTGGAGACGAAGATCTAATTACAGAAACCAGAGCATAATTAAAAAACCCGACGAGTGTCGGGTTTTTTAATTTAGAAAAATCAGAAAACAAAATTTTTAAGGGGTTTCGAGCGCGACGGCGCGAGAACTTCAGGATTTTTTAAGCTTCAAAAAATCCGTACCGGCAAAAATTTTGTTTTTGATTTTTCTTCATTTACTCAAGATATACCAATGTCATCTTGTGTTCTTTAGGTTCAAATAATGTAATTTGGAAATTGTAATTTTTACCAAGTTCTAGTTTTTCACGAAGTTTTGTTTCTCCGCCAAAAGTTGAATTATGCACGAGACCTGCTACGCCTTCCTTTATAGAAACCAACGCGCCGTGTTTATTGTATTTAATTACGACACCTTTAATAATGTCACCTTTTTTCAATTTCCCTTCAAATTCTGTCCAAGGATTTTCCTTCAACGCTTTAATGGAAAGTGAAATTTTACCGTCTTTTATTTCAATTACTTTTGCGCGGACCTTATCATCTACTTTAAACATAGTGCGGGGATCTTCTACGAGGCCCCAATCAAGTTCGGAAATATGCACAAGACCTTCCAATCCATCTTCAAGTTTTAAGAAAATTCCAAAATCCACAATTCCGGCAACCGTACAATCTACTTCATCCCCCACATTATATTTGCTCAGAATTTCCTTTTTCTCTTCAGGATTATTATCTTTCTCGGAAAAGATTAATTTACCTTCCTTGGGAAGGGTGGAGATAATCATTACTGAAATTTTTTCGCCTACCAATTTCTTTAATTCTTTTAATATCTTGTCTTTATCCGAATCCAAAACGCGAGGATAATGGTCGGCTTTAAGTTGGGAAGCGGGCAAAAATCCTTGTATACCCTGCCATTCTAAGATTAATCCTCCCTTATTTGCATCTTTTATTTCCAGTTCTAGAACAGTTTTTGCTTTTATAGCTTTTTCGGCTTCGCTCCAAGTAAGCGCTTGTTTGGCTTCCTTGAGAGAAAGTTCCGTATATCCATTTTCATTTTCTACCTCAACGACTTTCGCCTTGATAATATCGCCGAGACTTATCTTTTTAATAATGTCTTTGGCATTGATAAATTCACGGCCGTAAATGATGCCTGTGCCAAAGGGCGATAAATCAACAAAAACAGATGATTTTTCCACTAAAATTACCGGACCTTCAACCAGAGAATCAACCTCTGGCTTGCTTTTGCTTCGGTCAACGATAGATTTCAGCACTAAGTTCTCTTTAAAATTTTCTTCTACCTGCCCCGACTGGTCAAGGCGGGCTGTTTCTTCTTTCTTCATAATAATATCTTAAACAAAAAAATCCGCTAAGAAGCGGATATAAGGCTTAGGTTCTAATTTGACTTGTGTCTCCTTAGGGTTACCCTAAATCCTGCTTTTAATATATTAAAGTAATCTTACTATAATTATATAAAAAAGCAAGCCCCTACACTTATTTTTTTCAAAAATAAGTGTAGGGGCAAGTATTTTCATTTTGTTTTTTGTTTCGTTTTTTGCTATACTATATATAATGATAATCACTTATTTTGGTGAACAATTTTTTAAGATTGCCCAGGGGGATATGGTTCTTGCCTTCAATCCTGTCAGCAAAAGTGCCAAGTCTGACATAGGAGCGCATTTCGGCGCGGACATAGCTTTTGTTACTACCAATTATCCTCTTTATAACGGAGTGGAACAACTTTCTCATGGCGAGCGTATGCCTTTTGTTATCAGTGGTCCTGGAGATTATGAAGTTAAGGAAGTTTTTATAAAAGGTATAATGTCCAATGCTTTGATTTCCGGTAAAAATTATATTAATACGATTTATTCATTTTCATTGGATAATATTAATATCGCATTTTTAGGCGCATTGGGAGATCCTGAAATTTCAAAAGAAGCCCATGAAGCAATTGATAGTCCGGATATTCTTTTTATTCCGATTGGCGGAAAAAATTTATCTAAAGAAGTAAGCTTGCTTGATGCTAAAACGTCCGCCAAGCTTGCCTTGGAACTTGAACCGAAATTGATTATACCGATGAGTTATGACGATAGTGCTTTAAAAATATTTTTGAAAGAAATTGGAGAAGACAGAGCTGAAGTGGTAGATAAATTAACCCTCAAGTTAAAAGATTTAGATGGAAAGGAAGGGGAAGTGATTATATTAAAAGCTATTTAATTTTTTTTATAATTATATGAAAAAAATAATTCATCATTTAAGAAGACAGCCGGAGGAAGTTCGTAGACATGTTTTGCATATTACTATATTTGTAGTAGCCATTATTATGATAATGCTTTGGATTTTCAGTTTGGGGAGAAGTCTGTCAAATTCTGATACGCAAACAAAAATAAAACAGGACCTTCAGCCGTTTTCCATATTAAAAGATAATTTAGTCAGCGGATACAATAGTACTAAGAATACTAATTCCAGTAATTAATATATACTTGTCCTGTTATAAAATTAACTGGACAAAATTAAATCACAAAATCATTATTAAATAATTTTATAATAGGATGGCAAAAAAAATTAACGAACCAATTGAAACACGTACCGATGAAATACTGCCAGTGGATGTTGTGACAGAAATGAAAGATTCTTATTTGGCATATGCTATGTCCGTTATTACTGCGCGTGCCTTACCGGATGTCAGAGACGGATTGAAACCTGTGCACCGCAGAATCTTGTTTGCTATGAATGAAATGGGGCTTACTTCCACTGCGCGTTTTAGAAAATCTTCCGCAGTAGTCGGAGATGTGCTCGGGAAATATCATCCGCATGGTGACATGGCTGTATATGATTCAATGGTTGGAATGGCCCAAGAATTCTCTTTTCGTTATCCTTTAATTTTAGGACAAGGAAATTTTGGTTCTATAGACGGAGATAATGCTGCTGCAATGCGTTACACGGAAGCCAAAATGTCTAAAATTTCAAACGAACTTTTACGCGATTTAGAAAAAGAAACGGTTGATTTCCGTCCTAACTATGACCAGACCCGTAAAGAGCCTGTAGTTTTTCCATCCGCAGTACCGGCGCTTCTTTTGAATGGCACGCTTGGTATTGCTGTCGGCATGGCGACAAATATACCTCCGCACAACTTGGCTGAAGTATTAGATGCAACAAAATATTTAATTGACAATGAAGATGCAAGCACTGAAGATTTGATGCAATTTATAAAAGGCCCCGATTTTCCTACCGGGGGTATAGCTTATAACTATCAAGATATGCTTCATGCATACGGGACAGGGAGGGGTGGAGTTGTATGTCGCGGAGAAGCGGAAATAATAGAACAGAAAGGCGGAAATTTTCAAATCGTTATCACTTCAATTCCTTATCGTGTAAACAAATCAAATTTAATAATGGCTATTGCCGAATTGGTACAGGAGAAAAAACTTGACGGAGTAAAAGGGCTTCGAGATGAATCAACTAAAGATATCAGAATTGTCATAGATTTAAAAAACACGGCAGTTCCGGAAAAAGTTTTAAATTATATTTATAAAAATACTCAGCTTGAATCAAATTTCAATTTCAATATTGTGGCCTTGGTGGATGGCGTACCTCAAACTCTTTCTCTTAAATCAATTCTTTCTCTGTTTATTTCACACAGAAAAGAAGTTGTGAAAAGAAGAGGAATATATGATTTGCGCAAAGCGGAAGAACGAGAACATATCCTGCTTGGTTTGAAGAAAGCGCTTGATAAAATAGATCAAGTAATTAAGATTATCCGTGGGTCCAAAGACGGACAAATTGCCAAATTTAATTTAATAAAAGAATTTAAATTTTCAGAATTGCAAGCAGTGGCCATACTTGAAATGAAATTGCAAAAATTGGCCGGGCTTGAAAGAAAAGCGGTGGAAAACGAGCTTGAGGAAAAACAGAAATTTATCAAAGAAACAAAGGATCTTTTGGCAAGTCCTAAGAAAATACTCGGAGTCATATCCGAAGAATTGAAAGAAACTCGGGAAAAGTATGCTGATGAGCGCAGAACAAAAATAATCAAAGGCGGAAATAAAGAAATTAATGATGAAGACTTGATACCGGACAAAGAAACGATGCTTGTTTTTTCTGCCGGCGGATATGTTAAACGCACTGACCCATCTGAATATCGTTCACAAAAACGAGGGGGAGTCGGAGTGGTTGATCTTGAAACCAAAGAAGAGGATTTTGTAACGATGCTTGTGTCAGGATCCACTCACAGCGATCTCTTATTCTTTACTAATTTAGGTAAAGCCTATCAGATGAAAATGTATGACATCCCGGAAGGTCGTCGTGCCACTCGGGGTAAATCAATCATGAATTTTCTGGCGCTCAATAACGACGAGAAAGTCACGTCTATTTTGCCGATGTTAAAAGATTTTGATAAAAATGGGTCTTCACTTATGCTGGTAACAAAAAATGGCACGGCTAAAAAAATGTCCAGCGCCAGCTTTAAAGATGTTCGCAGAAGTGGAATTATTTCCATTCGTTTAGATAAAGGGGACCAACTAGTTTCCGCATTATTGGTTGAAAAAGGGGATGAGGTAATGGTGGCCACTGGTGGCGGACAATCTATCAGGTTTAAAGAATCCGATATAAGGGAAATGGGTAGGACGGCCGGAGGCGTACGCGGAATAAAACTCGGAAAAGGCGATGAGGTTATTAGTGTAGATGTTGTAAAAAAAGACAATAAAGATGGCGCATTTTTGACCATGAGCGCGAATGGTTTTGGCAAAAAGACTTCCTTAAAAGAATATAAAGTTCAAAAAAGAGGAGGTTCCGGCATTAAAACTGCTAAAGTAACGCCTAAAACTGGCAGGCTTATAGTCGCCAGGGTGTTGACCGGAGGCGAAGAGGAATTGATAGCTATGTCTAAGAAAGGTCAAGTCATCAGAACGGCCCTGAAAGATATTTCATCTCTGGGTAGGCAAACTCAAGGTGTGACCATTATGCGTCTCCGCGCCGGGGATAGTATCGCTTCTCTCGTTTGCGCGTAATAAAAATAAGAAATGCTATATGTCAAAGAGTACCTTCGACATATTGGTGTATCTTAATAGTAAAAATTATTTATGAAAAAAGCTCTAATAATAATTGATATCCAAAAAGGTTTTATAAATAAATTAACAAATAAAATTCCTTCTCGAATTAGGAGTTTTATTTTAAGGAACAGAGGAAAATATAATTTGATTATTTTTACAAAATATATGAATCGTAAAAATAGCAATTTTGTTAAAAATTTAAATTGGAAAGGATTTATGGATGATAAACAAACTGCCATAATTGATGAACTTAAAGAATTTATAAATAATAAAAATCTTTATAAAAAATATACCTATGGCAGTTTTGTTGATAATAAATTATTAAAGTATCTTAAAAGGAATAAAATTAAACAAGTTGATTTAGCCGGTATTGATACGGAAAATTGTGTACTTACTTTTGCCAGAGACGCTTTTGATAGGGGATTTAGGGTGGTAGTTTTTAAAAATCTTTCTGCAAGTCATTCCAATATTAAACTACATAAAGCAGCCTTAAAAATAATAGAAGAAAATATAGGTAATGTAATATAAGATGTCAAAGTGTCTCTTTGACATCAAAATTTAGTGTTTCTTTTATAAAGCTATTTTGATTACCAAAAACTGAAATTAGTAGTTCTTTGTTAATTATTGGCAAGTTTCTATTAGAAGAAAAATCTTGATAGCTACTCCATTTGTAATCTTCGGGAGTTTTTACCAATCTATCTTTTACAGGATTCATATGAATATAAGCCGATGTCCACATGAGTTGAGGATTATTTTCCATAAGTACTGCCTTAAAACAATCTTGAAAAGTATGTCCGGCACTATCATATTTATTATTTATGTATTTAGAATAACTGGCACATACCTTTGAAATTAATTTTGAAATTGGAATATCTCCAACTTGTTCAATCAGTAAGTGAAAGTGATTTGGCATTAAACAGAATGTATGCAATTTAAAATTATTTTTATTTATGTTAGTAATTCTAATTCTTGAATAGGGTATAGCAATTAATTTTTCTTTATTTAATTCTTCTTCGGTAAATCCCAAACAAAGTCCAAGTCTAAAAAGAAAAGCCCTATAATCTTGTTCGTCAAAAAATATTTTTTTCTTGTTATTACCTCTGTTATAAATATGGGCAATTGATCCGCTATTGAATTTTTTATAGTCTCTATTATTCATTATTATATTATGTCAAAGTGTCTCTTTGACAGCAAGTACTTTTGTTGATAACTATCACACAAATATTATTTTTTAAGCTATAATATAACCATGTTCACCGACCCGGTAAAAAACTTAAAAGCCTTTGATTTAAGGGAAAATATGATTGTGGCGGATTTGGGCGCTGGTTCCGGCTTTTATACTATTCCTGCGGCAGGAATAGTTTCCAGGGGAAAAGTTTATGCCATTGAAATACAAAAAGATTTTTTAACAACAATCAAAAATAAGGCGGCAGAGGCTCATCTTAATAATCTGGAATGCTTCGTAGGGGATATTGAAAAAATAGGCGGGACAAAATTAAAAGACAATATAGTAGATGCCGTAATTGCTTCCAATATACTTTTTCAAGTGGAAGACAAAGATAAATTTATAGAAGAAGCAAAAAGAATATTGAAACCCAATGGCAAACTCCTTCTTATTGATTGGTCTGATAATTCGTCCGGTATCGGAGCCAGTTTTGATAAAATTATTCCTAAAAATAAGGCGCGGGAAATGTTTGAAAAGGAAGGTTTCATATGGCAGCGGGATATTTCCGCTGGAGACCATCATTATGGTATGATTCTAGTAAAGGGAAATGAATCCCGTTAGAGATTGCATGGTTAATAAATCAGATAATATATAAAAAATGACTTTATGTCGAAAATTTTAATAAAAAGTAATATAACTACGGGAATGCAAAGCATTTCCTATCTCTAACGAGATGAAAGGAAATTTCCAAATTATAATTTTAATCGTATTCATTGTTGCTGCTATTTTAGGTGTTTTGGTTTTTTCGGGCGCAATACCTCTTGGAAGTGATGGAGGCGATACCGGAATACAGGGCACGGTTGTTTTGTGGGGCACAATAAAAGCGGGAATTATTAACACTTTGCTTGATGACTTTAATCGTGGCAATCCCACTTTTATCGTAAAATATGTGGAAAAATCTCCGGATACTTTTGATAACGATTTATTGGAAGCACTCGCTGCTGGAGTTGGTCCGGATATGTTTTTTATAACTGATGATTTGGTATTTAAATACAGTAATAAAATTTATACTATTCCATATGCAAGTTTCCCGGTTAATACTTTTAAAAATACTTTTGTCGGCGCGGGAGAAGTTTTTTTGACTTCAAAAGGAGTTTTAGCTTTCCCGATTACTGTTGACCCTATGATGATGTATTACAACAGAACCATTCTTGATGCGAATGGTGTTGCTTACCCTCCGGCATATTGGGATGAATTTGCCAATTTTGTTTCGCTTTTGACTAAAAAGGACAGTAGAGGCGTGATTTTAAAAAGCACAGTGGCCATGGGGCAGTTTTCAAATGTTTTACACGCCAAAGATATATTATCCGCTCTTTTTATGCAGGCAGGAAATTCAATTGTAGCCGAGAAAAATGGGGTTTTTATATCTACCTTAAGCCAGAGCGATGGAAAATATGACTTGGGTTCTATCTTGGAATTTTATACGAATTTTGCCGACCCATTAAACAGTCTTTATTCTTGGAATAAATCTTTTTCCGATTCGCAAAATGCTTTCAGTGCGGAAGATTTGGCATTTTATTTTGGTTATGCGAGCGAATTGGAATCCTTGGTTAATAAAAATCCAAATCAAAATTTCTTGGTTACGTCTATGCCTCAGATTAGAAATAGCAATTTAAAATTAACTTCTGCCCGTACCACAGGCGTTGCCATCTCTTCCTTCTCTAAAAACTTTAATACTGCCTTTACGGCAGCAGGTCTTTTGTCCAGCGGGGATTTTGCTTCAGAGCTTGCTGCTTCTTTAGGAATTGCTCCGGCTCGCCGAGACTTGCTTAACGCTAAGCCAACGGATGCATATTTGCCAACCTTTTATGCTTCGGCATTTTTTGCAAAAAGCTGGCTTGATCCATCGCCCCAGAATACCGATAATATTTTCCAAGGGATGGTTGAAAAAGTGCTTTCCGGCAGTATGTCCGTGACCCAAGCTGTGAGTGATGCCAGCGCCAAGCTTGGATTATTATTGGTTAAATAAATTTATGAAAAAAACTAATTTAAAATTATTTCTGATTGCTGCCTTTGTTTTAGTTGGATTTTTTTCATTATATTTTTTTAGTACAGAAGTCTTGGCGCAAGATACTAATTTGGTTCCTTGCGGAACAATACGTGATGCGAACAATAACATAACGAACCCCTGCGGTTTTAATGACATAATGACTTTAATAAATACGGTAGTAAAATTTATTTTTATTAATTTGGCTTTACCTATCGCTGCTATAATGTTCGCCTATGCGGGATTTGAGCTTGTAACTTCGGGAGGGGAGACTTCCAAAAGAGAAAGAGCCAAGAGAATATTTATCAATGTAGCTATTGGTCTGATTGTAGTGGCGGCCGCTTTCCTTATAGTTCAGACAGTATTAAAAATAGCAGGATATGATACAGGTAATGGGTGGAATTGGTTTGGATTTTAAGGTTATAAAGAATATAACCCTGTAGTAGAATTTTGGAAAAATTTCACTACGGGGTATAATATAAACATGAATTACATTAAGAAAAACTTGCCCAAAATTATTTTAGTAACTTTTATATTAGCTTTACCGATTTTATCTTTAGCCCAAAATGGTACAAATCCTCCTCCCGCAGGTAATGGTACAAATCCCCCTGCTACAGGTAACGTAAAAATTGTTAACCCTATACATTCAGAAACATTAACCGGGTTAATTAAGACTATTCTGGAAGGAGTAATCAAAATCGGTATGCCCATTATTGTTTTAGCTATTATTTATTCTGGTTTTCTTTTTGTCAGGGCGCAAGGCAATTCGGAAAAATTAAATGAAGCTAAGCGTACCCTGCTTTACACTTTAATCGGCGCAGCGATACTCCTGGGGTCGTGGGGTATTGCCTTGCTTATAACAAATACAGTCAAAGCCCTGTAGTAGAGCATAGCTCACTACCGGGTATACATTATTAAATAATATTTGTTGATTTTAAATAAAATTTTATGTTATGCACTTTAGCAGCCAATCCTAAACTTCAAGACCTTTTAAGTTATATAAGCTGTATTATTAATGGATCGGTGATCCCTGTTATTTTCGGCTTAGCTATAGTTATGTTTATTTGGGGAGTGGTTCAATACGTTATAAATAGCGATGAGGAAGCAAAAAAAGAGAAAGGCAAGCAATTTATGATTTGGGGCATTATCGGTTTGGCGGTAATGGTAGGTATTTGGGGACTAGTCAAGATAGTAGGGTCTACCTTTGGTATTGAGTATGTTATTCCACAATTAAATTAGTTGGCTTGCCCCCACACTTATTTTCCCTTAAAATAAGTGTGGGGGCTTGCATTACTTATTTTGTTTTTTGTGATATAATATGGGTATATTATTATTAGGTCGCTTTTATTATTAATATTATTATAAGAATTTATGAAGAAAAAATTAGGTGTGTTGTCGGGTGCTGTTTTAAGTTTTATGCCACTTATGGCTTTAGCGCAAAATGCGACAGGTTGTGACAGTGTACAACTTGGAACAATCCAAAGTATAATTTGTAAAATCGGTAATATTTTGGATACTATTATCCCGGTTCTTGTTGTTTTAGGGGTAGTCTACTTTGTTTGGGGAGTTGTTACTTATGTCATTTCCAGTGATGAAGAAGCAAAGAAAACAGGCAGAATGAGAATGATTTACGGTATTATCGGTTTGGTAGTTATTGTTGCTATGTGGGGTCTTGTCGGTATTGTCACCAGAACCTTTGATTTGACTGGTTCTGCAAATGTCAGTATTCCGACGGTTCCTTTCTAAAACATAAAATATGTTCACGGATCCCGTTAAAAATTCACAAACGGGATTGTTGTTGGGTGTTTATTAGTTAATTTCAATTTCTAACGGGATGAATTTACTCTTTATAAATGTAGCTTATGCAAGTGAAAGTGTTGATGCTTTCATTTCAAATGTTAATAAGCTCATCATAAACCCGCTCATCATACTGCTTTTCGGTTTGGCGGTAGTGTATTTTCTGTATGGCGTGTTTCAATTTATTTCAAATTCGGCAAATGAAGAAGCAAAAACAAAAGGAAAGAGTCATATGATTTGGGGTATTATTGGAATTGTTGTAATGATGGGGGTATTCACAATTTTGAATATGATTATGAATACTTTCAATATAGAGGGAATAAATCCTGAACAGGGGACAGTACAATTGCCTGATTATAATCAGTAAATCTAGTTTGAATTTAAATAAAAGGTAATAAAAAAGGCGATTCATTTGAATCGCCTTTTGCGTTGCGTCCTTTAGCGCAACGTTATTGCCACCAAGAAAATATAATTGTATCCTTTCCAAAAGGATAAACAAAATAATTTTCTGCTGGCATTTTCCACCATTCTTTTATGTGTTCAGAATTTATTCCTGGTTTTTCATTACATATAAAGAATTTTGTGTTATCAGAAGAAAGAACATATTTCGCTTCACCTCCACCCAATATTCGGGTATAGGATTTTAGTGGATTTAGATATGCCTTTATGGGTTTATCCATTGTGGCAAATCCTTGTCCGCATTTTGGAAATTCAACTATTGTTTCGGTGGTTTCTGTTAATGAACAATAATTGATACTTATTATTAAGAATAAGATAAGTATCAATATTACTATCGCTATAAATGCCCCCTTGTTTGACAAAATTCCTCCCTGACGAAATCCTTGCTTATGCATTTTTTCCCTCCTTCTTCATGATAGCACTAAGAAATCCTCCGAGAATCCCTGTTTCTCCCTGTACGGACACAATACTTTTCTTTATTGTTGGATCCATAAGAAGATCAGCTTCATCCACTGCGGTTTGAGGTGAGACGCCGATATCATTTAAAAATTGCTTCGCAACGGTGATTCTACTTTTTGCAGCTTTTCCTCTTGCTTCGGCTTGTTTTTCTTCTTCAAGAGCTGCTTCCGTTTCTGGTGTAAATGATACATTTCCTAAATCAAATGTTTCTACGTCAATTCCGTAACGTTGCTCAATATCTGAACGACTGTCAGATAAAGCACTCTCGTTAGCTTTTATAACTCGGATTTCAGGCCAATGAAAGTTATAAAAATCAATTAGCTCATTGGCATTAATTGGTTTATCAAATTTACAATCTGGGTTTCCACAAAAAAACCAATTAGATTTTCCCCAATTAGATTCATTAGGATCAGGGATTTCTGAACCTTGTTTGTGCATTATGTGAGGTGGTCTTGCAAGTCGCAAGACAGCATTTACGATATCCCCAAGAGCAGGTCGACTTTCAATAAATACGGTATGTGGATGATTCCCCCCAATTCCTCCTATTCTTGCTTCAACGGCTTCAATCACACCAGCCAAGATTACTTCTTCACTGACTGTGACAAATACGTTTCGACCATAATCAGGATGTTTTGGATCAAGATGCACCACATCTGGATCGGGTCTGTATTGGAAAACGCCCTCGATTGCCAGTTTGTAACCATCTTTTGTAGTGAAAGTGAACTTTATATCCTTTTTTACCAATTCCATTGAAACTTGTTCAAATGAACTTATAAATGGAATAACAAAATGAGGTCCTTCTCGTAATATTCCATTTTCCCCTCGGACTCGCGCTTTAAGTATACTCAAAACATAGAATGTATACTCGGGCACAAGCACTATAGCGTTTAATAATATTATTATTATTACGATTACTATAATACTAATAATAATGATTGTTTCCATCTTATTTGCCCTCCTAAGGCTGTTTTTTTATTGAATTTTCAAAGAATTTATTATGCTAAAAGTATATCACATATAAACTAAAAAGTCAACCTTTTGGGTTGACTTTTTAGGGCTTAATTTAAGGTTCGTTTTAAGCGTGTTTCATTGGCTCTAACATATAATTTTCTTTAGAACGATGGACATATCTCCATAAAAAGATTATCGCTAAAACTAGTACTATGGCAATAATCCATTGAATTAAACCGGACGGCATAAAACTATCGGAGCCGAACAAGGCGTTAGCTGTGAGGTCGCCATAACTTTCATTAATATCACTGGCGGTTGCTACTTTAGCTGGGGTCGTAGTTTTTGCAACAGTAGTATTGGTAGTCTTTTTGGCAACTGTAGTTTTTGTCGCAGTTGTGGTAGGAGCTATATAATTTCCTACGCAAGATTGACCATTAACTGTACTATAACCTGTATTTCTTCCTTCACATCCTGGTATTACCACTGGACCATTATTAACTGGGTTAGAGATGTATTCTACAGGGTAAGTATAAGGGGTAAAGGTTACTCCGCTTTCAACTACACCACCGCGAGCAAAAGCCGGAGAAGCTAAAGAAAGTCCAAAAATAAAGGCTAAAATACCAAAAATCAATATTAAATTGTTGTTTATTTTACTCATATAGGTATAGTATAGCACTTATCAATATAAAAGTCAAGTGCTTAAGGTTGTGCTGGGAGGGAGACTTGAACTCCCATGAGATTTCTCTCGCTTGCTCCTAAGGCAAGTGCGTCTGCCAATTTCGCCATCCCAGCTTATAAAAAAATTTTCAAACTAAACTTGTCCGCCCAGAGGGGATCGAACCCCCGACCTTATCCTTAAGAGGGATCTGCTCTACCAGCTGAGCTATGGGCGGATATTATTTTTCCCTTTAAATTTAACACAAAAATTTTTATTTTGAAAGTTTTTAAAAAAATGTTAGATTATATAAACGGCCTGGTAGCCAAGTGGTAAGGCAGAGATCTGCAAAATCTCTATACGGCGGTTCAATTCCGCCCCAGGCCTCATGGCAGAAATGCCAATGCCCGAGTGGATAAAAATCAAACTGCTTTGATTTTTATCCGAATAAAATGAGGAGGCCGACACTTGGGCATTGTTTTTTATAAAATAAAAAATATGCAATATATTTTTTAAAATGCCCGAGTGGCGGAACTGGTATACGCGCACGACTTAAAATCGTGTCTCGTAAGGGATGTGGGTTCGATTCCCACCTCGGGCACAAAATCATTTTTCTCTCAGCAATTCGTCAATTTTTTGCCTGTTTTTTTCTCCGCGATCTATTTCTATATCCACAAAAGGAATAATCTTTATTTTCATAATTTTTTTGAAATATTCGCGCAATTCTCCGCGTTTTCTTTTTACAAAGTCCAAAGCGCTAGCTTCTTTTTCGTCCGGCAGTACGGTTATAAAAATAGTCGCACGTTTCAAATCAGGAGAGACGGTGCAAGAGGTGACCGTGATGAGGGAAGAATTATTGCTTTCACGTTCCAAAAATTGAGCCCCCAACTCTTTAAGAAGATTTGCCACCTTTTCATTTCTTTGAGCCATAGTTTTACTTTTGGGTGATATTAAACGATTCAATAATATCTCCTTCCACAATTTCTATTTTAGATTCAATCATCATGCCGAATTCTGCGCCTTCTTCCACTTCTTTAACTTTTGTTTTGGCTTTTTCCAGATTCACTATTCTTCCGCGTCCGATTTCAAATTCCCGGCGCAGGATTTTGACAATTTTGTCCAAAATTATACGCCCCTTCAAAACCTTGCCTCCCACTATCTGGCGTTCCTTGGTACGGCTGAAAACCTTAAGAATTTTTACTCTGCCCGTCGTTTCTATTGTTTCAATTTTCGGTCTTCTTTTTTCCATTTCAGCTTCCAGCCACTCTGTCATTTTATAGATAATATCAAAAAAGGAAATAGAAATACCTCGTTTAAGGGCAAGTTCTGTAGCACTCTTGTCTATTTTTACATTAAAGCCAATGACCAAAACATTTTCCCCTCCGCTTATTGTTTTTATATCCGATTCCGAAATAGGACCTACGCCTTTTTGCATAATTCTAAATTCGGCGTTCTCATTTTGTATTTTTTTGATTTCCTTTTCAATGGCTTCTATTGAACCTGAAATGTCAGCTTTTAAGATAATTGGAATTATTTTTTTATTTTCCGCTGCATCGCTTTGTACTACATTACGGATAGGTGTTTCTTTATTCAGCTTTAGAGAATTCATATATATATCCGCCCCTTTTTTATTTTTAAAAGACTTGAATTCCGCGCCTATTTTAGGCATCTTGCTAAAACCGATAAGACGTATCGGAGAGGAAAAAGTTGCTTCATTTATGTTTATGCCTTTGAAATTTTCCATAATATTCGTGGAACAAACACTATCTTCCACCACTACTGTCATTCCCCTTGAAAGAGTTCCGTTTTTTATGACAAGCGTCGCTTGAATTCCGCGCCTAGAATCAAGATTTGCCTCAAGGACAAAACCGGAAGCATTTTCATCCTTGTTCCCGCAAAAGTTTTCCATTTCGGCAATAATATTTATTAACGACAATAATTCATCCACCTTCGCGCCGGTTTTTGCCGAAATTTCAACAAAAGGAATTTTACCACCGTAATTTTCAAGATAAATTTCATTTTCCGCCAATTCCGTTTTTGTTTTTTCAATATTTGCATTTGCTTTATCTATTTTATTTATGGCAACAATACACGGAATTTTATTTAAAACTATTGTTTTCCAAGCCTCAATAGTTTGAGGTTTCACTCCGTCTTCAGCGGAAACGATTAGAATGGCAATATCGGCAATCAGCGCGCCACGTTCGCGCATTTTTGAAAATGATTCATGCCCAGGCGTATCAATAAAGGTTATTTTTCCAGACCCGGATTTGTCTGGCGTAGGGGCTTCCACTTCGTAGGCGGAAATATTTTGAGTTATGCCTCCAACTTCTTTTTCAACTATATTTGTCTTTCTTATATAATCAAGAAGCGTAGATTTACCATGGTCTATATGACCCATAATTACCACTACCGGTGGTCTGGCTATATTATTTTCTTTTATATTTGTTTTTTCCATATTGTTTTACTTCTACACCTTAGCCTTATTCAACACTTCTTTTTCTTCGGTAGTAAGTTCGTACTCTGATTTTCCGTTTTTAACGGGTTTAGCAAAGATGCTCATTCTCTCACGAGAATAAAGGCTTGAAAATACCACACCATCGCCGTCTTCATTCAACATTCCGACCGCAAAACTTTGATTGCTGCCTTGATCAGGAAAAGGATTGAAGCGGATTGTTTCAAGACCTCTTATGCTTTTCTTTAATTTTTTATTTACTTCAATGAGTTCTCTTTCAATTTTTTCTTTTGCGGATTTTAATTCTGAAATGTTTTCCTCTAGAACTAATATATTTTCTTCCAAATCCTTCGCTTTTTTGCCGGCAAAAAACTTCTTTAGGCGTTTTTCCGTCTTAATAATCCAAAAAGCGCTGATTAAAATAGTGATTCCGATAACAATAAAAAAAATAGCTTCAAGCTTTATATTCATACGTTTTCAATATATACTATTTTAATGGCTAAATCAAATAAAAAAGTATATTTGGACTATGCGGCAGGAGTATCAGCTAACCCAAGTTCCATACATGAAGAAGGCATTAAGGCAAAAAAAGAACTTCAAAATGCGCGTGCGGAAGTCGCCAATATTTTAGGAGCTCGGTCTTCCGAAATAATTTTTACAAACGGGGGAACGGAATCCAATAATCTTGCAATCCAAGGCACTGTTTTAGCCTGGCAGGGTAAAAATTTGCCACATATTATTACCACTAATATAGAACATCCTTCAGTACTGGAAACTTTTAAAATGCTTAAAAAAAGAAAACTGGCAGAAATTTCCATAGTGCCAGTCGAAAAAAATGGAACAGTAAATCCTAAGAAAATAAAAAAGGAAATAAAGAAAAATACGGTGCTCATATCTGTAATGTATGCAAATAATGAAATTGGCACAATTCAGCCTATTCGCGAAATCGCCAGAGAAATTAGGCATTACAAAAAAACTCACCAAAAAACTTTTTTGAATGGTCTGGCTGGGGTAGGGGACCCAGGGAACCGAGGACCTGAAAAAAAGATTTTTGGCGGGTTTTTGCTGCCTATTTTTCATACAGACGCTGTGCAAGCGGTGAATTATTTAGATCTCAATGTAGAAAAACTAGGAATAGACTTGCTTTCATTGTCCGGTTCAAAAATAGAAGGAGCGGGAAGGGTAGGAGTGCTTTATAAAAGAAAAGCTGTGCCGCTTGTGGCGATATTGGGTGGCGGAGATCAAGAAATGGGACTGCGTCCAGGGACGGAAAATTTGCCGGAAATTTTGAAATTTTCCAAAGCCTTGAAATCGGCGCAGAAAATTAGAGGAAAAGAGGTAAAGCGTATAGTTGTACTTAGGGATTATTTTTTTAAAAAAATAATTTTACAAAAAAATATTATTATCAATGGCGATTTAAAAGATAGATTGCCTAACAATTTGAATATCTCATTTCCTAAAATTCCAAGTGATCTTCTAGTGATGGAACTTTCAGCGAAAGGAATAATGGCATCATCCAAAAGTGCCTGTAAAAGTTCGCATAAAGAAGGTTCATATGTCATACAAGCTATACGCCCTGAATCAGATATTGAAATAGGCGGACTGCGTTTTTCTCTAGGCAGGCAAACCACCAAAGCTGACATTGACTATACAATTAGGGTTTTATCCAAAATTTTGCAAAAACTAAAAAAGTGGTATAATTGAGGCATGGATATCAAAGATTTAAATAAACCGCAACTTATAATGGTTGCATTATTACTTTCCTTTGTCACTTCAATCGCGACAGGTATTACGACAGTGACTCTAATGCAGCAAGCGCCTTCATCCGTGACTGTGCCTATCAATCGTATTGTTAGGCAGACAGTTGAGAAAATAGTGCCAGTCGAAGGGAAGAGCCAGACAGTTATCATTAAAGAAGAAGATTTAGTAGTAGATGCTATTGCAAAAAATAAATCAGCAATTTTTTCCGTAACCAAAGAAATAAAAGATTCATATGGTGCAATTACTGAAATTTCTTCCGGGCAAGGATTTGGGGCCACTGCTGACGGTATTATTGTCGCTGATGGTTCATCTGTGTTTGAGAATGGCACTTATTATGTAAAAAATGACAGTGGAAAATTTAATGCAACCTTCATCTCTTTGGATAAGAATGGATTTGCTTTCCTTAGGATAGGAACACCGCTCAATGTGGAAGATAAAGCTGCTTTCACTGTACCCGCTTTTGGGGATTTGAGTAAAATGAAAGAAGGACAGAAAATTTTAGTTTTAGGTAATACAATATCTTCTTTTATTTTTGATGGAAATAAGGATATAAAAATCAGTAATGCAAAATCAAATGGGGGCGGGCTGGTGCTTGATTTGGACGGAGAAGTATTAGGAATTGTTCTTTCTGGCGATACCATATCTTTCAGTCCGATTGATTCAATTGCAGAAGCTCTAAAAGCGATAACTCCAACGACTGGAACCGCAACACCATAAAATAAACTTAAAAGTTTTGGATTTACATTTTATAAACTTTTAACTTTATAACTTATTATATATGCCACCACTTCATAAATTTACAACTAAATCAAAAGATGCAATCAAAAAAGCTCATGAGCTTGCCATTGAACGCGGACAAAACCACGTCTCTTCTTTACACCTGCTTGCTGCTTTATTATTGCAAGAAGAAAGTATGGTAAGTTCTATTTTGGATAAATTGGAAATAGATACTGTTTTTTTAACTGATTCTATTTTAGAAGCAATTGAATCACCGGAATCTAATAGCACTCTTTCTCCGGCATACCAAATTTATCTCAATCCTGATTTGGCGCAGGTCATAGAGCATTCGGTAAAGCTGGCAGAATATATGAAAGATGATTTTGTTTCAACCGAGCATCTTTTTATTGCCATGCTGGAAGTGGCCGGAGAAGCGCGCGAGATTTTGGCACGATTCAGAATTCTAAAAGATCCGGTGATGAAAGTGTTGGAAGAACTTCGCAGTCAGAATATTACCGATGTGACAGAACCAAAAAGATTCAGATTGCTTTTGAAATATACTCGTAATTTAACCAAACTGGCCAAAGAGGATAAATTAGATCCGGTTATCGGACGAGACAATGAAATAATGCGCATCATTCAAATACTCTCTCGCCGAACTAAAAATAACCCGATTTTAATAGGGGAAGCTGGCACGGGCAAAACAGCGGTAGTGGAAGGTCTGGCGGAGCGTATTGCAAAAAATAATGTTCCTGAATCTCTGAAAGATAAAGAGCTTGTTTCTCTTGATCTGGGCTCGCTTATAGCCGGTACAAAATATCGCGGGGAATTTGAAGAAAGGTTAAAAGGTATAATGAAAGAAATAGAAAGAGCTGACGGAAAAGTAATTCTTTTTATTGATGAAATTCATACAATTGTCGGAGCCGGGGGTTCGGAAGGAACAATGGATGCTTCAAATATGCTAAAGCCCGCGCTTTCTCGCGGAGAATTGCGGGCCATAGGCGCAACTACTCTTAAAGAATATCAAAAACACATTGAAAAGGATCCGGCTCTAGCTCGTCGTTTTCAGCCTGTTTATATTGATGAACCTAGTGTGGAAGATGCTATCGCAATACTTCGCGGACTTAAAGAAAGGTATGAATTATTCCACGGTATTCGCATTACCGACGATAGTATAATCGCGGCCGTAAACCTTTCTACTCGTTATGTAACAAATAGATTTTTGCCGGATAAAGCGGTTGACCTTATAGATGAAGCTTCTTCTTCTTTGAAGATTTCTCTTGAGAACAAACCTCCTGTTTTGGAGGATGCTCATAGAAGAATAATGCGTTTGGAAATTGAAAAAGAAGCACTCAAAAAAGAAATTGAAAATGACTCGAAAAAAAGCAAAATTACCAAGAATAGAATAAAAGAAATAGATAAAGAGATAGCCAATTTGCACGAAAAAACAAAAGAGCTTGAGTTAAAATGGCAGAATGAAAAAGAAACTGTGATTGAGATTCGTTCAATTAAAAAAGAACTTGATGTAATGCGTCTTCAGGCTGAAGATGCGGAAATGAAATCAGATTTGTCTCGCGCTGCGGAAATACGTTATGGCAAAATACCTGTCTTAAAAAAAGATTTGGAGGTAAAACTTTCGCGCTTGCAAAAACTTCAAAAGTCGCGAAGGATTTTGAAAGAAGAAGTTACTGCGGAAGATATTGCCGAAGTAGTGGCGCGTTGGACCGGCATTCCGCTTACTAAAATGCTTGAAGAAGACCGTGTAAAATTGCAAAGGATGGAAGAAGAATTAAAAAAGAGAGTAATGGGTCAAGATGAAGCTATTAAGCGTGTCAGTGACGTGATTCGTCGTTCACGCGCGGGAATAGGGGACCCGGACAGGCCAAATGGTTCATTTATATTCTTGGGTCCAACAGGAGTTGGCAAGACGGAGCTCACCAAAGCCCTAGCCCAATTTATGTTCAATGACGATAGCGCGCTTATCAGAGTGGATATGTCTGAATATATGGAAAAGCACTCGGTATCAAAACTTATCGGCTCACCTCCGGGATATGTAGGTTATGACGAAGCAGGACAGCTTACCGAATCTGTCCGACACCGCCCGTTTTCTGTAATCCTTTTTGACGAGATTGAAAAAGCTCATCCGGAAGTTTTTAATATGTTGCTTCAAGTTATTGACGAAGGAAGATTAACCGATGGCAAGGGGAGAGTGGTTAATTTTAAAAATTCCATTATTATTCTCACTTCCAATATCGGTTCGCAATTCATAGAAAAAATGGAATCAATTGGATTTTCTAATAATTCCGACAAGCAAGATTACAGTAATATGAAAGAAAAAGTACTAGAAGCGATGAAGGATCATTTCCGTCCGGAATTTATCAATCGCCTGGATGAAATTATTGTTTTTGATATTCTTTCAGAAGAAGCCATAAAAGAAATAGTTAATTTGAGAATGAAAGTGGTAAAAGAAAGACTGGTTGCCAAAGATATTGATTTTAAGATTTCCGATGAGGCGCTCTCATACTTGGCAAAAGAAGGATATAATCCGCATTATGGCGCAAGACCGCTTAATCGCTTAATTCAAAATAAGATTTTAAATCCAGTTGCTTCATATATTATCTCCAATGATATGAAGAAAGGGGATACGGTTTTTGTTTCAGTAAAAAATAATGAACTGCTTATTGAAACTAAAAAAACAAAAATAAAAAGCCCGATTCGCATGCGTTCCAGTTCTACAACCAAAGCGTAAAAAATAAAAAAACCGTCTTTGAAACAGACGGTTTTTTGTTGTTTGGAAAAACAGCTTTTACCCTACAGGATACCATTTCTTGGATTCCTTTTTGGGAGGCAGAAAACGAATGATTAATAAAGATATAACTATATTATAAGTAGCTGTTAATCCCAATATTATCAAGAAAAACATTTTGTATATGTTACCAGCGATTGGAAATTCTTTCGGAATAAAGAATGAAGTTAACATTGCGGATAAAAGGCCTATTGTAGCAATAAATATCTGTTCATTTCTTTCCATTATGTCTCCAATGGATGGGATTCCAATAGATATTACATTTAAAATGGTTATGAAAATGAACAAGATTGGGTTATTCAGAGAAAAAACTACAAATATAGGGTCCACAGTATTACAGCTAGCCAATCCCAAGGAAAGTAGGATGATGTTAAGGCATAGTAAAAAGTATCTCATTTTTTATCTCCTTCTTTAGATAATTTTTTTTCTATAAGGTTAACAATATCTTGAATAGTGCTCCCCCCTCCCACTTCTTCGTCTGATATTTTTATACCAAAAGCTGCTTCGATTTCCATCACAATTTCGACAAGGTCGAGCGAATCAGCGCCCAAATCCATTATAGGAATAGCGCTAAGAGTTATTTCGCTTTCAGCCCGATTTAATTTTTTAATAAGAATTATAGTAATTCTTTTCAAAATTTCTGACTGTTTCATTAGTTCCTCCAATATTTAGTTTTCAAAATTATTTTTTTTAAAATAAATACAAATTTAATTACCAAAAGAATACCATTTTATATGGTACGAGTCAATGTGCGCCGGGTAGGAATTTCTCGCCCTACGGTCGCGGGTGCTTTTCTATCTCGCTACGCTCGCAAAGAAAAGCCTTTCGAACCCTACACGGAAGCAAAGCAGTTTGCTTCCTCTCGGCGAGACATAAATTAAAAAGCTTGAGCAGAAGCTCAGCTTTTTAATTTTGTGCGCCGGGTAGGATTCGAACCTACGTAGCCCGAAGGCGACAGATTTACAGTCTGTTGTAATTGACCACTCTACCACCGACGCATTCATACAAAATAACACAAAATAACTTTTTTTGCATCTTTAGGATAATTACAACTTTTGATGTAATTGACAAAACTACTATAATTTGTTATTTTTAGCTCCAATAACTAGATCTTTTAAAATTGAAATTTTCACTTTTGGAGGAATGAAAAAATGAAAAAATTTCTATGTGGTTTTGTTTTGTCTGCTGTTTTTATATTGATATTGTGTACTTTGGGTGCAATAGCCGGTGGAAATTCTTCATTTTCCGCAAAGCATTCCTTAGAACAGCTGGGAGAATATTTTTTGTTTCTCGTCATGAGTTTGGCTTTTCTTGGCTTATATTTTACTTTTCTTGACAATGAATTAAAAAGCAAGTTAAAAGAAAAGGGGGAATTAAAAATAATTGTTTCTGGTTATATTTCCGTGCTCTTTCTTCTTCTTTTTTTAATAGGAGAGCATCCCATAAGGACAAATAAATATATTTTGATAATTATTACTATCATAGGTATATATAATTTTATAGTATCTTCAATTCTTTTGATTTCAAAAAAGTTTCCCCGGAGGACTCTTTCAGAAAATGGTACTTAATATGTTCATAATAAGCTTCCAAAGCCGACACTAAGTCGGCTTTTTATTTTTTTTGTTATTTTAAGAAAAGTATGCTATTATTTTATTTAGAAAATTAATAAACGAAGTGAATATAATTTTCTTAACCCTGTTAAATAATTTTTGCTTCGCAAAAATTGCCTAAAGGCATTTAACAGGGTGATGATTTTTATAATCACTTCGTTTTTTAAAAATCAATCATGGAAATTAGAAATATTGCAATTATCGCTCATGTAGACCATGGCAAGACGACACTGACGGATGCCTTGATGAAACAAAATGGGGGACTTCAAGACGAAGGAATATCAATGGACTCAAATGCTCTGGAAAAAGAGCGTGGTATTACTATTTACTCCAAAAATACTTCTATCACTTACAAAGGGACCAAGATAAACATTGTAGACACTCCTGGCCACGCTGATTTTGGTTCGGAAGTGGAACGAGTATTGCGCGCTGTTGATTCTGTGCTTTTATTGGTAGATGCGGTAGAAGGACCAATGCCCCAAACTAGATTTGTCTTAAAGAAGTCTTTAGAATTAGGTATTAAGCCTATAGTTGTTATAAATAAAATAGACAAACCGGCTTCCGACCCGCATCGAGTGCATGAAGAAATTTTAGATTTATTTTTTGAATTAGGAGCAAGCGAGGAACAGGCAAATTTTGAAACAGTTTACGCGATAGGACGCGAGGGAAAAGCTTTTAAGCACTTAGGAGATAAAAGTAAAGACCCGCCTAGACTCGGCGAGGCTGGTTTATCTCCGCTTTTGGATTTGATATTAAAATTCGTGCCTTCAGCTTCTTTAAATAAAAGTGGAAAAATGTCCGCGCAAGTTTTCAATTTGGGGTATGACAATTTTTTAGGCCGTCTGGCTATTGCCCGAATTTATTCTGGGAAAATTTCTTCTCCCTCTCAAGTTTTTATAAAAGGAGAAACAGGAAGCCGAACCGGAAAGATAACAAAACTTTTTACTTTTGAAGGAATAAATAGAAAAGAAGTTTCTGCGGCAACAGCTGGCGATATTATTCTTTTAGCTGGGATACCGGATATTTATATTGGTGAAACTATTTGTGAAGATGAAAGCGTGGAACAATTGCCTCATATAGCAATTGATGAACCTACTTTGTCGCTTAATTTTTTAGTAAATGATTCTCCATTTGCCGGCCACGAAGGGAAGTTTATTACCTCTAGGCAGATAAAAGAAAGATTAGAAAAAGAACTTGAAATAAATGTCGGGTTGAAAGTTGATTTTTCTCCAGATCAAGGAGACAAAATGGGTCCAAGTTTTTTCAAAATTTACGGAAGAGGAGAATTACATATTGCCATTCTTTTGGAAAACATGCGCAGAGAAGGATTTGAAATGCAAGTTTCTCAGCCGGAAGTTATTATCAAAGAAAAAGGCGGTGTTAAAACGGAGCCCTACGAAGAATTAGTAATTGACGTGCCGATGGAATTTTCCGGAACAGTTATAGAAAAAATTAATAAACGAAAAGGAATAATGAAAGATATGATGGAGAAAGAAGGCATTGGTAGAATTATTTTTGACATACCAACGCGGGGGCTTTTGGGGTATCGGGGAGAATTTATCATAGATACGAAAGGGGAAGGCATAATGTCTTCGCGAGTTACAGGTTTTAGAGAATATGCGGGAGAAATAAAAAAACGCGAATATGGTTCCATGGTCTCTATAGTCTCTGGCAAGGCAGTAGCTTTTTCCCTTGCAAATTTGCAGCAACGTGGTATAATGTATATTGAGCACGGCACGGAAGTGTATGAAGGGATGGTTATCGGCAATGTCTTAAAAGGAGACGATATGTCGGTAAATCCCACTAAAGGGAAACAGCTTACCAATATGCGTGCATCCGGGACCGATGAAGCTATTTACTTAAATCCGGCCTTTGTTTTAAGCATTGAACGGGGGTTGGAGGTGATGAATGGCGATGAATATTTGGAAATTACTCCAAAGTCGGTGAGAATTCGTAAAAAGTATCTGACTGAACTTGATCGAGTAAAAGCAGAGAGAAAAAAAATTAAAAAAGAAGTTAATTTACCTTGAATGAAGACAGCCTAGTTGACATTAAGTTAACGCAGGTGTATTATATAAATTGTAAATCTTTAATACTTAATTTAAAAAATATATTATAAAAATTATGCCAACAATATCTTTCAAACCGAAGCAAATCACTAAAAAAATAACCTCCCATCTTCAAGAACGCACGCGCGATGTCATCATGAATCGCTTTGGCTTAACTGCTGATGCTGAAAGAAAAACCCTTGAAGAAATCGGCAAAAAGTACAATATTACTAGAGAGCGCGTTCGTCAAATTGAAGACGCTGCTTTGATATTGATCAAGAAGTCTCCTATTTATAAAGAACAGCAAATTGTTTTTGACGAACTCAAAAGCTTGATGCACTCTTTAGGTTCCATTGTGGCTGAGCACGATTTGTTATCTCATATTTCGAAAGATAAAAATATTCAAAATCACATTCATTTTTATTTAGAGTTGGGAGATTTTTTCAAAAAGCATCGCGAAGACAACCATTTTAAAACTCGTTGGAGTGTAGATGATGAGATGGCAGAAAAAGTGCATGATTCTCTTAAAAAACTTTATGCAAGTTTGAATGACGAAGATCTTATTCTAGAAGCGGAAATGATTAAAAAGTTCCTTGACCAAATGAAAGACATATCAGAACAATATAGAAACGATGAAATAACTAAAAGATGGCTTTCTATGTCTAAGACTATTTCCAAAAATCCGCTGGGCGAATGGGGCAAGACAAGCTCGCCAAATGTTCATACTCGCGGAGTAAAAGATTATGCTTTCTTGGTTATGAGAAAACACGGTTCACCGATGCATTTCAGGGAAGTAGCAGATGCTATTTCCAAAACTTTCAATCGAAAGACGCACTACGCGACTTGTCATAATGAACTCATAAAAGACCCTCGCTTTGTTCTTGTCGGTCGCGGTCTTTATGCTTTGGCTGAGTGGGGATACAAAACGGGTATTGCCAGAGAAGTTATACGAGATATTTTAAAAAGAGAAGGTCCGCTTTCTAAAGACGGTGTGGTAGAAAAAGTAATGAAAGAAAGATATTTCAAAAAAAATACTATTTTGGTCAATCTGGTAAATCCAAAGTATTTCAAAAAGAATAAAAACGGGCTTTATACCTTGGTTTAAATATAACTGCACACAAGTCAGACATGTGGGAACTCCCACATGTCTGACTTGTGGTTTTAGGGTTCAATAATTCGTTTACTTTACTTGTTTTTTATATTAAAATATAAGTAATGATTGAGGATTTTACAAAGGTAGTCAAAGAGCTAGGAGTGTTTTTACTTATAGTTGCATTCGCGCTTCTTAGCTATTTCACTTTTAAATTTGATGTTGTAGCTCTTTGGGTTTACAAGATATTTCTTTTTGGAGTTTTGCCGATAGGGCTCACAATGTTCTTGGCTATACCGCGCATCAATTTTGGTTGCATTATGTGCAAGCAAGATTCATCTCTGGTATTGAATGGGTGCTTCTGGAAATTATTCCGCCGCGCGATGTCTTACGTTCTCCGAAAGCAATGGAGCTTTTTATAACCAACGCCCTCTATCATTTTAGTTGTAAAGGAGGACTTGAGACATATCAGCAAGGAGCAGTATGGTTTTGGTTTTCTCTGGAATTGGTATCTATTGAAGGACAAGTGCACTTTTATATACATACCCCCTCGCGTATCAAAGGATTAATTGAGACTCAAATGTATGCGCAATTTCCCCAAGCGCAAGTAAAGATTGTGGAAGATTACACTTTGGCAGTTGATAAAATTACTCCCGATAGTACTTGGAACTTATGGGGTTGTGAATTTAAATTAACAAGACCCGACTCATTCCCAATTAGAACTTATGTGGATTTTGGATTGGACAAAGATCCAAAGGAAGAATATAAAGTGGATCCTATTTCTCCAGTAGTGGAACTTTTTGGTTCTATAGGCAAAGGAGAACAAATGTGGATGCAAATTGTTGTTACCCCTTCCAAGAAAAAATACCGCACTATGGAGAAAGGTCCCTCTCTTATACGTTTAGTAGATAATATGTTGAAAGATGGCCTACTTTCTTGGTATGAATATCATGACTGGGTAAAAGAAGGAGAAATAACCATAAGAAGATCTTTGGCAGAATTTACACGTTATCATGAAAGAAAAGGGATGTCTCCTGCAAAAGAAATTCGTGCTCCAGATTTCTTGAAGCCCATGATGGAAGGAGCTGCAAGGAAAATGTTAAAGGTTGGTTTTGATACTGGTATCAGAATATGCTATGTGGCAAAAAAAGAAGCGTTTAATATGAGTAATAGAAGAAATATTCGTCTTATTTTTCGCCAATATGCTATGCCTTTCGTAAATGAACTTACCCGCATAAATTCAACTCAGGCGGATGCTTTCGGCGGTAATATTATTTCTACCTTTTTCCCGCTTTCCAAGAAAAAGATTATGCGTTTAGCGAACAGAATGCTCAATGAATATCGGGAGAGAGAATTTTTTCATCCGCCAATGCGTCACAAAATAGTATTGCCGTGGCCACTCTCTCCGGTTATTTTTCCGAACTTTTTTCATCATCATATCAATGTTTTAAACAGCGAAGAATTGGCAACCTTATGGCATTTCCCTGGTCAGATATTGAAAGTTCCTACTTTGGAACGTATAGAATCAAAAGAAGCCTCTCCACCTACCAATTTGCCGACATAATTTACTACTCGTCCCGTACTAAATTTTTGAGTAAAAATTGTTATTATTTAATATAATTAGAAAGAAAAAATAAATGATACTTATTAGTAAGAATTTAAAATTTTAGTACTGGGATGGAAAATTTACCTTCATTGAATAATACCCCCGGTTTTTTTGATAGTAATTCTTTAAAACAAATTTTTTCAAAAAATAAGTTTGTTTTTTATATAGTTGGCATAATTATTATTCTAATACTTGTCTACTTTTTTCTTTTTAGCGCGCCGGGCGATTTTCCAGCCGGAACCATAGTAAACATAAAAGAAGGTTTAAGTTTGAGATATGTTTCTAGATATTTAAAAGAAAATCATATAATTCGTTCAAGGGTTGCTTTTGAGACTTTTGCCATAATTTTCGGAGGTGAAAAGCATATAGTGTCAGGAGATTATTTATTTGAAAATAAAACACCCGTTTTGGAAATTGCCAGGCGAATATCCAAAGGTGAATGGGACTTGGCGCCGGTCAAAGTGACCATTCCGGAGGGTTTTGATATATCCGATATTTCAAAAGCCTTTGCTTTAAAACTGACAAATTTTGATGAAGTTAAGTTTTTATTGGAAGCGACAAAAAAAGAAGGCTATCTTTTTCCGGACACTTATTTTTTTCTGACTACGGATAATGAGGAAGATGTATTGCAATCCATGAGTGATAATTTTGAGAAAAAAATAACACCAATTCTGCCTCAAATAATATCATCCGGCAAAACCGAAAAGGAAATTATAACTATGGCTTCCATAATTGAAAAAGAATCAAAGGGAGATGTTGATAGGGAATTTATTTCCGGAATTTTATGGAAAAGAATTATTATGGATATACCTCTTCAAGTAGATGCTGACCTTAATACCTACAAAACAAAAGGATTGCCTAAAAATCCGATTTGCAACCCTGGTCTAAAATCCATAGAAGCTGCCATCTATCCAAAAAGTTCTCCCTATCTTTATTATTTGCATGACAAAGATGGCAATATTCATTATGCTAAAACTTTTGCCGAACATTTAGTAAATAAACAAAAGTATTTAAGATGAGAAACCACAATTTAGCTTTTATAGATATAGAAACCACCGGACTGGATGTGATAAAGCATGAAATTATTGAAATTGGCTGTGTAATAACGACACCGAAGCTTAAAATTATTGAAAAATTTGAATTAAAAATAAAACCGGAACGAATAGAAGATGCTGACCCCATATCTCTCAAGATTATTCATTATGATCCTCTTAATTGGAAAGATGCTCAAATCCTAGAAGAAGCTATGAAAATTTTTTCTAAAAAAGTCAAAGACTGTATTATGGTTGGGCACAATGTATCTTTTGATTCGGGATTTTTAGAACATGCTTTTTCAAAAACTGAATCTAAAAATCTTATGCATTATCATAAACTGGACACAGTTTCTATCACTTGGGCTAAATTGCACAGAAAAGCAAGTATCAGGCATTTTTCTTTACGGGAATTATGCAAACTTTTTGATATAAAAAATGAACATCCCCATAGCGCCTTGTCGGACGCCTATGCCACCTTTGAGCTTTACAAAAAGCTTATGAAGGTGTAAAATAAGTGGGTTCATAAGTTAGAGTTATGAACCGTTAAAGGGTGTGAGGCAAGTCGACTTTTTTAGTACGGCTTGCCTTTTTTATTTACAAACGCAAATAATATAGCTATTATGGCAATAATGCCAAAAGAGTTAAAAAATAAAAAAATAGTATTTGTCGGTTTATCAGGCGGTGTTGATAGCGCTGTTTCGGCAGCGTTGCTTAAAAAACAGGGATATGAAGTTGTTGGGGTTTTTATACGCACTTGGCATCCGGGATTTCTGGAATGTAACGAAGAAGAAGAACGTCTTGATGCGATGCGGGTAGCGGCGCATTTAGATATTCCATTTTTAACTTTTGATTTGGAAAAAATATATAAAAAAGAAGTTGCCGATTATATGATAAAAGAATACAGAGCCGGTAGAACGCCTAATCCGGATGTAATGTGTAACAAAGAAGTCAAATTTGGCGCATTTCTAAAAAAAGCAATTTCCATGGGAGCAGATTTTGTAGCGACGGGACATTATGCGAGCATTTCTGCAGAAGAATGTTTTTATGAGATTCCGGAGGCGCGTAGCTTGGGGCAGTCAAGGGTTTATCCCTTGACGGCGCAGCGCCGAGGACAAAGCAAGAATGCCGCCGGAGCATTCTTGCGTGCTCAGAAAAATATTTTTCTGCAGAAGGGGATTGATCCAACAAAAGACCAAAGTTATTTTCTTTGGACTTTAAAACAAGAACAACTAAAGAAAATTTTATTTTCCATCGGCCACTTGAAAAAAACCGAAGTTCGCAAACTGGCAAAGAAATTTAATTTGCCGGTGGCAGAAAAAAAAGACAGCCAAGGCATTTGCTTTTTGGGCGCGGTGGATTTAAAAGAATTTTTAAAACACTACATTAAAGAAAAAAAGGGGAAAGTTTTAAATGAGAAAGGGGAGGAAATAGGATATCACGATGGAGTGTTTTTTCATACCTTAGGGGAACGTCATGGTTTTACTATTACTAAAAAAAGCCCGAGTGACGGTCCATACTATATAGTAGGTAAAAATGTAAAGAAGAATATACTTTATGTATCACAGAATATAAAGCAGATGCTTTTTCACGGCTCGCACTCGAACCTGAATGTGGTTCACGAACCTAATATTGCGTATGCCGAAAAAAGCACTGCTTTATATTCTGTAAAGATTAAAAACACAAATTGGATTTCCGAAATTCCTAAACTAGGGAAACAATATACTACTCAAATTCGTTATCATAGTGAATTTTTGCCGTGTAAAATTAAAATCATCAATAAGACAAAAGCTGAAATACTATTTAAGAAGCCCGTTTTAGTCGCTTCCGAGCAATCTTGCGTTATATATGATGGAAATATTTGTCTAGGAGGAGGAATTGTTATATGATATATACATGGATCCCGTTAGAAATAGGAAATCTTTAGATTTCCGTCTAGCTAACCAGATTCATAATTATTAGCTTAATTTCTAACGGGATGGAACAATTTTTTACACAAAATGGGGACATTATTTTAAAATTAATTATTGCAGTTGTACTAGGTATGTTTATCGGAGCTGAACGTACCTTAGTGCATAAAGAAGCTGGAATGAGAACCCATGCTCTTGTTGCTATGGGTGCGGCTCTTTTTATAATTATTTCTGAGGCTATAGCTCTCCAATATATCAACATAGAAAGTTTTGATCCCACTCGAATAGCTTCTCAAGTTATTGTCGGTATAGGATTTTTGGGCGCTGGTTCTATTATTTTTTCCGGTTCTCGTTTGAGAGGTCTTACTACAGCCGGAGGACTTTGGGTTACGGCAGGCATAGGTATGGCTTGCGGTTTTGGACTTTTTAATTTGGCCATTATTTCTAGTGTTTTAGTCCTTTTCATTTTTATTGTCTTGAATATTTTTGAAAAGCCAATTATAAAAATTTCTGATGAGAATTTAAGCAAAGAAAAACACAACAGTTAACTTATATGGAATCCAGTGAAATTAGATCAAGATTTTTAAAATTTTTTGAGGCCCGTGGGCATAAAATAATACCATCTTCTTCTTTAATTCCCGAAAATGATCCTTCGGTTCTTTTTACCACTGCCGGGATGCAACAATTTAAAAAATATTACACCAATCCAAAAGAGGCGGAAAAAGATTTTGGCAGTTTGAATGTGGTTACTGTTCAAAAATGCGTGCGTACCGGAGATATTGATGAAGTTGGCGATTCTTCACACCTGACATTTTTTGAAATGTTGGGTAATTTTTCTTTTGGCGGATATGGCAGGCGCGAAGCGATAGGGTACGCCTATGATTTTATTGTTAAAGAACTTGGTTTGGAAATTTCTTATGTGACAGTTTATAAAGGAAGCAAGAATGTCCCAAAAGATGAGGAATCAGAAAAAATTTGGGAAGAAATTGGAATTAAAAATATTAAAGAAGAAGGGGAAGATGTGTTTTGGGGTCCGACAGGGGATTCCGGTCCTTGTGGTCCGACCACAGAAATATATTGCAAAAATGCAAACGGTGAAGATGTTGAAACTTGGAACATTGTTTTTAATGAATATTTTTGCGATGGTTCTCGCGAAAAGCTGGATAAAGGCGAAGCGGCCCTTAAAAAATTAGATATATTGGGTGTTGATACGGGGATGGGACTTGAACGCTTAGTTTCCATCGTGCAAAGAAAGAAAAATGTTTATGACACTGATTTATTTAATAACGAAAAAACTAAAGAAGAACGCATTGTGGCAGACCATGTTAAATCAGCCCTTTTTGTGATTTCGGACGGAGTAATTCCTTCAAATACTGGTCGTGGCTATGTATTAAGAAGATTAATTCGTCGTGCGGTAAGATTTTCAAAAGAATCATTAAATAATAAAATTAGTGAAATTAAAAATATATATAAGGGTATTTATAATTTAGATGATAAAGAGATAATCAAGGAAGAGGAAGAGAAGTTTAAAAAAACATTAGATGATGGTTTAAGAATAATAGATAAGACTGTAAATAAATCAGATATCAGTCTCTCAGCTAAATTCTTTTTCGATTTATATCAGACACACGGGTTTCCTTTTGAACTAGCAATTGAAGAAATTAATAAAAGAAGAAAACTATCCCTACCTAATGATATAAAAGATCATTTTAATAAATTGTTTGAAGAACACCAAAAGCTTTCACAAACTGCTTCCGCCGGAATGTTTAAGGGCGGGTTGGCAGGTACAGGAGAAATGGAAATAAAATACCATACGGCGACGCATTTATTAAATGCGGCGTTGCGGATTGTCCTTGGTAATCACGTTATTCAGAAGGGAAGCAATATTAATACGGAACGATTGCGTTTTGATTTTTCTCATCCGCAAAAAATGACCGAAGAAGAAAAGAAAAAAGTGGAAGAAATAGTAAATGACAAAATTGCTGAAAAATTACCCGTTAGTTTTGTGGAAATGCCTAAAGTTGAGGCGGAAAAAATTGCCCTTCATTCTTTTAATGAAAAATATGGCGATATAGTAAAAGTTTACTTCATAGGAGATGAAAAAACGGGTTATTTTAGCAGAGAATTTTGTGGAGGTCCGCATGTGAAAAATACTTCTGAATTGGGTCATTTTAAAATTCAAAAAGAGGAAGCAGTTTCAGCCGGGGTCAGACGGATAAAAGCCATACTTGAATAGTTTTTATGGTATAATTTGCACATGAGAGTCTTTTCTAAGCAAAAAGAAGAAAAGGAAACAGTATTGGTTTTTGATATAGGATCTTCTTCTGTCGGAGGTGCGCTTTTTGAAACGCAAAAATCAGGAATTCCCAAAATAATTTTTTCTATTCGTGAACCAATAATCCTGGAAGAGAAAATTGATACTGACAGATTTTTATTCTTAACCTTAAAATCGCTTGATATAGTAACCGAAAAAATATGCAAAAGGGGCGCAGGAAAACCATCCAGAATTTTCTGTGTTCTTTCATCGCCTTGGTATGCTTCTCAAACCAGAATTATTAAATTTGAAAAAAATACGCCTTTTTTATTCAGCCCAAAACTTGCCGACGACTTGATCAAAAAAGAAATAAATCTTTTTGAAGAAGAACATTTGGCTAAATTTTCACAAACTGATAGCAAAATTCGTCCGATTGAATTTAAAAACATAAAAACTACATTAAATGGCTATGTGACCTCTGATCCTTTCAATAAAAAAGTTAAAAGACTTGAGATGATTATTTTTATTTCAATGAGCGGGGAGAAAATATTGGGGAAAATAGAAGATATAATATTTAAGCATTTTCATTCCAAAGATATAAAATTTTTTTCTTTCGCTATGGCATCTTTTGCTGTGGCCCGGGGCATGTTTGTTAAACAAGAGGATTTTCTTTTAGTTGATATTAGCGGGGAAGTAACAGATATTTCCATAATAAAGAAAGATATCCTTAGTAATTCTATTTCATATCCCTTAGGTCCGAATTTTATAATACGTAAGGTGGCAAAAAGCCTAAATTGCACCTTAAGTGAAGCAAAATCTTTTATTTCCCTTTATAAAGATGAACATGCAATAATGTCCGTCAAGAAAAAACTTGAGCCGATTATGGAGAAATTAAAAAAGGAATGGCTGGCTGGATTTCAAGAATCTTTAGTCAATCTTTCAAATGATATTTCTGTTCCTTCAACTATTTTTGTAACAGTAGACCAGGAATTAGCCGATTTCTTTGGAGATATTATTAAAACTGACCGATTTAGCCAATTCACTTTGACTGAATCTGAATTTAAAATTATTTTTTTAGGCGCAGAGATGTTCCATAATATTACAGCTTTTAAAAATAACGTAAATCGTGACCCATTTCTTATGATTGAATCCATTTTCATTAATCGTTTTATTTGTTAAAATATAATTATGCCAAGAAATTTACTTCAAGACATGGTAAAGGTAAAAAATCCTAGACCTACGTTTATAAAGGGGAGAGAGAGACCTGTTCGCAATACTTTTGATGTAACTAGCTTAGGCGAGAAAGAAAAAGTTCCCAGTGAAAAAAAGCCAAGTAATAAAGGGCCTAAATATAGGATTTATTTTGTTGCCTTAATCTCTGTTGTATTTCTTCTTTTTGCTCTCTCTTTTTTATTTTCCAAGGCAAAAATTACTATTATTCCCGAAGTAAAAGAAATACCTTTGAGTAATGAAAATCTATCCGCCGTTAAAGACTTAAGTACGCAAGATTTGTCTTTTGATCTAGTAATGATTCCGGGGGAAGAAAATAAGACGATTCAAGGAGGGGAAGTGAAAGAGGTAGCAATTGCAGCTACGGGTACAGTAATGATTTACAATGCCTATAGTTCTTCTCCGCAGAATCTTGATATAGATACCCGTTTAGAAGGTTCAAATGGAAAAATTTATAAAACAAATAAAAAAATAACCGTACCGGGTATGGTAAAAGACAAGCCTGGAAGTGTTGAAGTTGGTATTTACGGAGCGGGGCCCGGAGAAGAATATAATAGCGCTCCGCTTGATTTTAAAATTTTTGGTTTCAAGGGGACACCTAAATATTCTAAATTTTACGGCAGGTCAAAAGGAGAAATAACCGGCGGATTTACGGGAAAATCTCCGGTTGTGTCCGAGTTAGATAAAACAATTGCGGCAAGTGAACTTAAAACAACCCTTCAAGCTAATTTATTAAAAAAAGTAACAAGCCAAATTCCGGATGGATTTGTTTTATTCAAAAATGCCGTATTTACCAATATTGATGAAAAAAATGTTAACTCTACTCTTAATGAAGATAATACGGTTTTAGTAAGTATAAAGGGTACACTTTATGGATTTATTTTTGATGAAAAAAAACTGACAAAAAAAATAGCCCAGGATATTATTGATAAATATGACGGAAGCGAAGTTTATATACCAAATATTCAAGATTTAACTTTCTCCTTGGCTGATAAAGATAACATTTCTTTTGCGGATGTAAAAAGCATAAACTTCAGTTTATCAGGCACTCCTAAAATTGTTTGGAAAGTGGATGAAGCGAAATTTATTTCTGATCTCTTAGGTAAAAGGAAAACCGATTTCAATCAGGTTCTGGCGCAATATCCAAGCATTGATACCGCGCAACTGGTAATTCGTCCTTTTTGGAAAGCTTCTTTTCCTGACAAAAACAGCGGTTTCGAAATCATCGTAGATTATCCGAAATAAATTTATAGATTTATTAACGTTAAAATATTGACCTATAGTTATAAATTTAGTATGATGAGTTATCTCAATGAGTGACCCAAAAAACGAAAAAATATTAATGGCAAGGGGAGTGGTGACCGAATCACTACCCTCTACTTTGTTTAGGGTAAAAATACCTGTCCGCAATGCTTCGCAAAGCGATACAGGCGGGGAAGATAAAGAAGAAGAAAAAGAAATTTTGGCATATCTTTCGGGGAAAATGCGCATGCATCGGATTAAAGTTTTAATCGGGGATTCGGTGGAAGTCGTACTGGATTCCTATGGTGGAAAAGGAAGAATAGTAAAAAGGTTGTAATTTTTTTAAGGATGGTGTATCATATTAATTACGGTTTATAAAAAGTTAAAAACACTGAAAAATAAGGGTTTTTCCCTTGTTTTTGTCTTGTTTTGATAAAGTTTGCCCCGTTTTTATTCTATGCGAGTCAGATCAACCATAAAAAAAATATGTGATAACTGTAAAATGGTAAAACGCCAAAGACATTTGCGCGTTATTTGTTCTAATCCGAAACATAAGCAAAAACAATAATTATGAGAATTCTTGGAATAACAGTACCAGACGAAAAAAGACTCGAGATTGGTTTGACAGTCCTATTTGGTGTTGGTATTTCGACTGCCAGAAAAATTTTAAAACAAGTCAGTATAGATGTCGGGAAAAAGGCAAAAGATCTCACGCCTGACGAGGAAAATAAAATTCGCACTATAATTGAAAGTATGAAAATTGAAGGGAACTTAAAAAGAGAAATTGCCGGCAATATAAAAAGATTAAAAGACATAAAAACTTACCGAGGTATCAGACATATGAAAAGATTACCAGTCAGGGGGCAGCGAACAAAAAGTAATTCCAGGACTGTCAGAGGCAATGTAAGAAAAACAATGGCATCAGGTAAGAGAAAAGAAAGTAAGACATAATAATTAAAAAAATGGCAAAGACAAAACTTACAACTAAACCAGCTGAAGAAGTAAAAACAGAAATTACTCCAAAACTTGCCTCGACAGTAGGCGGAGAGGGAGAAGTGAAGGCGGCTGTCATAAAAACACCTAGGAAAAAAATAACCTCTGGAATTTTATTTGTTGATGCGACTTTTAATAATACCAAAGTTCTTTTTGGAGATAAATTAGGAAATACATTATTTTGGTCAAGTGCAGGAACGCTTGGTTTCAGAGGAGCAAAAAAGGGGACTCCCTTTGCCGCTTCCAAGGTGGGTGATTTAATTGGTGATAAAGCAGTTGCGCTTGGAGTAAAAGATTCAGGCGTAGTAGTACGAGGTGTCGGATCCGGACGTGAACCAGCTATTAGAGCATTTATGGCTCATGGTATAGAGATAACTTCCATTAAAGATGCTACCCCAGTGCCTCACAACGGACCAAAAGCCAAAAAGCCAAGACGAGTATAATTTTTACATAACAATATGATATCAAAACCAAAATTTAAAATAGGAAGAAGATTAGGGGCCGGGGTATACGACAAATGTCAAACTCCCAAGTTTTCAGCCTCTTCGGGAAAATTTGCAGGTCCTGGCGCGCGTCGTCCAAAAGCTTTATCTGAATACGGAACGCAACTTATTGAAAAGCAAAAAATTCGTTTTTCTTATGGAATTACAGAACGTCAGCTTGCAAATTATGTTAAAAAAGCTTCTCATATTAAGGGTGCAGGCACTGCTGAGAAATTTTACGAAGAGCTTGAATCTCGCTTGGATAATGTAATTTATAGAATGGGGCTTGCTCCAAGCAGACGGGCCGCCAGACAAATGGTTTCTCACGGGCATTTCGTTGTAAATAATCATAGAGTTACTATTCCTTCCTATGAAGTACAGCCCAAAGATGTCATAAAAATTCGTGAAGGATCTAAGGTTAAGAAAATTTTTTACAATTTGGCTGAGAGAATTAAAGATTACAATCCGCCGTCTTGGCTTTCTTTTGATGCAAGTAAGATGGAAGGAAATATTTTAGCTAAGCCCAAAAATACCGAGACTTTCCTTGATTTGAATGCTGTTCTGGAATTTTACAGCCGTTAACATTATCAATTTATTATCCGCCGTCGGCGGGACGAGTATTATTAAGTTTAAAAGTAACTTTTTATAAAATTATGCCTGAATATAAAATAATTATGCCTTCTAAACCTCGTGCTGTTTTAGAAGAAGAAAATAAAGGGATATTTGAAATAGACGGTTTGTATCCCGGATACGGCCATACTTTAGGCAACAGCTTAAGAAGAATTATTCTTTCCTCTCTTCCTGGCGCCAGTATTACTTCTATCAAAATAGATGGCATTTCTCATGAATTTCAGACTATGGATGGGATTAAAGAAGACGTGATTGTGATGATTTTAAATTTGAAAAAAATTCGTTTTAAAATGATGTCCGACGAACCGCAGACGGTAACGCTTTCCATAAAAGGGCCCAAGGAGGTTATTGCCAAAGATGTAAAAACTGGCGGGCAAGTGGAAATTTTAAATCCCGATATTCATATAGTTGAAGTTACAGGCAAAATTAATTTGAATATTGAAATGAAGATTGAAAAAGGTCTGGGTTTTATTTCAAAAGAAACCTTGCAAAAAGAAAAAGTGGATATTGGCACAATTGCCGTTGATGGTATTTTTACTCCGATTCGTCGAGTTTCCTATGAAGTAGAAAATATGCGTGTCGGCGATAGTACCAATTATAATCGTTTACGAATTTTAATTGAAACAGATGGAACTCTCACTCCGCGTGAAGCTTTTCTAAAATCTATTGAAATAATGATTTATCAGCTTAAATCAATCATAGATTTCAAAGAACCGGAAGAAGAAATTAAGGAGCCTGTCCGTAGTGTTTCACACGGTGATACAGACGGGGAAAATAAATCTGACAAAGAAAGTGATAAAAAAGCCGATGATTTTACCGATGTTTTAAAAACTCGCACTGACGGTCTGAATCTTTCCACTAGAACATTAAATGCGCTTACAGCTGCAAACATCCGCACCCTAGGAGGTCTGGCTAGAAAAAAGCGTGAAGATTTGCTTGAAGTTGAAGGTATAGGAGAAAAGGGGATTAGCGAAATTAAAAAAGTGCTTGGTAAATTTGGCCTTAATTTGAAAGAATAATTATATGCGACATCATAACGTAGTGAGAAAATTTGGAAGAGATAAAAATCAGAGAAAGGCACTACTCTCTTCTTTGGCTTTGAATTTGATTGTGCGCGGAAAAATAAAAACCACTTTGCCTAAAGCGAAAGAATTGCGGCCATTTGTTGAAAAACTTGTAACAAAAGCAAAAAGGGGCGATATGTCCACCCGCAGAGTTATTGTTTCTAAACTTTCAAATCGCCGTTCGGAAGTCAAAAAACTTTTTGAAGTTATTGCTCCGAAATATAAAGATAAAAATGGCGGATATACCAGGGTTTTAAAATTAGGACAGAGAATTTCTGACGGGACCGAGATGGCTTTAATAGAATTTGTATAAACATTGATATGAAAAAAATTGATACAAAAATAATAGACGCAAGTGGAAGAACATTAGGCAGAGTAGCCAGCGAGGTGGCGATTTCTCTTATGGGTAAGACTAAGGCCACTTTTGAGAGGCATCTTTACTCCGGTTTTAAAGTTAAAGTAATAAATGCTTCAAAAATTAAAATTACCGTTAAAAAATTGGAAGAAATTTATCATACCAGATATTCGGGATACAGGGGAGGACTTCGTATTTTAAAAGGCACAGAAACATTTGAGAAAAAAGGTTTGAAAGAATTAGTAAAATTGGCGGTGTACCATATGCTTCCGGGAAGTAAATTAAGAAGGAAAATGATGGAAAATTTAAAAGTTGAAGACTAAATATATTACCTGTCCCGTACTAAATTTTTGATTACGGGACATAAAGATAAAGATTATTAATTAAAATTTTAGTACTGGGATGGATAAAGAAAAGAAAACAATCAAAGAGAAATATGTAGAAGGGATAGGAAGAAGAAAAACTTCAACTGCCAGGGTGCGTATTTGGCAGGCAGCAAAATACAGTTTTGTTATCAACGGTAAAGATGCAAAAGAATATTTTAAAACTGAAGAGCAGCGCCGTTTGATAGGAGACCCGTTAATAAAAGGTATTGGCGGCACGGAAAAAGCAGAACATAAATGGAAAGTAGAAGCAAAAGTCCAAGGTGGAGGAGTTCATTCTCAAGCTGAAGCGGTTCGTCATGGGCTTGCCCGAGCCCTAGTTTCATTTGATGCGGAATTACGTCATAAATTAAAGACCTTAGGCTATCTAAAACGCGATCCGAGAGCCAAAGAACGAAGAAAATTCGGTCTCAAAAAAGCTCGCAAAGCTCCTCAGTGGAGTAAACGATAATTGATTATCGTTTACTGCGATTTCGTGCAAGAGAAAATTTCCGGTGCGAACTGTTTTTAACAGTGAGCCGGAAATAGCGGGGCACGTAGTTTGACCACAAAATTACCCTTAAAAACATTATTTTCTATTCTGTTTTTTGTTTTTTAGAGTTTATGCTAATATAAAACTATGTCAGACGAGGAGGAAAAAAAACCTGCAAATCTGGAGCCAGAAAAAGATGAATCCGAGGTTCTGGAATTTGAATTTAATGAAGACGGTGAAGAAGATTTAAAGAAAACCCTAAAAAAACTCAGGGCTGATTTAAAAGCGTGCAAGGCGGAAAAAGAAGAATATCTGACCGGCTGGCAGAAAGAACGGGCAGATTTTGCCAATTACAAAAAACAGGAAGAAGACAGAAAAGCCAATTTTTCGGAAGTCATTCGCGAGCGTATTATTACGAGATTTTTAAGCGTCTTAGACAGTTTTAATATAGCTTTTGCCAATAAAGAGGCTTGGGAGAAAATAGATGAAAATTGGCGCAAAGGGGTGGAATACATTTACGCGCAGATGAATACAATATTTGAGGAATATGGTGTGAAGGAAATAGGCGAGGTTGGAGAGAATTTTGACCACAACATCCACCAATCCATAGAAATGACGCCGACTGATAAAAAAGAAGATAATCACAAAATATCTCTGGTTATTCAAAAAGGGTATAAGCTTGGCGATCGAGTAATTCGAGCTGCGCGGGTTAATGTTTTTGAATATCATGAACCGGATGGAGCAACAGAAAAATAAAATTTGTGAGCATTGTAAAAAAGAATTTACCATTAGCGATGGAGAACTTTCTTTGTATGAAAAAGTTGGCATTGAATTGCCAAGATTATGCAACTTTTGTCGTATAAAAATTCATCTATCTTTTTGGATGTTTGGAAAATTCCGGAAAGGCAAGTCCGATCTCTCGGGAGAAAATCTAATTACAGTTTTGCCGGAGAAAAACAGATATCCGATTTACACTCTTACCGAATGGTATAGCGACAAGTGGGATGCCATGGATTATGGGCAAGATTATGACGAAAAAAGGCCATTTTTTGAGCAATTACAAGAACTTCAAGAAAAAGTCCCTCATCCTCATCAAAATGGAAGCAAAAATACTAATTGCGATTGGTGCGATGATGTTTGGAATTCAAAAAATTGTTATTTGTCCCGTTCTATGGAAGAATGCGAGGATTTGCTTTATTCATACAGAAACATATGGGTTAAAAATTCAATTGATTTAGCTATCTGTTTTAACTGTGAAAAATGTTATGACTCTTCGGAATGTCATCATTCATATAAACTTTTTTATTCCAAGCATTCTCGTGACTGCATAGATTCTTATTTTCTATATGATTGCAGGAACTGCCAGAATTGTTTTATGTGTTGGAATTTGCGCGGTAAATCATATTGTATAGAAAATATACAGTATGAAAGAGAGGAATATTTGGAAAAATTAAAGTCGTTTAATCTTGGTTCACACAAATCCATACAGTCTTTTAAAAAGCATTTTGAAGAAATAATTAAAAACGATGTGGTACACAGACCCAATTTTAACTTAAAAGTTTACAATTCTGATGGAGATTATTTGCTGGATTGTAAAAATTGCCACAATTGCAATACGATCAATGAATCGGAAGATAGTTATAATTGTATTCGGGGAATGAGACATAAGTCAGATATTGACGCCAATGGTAGTTGGTACTCTGAATTAATAGGAAATTGTAGTGGTTGTGTAAATTCTTATGCACTTAAGTATTGTAATTGGTCTGCATCACGATATTCTGAATATTTAGATTTATGTCTTGAGTGTGAATATTGTTTTGGTTGCGTTGGGCTTAGAAAAAAGAAATACTGTATTTTGAATAAACAATATACAGAAAAGGAATATGAAATTCTAAAAAATAAAATTATTACTGACATGAGGGAAAGAGATGAATATGGTAAGTTCTTGCCGTATTCAATGAGTGCTGGGCCCTTTAATTTTTCTACCAGTTTTTTATATTTTCCGGAAACAAAAAAAGAAGATATTTTGCGACTCGGCGGTTATTGGGAAGACAATATTGAAAGTAATGTAGAAGGAATGCAAACCAGTGAATTGCCCGATGATATAAAAGATGTCCAAGACGACATCATAAAACAAGCCCTAATTTGCCCGGAAACCGGCTGGCGTTTCAATATTTCCCAAAATGAGCTTATTTTCTATAGAGAAAATGGAATTCCGCTTCCGCGATATCATTTTGATGTGCGAACAAAAGATCGCTTAAAATATTTAACAATTTTACAAGCATATCCATATACTTGCTGTTATTGCCAGAAAAAAATTGAAGCCTATTATTTACCCGAATGGGGATATAAGAAAATTGCCTGTGAAGAGTGTTATAAGCAGAATATAAATTAATTATGCAAAGCGAAATAAAAAATTGTCAGAACTGCAAAAAGGATTTCGTGATTGAGCCGGAAGATTTTAATTTCTATGAAAAAATAAAAGTGCCTCCGCCGACTTGGTGTCCGGAATGTCGGATGATAAGGAGAATGATATTTAGAAACGAACGTGTTTTTTATAAAGATGTTTGTAGTTTATGTGGAAAAAATATAATTTCAATGTATAGCCCCAACAATCAATTAAAAATTTATTGTGATAAATGCTGGTGGGGAGATGGATGGGACGAAATGAATTACGGAATGGAATATGATTGGAATACACCCTTCTTTTCACAATGGATAAAATTATTTAAACAAGTTCCTTTAATTCAAGCTTGGAAGTTTAACAACATTAATTCAGATTACATAAATTATGCCACTGACGATAAAAATTGTTATCTCTCATCTTCTATATTAGATTGTGAAAATGTTTATTACTCTTATGCTGTTGATAAAAGCCAGTATATATTTGATTCAATATATTCTAATAAGTCTTCTTTGTGTTATGAAAATATAGATTCTCAAAATAATTATAATAGTATTTTTTTAATAAATTGCAGTAATTGCATAGATTCTGCTTTGTTGTTTGATTGTGTAAATTGTCAAAATTGTTTTCTATCTTCTAACTTGCGTAATAAAAAATATATTTTCAAGAATATTCAGTATTCTAAACCAGAATATAAATCAAAAGTATCAGAAATAAAAACAGGGGATTTTTCTACTTTGCGAAAATCATTGTCAGAATTTACTGAAATAAAAGAAAAAAAATCAATTCATAAATATATTCAAGTAATAAATGCAATTAAGTATTTGGGAAATAATATTGAAAATTCTAAAAATATAATTTTTTCCTTTAATATTTATAATGCTGAAAATATTAAATATTCTGCCCGTGGAGCAAATGGTAAAGATATTATGGATGTTTATGGAGCAGGAGATTCGGAACTTGTTTATGAAGGCGTTGCTCCGTCATTTAAAGGATCGAACGCACAATTTTGTATAACGAACAGAGCTTCACATAATATAAAATATTCTTTTTTATGTTCTGCTTCCCAAAATCTCTTTGCCTGCATCGGTCTTCGCTCCAAATCCTACTGCATTCTCAACAAACAATATACTAAGGAAGAATATGAAGAATTAGTACCGAAAATAATTAAACACATGAACGATATGCCTTATGTTGATAAAAAGGGTAGAGTCTACAAATACGGAGAATTCTTTCCTTCAGAATTAAGTCCATTTTGTTACAACGAAACCATAGCTCAAGAATACTTTCCTCTAACCAAAGAAGAAGCCTTCAAACAAGGATATAAGTGGAAAGAGAAAGAAGAAAGAAACTATCAAATAGATATTAAAAATGAAGAGATTCCGAATGATATTAAAGAGGTAGATGATTCAATCATTAATAAAGTGATAGAATGCGAACATAAAGGAAAATGTAACGAACAATGCACCGAAGCCTTCAAAATCATTCCAGATGAACTGACTTTCTATAAACGAATGAATCTACCTTTACCTCATTTGTGTCCCAACTGCAGACATTATCAGAGACTAAAACAACGCAATCCTTTAAAACTCTGGCATAGAAAATGCATGAAAGAAGGATGCAATAATGAATTTGAAACCAGCTACGCTCCAGATAGGCCGGAGATTGTTTACTGTGAAAGATGTTATCAACAAGAAGTGTATTAATTTTTTACACTTTTAAGAAAAGCGAGATTTGTTTCTTCGTCTAATTTATCGGTGACGATAATCATCAATTCGGTTCCCAACCCCAAATCTTTTTTGATGTTTGTAAAAAGATGTTCATACGGAAAAGGAGAAATCCAGACGGTATTTTTAATGCAAACGAAATCCGCTTTCTTTAAAAGATAACGCAGTGCTTCGCGTTCGTTTTTTCTTTCTTCTGGAATATCTAAAATTATAATTCTCCAAAAACCATCCCAAGTGGTGGATACAAGTGCGCCTTCTCCCTCAAGCTTAATGGAGTTTAGTTTATTTTTACCTTTTTTTGTTAATTTTAAGTAGCTTTTATTATCAGACTGAATCATTTCAACACAGCCTGACTCAACTAAATTCTTTATAGAACGGGTAGTTGCATACATCCCCTCCTTGTTGAGGAGGGGGGTAGGGGTGGTGATTTTATTCTTTATTTCTTCTAAAGAAATAGCTGGTTTTTCGGCTAAAACTTTAAGAATTTTATTAGAATATTCTTTTCTGCTTGACATGTGTCTATGTTATCATATATACTCTAATTATACAAGTTTTCAGTGGTCGCAAAATAGTCGTTAAATAAACATTATAAGTAATAAATATAATAGTTAATTTATGAGTAAAATAATAGGTATAGATTTGGGTACAACAAATTCGGCTGTCGCTATCATTGAAGGAGGAGCGCCGAAAATTATTGAAAATGTGGAAGGTAATCGCACTACGCCTTCTGTTGTGGCTATAACAAAAAATGGTGATCGTATCATCGGACTTCTGGCAAAAAGACAAGCAGTTACCAATCCGGAAAATACAATTTCTGAAATGAAGCGCTATATGGGCCACCGTTTTGACGATCCCGGAGTACAAAAAGATAAAACTTCTGCTCCTTTTAAAATTGAAGCGGGAGAAGACGGCGGAGTAAAAGTAAAAATGTCCGATAAATTTTATCGTCCGGAAGAAATTTCTGCGATGGTTTTACAAAAAATAAAATCTGACGTTGAGGCTAAATTAGGAGAAAAAATAACTGAAGCAGTTATCACGGTTCCTGCATATTTTAATGATGCGCAAAGAAAAGCGACCAAAGATGCGGGACAAATTGCCGGTCTTGATGTAAAACGTATTATTAATGAACCGACGGCTGCCGCTCTTGCTTATGGATTTAATAAAAAGAAAAATGAAAAAATAGTTGTCTACGATTTCGGTGGAGGAACTTTTGATATATCGGTGCTTGAAATTGGCGATGATGTTATTGAAGTAAAATCAACCGATGGCGACTCGCATATGGGTGGAGGAGATATTGATAGGAAAGTTATTGCTTGGATTGCCGAAGAGTATAAAAAGGAATCAGGAATTGATATTAGAAAAGATCCGCTTGCTCATCAAAGATTAAAAGAAGCGGCTGAAAAAGCGAAACATGAACTTTCCACTACCTTGGAAGCGGAAATAAATATTCCGTTCATTACTTCCGATTCTGGAGGACCGAAACATTTACTGATGAAAATGACCCGAGCCACGCTGGAATCTTTAGCCAAAGAATATATTGATCGTTCTATTGAAATAACTAAAAGAGCGCTTGAGGCATCTCCGTTTAAGATGAATGAAATAAATGAGATTGTAATGGTGGGCGGACAAACTAGAATGCCAATGATGGTAGAAGCGGTAAAAAATCTTTTCGGTAAAACGCCGAATATGACCATTAATCCTGATGAAGTTGTAGCCTTGGGTGCTGCCGTGCAAGGAGGTGTCTTAGCCGGAGATGTGCGGGATGTATTGCTCTTGGACGTGATACCGCTTTCTCTTGGTATTGAGACATTGGGAGGGGTAGCTACAAAATTAATTGATAGAAATACAACTATTCCAGCTTCTAAATCTCAAGTATTTTCAACAGCAGCTGATAATCAGACTTCTGTGGAAATTCATATAGTACAAGGGGAACGCCCGATGGCATCCGATAATAAATCTCTCGGTAGATTTATTTTAGATGGGATTCCACCAGCTCCTCGCGGTATACCGCAAGTGGAAGTTACTTTTGATATTGACGTGAATGGAATATTAAATGTAAAAGCGATGGATAAAGCTTCTGGCAAAGCCCAGTCAATTAAAATAGAAGCAAGTTCGGGATTGAAAGAGGAAGATATTAAAAGAATGCAAGCGGATGCCGAATCGCATGCTGAAGAAGATAAAAAGAAAAAAGAAATTGTGGATGTAAAAAATACGGCGGAAATGATTATTTACACTGCTGAAAAGGCATTGAAAGACAATGAAGCAAAAATTCCAACCGATGTGAAAGAAAGTGTCAACACAAAAATAACTGCTTTGCGCGGAGTAAAAGATGGCACTGATACGGAAGCAATTAAAAAAGCTACCGAAGAACTTTCCAATGAAATGTCTAAAATCGGCGAAGCCATGAGCAAGGCCGGAGGAACACCTCCTCCAGGTGCTTCAGCTCCCGAAGAGCAGGGGCCAGAAGTTCATGATGCAGAATTCAAGGAGGGGGATAAAGGTAAAGAAGAACCTCCGAAACAGTAAATAATTTTTCCCGGACACCTTCCGGACACCTGGTGTCCGGAACCAAAACAAAAAGCCCTTTTAAAAGGGCTTTTTGTTTTGATAAAAATTTAATTTTAGGGTATAATTTACCCGTATGGAGTTGCACGAGTTACCTAAAAATAAAGAAATAACATATATTGGTTATACCACTTACCGGGATAAAAATCAGCTTTTTGGCATAAAACGCAAAGATAGGCGTCAGCATGTTTATATCCTCGGAAAATCCGGTACCGGTAAATCTGCGTTGATGTTCAATATGATTATTCAGAATATTGAAAACGGCGACGGAGTTTGCATGGTTGACCCGCACGGGGAAAATGTGGAAGCAATTTTATCAGCTATTCCGCCGCACCGCATGAAAGATGTCGTTTATTTCAATCCGGCAGATACAGATTTTCATATTGGATTTAATGTTTTGGAACTCATTGACCCAAAATACAAACACTTAGTGGCTTCAGGGCTTATGGGTATTTTCACAAAAATTTGGGCGAACGCTTGGAGCGCTCGAATGGAATACATTTTAAATAATGCGATTTTAGCATTACTTGATACTCCAGGTTCAACTCTTCTCGGTATTCCTAGAATGCTAGTGGACAAAGATTATCGACAAAAAATAATCACCAATTTAAAAGACCCTGTAATCAAGGCTTTCTGGGTGCATGAATATGAGGCCTGGCAGGATAAATTCAGAAACGAAGCTATCGCGCCGATTCAAAATAAAGTCGGACAATTTCTTTCCACTTCCATTATCAGAAATATTGTCGGTCAATCTATCAGTACCATAAATATTTTTGACATAATGAATGAAGGCAAGATTTTTCTGGTGAATGTTTCCAAGGGGCGTATCGGTGAAGACAATTCTTCGCTCTTGGGAGGAATGATCATTACCAAAATTCAGTTGGCGGCTATGGAACGCGTGCGTATCCCGGAAGAAGTCAGAAAAGATTTCTATCTTTATGTGGATGAATTTCAAAATTTCGTAACTGATGCTTTCGCTGGTATTTTGTCTGAAGCCAGAAAATATAGATTAAATCTTACGGTGGCCCATCAATACACCGCTCAACTTATTACGGAAAAAAATTCGAGTGTTCGAGATGCTATTTTTGGAAACGTCGGAACGATGATAGTTTTTAGAGTCGGAGCTGATGATGCGGAATTTTTGGAAAAAGAATTTGAACCGGAGTTTACCCCTCAAGATATTGTCAATTTGCCAAACTTTAAAGTCTATTTGAAATTAATGATAGATGGTGTATCATCTCGTCCGTTTTCCGCCAAGACTCTTCCGCCGATGGTAAAATCAGGCAATAAAGAAGTGGAAGAAGAAGTTATAAAAACTTCTCGCGCCCTTTATTGCAGGCCGAGAGAAGTAGTGGAAAGAGAAATAAATGATTGGAGCGGAATGTCCATCGGTGATGATAGTAATTCCGGTGGCGTAGAAAAATTTCCGGCTATATGCTCCAATTGCGGAAAAGAAACGACAGTGCCTTTCAAACCGGAGCCGGGCAGGGCAGTATATTGTAAGGATTGTATAGCCAAAATAAAATCTGGAGAAATAAAACCGATTGCCGGAGCCACAAAACAAATCAAACAAGATGAGACCAAGTTTTATAAACCCTTGGCTGATTTAGGGATAGAGTTTAAATCAAAAGATGGAACTAATGGTATTAATGGAGAAGCAGAAAGATATCCGGAAAGATTAGGTAAGGCCGTACCGCATGATTTTGATAAAAAAATTCCAACTTCCGCAGGAAATGCTTCATTTGCGCGTCCGCGAATATTTTCAACAATTAAGAAAGTTTTTACTAAAGGCACTACGAATGAAAAAGCAGCTCCAGTAAAAACAGTGAGAGAAAATCCAGGGTTAAAAGAGATTTTAAATAAAGCGCTATCTGAAAATAAACCTTCTGTTTCAACACCCATTAAAACTCCAACCCCTGTTTCTGTTCCCACACCAGCCCCGATTTCTCTTGATGCTCTTAAAACAGTACCTTCAAAACCTGCCCGCAGTGCTACACATGGCGTTGCAGGCGGGGACCGCGCAGCTAGTGCTGAAGATATGGATAAATTAAAGAATCTTATTTCAGAGAAAGTTCCCGCGTCCGCGAATAAAGCAAAAGCTTCGCCCGTAGGGACACAGCCGAGGGAAGTTCCGGAAGATGTTTTGAGAAAAATTTTAGAGTAAAATTGGCGGGGAAAGGTCTTGCCTTAAGGGAGTTCAAGGCAAGACCTTGAGAAGCCAAGATATATGAATAATGCTAGTGAAAAGAAAATATGTCAAAACTGTCATGCTGAATTTACCATTGAGCCTGAAGATTTTAAATTTTATGAAAAAATAAAAGTTCCACCACCGACTTTTTGTCCTGAATGCCGAACGGTTCGGCGTTTATGCTGGAGAAATGAAATGTCTCTTTTTAAGAGAAAATGTGATGCAGAAGGACATGACGAAAATGTTATTACCATCTATCACCCCGACGAAAAACTCACAGTATATGATATAAAATCTTGGTGGGGAGATAAATGGAATGCTGTTTTACACGGAAAAGATTATGACTTCTCCAAACCATTTTTTCAGCAATGGAAAGAGTTGCGCGACAGCATCCCGCTTCAATGTCTTTCGAATTCAAAAGCAACAAATAGCGATTATTGCAATGTTGCCGAAGAAAGTAAAGATAGTTATATGTCTTCAGCTTCCTGGAAAATAGAAAAGACATTTTATTCAAATAGGATAGGAGAAACCAAAGAATCTTCAGATCTTTACGTAGTTCATAAGTCTGAGCTTTGTTATGAAGATATATTTTGCACGGATTGTTATCATACTTTGTATTCCCTAAAGTGCAAAAATTGTGTAGATTCATATTTTTTGTATGATTGTAACGGTTGCATAGATTGTTTCGGATGTAGTAATCTTCGAAGTAAGTCATATTGCATGTGGAATGAACAGCTTACAAGGGAAGAATATATGAACCGTTTGGCGAAACTGGATCTTAAAAGTTACAAAACGATACTTGAATCAAAAAAGAAATTTGACGAGCTTTACCTAAAATCAATTCATCGTTTTGCCAACCAGATTAGAATAATAAATTCTACCGGCGATAATCTTGATGGAGCAAAGAACTGTAAGGCATGTTTTGATACATTTGACCAAGTGGAAGATTGTAAATATTCTCATTGGAACATACGCGTGAAAGATGCATATGATTCAGGCCCAGGGGGTGGAGAAGGAGAATTGATGTATGAAATATTTGACACTGGACTGGGTAATTTTCGCAATTTATTTACTAATGTAGTTTATAGTTCTAATGACATTGAATATTCTTTTTATTGTTATGGTTGCTCATATTTATTTGGATGTATCGGTATAAGAAATAAAAATTATTGCATTTTAAATAAACAATATACAAAAGAATCCTTCGAGGAACTCAGGACAAAAATCAAAGAGCAGATGAATGAAATGCCATATATTGATAAAAGAGGAATTGTCTATAAATACGGAGAATTTTTTCCAGCTGAAATTTCTCCATTTTGCTACAATGAAACTCAAGCGCAAGATTATTTTCCATTAACCAAAGAAGAAGCGCTTAAGAGAGGGTATAGATGGCGGGATAGAAAAACTAGTGATTATGTAACGACAATACAGGCCGAAGATCTTCCAGATAGCTTGGATGATACTCCAGATTCTATTACTGAAGAGATTATAGGTTGCTTGCATAAAGGAAAATGTAAAGATCGCTGTTTAGGGGCCTTTAAAATAACAGAGAACGAGTTTAGATTATATCACCAACTCGGAGTACCACTGCCACGCCTTTGTTTTATTTGTCGTCACGAAGCCAGATTAAGAAAACGCAACCCTATGAAATTATGGCGCCGAAAGTGTATGAAACCTGGTTGTTCCAATGAATTTGAAACAACTTACGCTCCCGATAGGCCGGAAATAATTTACTGCGAGAGTTGTTATAATAAAGAGGTGTATTAGTAAAAATTAATGAACGAAGTGAATATAATTTTTTTAACCCTGTTAAATAATTTTTTATAAAAATTGTTCAAAGGACATTTAACAGGGTAATGATTTTAATACTCATTTCTTTCATTTAAAATCAATTATGCAAGCTGAAACAAAAAATTGTCAGAATTGTAAAAAGGATTTCGTGATTGAACCGGAAGATTTTAAATTTTACGAAAAAATAAAAGTTCCTCCACCGACCTGGTGTCCGGAGTGTAGGCTTATTCGGCGGCTTGTCTATCGTGAAGATAGACCTCTGTATAAAGATAAATGTGATAAATGCGGTAAAGATATTATAAGTATTTTTTCTCCAGGAAATCCTTTTGTAGTTTATTGTCAACCTTGTTGGTTTGGAGATTCCTGGGATGGAAAAGATTATGGTAGAGATTATGATTTTTCAAAACCGTTTTTTGAACAATTTTATGAATTACAAAAAGTTGTTCCTAACCAGGCCACTGGTTCAAAAAATTCAGAAAATTGTAATTACTCAAATGGTAATATTCGTTGCAAGAATTGCACTTTAACCTTTGACGGTTATGAATCAATTAACTGTTACAACTGTCAAACCCCTGGTTTTGTTCGTGATTCAATAGATTCAGATATTTTAATAAATGGTGATCATTGTTATGAGACCGTAAATTCAAATAATGTGTATAATACAAGATTTACTTATTTTTCTAATGATTGTTTAGATTCCTCTTTTCTTTTTAATTGTATGGGATGTTCAAATTGTTTTTGTTGTGTGAATTTAAGAAATCAAAAGTATCAAATTTTTAATAAACAATACACAAAAGAGGAATATAGAAAAGAAATAGAAAAATGGGATTTGGGAAGTTATGAAATTACCCAAGAGGCAAAAGAGAAATTCTGGAAATTTTGCAGTAAAATTCCCAGACGCTTTTCTTTAATTGTAAATTCTAAGAACGTTACAGGTGAGGATATAAAAAATACAAAAAATTGTCAAAATTGTTTTTCTACCCTTATGGGTGTAGAAAATTGTAAATACATATTACTTTGTGGTTTATTATTGAAAGACAGTTATGATGTTACCTTAGGTGGGGGTACTTCAGAACTTTATTATGAAAATTCCGGCGGAATGCAGTCTCAAAGATGTTTTTTTGGTCGTGCCCCTTATAATTCAAAAGATATTGAATATTCGGAAAAAGTTTACAATTGTTCAAATTGTTTTGGCTGCACAAAATTAAAGAATAAACAATATTGTATCTTAAATAAACAATATACAAAAGAAGAGTATGAAAAATTAATTCCTAAAATTAAAAAACACATGGATGATATGCCTTATATTGATAAAAAAGGCAGAACCTATAGATATGGCGAATATTTTCCAAGTAAATTTTCTTTGTGGGCATACAATGAAACGTGGGCGCAAAAATATTTCCCTTTGACAAAAAAAGAAGCATTGGAAAAAGGTTTTAACTGGTATGACGAAGAAGGGAGAGATTATAAAATAACAATTAAAGCACAAAATTTACCGGACAATATTGTAGATGTCCCCGATTCTATTTTAGAAGAAATTATAGAGTGCGAACATAAAGGAACTTGCAATGAACAATGCACAACAGCCTTTCGTATATTACCCAATGAATTGCAATTTTACAGACAAATGAATTTGGCTTTACCTCATTTATGTCCGAGTTGTCGTTATGGGCAACGTATTAAAAAGAAAAATCCACCGAGATTATGGCATAGAAAATGTATGTGTAATGGGGTAGAATCAGAAGGAGGTATTTATAAAAATACTATTAAACATTCTCATGGGGACGGTGAGTGTAAAAACGAGTTTGAGACGGCGATAGGGCCGGAGAGAAAAGAAATAGTATATTGCGAGAAGTGTTATCAAGCTGAATTTGTATGATAAAAAAAATAAAAGCAAAATTAGAATATTTTAAACAAGTTCTACCAATGATTTGGCAAGTAATTAAATTTCGCGTTAAAGTCTGGTGGCATAATGTTTTTTAAATTACCCTAAAGAAGTTTATTGAAAATAAGGTAAAAATATGCTAAAATAACCATATGCCGAAAGCAAATCGGGTGCAAATAATCAAATACGGTCCGCCTCCGCCAGAATTGCCGGTGTTTGGAAAAGTTAAGCCGGAAGAGGCTTCTTTTATTGGACGTACCAATTATGTCGCTTCTCTTGAAGAAAAGAAATTTATTTTCGGTATTAAACGCATAGACCGCAGACGACATCTTTATATTGTTGGAAAATCCGGAGTTGGAAAAAGTAAATTACTTGAGCTTCTTATGCGTCAAGATATAACCTATGGTCATGGTTTGTGTTTTATTGACCCGCACGGAGATGTCATAGAAGCTATGCTTGATTACATACCTAAAGAACGCATAGAAGATGTTTGCATGATAGACCCAGGAGATGTTGACTTTCCGGCTTCTTTCAATCCGCTAGCCAATGTTGACCCGATGTTTAAATTTCAATTGACTCAAGGATTGATTGAAGTTTTACAGAAACAATTCGGAGCCAACTGGACGCCTCGTTTGGAACACGTTTTTCGTTTTACTTGCTTGGCTTTGCTTGATTATCCGCATGCTACGATGCGCGGAATGATTTCAATGCTGACAGACAGAAATTACAGACAGAAAGTGGTTGAATATATTACCGACGATATGGTCAAAAGATTCTTCGCTATAGAATTCGCCGACTGGTCCGAGAAATTTGATACGGATGCTATTATTCCGCTGGTCAACAAACTTGGGCAATTTTTATCCGACCCATTACTGCGAAATATTTTCGGTCAGAAACAAAATAAAATAGATATAAGCGAATTGATGGACCAAGGCAAACTGATTTTCATAAATCTTTCAAAAGGACGTATTGGGGAAGAAAATTCAAGCTTCTTCGGTTCAATGTTTTTGACCAAAATAAAACAAGCAGGAATGGAGCGGGCGACTATTCCCGAAGAAGAACGCCGAGATTTTTATTTATACATAGATGAGTTTCATAACATTGTTACCCAAACATTTGAAAATATTTTATCTGAAGCTAGAAAATATGCTCTCAATCTTACAATCGCTCACCAATATATCGGTCAACTTATTCCGCAAGTACAACACGCAGTGCTTGGAAATACCGGAAGCTTGATTTGTTTCAGAGTCGGGGGAGAGGACGCAGTTAAATTGAAACCGGAATTTGAGCCATTATTCGGTGTTAAAGATATGATTAATTTGGCAGTAGCGGAATTTTATATCAAAATGACGATTGACGGGGAATCTTATGATCCATTTTCGGCGGAAACTCTGCGGGTCTTGCCTCCAACCCATGTTTCTTATCGAAAAGAAATCATCGAGGCTTCACGTAGAAAGTATTCAATATCAAAAGATGATGCGCAGAAACTAATAGAAGAGGAAGAAGCATCAATTATCCGAAGCGCGGAAGAGAAAGCAATTATAGAAGGTAAGGGAAAGAAAAAAGAAGGCGAAGAAGAGACAGGAGAAAATAAAGAGGAAAATAAAAAAGAAGAAGTAAAAGGTAAGGTTTCTCAAGAGGCCGAACCTATGATATAAATAAAAATTATGAGTAAAGATTATTACAATATTTTGGGCGTAAATAAAGGCGCTTCTAAAGATGAAATAAAGAAGGCTTTTTATAAATTGGCGCATAAATATCATCCTGATAAAAAAGAGGGGAATGAAGCAAAATTTAAAGAAGTAAACGAAGCTTACCAAGTGCTTTCGGATGACACTAAACGTTCAAAATACGACCAATTTGGGTCCGGTTTTGAAAATATGGGGCAAGGATATGGAGGAGCCAGACAGAGTGGTTTTGAAGGTTTCGATTTTTCTGGTTTTCAAAATGGCGGTGCGGATTTTGACTTTGGTAATTTAAATGATATTTTTAGTGATTTCTTTACTGGTGGAATGGGTGGGGGAAGTAGAAGAGAAGCGAGACGCGGACGTGATATCTCTACTGAAATACAGATTTCTTTTTCTGAATCTGTTTTTGGAACCAGTAGAAAAATTTTAATTACTAAAACCTCAAATTGTGCCGTTTGCGAAGGTTCCGGCGCAAAACCCGGTACCAAAATGGAAACTTGTAAGTATTGCAATGGTCAGGGAAAAATTCGCGAAGCAAAAAGAACGATTCTTGGTACTATCTCGAGCACAAAAATTTGCGAGGAATGTCTGGGTTCCGGAGAAGTACCGAAAGAAAAATGCGAAAATTGTAAAGGCAAAGGAGTATTGCGCCGTGAAGAAGAAATTTCTGTAAATATACCAGCCGGAATGCGAGATGGAGAAATGATTAGAATGTCGGGAATGGGCGAAGCGGTTTCAAAGGGAACTGCCGGAGACTTGTATATAAAAGTAAATGTAGCAGCGCACCCTGTATTTAAACGAGAGGGAAATGACTTAGTAATGAATCTGGAATTAAAATTATCCGATGCTATGCTCGGTACGGAATATCCAATCCAGACTTTGGATGGAGAAATAAGCGTCAAAATTCCGGAAGGCGTATCTATCAACGAAATTCTTCGAGTAAAGGGAAAGGGCGTACCTATTTCAAAAAGCAAGCGCGGGGATTTGTTAATTAAGCTCAAAATAAAACTTCCTAAAAAACTTTCCCATAAATCCCGCGAGATTATTGAACAGCTCAAAAAAGAGGGGATATAAAATACCTGTCCCGTACTAAATTTTTGTGTAAAACAAATGACCACTATTATTAACAGTTTAAAATTTTAGTACTGGGATGCTTCCTGAAAATATAATTTTTGTTGGGGTTTTGGTAAACTTGCTTGCCTCTCTTTGGTATATCAAAACTATTTTCCACGGGAATACTAAACCAAACTTGGTTTCTTGGGTTATTTGGATGCTAGCACCTTTTATTGGTTTTTTCTTGCAAATAAAGGCTGGAGCTGGAATATCTACCCTGCCAGTATTTATGGCAGGTTTTGGACCTTTTTTGGTGATTATTTTTTCTTTATTCAAAAAAAATGCCTTTTGGAAAATACAACCTTTTGATTTACTTTGCGGACTTTTTTCCATTCTGGCTCTCATTATTTACATAACTACAAGTAATCTAGGAATTTCGGTTTTCTTTGCCGTTTTAAGCGATTTATTAGCCTATATCCCAACTTTTATAAAATCTTGGAAATTTCCGGAAACCGAATCATCGTCCACTTACTCAGCAAGTATATTTAGCAATGTTTTGTCTTTACTCGTCATAAAAAATTGGATTTTTGCAATATATTCATTTCCAATTTATCTTATATTGGCAAATTTACTTGAAGTTTATTTCATTTTTCACAAAAGAATTTTTAAGAAAGTAATTTCTTTTTGAATTTCCGCGTTAGCATTTTATAGCAAATTAAAGCGGCGCCAAATTCCGTAAGCACTGAATCGCGTTGAGGCGAAACTTCTACAATATCCGCGCCTATTAATTCCTTTTCATCTATCGCTTTTTCAATCAAATCAAGTCCATAATACCATTCCAAACCACCCTGTACTGGCGTACCGGTTCCCGGCATATATGCAGGGTCAAATCCATCCACATCAACCGTGATATAGATTTTTTTGGTTTTAATTGATTTCAATATTTCTTTTATGGAAACCTCTTTTTTATCCCACTCAAAAACAGTGATTGTTTTTTTATTTTTTTGCCAATATTCATACTCATATTTTGAATATGTTCTAATACCCACTTGCACGATAGGGAAGCCGAGTTCATGTATTCTGCGCATTGTGCACGAATGCGCAAATCTTTCATGTTCTTCACTGTAATCACTATTATCATCACGAAGATCTTGATGGGCATCTATTTGGAGAACAGTTATCTCTTTCGGATTTTCTTTTTTTGAGATAGCTTCCATTGCTCCGACTGAGACAGTATGTTCTCCGCCTAACATAATCATAAATTTTCCGCTATTAAATAATTCTCTATATTCGAAACTTATTTTTTGTACTGCTTTTTCCGGGACAAGTTTTTCCATATCGGATATTTCTCTATGAGCAGTTTTTAATATTTTTGCCGGTTCGCAATGCAATTCAACATCAAAAAGTTCCAGGTTGCTATTTAAACAATCTAATATTTCCTTGGGAGCTTTGGAAGTGCCTCCCATAAAAGAAACGCTATTTTCATAAGGGGCGCTTAATATAACTGCATCAGCTTCCTCTATATTTTTTGTATTTACAACCTTGTCTATCATAATAATTTACATTTTATTTATTTTATATCCATCTCCTCCGTCCTTTATTTCGTATCCCAGAGAGTTTATTTTAACTCGCAATTCGTCGGATTTTTTGAAGTCTTTATTTTTGCGGACCCGTTCTCGCTCCTCCGCCAATTTTAAAATTTCTTCCGGAATTTCTTCTTCTTTTATATTTTCAAAACCGAGCCCTAATACTTTATCAAAATCAAGAATAGTGGCTTTTTTATCGGCAGGGGAAATGATTTCGTCTTTTACTACGTCCCAAACTAAAGCTAAAGCTCTCGGAGTGTCTAGGTCGTCTTCTAGGTATTCTTTGAACTTTTGCTGGTATTCGCTACTTATTTTACCCACCTTGCTCCCAAGCTCAATATAGAGCTTATAAAGCCGTTTTAGGGCTATATCTGCGCCTTCTAGCGCATCCCAGACGAAGTTTACCCTAGTCCTATAACTAGCCATTAAAAGCCAAAATCTATAGGAAATTGGGCTAATTCCTTTATCCGAAACATCCTTTAAAGTGTAAAAATTATGCTCCGATTTTGCCATTTTCTTCTGATCAACCAAGACCCATTCATTGTGCATCCAATATTTTACAAATTGTTTGCCGGTCGCGCCTTCGGATTGAGCGATTTCATTTTCATGGTGGGGAAATATATTATCCACCCCACCTGTGTGCAAGTCTATTTGTTCTCCTAAATTTGACATGGACATCGCAGAGCATTCAATATGCCAGCCGGGTCGTCCTTTTCCCAATTCGTTTTCCCAAAAAACATCTCCATCTTTTTCATCCCAAGCTTTCCAAAGAGCAAAATCTTGAATATTATCTTTTTCATATTCGTCCGTTTTTATTCTTCCGGCCGCATTTTCTTTTTGTTCTTCCAAGACAAGATGAGAAAGTTTTCCATAATTTTTGAATTTTTTTATATCAAAATAAATGCTATTGTCATTGCTTTTATAAGCTAGGCCATTTTTCATTAATTTTTTTATAAGATCAACCATTTCATCAATATAATCCGTAGCCTTCGTAAACTTAGTCGGTTTTAAAATATTGAGCTTTTTTTCATCTTCCAAAAAAGCTTCAGTATAAAACTCCGTAAATTCCTTCAATGTTTTTTTTGCTTTTTGCGAATCTCTTATAGTCTTATCGTCAATATCAGTCAAATTCATTATGTGTTTTACTTTAAAACCCTCATACAGCAAAACGCGCTTTAATATATCGGCAAAAATATAAGCGCGGTAATTTCCGATATGAGGATAATTGTAAACGGTAGGCCCACAGGAATAAAAACTGACATTAGGAGGGTCAATCGGAGTAAAAATCTCTTTTTCTCTTGTCAGTGTATTGTAAAATCTTAAAGGCATTTTATTTTTTCAGTTTATAAAGATATATTTTGCTTGAATTCATTTCTATATATTGAAATAAGAGTGTAGAGCAAACTTATGGTTAAAGGTCCTATTAAAATACCAATCGGACCCAAAAGAGAGATTCCACCTAAGACAGAAAATAGGATTAAAAGGGGAGGCAAGTTTATTTTATTGCCTACAATAATTGGATTCAATATATTGTCTATAGTTCCAACAATTGCTACTGCCCAAATCAAAAGCCCTATGGATTCCATTGTATTTCCTGTCATAAAGAGAAATATTATAGCCGGTATGGAAACAAGCCCAGTTCCAATAGTGGGAATGAGAGCTGCTATCATGGCTACCAATCCCCAAAGCGCCGGATTTGGTATTCCAAAAAATGCAAATCCGAGACTTATTAATGTTCCTTGGATAAGAGCAACAAGAAGATATCCTTTAAGAATACCATTTACCGCGCGCGCAAGTTTTTTTATTATTTTTTCATCATCAACATCCGAAAGTGGGCTTAATACTTTTATTGCTTTTTTCCAGTGTGTGCCATCCTTCAAAAAATAAAAAATAGATAAAAGAGTAAGAATTGAAGAAAGAATAGCAGACAATGTAGAAGTAAAGATATTTGCTATATTATTTGTTATAAAAGAAATAAAACTTGAAATTTTTTCATATAAGTCAAAAGAAACACCCTCAGGCAGTATTCTATTTATTGAATTATTTATTGAATCTATAAAAGACAAAGAGTGAACATTATTAATTATCATTTGATAAGCATCTTGACTTTGATTAAAAACCAGCAAACTTATGCCAAAAAGAGGAATACCAATTATTATTATAAAAAAAAGTACAGTGAGGAATGAAGATAACCAATCCGGCAATTTTCTTTTATTGAACCATTCATAAACCGGATAAAGTACTATGGAAAAAGAAATACCGAGTACCAGTACTATCCAAAAAGGGCGAAAAATCAAAAAAGAAAAAATAAAAACAGCGAATAGTAAAATAAAGAAAAAATATCTTTCAATAATTTTTGATTGCATATGTCAAATATTATAGACTATAAATCTATAAATTACAACCATATTTTGACACAGGGTTGCCTTTTTCAAAAATTTCATATAATATAGATTCTATGAAATTTGCGGTTATACAAACAGGCGGAAAACAATACAAAGTCTCTAAAGACGGCTTCCTTTCCATTGAAAAGATAATAGGGGAATATAAAGTCGGGGATAAAGTTTCCTTTGATAAGGTTCTCTTAGTTGACGACGGCAAGAATACCACCATTGGCACGCCTTATATTGAAGACGCTAAAGTAAATGCGGAAATTGTAGAAATCGGCCGTTCTAGAAAAGTTTTGGTTATGAAATACAAGCAGAAATCTCGCTACCTCCGTCGCAACGGCCACCGCCAGCCATTCTTTAAAGTAAAAATTCTTGATATAAAATAAAAAAAACATCCCGATTTAAATTAGGATGTTTTTTTTGTGAAAAACCCAAGAATAATGTTTTTAAGGGTGTACATAGGAGTGTACATAGGAGTTTCCTATGTATTTGTATCACTAAAGTTAAGCCATTCAAATAGTTCCTTTTTATGATCAATTAATTTTTTAAAATAAATAGGGAATTGTGATGGATTTAGGATTTGAAATTTTTGCTCAGTATATTCTTTTATGCTTGAATAAGGATATTTTAGAACGTAATTTAGTAAATTAGTTCTATTATTATTTTTACTCTCTCGCCAATTTTTATTTATCAATTTTGCTGGATTTAAATGTATATATGAATAAATATATTTTAAATAATTATCTTTATCTATATGAATTGATTTAAATACACCCTCATACAATTTACCAGTTCTTTTATATTTTTTATTAAAATACATTGAATATCCAGTTAACAATTTACGCATATATGTAGAAATGCCGTTTTCTTTTTTTTCGCGGACAAGAATATGGAAATGATTTGGCATTAAACAATATGCTCCAACATCAACGATTGTTTCTTCTCTATTAAAAAATTTATCAATTTCTCTTAGAATGATACTTTTTTCTGTATTACAAAGATACATCAGAAATAGAAAATGTTCATAGTCTTTTTTATCTAAAAATATTATTCTTTTTTCTGTGCCACGATTATATAAATGATAGTATTCATTTATCGAGAAGGATTGTTTTCTCAGAGCCATAATTTAAGTATAACACATACATAGGAAACTCCTATGTATTATGTATTATTTTTGTTGACAAGTTAAAATTTTTCTGCTATTCTATATATAGAGATATTCGTATAGAAAAAGTAATTATTGTTATTTGTTAAATCAAACATTTTAACCAAATTTTTTTGGAGGTATTTATGATTATCACCCATAATATACAGTACGACGGAAACGTACATATCATCAAGATTTTACAACCAAAAGGTATTTTGGTAACTATGCGGATAATGTTACCTGGTCAATATGATTTTGGCGTAGTTGGGGCAGGGTCTAAACAAAAAATAACTGTAATCTATGGCCAAATGAGAATAAACGACAGTGTTTATTTTACCGGGCAAACATGCATTTTAGAATCGGGAAACCCGATTCTTGTTGTGACTATGGAACCATGTGGATACAAGTGTATCTATGAATAAATATGATTGAATTTTTCTCCCAACGGATTGAGGTCCATTGGGAGATTTTTTATTGTCTATTTTTTAGGGCGTTTTTGAGAGTATCGTTATCGGAATATTCAAGTTCAGTGCCGGTGGAGAGACCCCTGCCTAGTGAAGAAATCTTTATGCCTAAAGGTTCAGCAACAGGTTTTAACTGATTGCGAACATATAAATCGGTATGATTACCTTGCGGACTTAAGGAAAAAGCTAGAACAATTTCCCCGCCTCGCGTCGACGAGTCTCCACGAGTCGAGGCGGGTTTTAAAAAATCTCTTTTTATTTTTTCTATCAGCTCATTAATTCTTATTCTTTTATTTGTATTTTTTTCAACAATCGGCACCAGTCCTCCCAAAATAAAATATTTGCCGTTATAAACCCTGCTGGCATTTATACTTTCAAAATCGGAATCTTTTTCCACCACCATCAGAGTGGAAGAATCAATACTTTTATCGGCGCAAATTTCGCACACTTTTTCTTTTTTGGATTCAGATATAAAAAATCTAAAACATTCAGAACATTGCATGGTATCTTTTCTTAATTCTTTAATTAAATCGGATAAATTAGAAGTGTAATCTAAATTTTTAGCCATCAAAAAATAAACAAAACGTTTTGCTTGTCTTTCTCCAATACCGGGAAATTCTTTAAAAATTTCAGTTAATTTTTCTATGGTGTTCATAATGTCTTGGGCGAAGTTCTTGCAAAGAATTTTTTGAAACTGCGCCCTCTAAAATTCCTCCAAATCTCCGCTTATTTTTGACTGGGAAAACTCACTAAGGTTGCTTTTTTCAAGATTCAAGAAAGTAGTGGTTTTCTCGTCAAAATAAAGCTCCACTTTTCCAGTTGGACCGTTACGATGTTTTTCAATCAAGATTTCAGCGATATTTGTTTTTTCTGATTCCTCTTTTCCTTTATCTTCTCGGTGAATAAACATAACCACATCCGCATCTTGTTCTATGGAACCGGAATCGCGAAGGTCTGAAAGTCTTGGCTTGCCACCGCGAGATTCCACGGCGCGAGAAAGTTGAGAAAGAGCCAATACCGGCACATCCAGTTCCTTTGCCAGGCTTTTTAATGACCTTGAAATTTCTGTCACTTGATTAACCATGGAATCATAATTCTTGGAAGTGGTCATAAGCTGCAAATAGTCAACAACAATGAGGTCCAATCCTTTTTCCGCTTTTAATCTGCGAGAAAGAGCTTTCATTCGAACTATGGAATTGCCTGGCTGGTCATCAATATAAATTTTAGCTTTAGCTAATTTATCCAAAGAATCTCGAAGTTGGGAAAAATCTCTATCGGAAGATAAATGTCCGGTACGCAAATTCCAAGCATTCACGCGCGATTGCGCCGACAGCATTCTGTCCACCAATTGCTGAGAAGACATTTCCAAAGAAAATATTAAAACCGACTTATCGTGAGTGATTGAAGTCACACGGGCAATATCAAGGGCAAGTGTGGTTTTTCCCATAGAAGGTCTGGCCGCAATGATAACCAAATCGGATTTTTGCAAACCGGAAAGCGTATTGTCCAAATCTCGAAAACCGGTCGGCAATCCGCGAAGCGATCCTTTATGCTCATGTAATTTTTCTAGACGTTCCCATGCTTCTGGCAGGGCATCTTTCAGATTTGTGTATTTTTGACTTTTCGGAGACGATATCACACTAAATATTTTCTTTTCAGCCATATCCAGAATGTCGTCCATATGGTCATCACCTTCTTCAAAACCAAGTTCGGAAACATAATCTGCCGCTTCTATCAAACTTCTCAAAACATATTTTTTTTGAACAATTTCCGCATAATGTTTTACATTTGTGGAAGAGGGAACGATATTCACCAGTTCTGTCAGATATTCATTACCCCCGATTCTTTCCAACGCTTTTTGTTCACTTAACTTGGTGGAAAGCGAAAGCATATCTATCGGTTCATTTTTCAAGGACAGATCAAGCATCGCTTTGAAAATTATTTTATTTTTTTCAACATAGAAAGAATCTGGGCCTATAATGTCTTCCACTTCATGCATGGCTTCTTTGCGGAGCATTATAGAACCAAGTACCGCTTGTTCCGAAGGAATGCTCTGAGGCGGGATGCGTACATCGGTTTTCTTAGTTTTTACCATTAGGACATTCTAGCACTTTTAAAAAATAGTCAAAGAAAAAAAATGCATAAATATGTTATTAAAATGGGGACAATTCTTAAGCACATTTTGTGAAGGATTTTCGAAACTGCGCCCTCGGAGTCATAAGGGCAGGGGACCCACACGTTTCTTAAAATCCTTCACAAAATGTGCTAATATATTAAGTATGTCTAAAAAAGTATTATTATCAGGCGTAAAACCAACCGGGGCACCGCATATTGGCAACTATTTCGGCGCGATGAAGCAGTTTGTGGACCTACAGAAAGATTATGATGGCTATGTTTTTATAGCCGATTATCACGCCTTGAATTTTATTCAAAATAAGGAAGAGATGGAAAAAAATATCATAGGGGTTTTGCTTGATTATTTGGCTATTGGTTTGGACCCAAAAAAATTAATCATATTCAAACAGTCTGATATTTCCGAACACACGGAACTCACTTGGATTTTTGATGCTATTACCACTATGCCATACTTGATGCGCGCGCATGCCTTTAAAGACGCGGAAGCCAAAAATAAAGAAATTTGCGTGGGAACTTTCAATTACCCGATGCTTATGGCTGCCGACATTTTGCTTTACGGTCCGGATATAGTACCCGTAGGGGCTGATCAAAAACAGCACGTTGAAATAGCGCGAGATACCGCCGAAAAATTTAATCATATTTTTGGAGAAACTTTTAAATTGCCGGAACCGATGATTATGAAAGATGTAGCAGTGGTGCCGGGAACTGACGGAAGAAAAATGTCCAAGAGCTACAATAATCATATTCCGCTTTTTGCCGAATACGAAGAAATAAAAAAATGCGTGATGAACATAGTTACTGATTCAAGCGGAGGAATTCCAAAAAATGTTTTTGCTATTCATAATCTGCTTCGCCCTGCTTCGGAACTTTTACCGATTTACGAAAGTAAAACAGGGAAATATAAAGAATTGAAAGAAATACTGATTGAAGATTTGGAAAAATTCATTGCGCCTATGAGGGAAAGACGAAAAGAATTTGCCAAAAATATTCCGGAAGCCTTGAAAATATTAAAAGCGGGCAGTGAAAAAGCAAAAAAAATAGCCGGAGTTAAAATGGAAGAAGTGCGAAAAAAAATCGGAGTGAGTGTATATTAAAATTATGTATTTTTAGTTCTTTCAAAAAGGAGGTGATTCCTATGGGATGGGATATAGATTGGTGGTTCTAAGGGCTGGCAGTAAAGCGACTTTGCCCATCGCGCAAAATGGCGAATATTCTCGAAAGAGAATATTCGCCATTTCTTTTTCTGCTTTTTTTATTTATTTATTCATGATAAAATACTTAGATACTTATCCCGTTAGAAAATCAACGGGCTTGTATGAAAGATGAATTTTATTAGTTTAATTTTCTAATGGGATGCAAAATAGGGTTTATATAAAAGATTTAAAAGATAATATAGGTAAAGAAATAATTATCGCCGGCTGGGTGAATATCAGACGCGACCAGGGGAAAATGGTTTTTTTTGATATGCGAGATATGACGGGCTTGGTGCAATGCGTAGTCTTGCCGAGTCACGCCGAGGCCATAGAAAAAGCCAAAGAAATTCGCCCTGAATGGGTTTTAAAAATTACCGGTATGGTCAATAAGCGCCCGGACAAAAATGTAAAAGCTGGTGTCTTAAATGGTGAAGTAGAACTGGAAGTTACGGATATTGAGGTATTAAGCAAAGCAGAAACCCCAGCCATTGATGTATCAACTGATGGATATGAAATAGGGGAAGAACATAGGCTAGAACACAGATATCTTGATTTACGTAGAGGTCGCATGCAGAAAAATATTCGCAACAGACATAAAGTTGTAAAATTTATTCGTGATTACTTGGATAAAGAAAATTTTATTGAGATAGAAACCCCTATACTTTCCAAATCGACAGCTGAAGGGGCTCGGGATTTTATTGTGCCTTCAAGATTGGACCAAGGAAAATTTTATGCATTACCTCAAGCTCCCCAGCAATATAAACAACTTTTAATGGCATCTGGTATAGAAAAATATTTCCAAATGGCAAAATGTATGCGTGATGAAGACTTACGAGGGGATCGTCAGCCGGAATTTACTCAACTTGATCTTGAAATGAGTTTTGTAGATCGCGAAGAAGTAATGTCTCTTAATGAAGATTTATTGATAAAAATCGTAAAGAAACTGTATCCAGAAAAAGAAATACAAGAAATTCCTTTTCCCAGAATTGCCTACAAGGATGCAATGAAGAAATACGGGAGTGATAGGCCAGATTTAAGAAAAGATAAGAATAATAAAAATATTCTGGCTTTCTGTTGGGTTGTTGATTTTCCATTTTTCGAAAAAGCAAACAAAGATAATAATCCACAGGCAGAAGGTGAATGGACTTTTACGCACAATCCTTTTTCAGCCACACAGCCGCAATTTCACGATGATTTATTAAATAAAAGAAATATTCCAAATATCCTTACAAATCAATATGATATTATTTTAAACGGTTTTGAAATTGGCGGTGGTTCAATCAGGAACCATGAACCTGAAGCGCTTCTTGCTGTTTATGAGATAATGGGTGTAAAAAAGGAACAAGTAGAAAAAAATCTATTCTATATGTTAGAAGCTTTTCGTTCCGGTACCCCTCCACATGGAGGTATCGCTTGGGGTTTTGATCGATTAATGATGGTACTTGAGAATGAATCGAATATCAGAGAAGTAATAGCATTTCCAAAAAATGGTGAAGGGAAAGACTTAATGATGAATTCTCCTTCAGAAATACCTGAAAAGCAATTGAAAGAATTGGGGATAAAATTAAAGTAAAAAATCCTTTATATTTTTTCTATCTCTTTTGAGCCATTCAATATTGTTTTCCAATTGTTCTATTACTTGCTCCATAGAGCGTTCGGCGCCGGTGGCGCCACGGTGAGCAGCCGCAAATTTTTTAAAAAGCGATAAATGCCTTTTTTCAGCGCTTCTATCTATTATTTTAATGAGTCCCGCCAATGTATGGTTGCCATCTCCATAATGCGCTACTAATGTCTTCCAATTTTTTTTAACAAAATTTAACCAAATATCGCGACCTGCCGGATTTATTCCAACTGACGAGATTATACTTATTACATCCTGTGCTCGAACATCTTTAGATAGCGCGAATTGACATGCTTTTGATAAAATTTTAGGTTCGGAGAAATATCCCAAGGCGCGACCAATACGCTCTTTTTCTTCGTGAAATTTTTCTTTTTTATACAGTTTTATGAAGGTTTGGTATTCTTTCATACCTCCCCAAGTTGCTATTATTGCATAAATAGCGCCGCGAATGTCCGGATTGATATAACCACCTTTTTTCATTATGTTAAATTTCTTTTTTGCTTTAATTATGATTTTCTTATCCCCCAATCTTCCCAGTTTAGAAATTATAAGCGGTCTAAGAAGCGTATCGTTATATGATTCGGATTTTTTTTCTTCCCAGTCAAGGCGTTTAAAAGCAGGGGAGAATAGGTCAAATATTAGAAAATCCAGTTTTTCTTTCAATTCTGTTTTAGCCACAAGCTGTTCAAGTCGCGCCAGTCCGCCAGTAAGTTCAAACCACACAGTATAATTATTTTCATTTTTATATGCTTTTAAAAATTCCAAAGCATAACTGGTTGGAATATCACCCGATTCAGCCAAAGCGAAGAGGTCTCGGATAATGCCAAGTCTGTCGCAAGGAGAAAGAATTTTATTTTGAACCGGCTTAATTAAATTTTTCAGAAGTGTTTTTTCATAAGCTATTCTGAAAAATCCGTTTTCGCCTATGTTTATTTTTATCCACGGAAGAGAATTTGGAACGGATATTTTTTTATCCGAAAGAAAAACCATTTTTTTGTTTTTATCATTTCCGACAAAGACGGGGGTTTGCCAAACGGTTTTATCTTTTGCTTTAATTTTTGATTTAGCACTCATAAAAAATCTGTTTTGAGATAAAGCAAGCTTATCATTCACAATATCCGTTTTAATAACTGGATAGCCGGATTTAGAAGTCCAGTTATGCATAACACCGGCTACTGGTTTTTTGGAAACCTTTTCAAAGGCTTTCCATAAGTGAATCGTTTCCGTATTTTTATAACTATGTTTTTTCAAATAATATCTGAGTCCGTTTTTGAAATTTTTCTCGCCCAGATAACTTGCCAACATTTTTATAATTGCCGGTCCTTTGGAATATGAAATTCTGTCAAATATTTCTCCAATTTCGCTTGGATGACGCACTGTTATTTGAATAGGGTGAGTAGATAAAAGTGAATCTAATCTCAAAGCCATATTGGATGAAACACTTGTGCTATTGGCGGAAAATTGCGTCCAGATATCCCATTTTGGGAAAAGCTTATCCACGGCCAAATATTCTATATATGAAGCGAAACCCTCGTTTAGCCATAAATGGGTCCACCATTCCATGGTAACCAAATTACCGAACCATTGATGGGCAAGCTCGTGTGCCACAACAAGGGCCACCCATTGCTTTTGGGATAAAGAGGAGTGATTTTCATCAATTAGAAGCGAAGTTTCGCGATAAGTAATTGCTCCCCAGTTTTCCATGGCGGCTGAAGCAAAATCCGGAATAGCTATCATGTCCAATGTTGGCAATGGGTAGGGAATGGCGAAATATTTCTCAAAAAATTCCAAAGTTTTTACGGCGCAATCAAGAGCAAATTTTGCCTGATGTTTTTTGCCGGGAGTGGTAAAGACACGCACTAATTTACCGTTTTTGGTTTTTGATTCTAAATATTCAAAATCCCCAATAATGAATGCCAAGAGATAAGTGGACATTTTGGGAGTAGGGGAGAATTTTATAATTTCAAATCCGGCACTATGTTCGGCAACAGAGACAGGTAATGTGTTTGAAATCGCCGTTTTACCTTTCGGCACAATAAGTGATACATGAAAAACGGCTTTATGCGCCGGTTCATCAAAACAAGGGAAAGCTCGACGCGCATCGGTGGATTCAAACTGAGTGGTGGCCATATGATGTTCTTTACCTTCAAAATAATATTTGCTTCGGTAAAATCCCCGCATTTTTTCATTTAATATGCCTGCAAAAACAATAGTAAGTTTTATGTCTTTTTTAATGGGAATATATCTGGGGAATAAAAATATAGCTGTTTCGTTTTTATCATCGTAGGATATTTTTTTGGCAAATATTTTTTCTTTATCAATTACAATACTGGCGGTTTCTATTTCAAGTTCCTTAGAGTGAAGAATAATGGATTTTGTTTTCTTTAAAATAGAAAGGGTTATCGTCTCCATACCCTCAAAAGTAAAATTCTCCAAATCTGGTTGGAGTTGTATTTCGTATTTTGTTGGAATTACTTTTTTTGAAAGCCGAATATTTTGCATATATTTCCAGTATATCTTTTTTTTGTGAAAATGCTAATATATAAGAATAAATCTATGCTAAAACCTTATTACGAAAAACCGAAATTTAAACTTTATCATGCAAATTGCTTAGATATTCTTTCAAAAATTCCAGAGAATTCAGTTGATATGGTTTTTGCAGATCCACCTTACCTGCTTTCAAATGGTGGCTTTTCTGTTCATGCTGGGAAACGAGTAAGTGTTAATAAGGGGGAATGGGATAAAAGTAATGGTTTAAAAAAAGACTTTGAATTTCATCTTGAATGGATAAAAGCTGTTAAACGTGTGTTAAAACCAAGTGGGACAATTTGGATTAGTGGAACCTATCATTCAATTTATCAATGTGGTTTTGCACTTCAGGTCGCTGGATTTCATGTTCTTAATGATATCGCATGGTTTAAGCCAAATGCATCACCTAATTTAAGTTGTCGTTTTTTTACTGCTAGTCACGAGACCCTTGTTTGGGCACGAAAAGATAAAAAAGCAAAACATATTTTTAATTATAATTTAATGAAAAATGGTACTTGGCCGGAGGATGCACTAAAAAAACCAGGACTCCAAATGCGTTCTGTTTGGTCTTTAGGAACTCCTAAGCCAGTTGAAAAAAAATTTGGGAAACATCCTACACAAAAACCAGGAGATTTATTGAAGAGGATTATATTAGCAAGTACCAATAAAGGTGATTTAATAGTTGATCCATTTACAGGGAGTTCAACAACTGGAATCGTGGCACATTTCTATGGAAGAAATTTTATAGGAATTGATACTGAAAAAAAATATTTAGATTTATCAATAAAAAGGTTTAGGGAATTAGAGAAAAATTTAAAAAGTAAAAAGAAAAAAATATGAAGATCATCACACGTACAGTAGCAATAAAAAATCTTAAAAAACACATTGGTAAAGATTTAAGAAAATTAGCTTTAGAACATAAAATTACAACTTATGAAACTGGTAAGCAAAATAAGGGATGGAAAGGGCTCGTTTTAGAAAGATTAGCTGGACTTGAAACAAATGTTTCAAAAGCGCCCAATGGTCTTTCCTGGGAGCTTAAATCGGTTGCTTTTCATTACGTTAAAAATAAATTAGTACCAAAAGAAACTATGGCGATAACAATGATAAATCCAGAAGAACTAAAAGCTCACTCATTTTTTGAAAGTCATTGTTGGGCAAAATTAAAAGCTATTGTTTTTTGTGCTGTGCAATGGAATGGAGAAAATTCAAAAAGTGGTGAACTTTTAAAAGTTGCGAGTTTAGATTTTTCAGAAGATGATAAATTAATAAAGGAAATAAAAGCTGATTATGATTTTATTCGTAATAAATTAATGACAAAGGGTTTCAAGTCCTTAACAGGGAAAGATGGTAAATGGATACAAGCACGAACAAAAGGTCCAGGACATGGTTCAACAAGTCGTGCTTTTTATGCACGAACAGCGTTAGTTAAGAAAATTTTTGAAATAGCTTCATAAATTATTAAAATATGTTATAATAGATATATGTCAAAAACTGATTTAATTAAAAAAATTGAAGAAAAAAGAGGGTCAAAAGTTATTACTTATATTACAAGCGATAAACCAGGTCCAGTAAATGCTCGTGTAGCTATGGATATTATTCCGATTATCAGTGAACAACTTCGTAAAATAGGGAAAGTAAGTAAAATAGATCTCTTTCTTTATACAGCAGGTGGAGACACGATGGTTCCCTGGCGTTTAGTTTCTATGATTCGTGAATACTGTGATATTTTTTCCGTGCTTGTTCCTTATAAAGCTCATAGCGCAGGAACGATGATAGCTTTAGGCGCTGACGAAATTGTAATGTCCGACCTTTCAGAAATTTCCCCAATTGATCCATCTACAGCAAATGTTTTCAATCCCAATGACCCAAATAATCCTCAAGCGAAAATTCCAATTTCTGTGGAAGACGTAATTGCATATTTTGATTTAGCTAAAAATAAATTTGGTATAAAAACTGATGAAGATTTAACAAAAATATTTAATAAATTTACAGAATCAAATCCACAGATCCATCCTCTGGCTCTAGGGAATGTTAACAGAACCCATAATTTAATTCGCTTACTTGCAAAGCGACTATTAAAAAGCCATGTAGATCCCATAAAAGAAGATCAGATTGAAAAAATAGTTGAATTCTTTACTGAAAAACTTTATTCACATCAATATTTTATTGGGAGAAAGGAAGCCAAAGAAGAATTAGGGGTTAAATCGGTTGTTGATGCTGACTCTGAACTTTCGAAGTTAATGTCTGATTTATATACAGAATATGTGAAAGAAATGGAATTAGGAAGTCCTGTTTGGAATCTTGAAAATGAATTAGGTTTTAATAATAGTCAAAACAAGAAAGAATATAAAATTGCTTTCGTTGAAAGTAGTTTATTGTCAAAGTTTTATAAAATTACTATGGAATTTCGTCGACAACAGGTAATGATTAATCAAAATGGTATCCAAGTTCCACAAGAGCAAATAGCCCAACGAGTAGTGGAACAGGGGTGGAAATAAAGTTTATGCCGCAAACGAAATTTGATTTAAGAAAATATAATTTATTGGCTCTCATAATATTAGTATTTTTTGTTGGGTTTTTTGCCCATGAAGATCAAGGATTTATAGCCCTATCAAATTTTGTTAAGGATAATTTAGCAGTAATAGCCATTATTATTTCACCGATAATAGCTTGGGGGGTTGCAGAAATAGTAAGAAAAAAAAGTGAAAGTAATAAGCAAAAGTATGAAGTTTTAAAAACCCTTATGTCTTATAGACATATTAAGGGTTCGCATGAATTTTTAAGTGCTTTAAATAGAATAAATCTTGTGTTTGATAGAGATTCTGAAATAAAAGATCTTGTAAAAAATCTTTGGAGATCTTATATTGATAAAGAAGAAAGAAAAGTAACTAATCAAAAAGAAATAGAATTAATTTATAAAATTTCCAAAAAAATGGGTTTTGATATTTCAGAATTTGAAATAGATAATTTTTTTATCTCTGGAACTCAAATAATTCAACCTATTTCACAGAATCAAAATTCGAACAGTACAACTTCACAAAATCAAAGTAATTTATTTTCTCAAGATATAAAAACTGATTCAATTACGGCAAATTCTTTTACATATAATCATGTTAGTTATGTGTAATTTATTAATGCCCCCTTTCACCAAAAAGTTTATGAGGTTGTTAGAAAAATTCTCAAGAAAGCTAGTTTTGCATATTAACTGTGGTATAATATTATTATTAGCCATAATTAGATTATAAAATATATGTCAATTTTTTTTGAATGGGAAGAGAATATGTCTGTCGGTGAAGAGACCATAGATTCTCAACATAAAAAATTATTAGCGCAAGTAAATAAGATTATCAATGCTTTAGCTTTTGGAGTGCATTCAAAAGAGCTGGAAGAAGTGATTAAATTTTTTGACGAATATATAAAAGAGCATTTTGCTTATGAGGAAGGATATATGTCAAAAATTGGCTATCCTAAAATAGAAGAACATAAAAAACTGCATCATAATTTTTTTGAAAACTATATTAAATTTAAAAAAGAATTTGAGCAAAATCTTAATAAAGATATTTTAGCGGCCGATATTGAAAGATATATTGGGGATTGGTGGTTGGAACATATAGGAAAAGAGGATAAAAAATATCGATTATTTGTAGAAAGTAAAAAATCATAGAAAAGATTTTGTGGGTTAATTATGCTATAATAGAAACATATTATTAATTAATAGAAGTAAAAATAACATGGTAGCAACAAAAGGTTCTGCATTTATGAAGCCAATGAACATAAGCGCTGAGTTGGCAGAAGTAGTAGGCAAGGGTCCTATGCCTAGGTCCGAGGTGGTAAAGGCATTGTGGGTATACATCAAGAAGAACAATCTTCAAGACCCTAAGAATAAGCGCAATATCAATGCTGATGCTGCGTTAAAGAAAGTGTTTGATGGGAAGAGTGTAGTCAATATGTTTGAAATGACGAAGCTTGTTTCCAAGCATCTTTCGTAAGGATTTGATTATTAATTTTTTGAAATTTTTAAAATATCAACTTTTCTACGGTACGGATTTTTTGAAGCTTAAAAAATCCTGAAGTTCTCGCGCCGTCGCGCTCGAAACCCCTGCGAAAAGCTATATTTAAAAAATTTTTAATAAAGAATAAAAATTTTATGGCAAAAGGAGATGGACATAGAAAAGAGAAAAAGAAACCAAAAAAGGCAAAAAAGTAATTTGCATAAAAAATGCCCCTGGTGGGGCATTTTGTTTGTAGGAGTATTGAGAAATACAGGGTATACCCCGTAGTAGAACTTTGTTAAAAGTTTCACTACAGGGTATAATAAATATATGGGAAAAAATTTAGCTACAATAACAACATTATTAATAATAGTTATTATTGGAATTATTTATCTTTTACCTAAAAAGGAGGCAATTGCTCCGGTTATATTTGATACCACTCCTTACACAGATTTATCCGAAGTAGAAAATGTGGAAGATTATCTTAGAAAAAATATTGAAACGCTTTCACCGGTCAAAGCTGTTTTGGGCGGGACTTGGTATATTATTTCTATGAGGGTTGATCCGGAAAAAAATTCCGGCACGATAGTGTATGAAGACGGGCATATTCAGGAAAAAAGAAATTTTTTGTATACTGTAAACGACAAAAGGGAAGTTCTTAATTTGATTATTAATTAAATAATTTTTTATGAATCCCGTTAGAAATTTACAAAACGGGAAAGTATTATAAAAATAATAAAAATCAACTATCTTATATATAAAAAAATATGTAAAAATAGTATGATTTCTAAACGGGATGAATACATCTTACACTTGGTATCAGCAACTTATTAAACCATCTTGGGCTCCACCTTCTTGGCTTTTTGGTCCGGTGTGGAGTGTGCTGTATGTGCTCATTTTTGTTTCTTTTGGAACGGTATTTTATAAAGTTATCAAAAAAGAATTGCCAATAATTATTGCATTACCTTTTGCCTTGAATCTTATTTTTAATTTTATTTTTACTCCGATTCAGTTTGGTTTACAAAATAATTATTTGGCGGCAATAGATATTTTACTTGTTCTCGGGACTCTGATTTGGTCCATGGTTGCTATTTATCCCCGAATTAAGTGGGTTATGTTTATTAATATTCCATATTTACTTTGGGTTCTTTTCGCTACAGTATTGCAATTTACTATTACATTTTTGAATAGATAAAATATCAAAATAGGTATATAATACAAAGGTGGAAACTGAAGCGGTAAAAGACTATTCATATCAAATTAAAACGGATGCCTTTGAAGGGCCATTTCATTTATTGCTTTCCTTGATAGAAGAAAGGAAGTTTTTTATTAATGATTTGTCTTTGGCGCAGGTGACGGAAGACTATCTGAGTTATGTAAATAAATTGGAAAAACAAGATCCTTCCGAAATTTCCAGTTTTATTGTAGTGGCCGCTACCCTTATTTTAATAAAATCAAAATCACTTTTGCCTAATTTGAATCTCACTTCCGAAGAAGAAGGGGATATCCATAATCTGGAAGAGAGATTAAAATTATACGAACTTTATACCAAACTCGGAGGCAATATTAAAAGTATGTTCGGCAAAAAAATAATTTTTGCGCCACTGGAAAGAAAAAATGATTTTCTGGTATTTTTACCGGATGACAGGATCACCAAAGAAAGTATGATGACTTTTGCCCGTGATGCGTTAGGCAGAATGCCTAAAAAGGTTTTCTTGCCGGAAGTAGAAGTGAAAAAAGTGGTAAGTATTGAGGAAATGATTTCAAGATTAACCGAGAGGATTGAAAAAACCTTGGAGATGAATTTCAAAGATTTTGCGGGAGTGGCTAAAACAAAAGAAGAGAAAGTGGTTGTAATTATCGGTTTTCTTGCTATGCTGGAATTAGTCAGGCAGGGAATATTACATGTAATACAAGAAAGTAATTTTGAAGATATTATTATTAAGAAAAATAACGAATAAAAATAATATAAATTACGAAAATTCAAAAAATTTTTGAGCCTTCGCCCTCGGAGTCCGTGAGGGCAGGGAACCCACGACTCTTTAAATTTTTTAATTTTCATAATTTAAAAACAGCCATGGAATTACAGCAAAAAATCGAAGCAATACTTTTCTTTAAAGGAGAACCGATGTCTAGGAAAAAACTGGCGGAATTTTTAGGTGTGGGGCAGATAGAAGTGAATGAAGCCCTAGAAAAATTAAAAGAAAATTTAAAGGATAGGGGAATAGTACTACAAGAAAAAGAGAATCCCGCCTCGACTCGAGGAGACTCGTCGACGCGAGGCGGGGAAATCACCTTAGGCACAGCGCCGGAACTTTCCGGCCTTATAGAGAAATTGCAAAAGGAAGAATTAAATAAAGAACTTTCCAAGGCCAGTTTAGAAACATTATCTATTATTCTTTATAAAAACGGAGTAAATCGGTCTTTAATTGACTATATCCGGGGAGTAAATTCCAGTTTTACCTTGCGAGCGCTTTCTGTTAGGGGACTGATAGAAAAAAGTTTGGATCCGGAAGATAGCAGGCGTTATATTTATAAGCCCACCTTTGAACTGCTTTCTTTTATGGGAGTAAAATCTGTGCAAGAATTGCCGGATTATGAATTGGTGAATAATTCAATTGAATCTTCCGCTCAAAACTTAGCCGAGGAGTTACAAGCTGAAGAATCGCAAAATGACGCAAACCTTTAAAGAACATCTTTATTTATTTTTTATTTTAATGATTATTGCCTTGGAGGCAATTTTGTTTTCTGTTGGAAACGATAAAATAAATATTACTTCTATAAATGAAGAAAACAAAATAATGAAAGTACAAAATATATTGGCGGATATTCCTATACAAGCAAAAGCCATATCCGTTTATGATCAAACCCTGAATAGAAAAATTTATGGAAAAAATGATGAAATAAGCTTGCCCATTGCTTCACTTGCTAAAATTATGACCATTATTACTGCCTTAAATGGTCGTAGTATGGATGAAATAATATCAATATCTTCAAATGCACTCAAACAAGATACCGATTATGGATTTTTTGTTCATGAGAAATTTAAAATTAAAGATCTGGCTAAATTTACTCTAATAGGTTCAGCCAATGATGGCGCCTACGCTTTGGCTGAAAAAGATGATGCTTTTTTAGAAAAAATGAATAATAAAGCACGAAAAATCGGTATGGAAAATACCTTCTTTTTAAATCCCACAGGCTTGGATATAGATGAAAATAAAGCGGGCCCGCCTCGCGTCGGCGAGCCTTTGCGAGTCGAGGCGGGCGCTTATGCCTCTGCGCAAGATGTGAATATTATGGCTATGTATGCATTAAAAGGTTATCCAGAAATTTTTAGCGCAAGTGTAATGCCGGGAATAAATATAAAATCTGAATCCGGTTTTGAACATGATATAAAAAACACCAATTTAATTTTAGATAAAATTCCCAACATTCTATTTTCCAAAACGGGACTTACTCCGCTAGCTGGAGGTAATTTAACCCTAATATATAAGAATAAAAATGAACATATTATCGCTGTCACCGTTCTTGGGTCAACCATAGATGGCAGATTTACTGATATGGAAAAGATTATAAATACATTATCCGATATGTTATAATTCATCTATGCTTATGAATTTAGTTAAAATATTTTTGCCCATGATTGTAGCCTTATTGATAGGGCTTTTTATTACGCCTTTTGCCACTCATTTTTTCTATAAATACAAAATGTGGAAAAAGTATTCCCGAAACGGAGTTGTGGCTAGCTCGGATTTTCATAGAATTCATAATGAAAACGAAGAATTGAAAACCCCCAGAGTGGGTGGGATAATAATTTGGGTTTCAATACTTTTTTCCACTTTGATTTTTTATTTAATCTCAATTTTATTTCCATCAGAAATTTCAGAAAAAATAAATTTTTTGAGCAAAAATCAAACCTTAATACCTCTATTTGTTTTGCTTTTAGGGTCAATTATAGGACTTTGGGAAGACTTAGTGCAGATTTATGGCAAGGGAAAAACCGCTCATGATGACGCATCTTGGCGCAAGTGGAAAATATTATTGGTAGTTTGTATTTCTTTTTTAATCGGACTTTGGTTTTATTACAAACTTGGAATGGTCGGAATTCATATCCCATTTGGAGGAGAACTATATCTTGGTATTTTAATTATTCCATTTTTTATAATAGTTGCTTTGGCGACTTTTTCCGGCGGAGTAATAGATGGATTGGATGGGCTTTCCGGAGGAGTTTTTGCTTCAATTTTTTCCGCCTATTCTTTAATAGCTTTTGTTAATAATCAAATAAATATTGCCGCTTTCTGCGCCGTTGCCACCGGGGCCATATTGGCATTTCTATGGTTTAATATTCCACCAGCCAGGTTTTATATGGCGGAGACGGGTATTATGGGGCTTACCATTACTTTAGCCACCATAGCCTTTTTAACTGATTCCGTATTAATTCTTCCCGTTGTGGCGATGCCTCTCGTTATAAGTTCCGGTTCTGTCATTTTACAAATGCTTTCAAAGAAATTCAGGGGCGGAAAAAAAATATTTCGACTTGCTCCCATTCACCATCATTTTGAAGCGCTGGGCTGGCCGTCTTATAAAGTAACTATGCGTTTTTGGGTTTTATCTATGGCTTTTGCCGTGATAGGTATAATTTTAGCGATTATTAGTCGGTAAAGGATGAATCCCGTTAGAAGCCGCGGTCGCAGTTGTAACGGGAGGTAGAACATTATTATTTAAGACCGCGACCTGCTTCTAACGGGATGAAAGAAAAAAAAATAGACAGATTTTTTTTAATAATCACTTTTGTTTTAATCTTTTTGGGCTTAGCTATGTTTATTTCCGCCTCTTTGGGGATTTTAACCAAAAACTCAAGCACTTTTTATTCGGTGCTTTTTAGTCAGTTGGTTCTAGGTTTTGGTTGCGGTTTTATTGGTATGTATTTTGCTTTTAAAATAAATTATAAATTCTGGCGCAATTATTCTTTTTATATTTTCTTGGGGTCTATTCTTCTTACCGCAGCCGTTTTCATTCCTTCCTTGGGTTGGGCTCACCTGGGAGCGGAAAGATGGATTCAGTTGGGGTCGTTCCGATTTCAACCGGTGGAATTTTTAAAATTCGGATTTGTGATTTATTTTGCTGCTTGGCTTTCTTGGGTAAAAAACAAAGTGCAAGATTTTAGATTCGGTATTCTTCCTTTGGTTGTTTTGCTTGCAATCATTGCTGTTATTTTATTTCATCAACCGGACACTAAAAGTTTTATTTTAATTACCGTAACCGGAATATGTATGCTTTTTATTTCCGGCGTATCTATGAGGTGGATTGCCTTACTGGGAATAGGATCTATCATAGTTCTTGGGTCTCTAGTATATTTCACCCCATATCTTCAGGAAAGAATAAAGACTTTTATTGACCCTTCTCAAGACCCCCAAGGATCTTCTTATCAGATACAACAATCGTTGATTGCTATAGGTTCGGGCGGAATTTTTGGCAGGGGATATGGTCAAAGCATTCAAAAATTCAGTTATCTGCCGGAACCGCAAGGGGATTCTATTTTTGCCGTAGTGGGAGAAGAATTGGGTTTTGCAGGAGGGGTGGTAATAATAATACTTTATTTGCTTTTTGTCTTGCGGGGACTTCGTATTGCTAATAATTCTCCCGATTTATTCAGTAGACTTTTAGTTTCCGGAATTGTTATACTGATAATGGCGCAGTCGTTTATGAATATTGCTTCTGCCACCGGAGTTTTTCCATTAACAGGAGTGCCATTGGTTTTTATGAGTCATGGAGGCACATCGCTGATGGTAGACCTTATAGCCGTAGGTATAATATTTCAAATATCAAAATTACAGCAAAAGCAGAAAGAATGAATCCCGTTAGAAGCCGCGGTCGCGGTTTAAAATATATAAAAAAATATGATAATACAAAAAATAAAATTTAAAAACATAATCAAGCAAAGTTACGGTTTTTTGACCGCGACCTGCTTCTAACGGGATGAAAATAGTTTTTACGGGAGGAGGAACAGGCGGACATTTTTATCCAATTATCGCTGTTGCTCAAAAAGTCAATCAAATAATAGACAAAGAGAAAATAATAGGAGTTAAACTTTATTATGTTTCTGATAATCCTTACGACAAGGAAATGCTTTTAGAGAACGGGCTTTTATATGAAGAGGTGAAAACTGGAAAATTGCGCACCTATTTTTCTTTAAAAAATTTCTTTGATATTTTTAAAATGTTTTTTGGCGCAATAAATGCCATCTACAAAATATTTTCAATTTATCCGGATGTTGTTTTTGGCAAAGGAGGATATGCTTCATTTCCGACTATTTTAGCTGCCAGAATTTTACACATTCCGGTCTTAATTCACGAATCGGATTCCGCCCCCGGACGAGTAAACAGATGGGCCGGGCATTTTGCGAAAAAAGTAGCTGTTTCTTATAATGAGGCAGCGGATTATTTTCCTAAAAATAAAGTGGCTTGGACCGGACATCCGATAATAACCGAAATAGAACATCCTGCTCCGCGATCCGAAGCGCTTCAATATTTTAAATTAGAGGCTAATTTGCCCGTCATTCTAATCTTGGGAGGCTCACAGGGCGCGGAACTTATAAATAATACGATACTTGATGCTTTGCCGAGGCTGATAAAAAATTTTCAAATTATTCATCAAACAGGGGTTAATAATTTTAAGAGTGTTGTTGAACGAGCGAAAGTAGTGTTAGCCTCCAATCCGGAAAAAGCAAGATATTTACCCTTTAATTTTTTAAGTTCTCTGGCTATGAAAATGGCTGGCGGAGTGGCAACGATCATTGTTTCCAGAGCAGGGTCAACCTTATTTGAAATAGCTTCTTGGGGTGTGCCGTCAATTATTATTCCGATTACAACATCCAACGGTGACCATCAAAGAAAAAATGCTTTCAGTTATGCTCATATGGGAGCTTGCAATGTTATTGAAGAAATGAATATGACCGCTAATATTTTAAGTTCGGAAATTGAAAGGATAACGGACAATAAAGCAATTTTAGGAAAAATGGCGCGTGATGCAAAAGCTTTTAGTAAACCCGATGCCGCTTATAAGATAGCTCGTGAATTGATGGATATAGCGCTTGCGCATGAAGAGTAAAAAGATTTTCTTATTTTTGATAAAAAATGCTAAAATAAATAGATGGAAAAGAAAGTTGTTACAAGATTTGCGCCCAGTCCGACGGGTTTTATGCATGTTGGAGGCATTCGCACTGCTTTATACGCATATTTATGGGCGAAGAAAAATAAAGGCACTTTTATATTAAGAATTGAAGATACGGATAAGGAAAGGGAAGTGAAGGGTTCAATAGACCATATTATTGAATCATTAAAATGGTTAGGGATTAATTGGGACGAAGGACCAAATATTGGAGGCCCACATAGTCCTTATTTACAATCAGAAAGGCTGGATTTATATAAAAAATACGCGAAAATTCTTATTGATAAAGGATTAGCATACCCTGATCCATACACCGAAGAAGAAGTAGGGATTTTCCGCGATACGGCAGAATTAGCAAAAAAGCCGTTTTTATATAGGGAACACAGACCCGAGAAATTTGAAGAATGGGATGGAACAAAACCGCTTCGTTTTAAAGTGTCTGAAATAAAAAGTTATAAATGGAACGATCTTGTTTATGGCGATTTATCTGCCGGACCTGAAGCGTTAGATGATTTTATTTTAATAAAAAGCGATGGTTATCCGACATATAATTTTGCGCATATTATAGACGATATTGAAATGGGTGTTACTTATGTCATGCGCGGTCAAGAATTTATCTCTTCCACTCCTAAATTTTTATCTATCTATGAAGCTTTAGGTATAAAACCGCCGCTTTATGCCACCTTGCCTCCAATAATGGCGGATGGCGGAAAGAAAAAATTAGGCAAAAGAGATGGAGCAAAGGATATTTTAGAATATAGAAATGAAGGTTATTTGCCGGAAGCGATTATCAATTTCTTGGCTCTTTTAGGCTGGAACCCTGGCGATGACAGAGAAATTTTCACAATGAATGAGCTTATTGAGGTTTTTGATATTTCTCGTGTTGGACATTCTGGAGCGCAGATGAATTTGGAGAAACTTGATTGGATAAATAAAGAGCACATCAAAAAACTTTCGACTGAAGAATTAAAAAAAGAAATTTTTAAATATTTGCCGGAAGAATTAAAAATAGAAAAAATTATTCCAGTAATATCGGAGAGAATCTCCAAATGGAGCGATATAAAAGATATGGTGGGAAGGGGAGACCTGGATTTCTTTTTTAAACAGCCCAAATACGAAAAGGGGAAATTAATTTATAAAAACACAGCGGCTGAAAAAATCTCTCAGAATCTAACTGAAGCGATAAATGAATTGAACAAACTGGAAGAAAAAGATTTTAATCAAGAAAATATAAAAAATGTTTTGATGGAAATAGCTAATAAACTGGAAAGCAGGGGAGAATTATTGCATCCTGTCCGATACGCTTTATCGGGGCTTGATAAGTCTCCGGATCCGTTTATTATTGCCGAAATTTTAGGAAAAAATGAAACTTTGTCACGGCTACAGAAAACTATATAAGATAACGTTTTTGTTTTTTTTAGGAGTTTTAATAATTATTCCTTTTGTTTTTTCTTATGCGCAGACAGTTCAGGAACTGAATAATAAAATAAATCAAAGAAATGCCGATATAGATAAATTAGAACAGGAAATAGCTCAGTATCAGACAGAACTTGATAGCTTAGGACAGCAGAAAGATTCTCTAAATACATCTTTAAAACAGCTTGATTTAACCAGGAAAAAATTGGTAGCTAATATCTCCGTCACCCAAAATAAAATAGATAAAACGAATCTTAAAATACAAGAATTGAGTTTGCAAATAAACGATAGGCAGGGTTCTATAACAAATAATACAGATGCCTTATCTCTAAGTATCAAAAACATGAATGAGCTTGAACAAAGCGATATATTAACAATGATATTGTCAGAAAATGGTTTTAGCTTGATTTGGAATGATATAGACAATATGGCTACCATAAATGATACGATTAGAGAAACAACTATTAAAGTAAGGCAAGCAAAAAGCAGTTTAGAAGATACTAAAGAAGAAACAACAGTCGCAAAGAATGAACTTGTCGCGCTTAAGGGGAGTCTTGCCGACCAGAAAAAGATTGTAGACCAAAATACGGCAGAAAAAAAGGAACTTCTAGCACAAACAAAAAATAACGAATCTAATTATCAAAAATTACTAAAAGACAGATTAGCAAAAAAAGATGCATTTGAGAAAGAATTAAATGATTATGAATCCCAATTAAAATATATTCTTAATCCTTCTCTGCTTCCTAAGGGGGGAGTATTAAGTTGGCCGCTTGATTATGTATATATAACTCAATTATTTGGTGTAACTAAGGATTCTAAACGTCTTTATGCTTCTGGTTCTCACAATGGTGTGGATTTTAGAGCTTCTGTGGGTACTCCTGTTAAAGCAATGGCTGATGGAATAGTTCTTGGAATCGGGGATACGGATATAACTTGCCCAGGCGCTTCTTTTGGAAAATTTGTTTTTATACAATACAACAATGGCCTTTCAAGCACTTATGGTCATCTTTCTTTAATTAAGGTTTCTAAGGGACAAAAGGTTTCAAGAGGAGAGATAGTAGGTTATTCCGGCAATACCGGTTACTCCACCGGTCCACATCTACATGTATCAGTCTATGCTTCGGACGCGGTTAAAATGGAATCCAGGCCGAGTCAAGCCTGTGTAGGACGCACTTATACTATGCCTATCGCCCCGATAGATGGTTATCTTGACCCGATGTATTATTTGCCCCCGACAACGGCAGATATGTTTAAATAGCGTAGTGTTGTCTTGAATGAATATTTTATGGTAAAATGTGAGATGAATCCCGTTAGAAATTCAACTGACGGGGAGTATAGTATAATTATTAATTAATATAAATTTCTAACGGGATGGATAATAATATAAAAAATAAACAAGGCGGGTTTTTGAAATTGATAATTCTAATTGTTGTCATTTTGTTTTTGTTAAGTTATTTTCATGTTTCGGTAAGCCAAGCAATAGATTGGGTCATAAATACAATAAAAAGTGTTTTTTAACATTTATTTAACATTAAAATGACAAAATTCAAAAAAGAAAGAGGAGGAATAAGTATTATCGGAATTTTACTTTTTGGATTTGTTGTCATATTAGTGCTTAGTTATTTTAAAATAAGCGTCAGATCAGTGGTAGAAAGTCCTACCGGACAGGACAATATAAGCTATGTCGGGGGAGGGACTAGAAGTTTATGGAATGATTACCTCAAAGAACCGGCATCATATCTTTGGAATGATATTTTTATAGATATTTTTTGGAAATCTTTTATAAATAATATGGAGCGAATTAGAGATGGTGAACCGACGGACTATGAGATGAATGCTCCTGTTGTAAACAGGCAATAGGGAATAGCCTTTTTGTCAACATTGCTAGGTTAATACCACGTCGCACAATATATGTTTGGGGTAGTATAATACTACCCCAAACATTGCGCAGATTGTACGAGCATTAAAACGTCGCACAATCTGCTTTAGGTATGGTTTATTATCTACACGAACTAGAAAGCACATAACCTGCACTCTCCGCTTCTGTAGATGTTGCAAAATAAATTCTATTTTCTTGTTTGATAGTTTTTCCAGCAGAACAACTTATGGAATAATATTTACTCCCCTTACTTGAAGCAAAAAAATTCCCTGAAGTTGATTTTGACGTATTTATTGAATTTTGGTCTATAGAACTTATTACATTGGCTTCTTGACCCTCATATTCTCCTGCCTGCGCAGGCAGGATTTTTATACCTGAGTTTGTGTCACTTTTAGATAGTCTACCTAGCTCAAATGAGCCTAAACCAACCAAAATTATGATAATAATGACCAAAATATCCTTACCCTTATCGCTTTCTACGAATTGCTTGACCCCGTTAAAGACAGGGGGTCGCTGCGAGCCCTCGCGGTCTTTAACGGGGTTGATTTTTTTTGAGGGATAGTGTAAACTCATATTGTTTATAAATTATATCATAAAAACAACATATGGCACATAGAAAAGCCGGCGGAACAGCGAAAAACTTAAGAGATTCAAATCCAAAGTACCTTGGTACTAAGCTTACGGATGGCCAAAAGGCAGAATCCGGCTCTATTATCATCCGCCAACGTGGTACGGTCATTATGGCTGGTAATAATGTCTCTATGGGTAAGGACCATACTCTTTTTGCCCTAAAACCTGGTATAGTTAAATTTGGCTCTAGACGCAAAATCTCCTTTAATGGTAGGACGGTAATCAAAAAGACTGTTAGTGTAATTTAAAAAAGCATTATTCTGCTTTTTTTATTTCTTCTATGATAAGCTTAAACGAAGATTTTTTGCCTTTTATTAGAATTGGGATTTCAAACTCCCCTATTTCTTTAATTGGTTTTTCCAGAACAATAAATTTTTCATCTATTTGGACATGGCATTCTTCATTCATGGCGTCTACTATCATTTTTTCATGAATGGCGGAAAAAAGATGACCCTTTTCATCCGCTTTTGCCTTTATAGTAATAGTCTTACCCTTTATCTCTTCTAAATTTTTTTCCAAAAGATCTTCTTGCACTTCCCTTTCAATTACGATTTCTTTTTTATGTATTTCAACTTCCGCTATGGCTTTCGGAGTTGCAAGTGTTGCCCATTTTTTGGGGAATAAAAAATTTAAAGCATAGCCATCATTTATTTCTTTTATATCATATTTTCTGCCTACTTTCGGTATATCTTGTAAAAGGATTATTTTCATATTTTATTTAATACCCGGCCAATTAATTAATAAATCTACCGCTTTATTTAACTGAGGGTCTATTTTATTATTAATATCTTTTTGAGTAATAGATGCCTTGTAATCCGGGGTTAATCCTTTTTCAGAAATGGAATTGCCATTTGGGGTTAACCACTTGGCCACAGTAATCTTTAAAATAGTATCTTGAGTTACATTTACAACTTCTTGAACGGAACCTTTTCCATAACTCTGTTCTCCTACTAGTAAAGCCTTTTTATAATCTTGCATTGCCCCGGCAAGTATTTCAGACGCTGATGCAGAACCGTTATCTATTAAAATTACAAATTTTAATTTATCTGTAAATACATTATATCCTTCACTCCTATATATTTTGGGTTTTGAATTATTTCCGTAATCTTCCGTTACGACGGGTTTTCCTCCTTCTAAAAACCAACTTGACATACTAACAGCCGCATCCAAATATCCTCCCGGATTCCCTCTCAAATCAAGTAATAATTTATCGGACCCCGATATGGAAAATTCTTTAAGCGCACTTTGGAAAAGCCTAGCTGAGCTTGCGGAGAAACTATAAAGTTTTATCACAAAAATTCCGTCTTTTCTCAATTCCGTATCAAGAGTCGGTATTTCTATAGTGTCTCGCACGATTTTTATTTCTTTTGGTTTTTTATCTCCATCGCGCAAAATTGTAAGCGTTACTGTCGTACCCGCTTTTCCTCTAATGAAACTTATTGCCTTCTCTACGCTCAAACCGGAAGTGGCCATATTATCAATCTTAAGAATTTGGTCGCCCGATTTTATATCAGCTTTATAAGCGGGGGTATCTTTGAGAGGGGCAATTACTGTAAGCACTTTATCTTTCATACCCACTTCCATACCGACTCCTTCAAAATTTCCCTGTATATTGCCCTCAAACAACTCAGTTTCTTCTGGGGTGAAAAATATGCTATATGGGTCATTTAAGGAGCCCACAAGCCCAGAAATAGCCCCATATATCTTCTCTTGGTCTGTTATCTTGCTGACATTTGGGTATTTATCGTTTATACTGTTCCAAACTTTCCAAAATGGAGAGAAATCAGCCTGGGTTGCAACTGCAGTCTCTTTGCCTAATATATTGACAACTTTATCTATTTCTGGTCCATTATGAAATCCTACATAAACACCAAAACCAAAAAAAACAGCTACAAGTAAAATTGTGGCTTGCGTGCGTCTCATTTTAAGGTATTCCAACATAAGATTTTATTATATCACTAAATTTATTTTTTATTTAATTTGACTTGTTCTTCCAAGTTTATCTCAATTTCATTAAAATTATTATTTTCGGAAAAATTATCGAAGGTTTTTTCTTCTGTCTCCCCTGCTTTAAAATCCCTGTATAGCATATAACCGAAACAAATAATTGCCAGGCCGGAGATTGAAAAGAGTATATTCTTAAAAGAATATGGAAAACCTAAATATGGCAATACCGCTACCCAAACACCTAATCCAAAAATTATTTTCACTTTAGTCATTTTTATATTATATAGCATTTAAATAAGCAAAACAATACTTTTTCACGGACCGAAAAAAGCATTGTTTTGCTTATTTAAAATACTCCGGAGTATTTATGGACATCCAATCCAAAAGTTGACGCATGACGGAAGATGCGCCTACGCTATTCGAAGATGGTCCTGCTTCCATCATTATAGTGAACGCATATTTGGGATTTTCATAAGGGAAAAACCCTATAATCCAAGAGTTAACTTTATTTTTATTTACCCCGAGCTGAGCGGTCCCGGTTTTAGAAGCGACTTGCACATAAGGCACATTTATTAGTGAGGAAGTTCCTACCAAAACGCTTTGTCTCATTCCTTCATGAACAACATCAAAATATTCTCTTTTTAAATCCAAGATTGAAATTTTATTTTCCTTTTCCACATCTCCTAAAACATAATGCGGAGTAATCAATGTACCATAATTCGCGATAGCAGATACCGCACGCGTCATTTCTATAGGAGTTACTTGAAATCCATATTGTCCGATAACAGTATTATAAGTATCTCCTACGCGCCATGGTTCACCCTTAAAGTTTTTTATTTTCCATTCAGGACTTGGAATTACTCCTCCTTTTTCATCCGGCAAATCCACTCCGGTTTTTTCTCCAATGCCGAAAAGTTTTGCATATTTTTCAATATTAACTATACCCAAACCTTTTTGGTCTTCAAATCCACCGCCGATTTCATAAAAATAAATGTCGCTGGATACGGCCAAAGCTTGCCGCATATCTACCCATCCATGCGCTTTCCAGTCTTTAAAAACAGTCTTCTGGTCCGGGAAATATGGATTTGGTATTGAAATAGAATCTGTAGATAATATTTTTTTCAAGGGATCAATTACGCCTTCTGTCAGCGCTCCTATGGCAAAAAATGGCTTTACGATAGAACCTGGCGTATAAAGTCCGGAGATGGTTTTATCTAAAAAAACTTTTCTTTTATCATTTAAATAATCTTGAATTGTTTTAGTATCTTTACCCAGAGAAAGGATTTCAGAATTATATTCCGGGAAACTGACAGAAGCTAATACTTCCCCGTTATTAACATCCATTAATATGCCTGCTCCACCCGAAAAAGAATTGCTTTGTGATAGATTCTGAATCAGGGTATATAACTCTTTTTGAATACGCGAATCAATTGTTGTTACCAGGTCAACGCCGCGCAATGGAGCATTTACTATATTTTCTGAATGGACTATCTTATGTGCATCTATTTCTACTATTTTTGAGCCATTGGTTCCTTCCAGTGATTGATTATATTGTTTTTCCAACCCATCTTTGCCTATAAAATTGCTTTGCCAATAGTTTCCGGATTTATCTTGCATTGGATAACTTACGTAGCCCAAAAGATGTGAAAATCCTGGAGATAAATATGAGCGAATTGAGGTAGGTAAATCGGCATTTTTTGTGTTCCAAGCAAGTTCTTTTTTATTTCTGTCATAAATAATTCCCCTATCGCTGAAAATAATTTGTTTTTCTAAGACATTGTTTTGGCTTCTATTTAAATATGCCTCACCTTTTTGTATTTGAAGATAACCAAGTCTGACAGAAAATATTCCTACAAATAATAAAAAAAAAGCGCCGATAAAGGAGATGGTTTTTTTAGAAATTGGTTTTTCTATTCGGCCTTCAAATTGCTGGCGGTCGAAATTTTGTAAATTTTTAGAATCAAGAAAAATCTCATCGGGCTCTACGAAGAAGTTGGCATTTTTAATTTTTCTTTTCCTTAACATTTTTCTAATCATATTGCTGTTTAATTTGAAACTCTGATTTTCTTTTTTAATAATTCAATTATTATCAAAACTAAAAAGGAAACGATTAAAGAAACAAAAAATATATTGAAAAATCGAGCTTCACTCACTCCATAAAGTAAATCCGAAAGGAAGAATAAAACGACACTTTCCCAAAAAAAAGAGAAATAGACCATTCCTGCCAAGGCCAGTATAATGGATACCCAAAAAGGCATAAAAAGTATAGATAATAGCAGTATCAAAAAGGCTGAAATTCGGAGTACCATAATCCTATTTTACACGCTTAAATTTAAAAAGCTAGAAAAAGAAATTCCAAATAAAACGCAAAATTAAAAAAGCAATAATAGCCAAAACGCCATAAAATAAAATTTTATTATTGAGAATAAATGAAGAAATTGTAAGGAAAAATAATTCCACATATTTTAGCGGTTGTAATATGGAATTTTGAGGGACTTCTTCTTTTGGCGTAGTGGTAGTATTAGCCAAAGCCTTTATTTCTTTTTGTACTTCTGTTTTTTTACTATCAGACGCAATATTTATATTTGTTCGAAATTGTTCCAAGGCGTTTACGGCAGAAATTATGGGTTCTGTGATAAAACTTGGCGTTTTTTCTGTTATAGTTTTTTCTATATCTGAAATAGATGTAAAAGTGGAATTTGCGCCAGTATCGGTGGATTGGGAAGTTATTTTTTTAGAAACGGTGCGGGAACTTTTTTCTGTTTGATTTTCAGTGAGAGATACCGTTTCATAATTTCCATTTGATAATAAGAATTTGGCGTTTTCAATCTGACCGAAAATTGTATGGTCTCCGGCAGTGACCGTCCAATTAATAGAAATAGTGCTTGTAGCATTAGCAGCTACCGTAAAGTCTTTTTTACCCAATAAAATAGTATTATCGAAAAAATTTACCGTGCCGGATAATTGCCTATTGTCGGGGTTAAAAACAAATGTATAAATCTTGATCTTATCCCCTTCTATAAATGGGTCTTTGGAATACCAAATATTAGCCGAGACAAAACCGGTATTCGCGCTTTGGGCGAATATTTTTTGGATTGGAAATAAAGAAAATATTAAAAATAAAATTATTCCGATTTTTTTAAGAGTCATAGGAATATTATATCAGATTTTACCACAAGTCAGACATGTGAGTTATCCCACATGTCTGACTTGTGGAATGACTTCTGTTATTCATACCTTAGTGCATCAATAGGATTTTTCTTACCAGCCTTACGAGCTGGATAGATTCCGAAAGCAAGGCCAGCAATACTGGATACCGCTAGCCCCAAAATTACGGCCGAGATAGGAAAAGCAAAAACCCAGCCAATAGAAAAAAAAGTTATAAGAATAAAGTATGCCAGACCCACAGTACCTGCTCCTATAATAATACCTATTATGCCACCTATAGAAGTTAGTAAAATTGATTCAATCATAAATTGTTTTAAAATATCGTTATCTGTTGCGCCGACTGCCTTGCGAAGACCTATCTCTCGCGTTCGTTCCGTAACGGATACCAACATAATATTCATAATACCGATACCGCCAACCACTAAAGAGATAGCAGCAATTGCCGATAAAAATATGGTGAGCATAGACATGATATTACCGAGCATATTTAATGTTTCGTCCATTGATGTGACCATAAAGTCGTCTTTTGTTGGGTCTGTAATATGGTGAGATGTCCGGAGAACCGAAATAACTCTTGATTTAACAAACTCTGAATCATATGTGGGATCAAACTGAATGTTCAGTTCCTGGTAATAATCAATACCGCGGAGTTGTTTCTGTCCGACAGAGAGTGGTATTATTGCATATTCGTCCATACTAAATATACCAGTACCTTTGGTTTCAAGGACTCCGATGACACGAAAGCTTGTGTCGCTGAAGCGAATAGATTTACCAACCGGTTCTATATCCCCGAACAGTGAGTCTGCGATCTTTGAACCAAGGACAACGACATGTCTATATGCATTCTCATCCGCGTTGGTGAATCCATACCCGCTGGAGAAATTAAGGTTCGTCATTTTGAAAATGTTTGGAGTTGTTGCTACCCAAATAGTTGACTTACTTTTGTTTTCGTAGACGATGCGAGACTCCCCAACGACATTCGGCGCCACATTTGTAATGGACGGTTCCCGTTCCAGAGCTTCAACATCTCGTTTAGTAAGTGTCTTAATAACAATACCCATTGCAGATGATGGTGCGCCACCCATTACTGGAGCGCCAGGCTGCACATTAACCATATTGGGCGCCATGGATTGGATCTGACCCACGATGTATTGTTCTGCTGAAGCACTTAGCGACATAATGACGATTACCGAGGCAATACCAATAACAATACCCAACATCGTTAAAATTGAACGCATTTTGCCATGCGTAAGACTTCGGGTAGCGGTTTTGAATGCGTCTCTAAAAAGCATATTATTTTAAATTCTCGCGATGATGACGATTTGCGATAATTTGTTTATCGCTTTCTATCATCCCGTCTTTTATTTTAATAATGCGATTGGCGAATTCAGCTGTTTGAGTTTCATGCGTTACCAGCACCACAGTATGGCCTTTGTCATTAAGTGATTCAAGTATTTCCATCACTTGCAAGCCCGATTGTGAATCAAGATTACCGGTTGGTTCATCGGCAAAAATAATATCCGGCTTAGTCACCAGCGCTCGAGCAATAGCCACGCGCTGTTTTTGCCCGCCGGAAAGTTTACCTGCCGCGGTATATAATTTTTCTTTAAGTCCGACCGATTGAACAGCTTCTTCCACTAGTGTGGCGCGTTTCTTTGGAGAAATGTCGGAATAAAGAAGCGGTATTTCAACATTTTCATATACCGTCAATCGAGAAAGCAGGTTGAATGACTGGAAGACGAAACCCATGTCTTTATTTCGTGCATAAGCAAGTTCCTTGTCTGTCATCTCATCAATACTTTTTCCTTGAAATTTATAAGAGCCTCCAGTGGGTCGGTCAAGAAAACTTAATATATGAAGAAGAGTTGATTTACCTGAACCCGAAGGACCCATAATAGAAACAAATTCTCCTTTTTCAACAGAAAAAGTTACCCCGCACAAAGCTTTTGTCGGTGTTTCTTCTTCCCAATATTCCTTTTTTAAATCATTTACCTCTATCATCCCGTTAGAGGCAGGTCGCGGTCTTCCACTTCCTTGCCATTTATTGGTTATTATAATAATTTTTTACTAAATATTAATTTTATTGAATCCAAATGAAGCGACCGCGGCCTCTAACGGGATCATTGCGCTTTGAGTCCGATATTGAGAACTTGTTCTCCTTCTGAGACGCCAGAAATTATTTCAACATTTCCTTCTTTGTCTTGTATACCAAGTGTCACTGGGTTTTCTTTGATAACATTATTTTCAAGCGTTTGTATAAACGCTCCTTCATCATTTTGTAAAATAGCATACTGCGGAAGGATCAATACATTATCTTTGCGTTCGGTTTCTATATCAAGATTAGCCGTGAGTCCGCTTTTTAATCGCGGATCAGGTTGATCAAAAGAAATTTTAATTTTGAAACTAATAACTCCTTGGACATTTGTGTCTGCCGGAGCAATATAGAATACTGACCCTGTAAATGTTTCATTAGGAAAAGCGTCAAGGGTCATTGAAACCTTATCGCCAATTGAAATTTTTCCAATATCGGTTTCAGAAACGCCTGCATCTACCTCATAACCGCTATTTGATATTATGGAGACAAGAGGCACGCTTGAAGACGCAAGCTGTCCCACTTTTGCGTCAAATTGAGTAACGGTACCGCTAATAGGAGCAACAATTTGGGCATTTAGTATTTTTGCTTTTGCGCTATCTACACTTGCTTGCGCTTGCGCGACTTGTGCATCAACTACTGAAGAAGAATCAATGGTTCCTACGCTTGCTTGTGCATCGGCAATAGCTTTATTACGAGTTTCAAGCGCTAGTTGATAAGCATTGTAATTAGTTAAATAATCTGAAGCTTTCTTATTTGGGATTTCAATATCCCAGTCATAAATATTTATGACAGAAGAAGAACATTTAATATACAAACCTGAATCACCTAACGGTTGAGGTAAAATTGTGTTGCAAGATCCACTGCCATTAGAAAGACCGGATATATTAAAGCTTATACCGCTAGAACTGTAATAAAATTTAACTTTTATTACACCTTCTTTGTTCAAATTGTAATTACCGCTAATTACCGGAGCGATGTAATCGCTTGAGCTATCGTGCGGAACTGCCTCGGGGGTTGAATTAAGAAGATTGCGATAAGCGTTTTGAACCAGGATATCCTGTTGAGCGGTAACGTTTGTGACATTACTTTTTGAAACAGACGCATTTTGCTGGGCAATTACAAGACTTGCCTCTGCGCTGTGTAATTGGGCTAGAAGATCATTCATATTAAGTTCTGCCAGTACTTGCCCTTTATTTACTTGTTTTCCAAGGTCGGAGTAGATATTGGAAACTATACCGCTGTTACCAAAGGTCAGAGAGACGCTTTGTAAAGGCGTGGTGTTGCCGGTCAGAGAAACAGTTTGCGTAATGGAACCATTTTGCACGGTTATATATTGATATGTTGGATCTTTATGAAAAAGAAAATATCCACCTACTCCGAGAATCAGCAAGATTACTATTCCAATCGTCCATTTGGATTTTAAAAAATTTGGTATTTTAGCTAAAAGTGGTTGCATGGCGTTTATTTTTTCTATAATTTATAATTTTTTGTATAACAAAATATAGTATAGCACAATTAAGCTTAGAAACAAAGCTTAAATTTACAGAAAATTATACTTTTGGTTTATCTAATTTTTCTATTCTCAGAATTTTAAATCCGAAATAGACAACGAATGCTACTATTAAAAAATCTATCACTACGCTTATTAAATCACCGTAAAGAATTTGAACTGAGCCCATTCCAAACGAAGCGGTTTTTAATTCGCCGGTTACGCCAATAATTATGCTAAGAATCGGATTGATAATATCTGTTACCAAAGCACTAACTACTTTAGAAACAGCTCCTCCTAAAATAAAACCTATAGCTAAACCAACCACTCCTTGCTCTCTAATGAAATCTATAAATCCTTTCATATTTTTTATATTACGTTAGTAATTTTTTGATATGGGAACAATAACACCTACTATTATAATCACTGCAATTAAAACTATGAATATTATCAACATAATTTTATACTAAATTTAATTGCTTATCTAGAGGAGGATATGAAAAATATACTCTTACGTTTTCTCCCTTTTTATATAATTCTATCATTTCAAAATTATCTCTTGGAATAAGCGAAAAGCCAGGTTTTTTGAGATATTTTTCTTTAAAGGAAGGATAATTTGAAACGGTAAAATCAGCATCTCCACGCTCTGGTTTCGTAGGGTCGGGCTGTCTGATTCTAAGAAGTTGTAATTTACCGGCAACAGTTTCAATAGGAGAAATTTTAAATAATAAACTGTTGGGTCTTTTTTCTATTACTGTTCCTAATCTATGAGTTTCTTTTTGAAATTTATAATATTCTTCTTCTGACTGGCAAAAAATGCAGGTATAATTAACAGGAATATTTTTCTGGTCCGTGTATTTATCCTTCAAAATTTCCGCATCCCTAACTATATTTTGGATTAAAACCCTCATAAATTTATTGTCCCCAATCTACTAATTTAATTTTTAAATCACTATTTAATTAAAAACGAAAATCAAAAGTTTTTTTAAACTCGCCCTTCGACATATTGATTTTTTCTATAATATCATTCCTAATCTCTAGAGTGATTTTTTCTATTTCGTTGTTAATATTTTCAGCATCTTTTAATATATTGTCTATATTATCTAAAGTTTTATTTTTAAAAAGAGGATCTTTAAGGACTTCAATATTTTTACTATAGTTAAGAGCTATGGTTGCATAGCTGGTTGCCATTTGACTTAACTTGTCCTGTAGATTATTCCATTTCAAATTTTGTTCTGGGAAGTATGTGTCTATATATGTTGCTACTAAATCCATTCCGCCTTCCACATCTTTTTTAGACATTGTTTCATTAGTATCCTCATAAAATAGCTTAGAATTTAGTATTTTTTTATGCATCTTTATACCTTCAAGATAAATATAACTTTTACTTTTTATACTTATTAATTTAGATATCACTTTTAAACCTTTATCTTCAATTGATTCAATAAGTCTTAAATTGTATGCATATTTTTTATCTTTTGAAGATTGAATTAAACTAAGAAAAAGTGCCATCACAGTAAAAAATCCTATAATAAAATTTGGATCAATTCCTTGGATTTCAAGAAATAATCTAAATTTAGTACAAAAAATATAAAAAACTAATAATGTTATTACAATTATTAAACCAATATGAATAATATAATTCTTAAGTTTTTTTATTTTATCCATTTTGCTGGGAGACTTGGAATCGAACCAAGATTCACGGCTTCAAAGGCCGCTGTCCTACCGTTAGACGATCTCCCAATATTTTTACTGAACAGCTTTATCTTGCCCCAAAATCTTCACCAACGCAAGCTCCAACGGAAGCTCGGAAACAAAAGCTCGATCTATGTCATTATAAGCCTCAAGGAGAATTGAAAGCGCTGGAGAACGAAGAATACCTTCTTTGTCGGACTTCACTAAACCCTTCAAGAATTCCAAATCTTCTTCTCCTAAATCCCCTACCATTCCTGCCTGCGCAGGCAGGTCTTTTTCTAATTTAGGTGCATATTTTAAAATTATAGCCATACGAAACTTCTCTATGATTAATTTGGAATAAAGTTTCATATCTAAACTTTCTCCTGCCGCTTTGCGAATAGTCATAATCCCCTCTTCTAAATTTTTATTAGCGATAGCGGAAATGAAATCATTTACCAAGACTGTTTTCGGCGCGCCGGTTATTTTTTCTATATCTTCTCGTTTTACCAGCCTCGCCGAGTCTAGGCGGGTTTTTTTATCTCTACCGGAGAAATTTAAAACTTTTTGCAACGTGCCTAAGGCATCGCGGAATGAACCATCGCCCAAAATAGCTATCAATTCAGCTCCGCCGGCATCCAATTCAAAGCCTTCTTTTTTAGAAACTTCCAAAACCATTTTTTTAGAAGCAATATCGGAAGCCTTTCTAAAAGTGAAAACCTGACAGCGGGAGATAATGGTTTCCGGCACTTTATGAATTTCGGTTGTGGCTAAAATAAAAATAACATGCTTTGGCGGTTCTTCTAAGGTCTTCAGCAAAGCACCCCAAGCATCCTTGGAGAGCATATGTACTTCATCTATAATATAAACCTTATATTTTGAATCAAAAGGCAGAACCCTCGCCCCATCCCGAAGCGCTCTGATATCTTCAATTCCCCTATTAGAAGCGGCATCTATTTCATAAAGGTCATTTTCTGAAACCCCTATATCTTTGGCAAAAATTCTAGCCACAGAAGTTTTGCCTGTGCCCCTAGAGCCCACAAAAAGGTAAGCATGCGAAACTTTATTAGTCTCTACGGAGCTTTCCAGCACTTTTACTATATGGTCTTGCCCGATGACTTCCTGAAAGGTTTTAGGTCTGTATTTTCTATATAATGCCAAATCATGCATGGTTTGATTATAACCCGTGATAAAAGAAATTCAAAGAATTTTAAGAGTCGTGGGTTCCCTGTCCTCACGGACTCCGAGGGCGAAGGCTCAGAAATTTTTTGAATTTCTTTTATTAAAAAAACTCAAGAATTAATGTTTTTGCCGGTACGGATTTTTTGAAGCTTAAAAAATCCTGAAGTTTTCGCGCCGTCGCGCTCAAAACCCCTTAAAACATTATTCTTGAGTTTTTTTTATTGAGAAAATCATTTATGATTTTCTCTACTTCTTTGGCATTTTTTGTTTTCATTAATTTTACCCGCAATTCTTTGGCTCCTTTAAAGTCATTTACATATGCCTTAAAATGTTTTTTCATAACGGAAAAATTTTTATGCTTAGGTTTTGAAAGTTCTTTCTCAAAAATTTGGGTGTGTTCTACAAGAACTTCTAATTTTTCCTGAATAAAACTGAACTCTCTTAAATTTTTTGTCCCCGAGGGTCCCACGGCGACCTCGCCGGGATCGGCGAAGGGCGCAGGGGCAGAAAATTTAAGAGAGTGAGGTTTTTGATTAAAAAACCATGGATTACCAAAAACCGCTCTCCCAATCATTATTCCATCGCAACCAGTTTCTCTTACTTTTTGTTTAGCTTCTTCCAGACTTTGAACATCACCATTTCCTATTATCAGAGTTTTATATCCTAATTCATCGCGAATTTCCACGATTCTTTTCATTAATTCCCAATGCGCGGGGCCATTAGACATTTCCTTGCGAGTTCGCAGATGTATAATCAATGCCGCTAAATTTTCTTTTAAAAGTCCTTTTACCCAAGTTTCAATTTCATTTTTATTATAGCCAATGCGAGTTTTGACCGAAACAGGCAATCCTTTTCCATCTTTCTGGACTGTGTGAATAATTTCTCGCGCTAATTTTAAATTTTTCATCAAGGCTGCGCCTGCCCCTTGCTTCTCAATTGATTTATCCGGACAGCCCATATTTATATCTATGCCGTCAAAGCCCAGTTTTTTACAAAGAGCGGAAGCTTTTCTCATATTTTCCGTATTTGAACCAAATAATTGCACCACTATTGGATGTTCTTTTTTAGAAAATTTTAAATCAATTAGAAGTTTATCCTTCCCTTTTGCGTGAACAAGACCGTTAGCAGAAACAAATTCCGTCCAGATTACATCTGGTTTTCCATGTTGGGCTATCATCTGTCTGAAAGCGCAATCGGTGACATCCGACATCGGAGCTAGGCAGAAAAATGGTTTATTTAATTTTTTCCAAAAGTTGTTCATAAATCTTCCAAACTAAGAAAATTAAAAATTTTAAGAGTCGTGGGTCCCCTGTCCTCACGGACTCCGAGGGCGAAGGCTCAGAAATTTTTGAATTTTTTAGTTTGATATTTTACTTGAATTTGTAATATACCTTATTCCCAAACCGAAGGTCAATATAAAGGAGTGAAGAATATTTATTTTTAAAATCTGATTTAAAGGGTTCCGTGCCAAGCACCGTTTGCAGATTTTCTGCCACTTTTTCAAAATCGGAATCTGTTTTTAAAATTATTTTCGGTCCCAACTGTGATTCTGATGTGGAAGAGAGAAACATTTCTATATCTCCATTATCTTGTACATAAAATATTACCGGTTTTATTGCAATTTTTTCAAGTGTTTCTTTAAGTAATATTAATTTGCCAAAAATTGGTTGGGAAAAATAAGAGCCAAATGAAGCAGTTCCATAAAACTTCAAATAAACTTCTCCGGAGAAATAAGGAGCCTCATCAAAAATATAACCGCTATCATCCATAAAATAACATTTATTATTGTTTTGAATTTCAATCTCTGAATTATTTAACTCTGGTGGCATAGTACCACAATATGTATATAGCGCGGTTCTCTCGGTTAAAGAAATATCCAATGTTTGCAGATTTTTGATACTAATGGAAATATCTTTCAATCTTTTGAATTTATCAGCCAATTCTTTTTTTATTTCCCCTTTGGGATAAAGTAAAAAATTTGTTTTTGGCAAAACCCATAAAAAGTTACCGGCAATTTTTTCTTTTGCAATATCTTCAATCATTTTGGTTTCCACTACCTTGTTGCCCGAAATTTGGATATTATTTATATTTACTTTTTCCCATTTAGAGAGAAAAGACAGACCAACCAAAACTAAAATAAGCAAAAAAACCAAAAAAAATATTTTTCTTCTTAAAATTTTACGTTGTTTTCTTTTTAATTCTAAAAGACGAGGAGAATTTAAAACATTTTGATTTTTCATCCCAGTACTAAAATTTTAAGTTGTTAATAATCGTGGTCATTTCTCTTACTCAAAAATTTAGTACGGGACAGGTATTACTTGATGAATTCTTTTCCACCCATGTATTTTTTCAAAACTTCCGGAATTTTTACAGTGCCATCCGCCTGTTGATAATTTTCTAGGATAGCTGCCGGCAATCTTGAGGTAGCGCAAGCGGTGTTATTTAGAGAATGAACATATTTTGATTTTCCCTCTCTGTCTTTATATTTAATATTTAATCTGCGAGCTTGAAAATCATGAAAATAGGAAGAGGAGTGAGTTTCGCGATATTTGTTTTGAGAAGGCATCCAAGCTTCTATATCATATTTCTTTACTTGACCCAAACCGAGGTCGCCTCCGCAGTTGGCAACCACACGATATGGAATTTTTAATTCCTGCATTAAGTGTTCCACATGGTTTGTTATTTCTTCATGCAGTTTGGCAGATTCTTCATGGCTGGCTTCGCATAATAAAACTTGTTCAAGTTTAAAAAATTCATGCACTCTAATTATTCCTTTCACATCTTTTCCATGACTTCCTGCTTCTCGCCTAAAACAAGGAGAAAAAGCGATAAACTTTTTAGGAAGCGAATCTTTTGGCAAAATTTCTCCCGAATAATAAGACATAGCCGCAACTTCTGCAGTACCGGCAAAATATTCTCCGTCTTGTGTCTTATACAAATCATCTTCACCTTGAGGCAAATATCCCGTACCCATTAATGTTTCTTTTCTTACAAGCGATGGCACAATCATCGGAATGTATCCTTTGTTTACAAAATAATCTAAAAAGTACTGCCAAAGCGCAAAAAATAATAAAGCCCCGTCATTTTTCATAAAGTATCCGCGAAAACCGGAAACTTTTGTGCCTCGCTCAAAATCAACCAAGTCAAGATTTTCCACAATTGCCACATGGTCTTTAGGAGTAAAATTAAATACGGGTCTTTCTCCCCAAGCCCTCACTTCAAGATTTTCTTCATCACTTTTCCCATTAGGAACAGAAATGTCTGGAATATTTGGAACTTGCAACATAATCTTTTGCCATTCTTCCATTATTTTTCTTAATTTTTCCTCTTTTTCTTTTATATCTTCTTTTACCGCGCGCATTTCTTCAATTAGTTGCATCTTATGAGCGCTGTCTTGATTGCGAGAAATATCATTTGAAACTTTGTTTACTTCACCTCTCAAATCTTCCACTTCTTTGAGTTGTTTTAAACGTTCATCATCTAACGCAATAAGTTTTTCAATATCAACTTCTATGAATTTCTTTTTTGCGCCTTCTTTCACTATTTCTTTGTTTTCACGAATGAATTTGATGTCTAACATATTTGTATTATATACTATAGCGTATGAAAATTCAAAAGCTCCCCAAAAATAAATTCCCGAGAGCCCTTTTGGAAATTCCGCAACCGCCGGAAGATCTTTGGATAATCGGCAACCTGCCAAAACCTGCCTGCGCAGGCGGGGAAAACCTAATTTATTTATGTGTGGTGGGCTCGCGTAAATTTACTTCCTACGGAAAAGAAGCTTGTGAAAAGATAATTGCTGGTTTGAAAGGATATCCAATCGCCATAGTTTCCGGTTTTGCCATGGGTATAGACACCATAGCTCACAAGAAAGCGATGCAAGTCGGATTAAAAACGATAGTTTTTCCGGGTTCCGGGCTTTCAGATGAAGCGATGTATCCAAAAATGAATGTTCGCTTAATGAGAGAGGTGGTGGAAAAAGGCGGGTGCTTGATTTCCGAATTTGAACCCGATTTCAAAGCAACTCAGTGGAGTTTCCCTATGCGCAATCGCCTAATGGCTGGTATTTCCAAATCCGTGCTGATAATAGAAGCGGAGGAAAAATCCGGTACTCTTATTACTGCCAGATTGGCTACAGAATACAATAGAGATGTGCTTGTTGTCCCTGGATCAATTTCTTCACCGTCTTCCAAAGGTACCAATAAATTAATCAAACAAGGCGCAACGCCTGTAACCTGCGCGGAAGATGTACTGGAAGCTTTGGGATTTGAGTTAAAAAAAGATAAAGAAAAACAGCAAAAACTTTTTGAAGATTTGTCACCGGAAGAACAAAAAGTAGTAAAACTTCTTCGTGAACCGATTCCCCGCGATGATTTAATTCGCGCCATGAAAATGCCGACTCCTAACGCCAATGCGATACTTTCCATTATGGAAATAAAAGAACTGATAAAAGAAGAATTAGGTGAGATTAGGCTAGGTACCTAATCGCAAGGCCGGAGCACGACGGTGCGAGGCGAGCTCAACAGAATTTTTTAGTAGAAAAATATCTGGAGAGATTAAATTGGCTTGACCCTTCTTTTCATCAGGACAAGTTTGCAAAAAAAAACTATTTCGTGTAATACTTAGCAAATATGAAATTATTAATCGTTGAATCGCCATCAAAAGCAAAGACCATTGAGAAATATCTCGAGGGTGTTTATACTGTGCGCGCATCTGTCGGGCATATCCGCGATTTACCGAAATCAAATAAGCAAGCGATAGACATAGAAGGCGGGTTCATACCGCATTATGAAGTTTCCAAAGGCAAGGAAAAAATTATACATGAACTCCGATCTCTTGGAGAAAAAGCTAGTGAAATACTTTTAGCCACAGACCCTGATCGCGAAGGAGAAGCGATAGCTTGGCATATTGAAGAATTATTGAATAAAGATCCCGAAGGAAAGCAAGTTTCCTACGGGGCGGGTAAAAAAAAAGCTTCTATAAAAAGAGTTAGATTTTATGAAATAACCGAGGAAGCAGTAAAAGAAGCCTTGAAGTACCCTGAAGAAATTGATATGAAGCTAGTAAAAGCTCAAGAAGCTAGACGAGTATTAGACAGACTTGTCGGTTATGATCTTTCGGGACTTATTTGGAAAAAAGTACGTTATGGACTTTCTGCAGGGCGAGTTCAATCCCCTGCGCTTCGCATAATAATGGAACGCGAACGTGAGATTCGCGCTTTTGTTCCGGAACAGTATTGGAAATTATTCGGTCTCTTTGAAACTCAAAAAAAGGGAAAATTGACCCTTTTTTGTTCAGAAGAACCTAAAAATGAAAAATTGGTTGAAAAAATACTTGAAGAAGGGAAAAAAGGAAATTGGCTGGTAAAAGAAGTAAAAGAATCCGAACAAAAAAGAATTCCTCGGGCTCCATTCACTACTTCTACTTTGCAACAAACAGCAAGCTCACGGCTTGGTTATTCCCCTTCTAGAACAATGCAAATAGCGCAAAAACTTTATGAAGCTGGACATATTACATATATGAGAACGGATAGTACAAATCTGTCCTCGGCCGCGCAAGCGCAAATCGTTTCCCTTATTAATAAAAAATATGGAAATGAATATGCTTTACCACGAGCTTATAAGGCTAGATCTAAAAATGCCCAAGAAGCGCATGAAGCAATTCGCCCGACCCATATAGAAAATTTAGGAGCTGGTACTGAGGAGCAGCAAAGACTTTACAAATTGATTTGGGAACGCGCTGTATCTTCACAAATGGCTGATGCAAAATTATTAAAAACAAAAATAAACGCAAATATTTCTCCAGATGCACCTATTCCTGATTTTACAGCTACCGGTTCACGGATTCTTTTTCCCGGATGGCTTCTTGTGGATAAAGATAGTGTGGGAGAGGACATAGAATTGCCGGAAGTAAAGAAAGGAGAAAAATTAAAATTGTTGAATCTGATAAAAGAAGAAAAATTTACTGAGCCACCTAATAGATACAGTGAAGCGGGCCTAATAAAGGAACTGGAGGCGAGAGATATAGGCCGGCCATCTACATATGCTTCCATAATGAAAACACTGGAAGACAGAGAATATGTAAAAAAAGAAGGTAAAACTCTCTACCCTACCGATGTCGGCGAAGTCGTATCTGATTTTCTGGAAAAATATTTTGCTAATTATATTTCCGATACTTTTACAGCAGAAATGGAAGATGAATTGGATGAAATTTCCAGAGGTGAACGCGAATATGAAAAAACACTTAAAGATTTTTATGGACCATTTTCCAAAGATGTAAAATCAAAAGAAAAATTAGAAAAAGCGACTAATTTGGGCGATGCCCCGGAAAATATAAAATGTCCAAAATGTGGAAGTAAAATGATTATTAAACTTTCCCGCGGAGGCAAGTTTTATTCTTGTTCAAGATATCCTGATTGCGACGGCGCATTAATGATAGATGGAACGGAGTTAAAGGGTCCGAAAGAAACAGGAGAAATGTGTCCGCTATGCGGCCTGCCTGCGCAGGCAGGAGAAAAAAAGAAAAAAAACTATGGTGGTAAACTTATTATCCGAGAAAGACGCGATGGAAGCGGAACTTTTATTTCTTGTTCACGTTATCCAAAATGCAAGTTTATTAAAAAAGATGAAGCAGAAGAAGCCAAAAAAAGGACAGGTATTATTTGTCCTTTGTGTAAAAAGGGAGATATAACTGAACGGCGCGGAAGGTTCGGTATATTTTATTCTTGTTCAAATTATCCCGATTGTAAATTTGCCATGAAAGCAAAACCTACCGGTAGAATATGCGACAAATGCGGTTCTTTAATGATGGAGGGAACAAAAACTATCCCCGAAAGATGCAGTAACAAGTCTTGCTCAAACCATAATCCTCATAAAATATCAAAAATTGATAAATAAGGAGGCCATAGTATAATAAAACTATGGCAAGTGTAAAAGAAATAACGGACCTTATGAAAGGAGGAGTAAATAAAGGAGAGGAAGAGCTCATAAAAAAGGCTTATGAATTGGCGGAGCGCGCGCACTCGGGGCAAAAAAGAATGAGTGGAGAGCCATATTTTATCCATGTTTTTGAAACAGCCAAAACACTGGCTAAATTCGGGATGGATACTCCGACTATAGTTGCCGGACTTTTACATGATGTGTTGGAAGATACAAAAATTACCGAAGAAGAGATGAGAAAAGAATTCGGAGAAGATATTGTTTTTTTAGTAAAAGGGGTAACTAAACTGGGAACTCTGAAGTATCACGGACACGAACAGCATGTGGAAAGTTTAAGAAAATTTTTCGTGGCAATGACGAACGATTTACGGGTAGTTATTATAAAATTTGCTGACAGATTACATAATTTGCAAACCCTTCAATTCATACCGGAAGAAAAAAGAAAAAGAATAGCCATGGAATCAATAGAAGTCTATGCTCCATTAGCTAACCGTTTGGGAATGGGAAAATTGAAAGGTGAAATAGAAGATGCCGCCTTCCCTTTCGCTTTTCCGAAAGAATACGCGCAAATAGAAGAAATAATAGAGAAAGGAAAAAAAATATATGAAAAAAATTTGGAAGAAATTCATCGGGAACTTAAAAAAGAATTATATAAAAACAAAGTGAAAGTGGTTGAAATTAATTATCGGATGAAACATAAATACAGTTTGTGGAAAAAACTTCTCAAACGTGAAATGGATATAGAAAAAATTTACGATATAGTGGCCCTTCGCGTAGTAGTAGAAAGTGTGGAAGAATGTTATAGAGTTTTGGGTATTATCCATTCCATTTGGAGGCCTCTGCCAGGCAGAATTAAGGATTATATAGCCGTGCCAAAACCCAATGGTTATCGTTCCATTCATACTACTATTTTTACCGGCGCGGGAGGAGTAGCGGAAATTCAGATAAGAACTAAAGAAATGCATGCCGAAGCGGCTTATGGTGTTGCCGCGCATTTTGCTTACAAAGAAAAAGGTAAAAAAATTCATGATGAAAAATCAAAGTTTAAATGGATTGAAGAATTAAAGAATTTTAATCATGAATTTAATGAACCCAAAAAGTATTTAGAACACTTAAAAACGGATTTTTTCAATAATCGCATTTTTATTTTTACTCCTAAGGGTGATGTTATTGATTTGCCGGAAGATTCCAGTCCGATAGATTTTGCTTATTCCATTCACTCGGATATTGGCGATCACATTTCTGGAACAAAAGTAAACGGTAAAATAGCCCCGATTCTTTCAAAATTAAAAAATGGGGATATTGTGGAAATAATAACTAAAAAAGATTCACATCCGTCCAGTAAATGGTTGGAATATTCAAAAACGAATATAGCCAAAAAGAATATAAGATCTTATGTGGAAAAAAATAGCTTACTTTCCAAACTTAAGTCCTTCGGTAGTAGTTAAACGTTGAAACTGGAAATATCATAAAGTTTGGAGTCATCTTCTTTTATTTCTTCTTTTGTTCTATCGTCTAGGGGAGTTTCGCTTATTTCAGTATTCTTAGCAATATAATTCTCCAACATTTCCCCCGGTTTCTTTTCAGTGACTGATTTATTTATTAAGTCTAAAATTTGACGCAAATCTTCGGTGGAGAAAAAATCTATTTTAATTTGTCCCCCTAGTTCTTTTCTATCTATATGAACGCGAGTACCTAACTTATCTTGAAATTCTTCTTCTAGTTCTGTTATTTCCGGGTCTGGTATAAATTCTTTCTTGCGCACGCGATCATAAGCTATTTTTCTAGCTAATCTTTCTGCCTCACGCACAGTTATTTTTTTGTATAGAATTTCTTTAAATAAAACTATTTGCTCTTCAGGGTGGTCAGCAAGCATTAAGATTGGTCGAGTATGGCCTTCAGTAATTTTACCCTCGCCTAAAGCGCTTAATATTTCTTCAGATAAAGACAAGATACGCAAAGTATTTGAAACATATTCTCTGCTTCTGCCTATTTTTTTAGCAATTTCGCTATGAGTAAATTTAAATTCATTTGCCAATCTAAAAAAAGCGCGAGCGCGATCAACTACGTTTAGATCTTCACGTTGTAAGTTTTCTATGATAGCAAGTTCAAGTTTCATCATAGAAGTATCCCCTGTACGGATTATGACTGGTATTTGTAATACTTGAGCTATCTTAGCCGCGCGAAGCCTGCGTTCCCCGGCGATAAGTTCATATTCCGTATTTAAACCGCCATCTTCTTTTTCCAATTCTACACGAGAAACTATCAACGGCTGAAGTACTCCGTATTGTTTTATGGAATCAGCCAAATCTTGCAAACGAGCCTCGTCAAAATCTCGCCTTGGTTGATATGGATTTGGTTTTACTTTGTCAGTATCAATCCAGAAAATTGAGTTGGAATATAAGTTAGACATTGTTCTATTCTAGCATATTAAAAATTTTTTATTAAATTGATTTTTAAACCTTTTTTGTGTAAAATGTGTGAATTGCTCTTGTTTTGCCCAGGTGGCGGAATTGGTAGACGCGATAGACTCAAAATCTATTGATGGCAACATCATGAGAGTTCAATTCTCTCCCTGGGCACTAAACTGAAAGTTTTGTGAGTCCGCAAATATATGAAAAAGATAAAAGAAACCGAAAATAAAATAATAGATTTTAAAATTACCGGAGGAAAGCAATTACACGGCGGTATTACCACCGGTTTTTCCAAAAACGGATCCGTCGGACTTTTATGCGCTTCTCTTTTAAATAAAGGAACAACAACCTTACATGGTATTGCTTGTATTGAAGAAACGCATAGAGTAATTGAAATTTTAAAAAGTATCGGAGTCTCCATTAAGTGGGTTGGTAAAAATTCAGTTAAAATTGTTCCACCCAGAATTTTCGATATGAAGAAAATAAACCGGGAATCCGCCATAAAAACCCGTTCTATTATTATGTTCCTAGGCCCCCTGGTTCATGTCTTAAAGAGTTTTTATTTGCCTCATGCCGAAGGATGCAAGCTTGGAAAAAGAACTATCAGCGCTCACAGTTATGCTCTGGAAGAGCTTGGTATAAAAATAAAAACAACCAACACAAGTTATAATGTTTCTTTGAGAAAACTTAAACCGGCAAATATTGTAATGTATGAATCTGGCGATACCGCTTGCGAAAACGCTCTGATGGTAGCCGCTAAAATCCCAGGCAGAACTATTATAGAATGCGCCAGTGGAAATTATATGGTTCAGGAAATATGTTTTTTTCTGCAAACTTTGGGTGTAAAAATTGAAGGCATCGGTACTGGAACTTTAATAATTGATGGAATTGCGGAAATCAATAAAAATATTGAATATTCAAACAGTGAAGACCCGATTGAATCAATGATGTTCATTTCTGCCGCTATCGTTACGGATTCGCATCTCAAAATTAAAAGGTGTCCAATAGATTTCCTCACTCTTGAGCTTTATAAATTAAAAAAAATGGGTTTGAAATATAAAACCCTAAAAAAATATTTTTCGTATAATGGAAAAACAAAACTAATTGATATTGAAATTTTTCCAAGCAAATTAAAAGCGCCGCCGGACAAAATTCACGCTAATCCGTATCCGGGAATAAATATTGACAATCTTCCTTTTTTTGTCCCTATTGCTGTTCGGGCAAAAGGTACCACGCTTATTCATGATTGGTTTTATGAAAATCGGGCAATATATTCCACCGAATTAAATCGCCTAGGAGCAGATGTCACTTTAGCTGATCCTCATCGAATTTATGTTCAAGGTGGAACACCTTTAAAATCTGCCCAAGTAGTTTGTCCACCTGCCTTGCGTCCATCGATGGTAATCCTCATATCAATGCTTGCTGCCGAAGGTACATCAATACTCCGTAATGTTTATATGATTAATCGCGGTTATGAAGAAATAGCTAAGCGCCTAAACTCCATAGGCGCGAATATTAAAATCTTGAAATAAAACAAGTGAGGATATATTTTAATCATTTTTTGAAAAATGAAAAAAGTTATTGTAATATTAGGACTTACAGCCACCGGGAAAAGCGACTTAGCGGTTAAAATAGCCAAAAAAGTTGACAGCGAGGTTATTTCGGCTGATTCTAGACAAGTTTACAAAGGACTTGATATTGGTACAGGGAAAATCACTAAGAAAGAGATGAAGGGAATTCCTCATTATTTGCTTGATGTAGTAAACCCTAAACGTAAATTTACCGTTGCAGAATATCAAAAAAAAGCCATCTACGCTATTGCTGAGATTATAAAAAAAGGCAAAATTCCAATTATTTGCGGAGGTGCCGGATTTTATATTGATGCGATAACTAAAGGAATGATTTTTCCGGAAGTTCCGCCAAATTTAAAACTCCGCAGGACTTTATACCCCAAATCCGCGATAACATTATTTGAGTATTTGAAAAAATTAGACCCCAAAAGAGCAAAAAATATTGATAAAAATAATAAAGTAAGATTGATTAGGGCTATAGAAATAACGAAAACCTTAGGCAAAGTTCCCAAAATTATGAAGGATTATCCTTCATATAAATTCGTAAAAATTGGTTTATATTTACCGCCAAATGAGTTAAGGAAAAAAGTAGAAAAAAGAGTAAAGAAGATGTTTAAAGATGATTTACTGAATGAAATAAAAAAATTGAAAAAAGCTGGAATATCTCAAAAAAGATTAAAAGAACTCGGCTTTGAATATGATAATCCTACCTATGAAAAAGTGGTAAAAGAAACATTGAAATATACCAAACGCCAAATGACTTGGTTTAAGCGAGATAGAGATATCAAATGGTTTAATGCTTCAAAGAAAAATTTAGAAAAAAGTGTTTTGATTAAATTGAAGAAAGATTTTTAATTACCCTATCTTTTGTTGTCTGACTAAAATCATGCTCAAAAAGTTTACCGGTAATCATTTCATATATTTCAATATATCGGTGAGATAATTCAGCTATAAGTTCAGGAGGAGCTTCGGGGATTACTTTATCTTTATACGGGTCGCAATGTTCTTTAAACCATATTCGCAAGAATTCCTTATCAAAATATTCCGGCTCTTCTCCTTTTTTAAAACGTTCCATATATGTATTTGCCTTCCAATATCTGGATGAATCTGGGGTATGTATTTCGTCTATCAATATCAATCTTCCTTTTTCATCTACTCCAAATTCATACTTTGTGTCTACTAATATTAGCCCGCGCGCCAAAGCTATTTCTTGCCCTCTTTTAAACAAAGCTCTGGCTATTTTCTCCACTTCGCTTACTATTTCTTCCGTAAGTAATCCTTCGGATACGATTTCGGCTGGAGTTATAGGTCTGTCATGTTCATCCGATTTTGTGGTAGGAGTAAAGACAGGTTCTTCCAGTTTTTGATTTTTTTTCAATCCATCCGGTAAAACAAAATTTCCAAAATCACGTTTTCCTTCTTTGTAATGAGTCCATAGAGAAGTCCCTGTCACTCCTGTAATATATCCGCGCATTACACATTCAATAGGAAGTGGTACGCATATTTTTGCCACAACTACATTAGGGTCGGGCGTGCTCAAAACATGGTTTCTTATTATATCTTTCGTCTGGTCAAACCAAAATAGGCTGATTTGATTCAAAATTTCGCCCTTAAAAGGGATAAAAGCGATATTTCTATCAAAAGATGAATGCCTATCGGTTGAAATAAGCGTAATATGGTTTGGTTTGATATAAATGTCTCTCACTTTGCCGACTTTTTTTTCTCCAAGATTGGTAAAATCCGTCTCGGTTAAGACATCTTTAATATGTTCCCTGATTTTTTCTATGATAATCATTTGTTTATATTAAAATTACTTTTTTATGACCTTTAATGATCTTACCAATTTCATAAACTTTAAATTTTGGATAATTTATCAAAACTTTTTCTATCTTTTCTTTTTCTTCTCTTGGAACGATTAAGATTAAACCGATTCCCATATTAAAAGTACGATACATCTCTTGTTCAGGAATATTCTTTATTTTTTGCATATAAGGAAATATGGAAATCTCTGGCCAGGTACCCTTTTTTATTTCAATATTCAGGTTTTCCGGTAAAATTCGCGGGATGTTTTCAATAAATCCTCCTCCGGTAATATGAGCAATACCATGAATATTTATATCTTTGTTAAGCATTTGAAGTACTGGTAAGGAATAATTCGTGTGAACTTTAAGTAATGCCTCACCGACTGTTTCCCCTAATTCATTTATTTTCGTATTTACATCATATTTTTTTATTTCAAAAAATAATTTTCGAGCAAGCGAAAAACCATTGGTATGCAAACCGCTTGATGGAAAACCGAGCGCAATATCGCCTTCTTTTATTTTTTCGCCGGTAATGATTTTATCTTTTTCCACTACGCCGGTAATACATCCGGCTATATCGTGTTCTCCTTTCATATAAGTGCCGGGCATCTCGGCTGTTTCGCCTCCGATAAGCGATACGCCATTTTCTCTGCAAGCCTTGGACATTCCAGAAACCATAGACTCCATAACCAAAGGATTTAATTTTTCATTGGCAACATAATCCAAAAACGTGAGAGGTTTTGCTCCCATTGCCAGTAAATCATCGCAACAATGATTCACAATATCTTCTCCGACAGTATCATATTTTTCCATCATTCTAGCGACAGAAAGTTTTGTTCCGACACCGTCAATACTTTGCACCAGCACAGGATTTTTATAAGATTTTAAAACTTCTCCAATATTATATAGTCCGCCGAAACTTCCAATTTCCGTAAGAACTGCCTTGGTATGCGTACTGGCCACGTCAGCTTTAATCCGACGAACAACTTCATTCCCCGCATTAATATCTACCCCTGCCTCACTATATAAATCGCTCATAAATTATTTTTCCAAATACTTTTTATAACCAATTTTAGAAAGTTTTTCTATTTTCTTTTTTATATCACCCTCCATCTTTTTCTTATAAGCAAGAAGTTTTTTCTCAAGAATTTTATCTGAAAGAGCTAAAATTTGAATAGCAAGCAATCCTGCATTTTTTGCTCCATTAATACCAACGGTTGCCACAGGTACTCCCGGAGGCATTTGGCTGGTCGAAAGAAGTGAATCTATTCCATTCAAGGTTTTTGCTTTTATTGGTATTCCGATTACCGGCAAAGTGGCAAAAGAGGCAATAACCCCGGCTAAATGAGCTGCACCTCCAGCGCCCGCAATAATGACCTTTATACCCTGTTTTAGGGCTTCTGAGGCCAATTTATGGACTAAAAGAGGAGATCTATGGGCCGAAGAAATAGTCATTTCATAAGGCACACCGAATTCTTCCAGAATCACAGCCGACTCGGACATCACAGCCAAATCAGAATCCGAACCCATAATTATTAAAACTTTTGCGCCTTTTTTCATAGTTTTATTTTAGCACCATTTAAACATAAAACAATAACATTAAAAATGTTTACGCAAATAATATTTTTATGATAATATAGTTAATATTATGGCTTCCAAAGAAAGAGAGAATTTTAAAGAAGGTTTTACATATGATGAAGTTTTACTCGTGCCTCAATACTCGGAAATTTTCCCTCGAGAGGTTGATATATCTTCCTATCTTACTAAAAAAATAAAACTGAATGTGCCGATTGTTTCTGCCGCCATGGACACTGTCACTGAAGCAGCTATGGCCATAGCCATAGCGCAAGAAGGAGGCATAGGAATTATTCATAAGAATATGAGTATTGAAAAACAGGCAGCTGAAGTGCGTAAGGTTAAACGTTCTGAAAGCGGAATGATTCACGACCCGATAACCCTTAGAGAAGGAGCTTTGCTTAAAGAGGCTTTTCATATCATGAAAGAAAATAAAATTGGCGGTATTCCAATAGTTGGCAAAAATATGGAACTGAAAGGAATTCTAACCAACCGCGATTTAAGATTCCAGAAAAATTTAGAACTTCCGGTCAGCCAAATAATGACCAAAACAAATTTAATAACCGGTACTATCGGCACGGATTTAAAAGAGGCGGAAAAAATACTAACCAAACATAAAGTTGAAAAATTGCCCTTGGTTGATAAACAAAACAAGCTTATCGGCCTTATTACCTATAAAGATATAATGAAAGTAAAATCTCGTCCGAATTCCTGCCGAGACAGTATGGGCAGATTGCGAGTAGGTGCCGCCGTAGGCGTAACGCATGATACTCTACAAAGGGTAAAAGCATTGGAACAAAATGGAGTGGATGTGGTAGCTATTGATACTGCTCATGGCCATTCAAAAGGAGTAATTGAAATGCTGAAAAAAATAAAAAAGGAATTTCCAAAACTGGAAGTTATTGCCGGAAATGTTGCCACAGCAGAAGGAGCTAAAGATTTAATCAAGGCTGGAGCCGATGGGATAAAAGTAGGTATTGGTCCGGGGTCAATTTGCACTACGCGCGTGATATCCGGTGTAGGTTTTCCTCAATTCTCTGCAGTATACGAAGTGGCAAAAGCAATTAAAAATACGGGCGTGCCAATTATTGCCGATGGAGGAATTCGACACACCGGAGATGTTCCTAAAGCTTTGGCTGCCGGAGCAAGTTCTGTGATGGCCGGTTCCCTTTTTGCCGGAGTGGAAGAGTCTCCCGGAGAAACAATAATTTATGAAAGCAGAAAATATAAAACTTATCGCGGGATGGGTTCTATCGAAGCCATGCAACAAGGGTCAAAGGATAGATATTTTCAAGATACGGAAGATGATATAAAAAAACTTGTACCTGAAGGAATCGTGGGCAGAGTTTCTTTCAAGGGAGGACTTTCCGAAGTAATTTATCAGTTTGTGGGCGGTCTTCGGGCCGGTATGGGATATTGCGGGGCAAAAGATATTAAAACTCTTCAAAAGAAAGCAAGATTTGTTAGGATTACTCAGTTTGGTATAAAAGAAAGTCATCCACACGACATTATTATTACCAAAGAAGCTCCTAACTACAGCGGAAAATAGATTTATTTATTTTAATATGAAAAAATTAAAAAATAAAAAAGGTCTCGCCCATAGGTCTATGACCGAGGGATTTGTTGATGTGCTTGTCGGTCTTCAGTGGGGAGATGAAGGAAAAGGCAAAAACATAGATGAACTTCTTTCAAAAGGAATATATTCCGGGGTAGCGCGTTTTCAAGGCGGGGCAAATGCCGGACACACTATTAAATTAGGAGATTTAACTTTTATCGGACATATTGTACCATCAGGTTGTCTTCAAAAAAATATAGAATTATATATTGGCAATGAGGTTGTGGTTGACGTCATATCATTAATAAAAGAAATTTCTGAATTAAAAAAAATGGGTTTTAATGTCATTCCCCGTCTTTATATTTCAAATCGCGCAAAACTAGTTTCTTATTTGCATCCATTTTTAGATCAAGCAGAAGAATGTTTCAAAGGTAAAAAAGGTACAAAAATAGGGACTACCTCCAGAGGCATAGGCCCCACTTACAGCGATGGACGAGCGCGCAGGGCGCTTTTGGTAGGTGATGTATTATTGCCGGACTTTAAGCAAAAAGAGCTGAATCTTTCAAAGTTTCATATGAATTTTTTAAAAATGTATAAAAAAGAATATGGTTTTGAATTTTCTTTGGAGAAGATAAAAGAAGCCAGAGTTAAATGGCTGGATGCTGTAAAAGAACTTAAAAAATTGCAGATTTGCGATTTGTCTTTTCTAATTCAAAAAAGATTATCAGAGGGAAAAAATATTTTAGCTGAAGGTGCGCAAGGGGTGATGCTGGATATTGATTTCGGGGATTATCCGAATGTTACCAGTTCTAATACCTTGCCAGCCAATGTCTGTTTGGGTCTTGGCATTCCCCATACGGCAATTAGGAATATATATGGGGTTATAAAAGCTTATACGACTAAAGTGGGTGGAGGAAGTTTCCCAGCCAGAATTAAAAATAAAGCTACGGAAAAACTTTTTCAAGATGCGGGTCATGAATTCGGAGCGACTACCGGGAGACCCAGGATGTGCGGTTGGCTTGATTTATTTGCTCTTCGCTATGCCATCGGGCTTTCAGGCGCCAATAAAATTTTTATAAATAAAGCTGACATCTGTTCAGCAGATAAAATAAAGGTAGTGACCGGATACAAACAGGCGGGGAAAAATTTAAAAGAATTTCCGCTTTATTTAGATCAAGTGACTGATGTTGTGACGGAAGAAATATCCGGCTGGGGAGAAGCTAATTATGGAATTAAAAATAAACAAAAAGTTTCAAAAGAGCTTGCTTTATATTTAAAATATATCAAAAACAAACTTTCCGATCTCAAAGTGAAAATAGTATCTGTTGGCACAGGCCCGGACCGAGAACATTCTTTTAATTGGGACTGACATTCCCTATATCTTTCCTGTATTGCATCCCATCAAATGAAATTTTTGAAATCGCATCGTAGACCTTTTCAAGAGTTTCTTTTAATATATTTCCTGTGGCGCTCACTCCAAGCACACGTCCCCCATTGGTAATTAAATTACTGTTTTCTATTTTTGTGCCGGCATGAAATACAACAATATCTTTTCCTTGCTCTGCCTCTTTTATACCCTTGATAATTTTTCCCTTCTCATAAGAGCCAGGATAACCTCCCGAGGCAAGCATTACCGTGCAAGCACATAAAGCCGTCCATTTTATTTTTATTTCATCAAGTTTCTGATTTACACATGCATTTATAATTTCAAGCAAATCGGTTTGAAGCAGTCGCATATAAGTTTCTGTTTCCGGATCGCCGAAGCGCGCATTATACTCAAGAATTTTCGGGCCATCTTTAGTCAGCATAAGCCCAGGGTAAAGCACTCCGGAAAATGTATTTCCATCGGTATTCATTCCGGATAAAGTCGGGGCTACTATTGTTTTTTCTATATTATTTAAAAGCTCATCAGTGACAAATGGTAAAGGAGCAATAGTGCCCATGCCTCCGGTATTTAATCCTGTATTTCCTTCCCCCGCTCGTTTATGATCTTGGGAAGTAGGAAAAATAGAATAACTCTTACCGTCTGAAAATGCATGAATGGAAATTTCCGGACCGGTTAAAAATTCTTCAATTACTACTTCATTCCCTGCTTCGCCAAAAACCTTTTTAATTAAAATATCTTCCAAAGCTTTTTGGGTCTCTTCTTTTGTTTCGGCAATAATCACTCCTTTGCCGAGAGCAAGCCCACTGGCTTTTATTACAATCGGCAAATTTTGCTCATTTACATACTTTAAGGCTTCATCATAATCGGTAAAAATTTTAAATTTGGCTGTCGGCAAATTATGCTTCTGCATAAAATTCTTGGAAAACGCTTTTGAAGATTCAAGTTGAGCAGCTTTTTTTGTCGGTCCAAAAATTTTAAGACCTTCTTTTTGAAATTCATCCACAATCCCTAACGCCAATGGATCATCAGGTATGGCAAGTGTTAAATCAATTTTTTCCTTTTTTACAAATTCTATCAGGGTATTAATATTTGTCGCTTTTATATCCACATTTGTGCCAATTTCTACTGTCCCTCCATTCCCAGGCGCAAAATAAAGCTCCCCACACATCGGCGACTGCTTAATCTTCCACCCAATGGCATGTTCCCGTCCCCCGCTCCCTATTATTAAAATTTTTTGTTTGTTATCCATGGGGATACATTTTTATGGCTAATTGTTTGCATTCTTCCAGAATTTTTTCTTCGCCGGGCAGAACAAGAGGAATTTCTCGGACAAATTCCTGCACTTTTCCTTCACTGAAATCTTTTAAAGTTTCAATTTGAACTTGATGTTCTATTGGAAGAACTCTAGCTTGTAGAGTTTCCGCTGTATCATCAGGCATTATCGGCACCTGTTTTCTTTTTACAATTTTCCCTTCATCAAAATTAGCTGTTACACGATGCGCCGTAGCTTCTGTCCAAAAAGCACGATTAGTTCTGCGAACAAATTCTAACCTTGCTTGATGCACTCGCATTCCATACATCCCAATCCCGCCAAAATTGGGTTTTCCGGTATCTAATGGTCCAGGGTGCTGATTTACTATCATTCCTTTGTAAGCTTCACAGACATTTTCAGGTGTTTTTACCAGCCAGCCATATTGCCCGATAAAATCAACATTTCTTTTCTTGAATTCTTTTAGAATTTCTTCTCCAAACTCTTCTTGATTTTTAAAATTTCTTGGATTGATAACTAAAATATCTTTTCCCGGAATTCCCAGTTTTTTTGCTTTTTCTATTCCTCCGGCGCTTTCTTTACTGGCAATAATCAATGAAGGAATAACATTTTTTAACGTGCTGTTTTGCACGGCTTTTATTATTGCCTCCATTGTGGTTCCTCCACCGGATATGAGTAGTGCTAATCGCATATATTATTCTTATAACTTATTTCTTTTTCGTGTTTAAAAATAGGCAGCGGATATTCTCCATCAAAAGCGGAAAGGCAAAATCTTTTTTTAGGCAAACCGGTGGCTTTGATCATGCCATCAATAGATAAAAACGATAGAGAGGTCGCACCTAAATATTGGCGGGTTTCTTCTATTGTTTTTTTAGCGGAAATAAGATTTTCTTGCTTAGGGGTATCAATTCCGTAAAAATCAGGAAATTTAACCGGCGCCGAACCAACCAAAAAATGAACCTCTTTGGCCCCGGCATCAAAAAGCATTTTAACAATTTGTCGAGAAGTGGTTCCCCGAACGATTGAATCATCCACTACTCCGACACGTTTATTTTCTATAAAACTTCGAAGTATAGACAATTTCATTTTAACTTTTTTATCGCGATCAGCTTGCGATGGTTCAATAAAAGTGCGATGTATATAACGATTTTTGTTTAAAGCCATTTCAAAAGGGACACCAGATGCTTGAGAGTATCCAATGGCTATTGGAATAGAAGTTTCCGGTACAGGGACAATCAGGTCAATTTTTATTTTCGGATGCTCTTTAAATAACATTTTTCCAAAATTCTTGCGGACTCTATAGACTGATTTGCCTAAAATATGACTATCATGACGGGAAAAATAAACAAATTCAAAGATATCAAACTTTGGTTCTTTTTTAGCGAGGATTACGCTTTTAATTCCCTTTTTTGAGATAACTACCATTTCTCCCGGAAGTACTTCCCTTATAAATTTGGTGCCGGTAGTTCCGAGGGCGCATGTTTCCGAGGCAACTACTATTTCTTTTCCATTCCTACCTAAAACAAGCGGGCGGATGCCTCTCGGGTCGCGAAAAGCGATTAATTCTTTTGGGGAAAGAGCTACGCAGGAAAATGCTCCAGTTAAAAGCGGATACACTTTCATAACTGCCTTAGGTAAGGTCATCCCTTTTTTCATATAAACACCGATAGCTTTTGCCATCAATTCCGAATCAGAATCCCCTTTTGTGGGTATTTTATTTTCTTGAAGAAAATCAACTAATTTTTTTGTGCTCGGAAGATTTCCATTGTGAGCGAAAGCCACCGTATTATTGATAATTACCGGTTGCGCATGCTTCATGGTTGTCCCACGCGAAGTGGAATAACGATTATGTCCAATGGCGGCAAAACCTCGTAATTTTTTGATTATTTTTTCCGTGTATACCTGGCTTACTAACCCGGAATTCTTATATAAAAATATTTTCTTTCCATCAGTAGAAGCAATTCCCGTTTGTTCTTGCCCTCTGTGTTGCAGGGCAAAAAGTCCAAAGTAAGCGTAACGAGAAGCTTCCTCTCCGTCCCAAATCCCAAAAACTGCGCACTTTTCATTTAGGTTATTCATCGCAATTTTATGAAATAATTAATCGCGTTTTTAAATAATAAAATTCCTTTTCCTTCTTTTTCTAGAGCACCTTTCGATTTTTGAATTTGCCAAAGCGGAGAATGGTGATAAAAGATTGCTCGTTCCGGATGAGGCATCATTCCCAACACTCGCCCATTATACCCCAATACTCCCGCAATGTCGTGCATGGCCCCATTTGGATTTTTTTCTAAATTCTGATATTTACAAATTTCTCCTTTACTGTAAGTGAAAGCAATTTGTTTTTTCTTTTTCAGTTCTTTGTATTCTTTATCATCAATCACATAACGCCCTTCACCGTGGGCAATAGGAAGAGAAATATTTTTTATACCGGGAAACCACGGACTTCCCGCCTTGACTCGGCGAGGCAGGTTTCCCTCCGCCTTTAAATCTACCCAGCGATCAATATATTTCCCATTTTTATTGTAAGTTAAAGCTCCCGGCAATATTCCTAAACTGGTTAAAATTTGAAAACCATTGCATATGCCTATCATTAAAGTATCTCGGGATAGAAATTCCTTTAATTCCTTAGAAAGATGATTTTTAAACTTATTGGCATAAGCTTTCCCGCTTCCTGTATCATCACCATAAGAAAAACCTCCAGGGAAAGCTAAAATTTGATATTCTGAAAGAATTCCTGGCTGAGCAATCAAGTCATTGATATGCACAATATCCGCTACCCCTCCTGCAGATTCAAAAGCGAATTTTGTTTCCTCTTCACAATTTAATCCATAACCGGAAAGAATAATCACCTTTGGTTTCTTAAATTTTAATTTAATCTTTTTCATTGCATTGTGTTTGAAAAATTATGATAAATGTCATACAGTTTTTTCACATTTGTATCAACTATTTTTTTATCTTTTTCATCAGTAATTATAAATTTATTATTTTTGGAAACCTGTCCGATTTTTTCGTATGAAATATTTTTCATTATTTTTTCAAATCCGGAAATATGTTTAGGTGAAACTGAAACAAGAATTCTTCCTTGGCTTTCGGAAAATAGCGCAGCATCTGTTCCAGAAATTTTACCAGGAATGTCTGAAAGAGAAATTTTACATCCTAACATTCCGCCGATAGAGGCTTTTGCAAGTCCGATAGCCAAACCGCCGGAAATAAGAGAGACAGAAGAAGCGATTAATTCTTTCTGAATTACCTCTTCCAGCGCCCAATAGGTCTTTAAATTTCTTTCCAAATCAACTTCTGGAACGTTATTTCCAATTGAATTATTTTTATTTTTTCCCGCCAGCAATTTATAATATTCACTTGCGCCAAGTTCATCAAATGTTTCGCCTAATAAGTATATTGAATCTCCGGCATTTTTGAATTCAGGAGAAACAATCTTTTTTATATCCGGCACGACACCAATAGCTGAAATCAAAACCGTAGGAGGAATTGAAACTGCCACAGGACTGCCTTTTTCATCATAACCTTTAAAATCATTGAACATGCTATCTTTTCCGGAAATCAAAGGGGTTCTGTATCCGATAGAATATTTATAACAAGCCTTGACTGCTTCTATGAGTTCATATAAACGCCCTTTATCATAAGAAGAACACCAACAGAAATTATCCAAAATTGTCAATCGTGATAACGTTCCTCCGGAAGCAATAATATTTCTAATCGCCGTGTCTAGCGCGCAAGCTGCCATATGATAAGTATTAATATCTCCGTATGATGGATATAAGCCGGCGGATAAAATTACCCCTTTTTTAGATGAAAAGACGGGACGAAAAACTTGCGCATCGGTATTTATACGTCCGGGACCGGAAAGTGGTTTTAATACCGAAGATGCTTGAACCTCGTGATCATATTGTTCAGAAATAAAAGAAAAACTGTTTATATTCTTATCAGCAAGCAATTCTTCTAGAATTTTAGTCCTAGAACCTTTTATAATTTTAGGCTCTGAAAAAGTTTTTATAACGGATTTGCTTTCCAAAGGACGTTTTGGCAAACCGTTATGTAAAAATTCCAAATCAATATCCACAATAGTTTTGCCTTCCCATTTCACTAAACATTTTTCAGAATTGGTAAATTCTCCTATTACTGTTGCTTCCACTCCTCGACTTTCCATTAATCTTTTAAAAACATCCCACTTTTTCTTTGGCACGGAAAGAGTCATCCTCTCTTGAGATTCTGAAATCCAAATTTGCCATGGCGAAAGACCTGGATATTTTAACGGAACCTTTTCTAAATCTACAAAAACACCTCCACATTCTTTGGCCATTTCTGCTACTGAACAAGAAATACCTCCAGCGCCATTGTCAGTAATACTATTATATAAATTCATACTACGCGCTTCTTTTACTATGGCGTCGCTCAATTTTTTCTGAGTGATTGGGTCGCCTATTTGCACTGCCGTCGCCGGACTTTTGGAATCCATGGTCACCGAAGAAAAAGTGGCGCCATGAATACCATCTGCCCCGACTCTTCCGCCAATCACTACAACATAATCCCCCGCTTCCGCTTTTTTCTCGTGAGAAAGTTTGCCATTTATTTTTCTTGGAATGAGACCAACTGTCCCTACAAATACCAATGGCTTTCCTTTAAATCTATCATCGTATTTTACAAATCCTGAAACTGTCGGAATCCCAGAACAGTTTCCGCCAACGTTCACCCCTTTTATCACTCCGTCCATAATACGTTTAGGCGGAAGCATTTTTCGCGTTTTTTCTTTATCTCTATATAAAGCTCTTGTGTCTTCCGGATAACCAAAGCAAAAACCATATACATTGGCAATCGGTTTAGCTCCAAGCCCAAAACCTATCGTGTCTCTGTTTACCCCAACAATACCTGTAATCGCCCCGCCAAATGGGTCAAGCGCTGAAGGGCTATTGTGAGTTTCAACTTTATGTGTAATTAAAAAATCATCATCAAATATGATGCCACCGGAATTATCGGAAAAAACAGAAACACAAAAATCGTTTCTGCCTTTTAATTTTCTTATTTCATTCGTCGCGCCTTTTATATAAGTTTTATACAATCCGTCTTTTATATCATCTATCGGATTGGCAAAAATAGTGTGTTTGCAGTGCTCTGACCATGTTTGTGCTAAAGATTCTAATTCAATATCTCTTGGGTCTCGTCCAAGCTTTTCAAAATATTTTTGGATTACTTTCATGGAAGCAAGATCCAGCGCAAGCGGACCTCGTCTTTCCCCGTTTGCATCTAAAATTCCTTCACGGCCGATTTTTATCAATTCTTCCTCAGGAACTCTAAGTGAAACAATAATTACCGGAGTACGTTTTTCTAAAATTACTTCCGGCGCTTTGAGTGGTAGACCCCTGATTTTTTTAATCTCTTTTGCATCCGCGATATATGCGCGTTCAATTAGAGGATTATATAAAGATGAAGCAATTTCTTTTATGTCCTTCAGTTTAACCGTCCCGGAAATTATAAAAACTTTTGAAGTATAAACTTTTAAATTTACCTCTTTTTTCAGATGTAGTAAATCTACAATAGTTTCTCTGGCCGTATTACCGACATTATCAGTAACTCCGGGCAAGAAACCGATTTCAAGAATATAATTGAATTTCTTTGCCTCTTTTAAAATTTCGTTGATTGAAAACTTTTCAATGATAGGATTAGTTAGCATCTTGGCTGATTGTAAAATCTGATCATTGGAAAGATTTGAATCTATTAAATATGAATCAAATATCGCTATATTTTTCACTTTGCCTTGAATATTGAGCGAATTCCACGATTTTAAAAACAGCCTCTCTCGGCTGTCTTTTATTTTAGGAATGACGTATATCCGCGAAATCATATGTGATTATTATAATACAAATTGGAAAAATAAAAAACTTTAATATCTGCGGGCCCACGAGGACTCGAACCTCGGTCAATCGTTTTGGAGACGATTATTCTACCACTAAACTATAGGCCCATATAACATCAAAAAACGACCCATGGTCGTCTTTAGTATAACAGAAAAGCATAAAAAATCTATTTCTTGATTTCCTTATGCTTAGTCTGTTTTCGGCACCATTTGCAATACTTTTTAAGCTCGATTTTTTTGGTAACGAGTTTCTTGTTTTTACTGGACCAGTAATTTATGCGTTTACAAGTGGAACAAGCGAGTTTTATAAGTCTTTCTTGTGACATAGTTATAGATTAATATAAAACCCCTTAAAATGCAAGCTATTTAACAATTCTCGGCAAAAGTGAACTTATTCGGGTTGTTATCTCATAATTTATGGTATCGATTTTTTCTGCCATTTCTTCAGCAGTGATTTGCTGTTTCCCCTGAGAACCAATAATTACTACTTCGTCTTCTATTTTTACGTTTGGCAAATAGCTTACATCTACTACAAACATATTCATGGCAACTCTGCCTAAAATTTTACATCTGGTGCCATGAATTAAAACTTCTCCTTTATTTGATAAACCCCTATCCAAGCCGTCAGCATAACCTTGCGGAATAACTGCTATTTTCATTGATTTATAGGTCATATAAGTCAAACCATAGCCAACGGTATATCCTGCCGGTAAATTTTTAATTTGAGCAATTTTTGTTTTCCAAGAAAGCACCGGCTTTAATTCCATTTTATTTTTGTATAAATATTTTATATGTTCCGAAGGCCACAATCCATATATGCCGATACCCAAACGAATAAGTGAATTAATTCCTTTATCCCTTTCATAAACCAAAAGCCCGGAAGTGGCAGAAATATGGGTTTCGAATTTTCCATAGCCGAATTTTTCCGCAATTTGTTTTGCTTTCTCATATTCTTTTATCTGTTTTTCCGCATGAGTAAAATTATTGGTATCTTCTATATTGGCAAAATGCGCATACATTCCGGCAAGTTTTATATTTTTGTTTTTTTTAAATTCTTCAAATACTTTCGGCAATTCTTTTACCAGGAATCCTTCTCTCCCTAAAAGCGCATCAATGGGTAAATGTATTTCTTGTATTTTTTTTAATTTTTTGGCTATTTTTTGTATATTTTTTAATTCTTCTATAGAAAATACCGATATAATACAACTTAATTTGATTGCTTTTAGTAAATCCTTTTTTTGAACATATCCCAAGATTAAAGCCTTTTTTTTGCTAACTTTACGCAATAGTTCCAATTCTCCTGCGCTGTTTACTTGGAAATAATCCACATAGGGCTCTAAAATTTTAGCTACCTCATTTTGCCCATGCCCGTATGCATTACCCTTAATAGCAACAGAGAATTTTGTGCCTTTTTGGGCCAAATTTTTAAATTGTTTAAAATTATATATTAAATTTTTTCTAGACAATTCTATGTAAGAAAGCGGCAATTTATGCATACTTTTATTCCATTACATTTTTTAATTGAGATTCTCGTTCAAACCGCTCTATCGCTAAATCAATTAATCTGTCCAAAAGTTTTTTAATTGGCAAACCGCTTGCTTCCCATAATTTCGGATACATACTGATTGCAGTGAACCCGGGAATTGTATTAATTTCATTTACAATCACTTTTCCATTTTTCTTCACAAAAAAATCTACTCGCCCCATTCCTTCGCAATTAAGAGTTTGAAATACTTTAATAGCTAATTCTTGTATTTTTCTTTTCACATTTATAGGCAGTTTTGCCGGTATTTCAGCAACGGACCCAGTGTCTATATATTTTGCATTATAAGAATAAAATTCCTGATTCGCGATAATTTCACCGGGAATTGAAGCCATTGGTTTTTTATTCCCTAACACAGAACATTCTATTTCCCTGCCATATATCATTTCTTCAACCACAATTTTTGTATCATATTTAAATGCATCTTTTAATGCTTTTCCCCATTCTTTTTCATTTTTCACTTTGCTTATCCCCACTGAAGAACCCATATTTGCCGGCTTAACAAATATAGGTAATCCCAAAGCTTTCTTTACTTTTTGAAATGATATTTTTTCTCCGGCATAGATAGTAATAAATTTTCCGATAGGAATTCCCGCTTCCTTAAAAAGTTTTTTCATCACATCCTTGTCCATTCCCAAAGCTGAACCAAGTACACTGGGACCCACAAAAGGCAAATTAAGGATTTTCAATAATCCTTGCATACTTCCGTCTTCTCCATATGGACCATGAAGCACAGGGAAAATGACATCCATTTTTCGTAAAGCATCAAAATTAAATTTACCGTTTCTGCTTATTTTTATTGGAAATATTTGATATTTATTCTTATCCAGAGCTTTAATGATATTTTTTGCCGACACTAAAGATACGTCGTGCTCAGCTGATTTGCCCCCAAAAAGGATACCGATTTTTAGTTTCTTTTTCGCCATTTTCTGAGTATATCATTTTTATTTAAGTATTACACTATTGAGATTTTTGGGAGCTTTAGTTAGATTCTTATAACCGTTTTTGGTAATTAGAACCATATCTTCTATACGAACACCTCCAAAACCCTTGAAATAAAGTCCTGGCTCTACTGTCATCACACATCCGGCAGGTATAATATCTTCACTTTTTGGCTTAAAATTCGGCCATTCATGAATAACAGTACCCACTCCATGCCCAAGACCATGAGCAAATTTACTTGCTCCAAATTTTTTCTTTAAAAATCCTCTTGCGGATTTGTCTATTATTTTTGCTCTGCGCTCACCTTTTTTAATTTTTTCTAATGCTTTGTTTTGAGCTTGAAGAACTGTCAGATATATTTTTTCTTGTCTTTTATTGGGTTTTCCGAAAAAATATGTGCGAGTCATATCCGAACAATAATGATTCACAGTACAGCCAAAATCAAACATTATTATGTCCCCTCTTTTTAATTTTGTTTTTGTCGGTTCGTGGTGAATATTTGCCGTATTCTTGCCAAAAGAAACTATCGGTGAAAAAGATAAAATTGGCGCACCATATTTCACAAAAGATTTTTTAATAAAATTAGCAATTTCAATTTCGGTAATTCCAACTTTTAATTTTACTACAATATATTGGAGTACTTTCTCGCTTATCCTTTGCGCTTTAATAATATTGGCAAGTTCTCTTTTGCTCTTTACTGCTCTAATTTCGTGAATTAATTTTGTTTGCATATTAGAACAATTTCACCACATCATGATAGGTAACAAAAAGCATTAAGATAATTAGAATGGCAAAACCAACCATATTAGCAGTATTGGCAAATTTTGGATTTAAACGAGAACCTTTTATTTTTTCAATCAGAAGAAAAAGCAAACGTCCGCCATCCAGTGCCGGAAATGGTATAAGATTTATTATGGCTAAATTTATTGAGATTAAGGCAGCAAAAGAAAGCAGGTATACAAAACCAAATTGGTATGCACTACCCACAATACCAACCATCCCGATAGGACCTGTAATAGACGAGAGAACTAGACCTCCTTCGCCCATTAAACCCTCTTTTATCAGCGTATAAAACCCTACAACAGTGCTTTTTGTGACAGACCAATCTAACTTCATTCCCTCCCAAAGAGCTCTTAAGATAGGCAATTTCACAACTCCTATTTCATCCATAGATACACCTATTATTGGATCTCCGTTAGTTGAATTTTTTACAGGAATTACATTTGCAATATTTATCGTTTCGTTATTCCCACGCAAATAACCCAAATTAATTTCTTTCTCCGGATGAGAAATTATAAAAGATTTCAAAGTATCAGGATTAATGTTTTCTACTTCATCCTTATCGCTTTTAATTGAAATTATTTTATCCCCTGATTTCAATCCGGCAATTTCAGCTGGTGAATTAGCCAAAACAGAGACTAAAACTAAATAAGAATCTGTTATAGAATATCCTTTAGGCTCGCTTCCGACTGAAGTCGGAAGTCCGGACATAAAACCAACAGAAAATAAAAGCCAAGCTAGTAAGAAATTGGAAAAAACTCCAGCAAAAAGCACAATTGCTTGTTTCCATTTCGGTTTGCTTACCAGACTTCTAGAAAATTCTTCCTTGGCAACTATATCCTTTTCTAAAAATCCAATTTCTACCATATCAGCTTCATCAAAACTCTCGCCATAAATTTTTACAAAGCCCCCAAGCGGTAAGGCATTAAAAGAATATTCCGTCTCCCCTTTTTTAAAACTAAATAATTTCGGCGGAAAGCCAAAACCAAATTCATCTACTCTAATGCCGAATCTTTTGGCACTAAAAAAATGTCCAAATTCGTGAACAAGAACCAATACTAATAAAATTATTATAAAAATTAAAATACTCATAAATTATTTACCCCATCACTTCTTTTTCTTTCTTTTCAAAAATACTTTCCAATTTTCTATTTATTTCATCTATAATTTTTTGCAAATCATCTTTCCCTCTAAACTTTTCATCCTCCGTCATTTTGCCATCTTTTTCCAATTTCTGAATTTCATCCCAAATTCGCTCGCGTTCTTTGCGTATGGTGATTCTTTGTTCTTCTAATTTTTCCTTCAACACTTTTACAAGAGTTTGCCTAGTTTCAGTGGTCAATTGTGGAAAAACAACTCTAATTCCAGAATCGTCTACTGCCACAGATAACCCTAAATTTGAAGATATGATGGATTTTTCAATTTCCTTAATTTGACTTTTGTCCCAAGGCGCAATACGCAAGGTTTTCGGGTCTTCTATAGAAACTGAGGCGACATTTTTCAATGGAACATGTGAGCCATAGGATTCCACAGAAATTCCATCAAGCACCATCGGTGAGGCTCGGCCAATATTTAACTGACTGTATTCTTTACTCAAGAATTCCGCCACCTTATTTATTTCTGTTTTAAAACTTGAGAAATTATATTGCATTTCGCTAGTATAGCATTAAAAATTAGGTACAGTCAAAGCCACAGACTCCATTAGATTTTTTACGGAAGAACCCGGTTGGTTTAAAAATTCTCGAACCTTAAAAATATGCTCAAAAGAGTTTACATCAGAAAAATTCTTTATAAACTTGCTATGTAATAAAGTTTCAAGCGCATTTAAAAATTTTAAAGCTTTTGATCTGGTAGAATTGAGTGAAATAGCCTCATTATCTCCTTCCTTTTCTCCAGTTAATAGTTCTTTCATAAAATCAATTCTATTTTTAACAGGCATAGCAATGAATTTTTCTACTTCTTTTAATTCATCTCCTTGTTCTCTATTTGTTTTAATCAAATAAAATCTAGAAACTAAAGTTTTCAATAAAATATTTTTATCCGGCACAATTACAAAGAAATGTGTATTTTCTATCGGCTCCTCAAATATTTTAAGTAAAGTATTTTGCGCTTCTAAAAAAAAATTATTAGCGGAAATTAAAAATATTTTTTTGCCGGCTGAGAATCCTTTTTCATATTCAACGGATTTTAAATTACGAGCATCTTCAATCTTAAAAGAATCAAAAGATAAATGACAAAAATCTGGATTACCGGAAGTTTTTATCCCCAAACTCTCCATAAACTTTAAAATTTCCGGTACGATTTCTTCTTGCGCGCCTTCTAAAAGATATGCGTGATGTAAATTATTTTTATCTAAATGTTCTGAGATTAAGTTCATAGATTCTAGGTTCTAGTAGCTAGTCACTAGCTACTAGAACCTAATTTTACTTTTTACTTAAAATTGTTTTTTTATAGACATCCAAATGCTCCAGTGCGATACCAGTACCTTTTACCACGCAAAAAATGGCATCTTCAGCTAAAGTTGCTTTCACCCCGGTTTTTCTATAAACCAAATCAGGAAAATTGCGCAACAAGGACGAACCTCCTGTCATAATAATGCCATAATCCATAATATCGGAGGCTAGTTCGGGCGGAGTTTCCTGTAGCACATCTTTTATTGCTTTTATTATTTGTTTCAATTCTCCGTCTATCGCCTTCACTACTTCATTAGTTCCTACCTGGGCTGACCTAGGTAAACCTTGAACATAATCCCTCCCTTTGATTGTAGCCCTAAGTTCTTCTTCTAGAGAAATAGCCGCACCAATTTTTATTTTTACTTCTTCTGCTGTCCTGTCTCCTATTGCTAGATTGAAGGTTTTTTTAATATAATCTGCAATAGCTTGGTCAATTTTATTTCCGGCGCATTTTACCGATGTGGAAGCAACGATACCGCCTAAAGATATAACGGCTACATCTGTCGTGCCCCCGCCAATATCAACTACCATATATCCTTTTGATTCATAAATCGGAATCCCAGCACCAATAGCGGCTAAAATAGGTTCTTTCACCACATAAGCATTTTTAGCGCCTGCTCGTATTGCCGCTTCTACTACCGCCCTACGTTCTGTTGAAGTAACTCCAGCCGGTACTGAAATCATCACATCCGGTTTTAAAAAACTGAATCGTCCAAGCGCTTTATTGATAAAATAACGCAACATTGCCTCCGTTACCCGATAATCCGCAATAACCCCGTCTTTCATTGGACAATAAGTAATAATAGAATCAGGCGTTTTTCCAATCATATCTTTAGCTTCAAAGCCAATAGCTAAAATTTTATTATCCTGCTCGGAAACCGCTACTACTGAAGGCTCATTTAAAATTACTCCCTTGCCGGGGGAAAATACTAAAGTATTGGCTGTTCCCAAATCTATACCCAATTTTCTTGAAAAAATCCTCATAAGGTAAATATACCCCTACACTTATTTTTAATCAAGGAAAAGCAGTAGTAAAAAGCTTATAAAATATAAATAGGTGTGGGGGTATATCACAGATTGTGTTAGAATAAAAAGATGAGAATCGTGACAATAATACCGCTTCAAAAAGGGGCTTTTAAGGAAAATTTGACTTATTTCACTGCAAAAGATATAAAAAATGGAAGTATAGTAAGTATTCCCATACGCAGTAAAAAAATTTTAGGCTTAGTGATCTCCTGTCAGGAAGTACTGAATGTCAAATCGGGTATAAAAGACATGCCTTTCAAATTGAAAAAAATAATTGAAATCAAAAAGAATTCTATTTTTAGAAATGAATTTTTGGAATCAGCGTTTGAATTAAGTTCTTATTTTGTTGCAAAGAAAAATAGTGGAGCCATCTCTTTCATTCCCGCGATATTCAGAGAAAAATATGATGAAATAGAAAAATTTTCTAATAGCGAGATAAGACCTAATATGCTAGACATTACCTCACCTAAAGTTAAAACTGAAAAATTACTTTTTCAATCTCCTCTTGAGGACCGTATTTCTTACTATAAAACTTTAATTCGTGGACAATTTGCCCTTAAAAAATCGGTTTTTATAGTATTACCGACGGAGTATGATATAGAAATATTTTCTCAAGCACTTTCTAAGGGTATTGAGGGGTTTACTTTTTCTTTACATGGGGGACTAAAACCAAAAAAAATCATTGCGAATTACGAACAAATAATAAATTCCCCGCACGGAGTCTTGATACTAGGAACCGCGCAATTTTTATCCATTCCTCGTATGGATCTGGGAGTCATAATAGTGGAACATGAAAGTTCTAACGTGTATAAAATGTTTCCATGGCCTCATTTCGATTTACGGATTTTTGCCGAGCTTTATGCCTCAAAAATTAAAACAAAATTTATATTGGGTGATACATTGTTGCGTTATGAAACTATAGCTAGAAAAGAAATGGAAGGTTTGGGTGAAATATATCCTCTATCTTTTCGAACTAATTTTAATGGAATAGTAATAGATATAGTAAATCCTAATATAAAAAAAGAAGAAAATTCTCCCAAAAAATCTTTTAAGATATTAAATAATAAAAGCGTTGAAGAAATTAGGCACTCTTTAAAAAATAAGAAAAACATTTTCTTATTTTCTCTAAGAAAAGGTCTAGCTACATACACTGTATGTAGAGATTGCAATGAAACATTAAGTTGTGAAAAATGTATGGCACCTGTGGTGCTTTATCTTTCTCGCGACGGCAAAAAAAGGATGTTTGTATGTAATAGATGCAATACTGAAAAAAGTCCGGAAACTGTCTGTGCTAATTGTGGAAGTTGGAATTTAATACCTTTAGGCATAGGGACAGATACTGTTGTTGAAGAAGTTAAAAAGGAATTTCCTAAAACTAAGATTTTTAAACTGGATAAAGAGTCATCCAAAACGGCAAAAGGGGCGGAAAAAATTATAAGCGAATTTAAAAAACCTGCCTCGCCGAGTCAAGGCGGGAATTCCGGTTCAATATTGATAGGAACAGAAATGGTATTCTTCTACCTGAAAGAGAAAGTTGATTTATCTATTGTTGTTTCATTTGATAGTCTTTGGACTATTCCAAATTTTAAAATGGGAGAAAAGATAATTCAGCTTTTGGTCTCTATAATCGGAAAGACCGAAAGAAAACTTATTATTCAAACAAAAAACGAACGCGATCCTGCGCTTCTGGCAGTTGAATCAAAAAATTTATTGCCTTTTGTGCGAGAAGAATTAGGAGACAGAAAGAATTTTAATTATCCGCCTTATAAGCGTTTTATAAAAATTACTTATTTAGGTGACAAAATAGGGTCAGTTGAAGCAAAAAAAACATTGAGAGAACTTTTCAAAGATTATAACCCTGAGATTTTTGGCGGATTTGTAGCAAAAAATAAAAATCAATACGTCACAAATGCGTTAATAAAAATAGACCCAAAAAAGTGGTCTTTACCTGGGCTTTCAGCCAATTCCTCTATCAATCAAAATCTTTTTAACCTTCTTTCTTCCCTTCCTTTTTCCTATGAAGTATCCGTGGACCCGGAAGATTTGCTGTAAAACTAAGCCACTAGCACCGTAAATTCCCCTTTTTGTTTAATGGGATTTTTTGTTAAGTAATCTAAAAGCTCGGACGGCAAACCTGTTTTGAATTCTTCATAAATTTTAGTGATTTCACGAGCAAGGCAAACTTTTCTATCCGGACAAAATTTTATAAGTGATTCCAGTGTTTTTAAAATGCGATGCGGAGATTCATAAAATATTATAGTGCGTTTTGATTGCGCAATTTCTTTAAATAAAGTTTCTCTACCCTTTTTATGCGGAAGAAAACCCAGAAAAGTAAATTCATGTGTCGGTAATCCTGAAGCTGAGAGTGCAGCAATGACGGCCGAAGCCCCAGGAATAGGAATTACTTCCACCTCTTTTAAGTTTTCCTTAATCTTTGAAATAAGCATAGCGCCTGGATCAGAAATGGTCGGCGTACCGGCATCGGAAACTAATGCTAAATTTTTTCCCTCTTCCAGCAACTCAAAAATTTTATCAACCTTAGCTAATTTGCTCTGAGTATGGTAACTCATCGTAGGTGTATTGATATTATATTTTTGCAGAATTTTTTTAGTTTCCCGCGTATCTTCACATAAGATCAAATCGACACTTTTCAGTGTTTCAATTGCCCGAAGAGTGATATCTCCCATATTTCCTATTGGCGTCGCCACTACGTAAAATTTTGACATAAAAATTGATTATACCAGCATACACTTAATCTGTAAAATTAAATAAAAAAACCAGTGATATTTCTTTTAAGTATCACTGGTTTGTTTCACCAAATTCACATCAGTTTTTTTTACTCACTCTAAGCAATAACACAAATTCCCGAAGTTTGAATCTATCTATTTTATTGTGCATTGTTTTTTCTGCCAGTCCAGTGATGTGTGTAGCTTTTAAAATATTACCTTGCGTTTTTGTTAGCACCCTACGAAGGTATTCTTTTTGGAGTTCGTTTAATGTGGGTAATTTCCCATTTTCACTAACATGTATAACACCTTCATCCATACTGGTCGCATTTTTACCAATACCTGTGAGATATGGATAAATATTTTCGGGCTCAATATCCTCTTCTCCTGAATAGAAAACCGCCTCAGTAATAACACTCTTCAATTCCCGCACATTTCCGGGCCATAGATATTTCTTCAACACTTTTATAGTTTTCGGTGAAAATTTCTTTGATACCTGCTCCTGTTGAAGAAAATACTCTGTAAGCACTGGAATATCGTCTCTGCGGTCCCGAAGTGGCGCAATCGTAAATACAACATTATTCAATCGATGAAAAAGGTCTAATCGTAACTTTCCTCTTTGCACCGCCAACTCCAAATTAACATTAGTAGCAGCTATGATTCTGGTATTAATTGATATCTCCTTCACCCCTCCAACAGGTCGAAAAGTTTTTTTTTCTAGAACACGAAGAAATTTAGCCTGTAGGGTTAAAGACATATTTGTCACTTCATTAATAAAGAGTGTCCCATTTTCTGCAACCCGGATAAGTCCTTGTTTAACTTCTCGCGCGTCGGTAAATGCTCCTTGAGTATGTCCAAATAATTCAGTTTCCGATAGGGTCTCCGGCAAAGTTCCGCAGTCTACAAGTACGAAAGCTCCATTCGGCTTCCCTGTATAGTGTATTAATTCAGCAATATGATCTTTGCCAACACCGGTTTCTCCTTGGAGGAGGATAGTATGCTCCGTCGTGGCTGCTTTACTAATAAAATCGCGTATGCGATTTGCCTCTTGGCTAATCCCTATAAGAATAGGGGTTTGCTTGAATTCTTGTTTTTGCTCCATGAATTGTTGCATTTTTATACTCCTTTTAAAAATTATTTTGTGATTTATTTTTATGTCAAAAAGTCTATATACAAAAAGACTTGAACAGTATTTCAAGAATTGATATTACATTAAAAATGTAAAAAGTCAAGAAAAAATAGAGCTTCTATTTTCTATATCTTTTTGTTCTCCATTTGTCGGCAATTTTTATGCGAGTGAGTGAACGTTCAAGTTCTGTGACAAAATGTTCATAATCCACGACTTCTTTATTTTCCATTTGTTTTTTTAGTTCTTCCGCCTGAGCTTTTGCTTTTTCAATTTTTTCGTCCGAAAGTTCGGATAAATGTTCCGCAAAATCAGCTAAAATGGCGACGTTGGTGATTCCATTTTCACCTGCCCGCGCAGGCGGGTCTTGCTTCACTTCTATAAATCCCCCGACTACTGCCATTGGTACATGTTCTCCATTTACTAAGGCCACAATATCTCCAGAAGTAAGACTGGTAATTAGTGGAATGTGATCCGGCAAAACAGTGATTTCACCTAAAGTAGTCGGCAAACTAACTTGGTCTACCATTTCTTCCAGGATCAATCTTTCCGGCGTTATTATTTTTAATTTTAATTGTTTGGACATATATTTATTGTTTTTTAAAAATTTAAAATAGCTTCTTTCGAAAAGCAATCTATCTGGCGAAGCTTCGCCAGCGAACTGCTCGTCGCTCAAGAAAATAATAATCGGATTACCTCATTTATTTTCTAAGCTCCTGCGCAAGGCTTTTCTTAAGAACTATTTTAAATTTTTAAAGAGCTCCCTTCATATAAAAATCATTTTCCGGCTTGTCGTCATGCTTCCCTTCAAGAATTTCCTTAAAGGAACGAATAGTTTCAGCAAGCGGAACATAAACGCCTTTTGTTCCAGTAAATTGTTCTGCTACGAAATTTGGCTGTGAAAGAAACTTTTGAATTTTACGAGCGCGGGCCACAAGTTCTTTGTCAGCTTCAGATAATTCTTCCATACCAAGAATTGCAATAATATCTTGCAAATCTTTATAGCGCTGAAGGACACGTTGAACTTCTCGAGCAACATAATAATGGTCTTTCCCTACGATATTCGGGTCAAGAATAGTGGAAGACGAGTCAAGCGGATCAACAGCCGGATAAATACCCATCTCAGTAAGTGAACGGTTTAGAACCACAGTGGAATCAAGGTGAGAGAATGTTGTTGCCGGTGCCGGGTCGGTTAAATCATCAGCTGGCACATAAACAGCCTGCACGGAAGTGACAGAACCTTTATCCGTAGAAGTAATGCGCTCTTGTAATATTCCCATTTCTGTCGCAAGCGTTGGTTGGTAACCTACGGCAGAAGGAATACGGCCAAGCAAAGCGGAAACTTCGGAACCAGCTTGAGTGAAACGGAAAATATTATCTATAAAAAATAACACGTCTTTATTTTCTTTATCCCGGAAATATTCCGCCATGGTGAGTCCGGAAAGGGCCACACGTAAACGCGCTCCTGGCGGTTCATTCATTTGTCCGAAAACCATAGCTACTTTATCAAGCACTTTAGAATCTTTCATTTCATGATATAAGTCATTTCCCTCGCGAGTTCTTTCCCCGACACCAGCAAAAACCGAGTAGCCTCCATGATTTGACGCGATATTATGAATAAGCTCTTGAATAACAACAGTCTTACCGACACCCGCCCCTCCAAAAAGTCCGACTTTACCGCCTTTCAACACAGGACAAATGAGATCAATAACCTTAATACCAGTTTCAAGAATTTCAACTTTAGTAGATTGAGAAATAAATTCCGGAGCCTTACGATGAATAGGAGAAACTGCACCGGAAATAGCTTTGCCGTTATCAATCGGAGCACCAAGCACATTAAACATTCTTCCCAATGTTTCTTTACCAACAGGCACAGAAATAGGCATACCCGTATTTTGGACTTCCATTCCTCGAGAAAGACCATCGGTGGAATCCATAGCCACAGCGCGGACAGTATTTTCTCCGATATGCTGTTCCACTTCTAAGACTATCATCTTATCGCCTTTTTTAACTATAAGCGCACTATAAATAACGGGAATTTCATCCTTAAAAGCGACATCCACGACCGGCCCGATTATTCTTTTTATTATACCTGTTGTTTTCATAACTCTTTTTTTTATTAATAATAATAATTTATAATAATTTTAATTAACTGAGGCCATACCTGCGCTTATTTCCGATATTTCCCGTGTAATATTGCTCTGGCGAGCTTTATTGAATACTAAGGTCAAGTCATCTATCATTTCCCCTGCAGCTTCGGAAGCATTCTTCATGGCAACCATTCTGGAAGACTGTTCGGAGGCGTTTGATTCAAGAAACATCTGGTAAATCTGCATTCTGATTATTTTTTCTGCCAGTGTTTTTATTAAAATTTCTCGGTCCCCTTCAAATAAATAATCGGTTATTTTTCCCCCGCTCGGCTTTGGCGAAGTTGGTTTGTTTTTAAAATCATCGCCCAATGTGTCTATTAACTCTTTTAAATCTGTTTTAGAAACCGGGATAATTTGCTTAATGTTTGGTTTTTGAGAAAGGGCAGAAATGAAATCTGTATAAGCGACGAAAACTTTATCATAGTGCTTAAGATTATATTCATTGATTACCAATTCTGATATTGGAACAACGTCGGAAAGAGAAATATTATTCGGCAGTTCAAAAAAACTGGCAACAATTTTTCTTCCTATGCGACGCATCATTGTATCTCCTTTTTTCCCAGCCGTGACGATATCTATATTAACATTTTTATTGCTTGCCCCGCCTTGGTATGAGTCATTTTTCAATAAAGCAAGCGCTTTTTTTATAATCTGCGTATTGTATGCGCCGCAAAGCCCGCGATTGGAAGAAATTAATACAAGTAAAATATTTTTTACTTCTTCCCTCTCCATAAAAAGCGGGTGTATTATTTTTTCCGTATTTCTTGCTATTGAAGTCAAAACTTCCCAAGAATATTCCGCATATAAGCGAGAAGCCAAAGTGGAAGACACCGCTCTTTTCATTTTTGAAGCAGCCACAAGTTCCATAGCTTTGGTAATCTTTTTGGTGCTTTTTACCGACTTTATTCTTCTTTTAATTTCTTTGGTACTAGCCATTTTTTAACTAAAGTTATTTTTAAAACCTTCAATCGCTTTCTTTAATTCCTCTTCGTTTTTATCCGTCCACATACCCGTCTCGGCAACTTCTTTATAAAACTTTTTAGCATTATTTTCCGCATAGTTTACCAAACCTTCTTCAAATTCTTTAATTTTATCTATAGCTATATCATCCATATAACCCTTCACTAAAGCATAGAGCACTACTACCTGGCGTTCTACTGCCATCGGAGCATATTGCGGTTGTTTTAACACTTCCACTGCGCGCTTGCCGCGTTCAAGTTGTAATTTAGTGGCATTATCAAGGTCAGAACCGAATTGGGCAAAGGCTTCAAGTTCGCGATATTGAGCCAAATCCAGTTTAAGAGTGCCCGCGACTTTTTTCATTGCTTTTATTTGCGCTTTTGAACCTACTCGAGAAACAGAAAGACCGACATTTACGGCCGGGCGAATACCTTTATAAAAAAGATCTGTCTCAAGAAAAATCTGTCCATCGGTAATGGAAATAACATTTGTTGGAATATATGCAGTGACGTCACCGGCTTGTGTTTCAACTATAGGCAAAGCAGTAATGGAACCGCCTCCATATTCTTTATTTCTTCGGCAAGCGCGTTCAAGCAAGCGAGAATGCAAATAAAAAACATCTCCTGGATATGCTTCACGGCCTGGTGGACGACGAAGAAGAAGAGAAATTTCACGATAAGCGACAGCGTGTTTGGAGAGATCGTCATAAATTATTAACACATCTTTTCCTTGGTCCATAAAGTATTCAGCAATGGAAACCCCGGTATAAGGAGCAATGTAGGACAAAGGCGCAGGTTCCGATGACCCGGCAGATACAATAATGGTATATGCCATAGCACCACCTTTTTCCAAACGAGTTTGAATTTTGCGAAGCTTGGAATCTTTCTGGCCGATTGATACATATACGCATATCATATTTTGACCTTTTTGATTGAGAATCGTATCAATAGCAATTGCAGTCTTTCCGGTTTGGCGGTCACCGATAATAAGTTCTCGCTGTCCGCGGCCGATAGGAATAATCGCATCAACAACTTTGATACCGGTAGCAACAGGCTTATCTACGGATAAACGAGTAATAACGCCCGGAGCAACTTTTTCAATAGGATAAGTTTTATCTGCCTTAATAACTCCTTTGCCGTCAATTTCTACGCCCAACGCATTCACTACTCGCCCTATAATATTATCTGAAACAGGCACTTCAAGAATTTTCCCGGTAGCTCTTACCTCGTCTCCCTCTTTAATTTTTGAAAAATCATCAAAAATAATGACACCGATTGTGTCTTCTTCCAGATTAAGAGCCACTCCCATTTCGCCATTTTGAAAAGTCACCATTTCGGATGATTTTACCTCTGACAAACCGGAAATTTTGGCAATTCCGTCAAAAACTTCCAAAACGTGCCCTACTTTTTCTGCTTTGATTTGAGATGAAAAATTATCTATCTCTTTTTTTAAATTTTCTACAATATAATTCGTGCTCATCCCGTTAGAAGTTATACTAATTTACTTTGATTTTTAAATAATGTTAGATAACTTTAATTAATTTTATAATTTATTCCCGAAAGTTAACTTCTAACGGGACTCATATTTTTCTTATTAAATGTTCTTGTAATTTTTTAACTTTATTTTTTATCGTCAAATCAATAATCTCATCATTTACTTCTACTTTCATTCCTCCCAATAATTTTTCGTTCAATGTTTCCGTAAGAACAACCTCCTTCACTCCATAACGTTTCTTTAGGAGTAAAATAAGTTCTTTCTTTGATTCTTCCTTTAATTTTTTTGCACTTGATACCCTTGCTATAATTCTCTCATTTTCATAATTAATTATTTTATTCAATCGTTCTAGTATATCTCTGGATTTTGACAATAATCGCCTGCGGGCAAGAAATTTTATTATTTTGTCATTTATATTATGAAGTTCTGTATTTGTTTTATCTTTTGAAACAAGATAAATCGCGCGGGCTATGTCATTATTTGATATTGTTGTCATATATTTATATATTTCTTAATTCTTTCATGGTTTTTTCATCAAAAGATTCGTCTACTTTCTTACCAAGTATTTTTTCCGCTATTTTAATGGAAAGAGAAGTAATTTCTTCTTTTGCTTCCGCCACCATTTTTATTTTTTCATTTTCAAGATTTTTTTTACCGTTCTCAATCATTACAGCAACTTCTTCTTTGGTTTTTTCTAACATCAAAATTTTCTTGGCTTCTGCTTCCTTCTTTCCTTCTTGAAATATTTTATCCGCTTCTTTGCGAGCTTTTGTCAAAGCTTCTTCATATTCCGTTTTGGTATTATTTAAAATTTCGGCATTTGATTTAGCGTCGCTAATTCCCTTCTCTATTTTATCTCCGCGTTCTTTCATTATTTTACTTAAAGGCTTAATCGCATAAAAATACAAAACCGCAAAAACAATCCCAAAATTTACAATTTGGGCAATAATAATTTTAAAATCTATATGAAATGCGTTATTGATTGATTCCATCGAAAATTTGTTAATAATTTCCGCCTACAAAGCGGTCAGCCTATGGCTGAAAAAACTAATAAGGCTACTCGCAAACAGCAAGCAGTAGAAAAGATTCAAAACTTAAAAAATTAATTCTTAAATTTTAAATCTTTAAACTGCCAACTAAATCGTGAATGCAATAACAAGCACATAAATAGCGATAGCTTCGGCAAACGCGCAAGAAAGAAGCATTGGCACAAGAATTTTACCTGCTGCTTCAGGGTTGCGACCAATTGACTCCATTGCTTGAGCCCCAATCTTTCCGATGCTAATAGCAGGAAATATAACTCCAAGGGCCATCACGGCTGCTTTTGCTAAAGGTGTTAATCCTTCCATGGTATTTTTATATAAATTAACTGTTAATAATAACGACCTCATGTCTGCTTTGACTCCCGCCTAGACTTGCATTAGTCGAGGCTGGTGGCGAGGCAGATTTTTTCTTGTGTTCATGCTCATCATGGTCCTCTTCGTGATCAGAAGCTCCAATGGTAAAATAAACCACAAGTAAAATCGAAAAAATAAATGCTTGTATAATTCCAACAAGTATTTCAAGAAAAATAAAAGGAATTGGAATAATATACCCTACTAATGCCGCTATTGAAGCCAATAAAACTTCTCCGGCAAACACATTACCGAACAGACGAAATGAAAGTGATGCAATTTTCGCAAATTCACCGATAATTTCAAATAATCCGACAAAGAACGTAACTGGGGCAACAAGGATAATTGTTGGATCTTTCCTTATTTTCCCCCCTATTTGCCCCAATGCTTTCAGATTAACATATTTATTAAAAGTTTTCCACGCCCCTATTGAAAAAACTCCAAACAAGTTTGCTCCAATAACTGCCATAATAGCAAGTCCTAACGTTGTATTTATATCGGCCGTGCCTCCGCGAAGAAATGGAATAAAAGCAAGTCCATGTTCCCCTTCCTCTAAAAGTCCGAGTCCTCCTAATGGAATTAATCCAAGCCAGTTATTAATAAGAATAAAAAAGAAAACAGAAATAGCAATTGGGAAAATTTTTATGGAAAGCGCCCTGCTGTTTGTGACTTGATCGCACAAAGAAAGCGCCCCCTCTATTATTATTTCAAAAAAATTTTGGATACCTCGAGGAATTTCACGAAGTTTTGAACGAAGAAAAATAGCTATAACAATAATGATTATCACAGCCACCCAGCTGGTTAAAAGAGCGTTAGTGATTGTAAAATTTTTAAAATGATACACAGGTTCGGCAAAAAGCGTAGTGCTGTGAGATATTTGTTCCGATTGTTCTATTATATTTGTCGTATTTTCTTCCAATGTCATATATTTTTATTTTCTTTATCTTCTTTCTTTATCCTGACTGCATATTTTTTTACAGCTTTTACGATACCATAAGATGAAATTAAAAAAGCTAAAATAACAGAGCCTATAAACATCCATGGTTTTGTGCCGTAATGACTATCAAGAGCTTTGCCTCCTATAACCGCTAATATTATCGGCACTGCAATCCAAGTGGAAATTTCACTAAAAATTTCAAAAGCCGGCTTCCACCAGATTTTGTTGTTATTTTTATTGTTTTCCATGTGGGCGTGGTAGGAATCGGACCTACGGCCTCTGTCTTATCAGGACAGCGTTCTACCACTGAACTACACGCCCTTATAAACTCGCAGGACAGCATTCGGACTTTATCCGCCTCTGGCGGAACTGAACTACATGCCCGAAATCTACACGACCCAATAAAAATATAACAAAAATAGTAATTTTACGCAAATTGCAAAAATTAAAGAACAATATTTTTGCCGGTACGGATTTTTGAAGCTTAAAAAATCCTGAAATTGGCTCGCCGTCGCTCGCCAAACCCCTTAAAAACATTATTCTTCACTTTTTTTATAGAAAAAGAGCGGATACTTTCGTATCCACTCTTTTTTGAAAAACTAAATTAATTAGTATTCTCGGCGTCCACCGCGATTTCCACCGCCGTATCCGCCATTACCTCCTGTGCGAGGTGGTCTTGCTTCCATTGGGCGAGCCTCATTGACTGTGAGTTTGCGTCCTTCAAATTCTTGGTCATTGAACATTGAGATAGCATTTGCTGCTTCCTCAGCTGTGGCCATTTCCACGAACCCAAAACCTTTTGAGCGACCAGACATCTTGTCCATAATAATCACAGCTGATGCAACGTTGCCAGCTTGTGCGAAGAGGTCTTTTAAGGCATCTTCTTGAACACTGTAAGGGAGTCCCCCTACATATAGCTTTGTAGCCATATTCTTTACTTCTCTCATTTTTCAAAAACGAGCAAAAATTATTATAATGCCCGCCTTGACTCAGCGAGGCAGGCGTAGATACTCTTGTCGCTCAATGATCTCTTTGATGCTAAAACTAAATCAAAACTCACAACTAAAACAAAAAAGCTCTTGGAGAAACTACAAAGACAATGGTAGCATAAATACACTCAAAAAGCAAAAAATATTTTATTCTTCTTCATCCCCTGTTTCTCCAGATTGGAGAGCGTTAATTATATCTTCTATTCCCCCTTCCATTATTTTCGGCAAATTGTGCCAAGATTTTTTGATGCGGTGATCAGTGACCCGGTCTTGTGAAAAATTATAAGTACGGATTTTTTCGGAGCGGTCGCCGGTACCTATTTGGTCCTTGCGAGTACCAGCATATTTTTTTGCTTCTTTTTCTTCTTCTAACTGTTGAAGTTTAGCGGTTAAAATCATCATTGCTTTTTCGCGGTTGGCAAGCTGGCTTCTTTCATTTGTGGAACGCACATCAAGTCCCGTTGGTTTATGAATAAGCCGAACAGCGGTTTCTACTTTATTTACATTCTGTCCGCCTTTTCCTCCAGAACGAGAATATTCCATTTCTATATCGGCTGGATTTATTTCAAATAAAACTTTTTTGCGAATAGGGAGGACAGCTACAGACGCAGTAGAAGTATGCACTCTACCATTTTTTTCCGTCGCCGGAATTCTTTGCACTCTATGCACACCTGTTTCATAACGCATCAATTTATAAACATCTTTGCCTTTTATTTCAAAACTGGCTTCTTTATATCCGCCCAATTCACTTTTAGATTCATAATTTGTTTTCCATTGCCAACCTTTTATAATAGAAAATAATTCATACATATGCGCCAGTTCCCAAGCAAAAAGCGAAGCCTCATCTCCTCCGGCGCCAGCTCGTACCTCTAACACTATCTCATTCGCCATTTCTTCTTCCTCTATATCTTTATCTAAAATATCTTGAATTTGTTTTTCCGTCGTTTCTCTTTGTTCTTGAATAGATTTTAATTCTCCGTCCACCATTTCTTTCAAAGAAATATCTTTTGCCAGCATCTCTCGCACTTCAACTTCTTCTTTATTCAAGCGCTCTAAAATACCCGCTAAATAGCTTGTATTGTGATTTTTTTTTAATTCATCTAGATCAAAGTTCATAAAATTTTATTAAAATAGCGGGATTCTTATTTCTGGGGTCGCTGTCTGGGCTTACTAGCCCAGCGCTCACTCTCGCGCCGTCGCGCTGCTAGAGTCCCCATAAACAAGAATCCCGCTATTTTTACTTACTTCTTAGCTTTCTTTACAGCAGATGCAGAAGCAGCTCGGCGCTTATTAAAGCGTTCTACGCGTCCGGCAGTATCCATAACCTTTTCATTGCCAGTATAGAAAGGGTGACATTTACTACAAATTTCTACTTTGATTTCAGGCATTGTTGAACCAACTTCAAAAACCGCTCCGCAGGCGCAAGTAGCTTTGGTATTTATACTATATTTTGGATGTATGTCTTTTTTCATCCCGTTAGAGATAGGAAATCTTTAGATTTCCGTTTCTTAATTAAATTCTATTAAATAAACAAATTTCAACCTTACATAAAATAAATCCCGCTAATTAACCAAAGAAATCTCTAACGGGATTCATCTCCTCAAAAGATTATCACAATTTTAGCTTGAAAGCAAATCTATATTATCTTGGATTGTAGCTTTTAATTTCTGAACGCTTTTACTATAAGAACAAGAAGTTCCTCCAGAACCATAATATTTACAAGCTGCTTTATTTTGCGCGCTGGTGCTGCTACCTACTGCCCCTAGATCAGTAAGATACATAGCCGAGGCCATGAAAGCATCCCTAGGAGACCATGGATTAGCATTGTATCCCAAAATTTCTTTCAAACGATTTTCAAAAATTTTCCAAGTTGAAGGAATAAATTGCGCGGGTCCCATTGCTCCTCCCCATCCTACAACTCCAGTAATCGGACAAGATACAGCCGTTTTAAAAGCATTAAAACCCAGACTATTGGTAATATCCAAAAATATAGGCACATCGCGAGTGGGATGCATTACTTTGGTAAAAGGTGTCCCCGTATTTTTACCCACTCCTGCTCCGGTATTCGGATCTGTTAAATAACATTGGCCAACATTCGCGCCAAGATTGCTTTCTTGAGTAAGAATAGCGAGCAGGAATGCAGGATCAATGCCGAATTTAGTTTTAGCCTCATTTGCATATTCCAGCGCTGTTCCAAATTCTATTTTTTGGGAAATACCCGCTAAAGGAAATAAAGCGCTACGAATACTATTTGCTTTTGCTTTTTTTTCAGCCGCCAATTTTTGATAAGCGGCTTCTTTGTCTTTGGAAATAGCTAAAAGCTCTTTGGTTGTAGCTTCAGTTTGCGCAACTTTTTTTTGAGCATTTTCCAGTTCTGCTTTAGCGTCTGTTTCCGCATCTTGTTTTTTTTCTAAATCGGTTTTAGCAACTTCAGTCTGCACTTTTACTCCATTAATAAGGTCAACAGAAGTTTTTATAGCTTGTTGAATAGAATTATAAGATTCCAAATCACTGTAAAAATCGGAAATACTATTATCGGAAAGAATTAAATTTACTAAATTTTGATTATCAAATTCATTTGTATTCCTAATAAGTTGAGCTAATGATTCATATTCTCTGTCAATTTTTTTAGAAAGCGACTCAATCGCTTTTACTTTATCATTAATATCCACCTTTAACTGAGCAATCACCAACGTTCTGGTTTTTATTTTTGTTTTTAAAGTATTAATTTGGCTATTTAAGTAATCAACATCACCTTTTAAGGTCCCGGTTTGTTTTTGTTGGATTGCCTGTTTTTCCAATAAATCCGCATATTCTGCTTCTAATTGATCAAGTTGGTTCTGACAATATGCCTTATCTGCAGAACTAGAAGAAGTATTTAAAGTAAGACAGTCAAAAGCAGCGTCTGTTTTGTACGCCACAAAAACCAACATAAAAGAAATAGAAACAAAAACTATGGCAATTTTCTTAACCATAGTCTTTATTGTAGCATATTTTATTTTTCTTCTCCTTTTTCTTCAGTCGCTTCCGTGGCAACTTCAACTTCTCCTCCTTCTTCCTCTTTCTTGCCTTTCTTTTCAACTTCAATTTCAGACAAATCCGGAGGTGCTACAACTTCTTCTTTTTCTTCTACTTGAAGAACTATGGAAGCTACAACATCATGCTCATTCGCAATAACAATAACTCCGGCTGGTAATTTTATATCGGAAATAAAAATCTGGTTTTCTACTGTTTCAAGTTTGGATATGTCAACTTCCAGACTATGCGGAAGATCTTTTGGCAATGCTTCAACTTCCACTTCATGAAGAACCTTAACAAGATTCCCTAATCCATTTTTTACAGCATTGGAAATGCCGATAAATTCAAGCGGAACTTTAACTTTTATCTTCTTATTCATATCCACAACCAGAAAATCCACATGTATCGGTTCTTCCGTTACCGGATGCACCTGCACTTCGTGAATAAGCGCGTCAACCCCGTTAGAGATAGAGGGTCGCTGCGAGCCCTCGCGATCTCTAACGGGGTCAACATTATTATCACCTATAGCTATTTTTATAGTGGAAGATTCTCCAGCTTCCCGCCAGATTTTTTTAAAATCAACAATTGATATGGAAATAGAAGTAGCAGTCTTGCCTGTTCCATAAAAAACAGCAGGGATTTCCCCTGTTTTCCTTAAAGTATCCAAATTAATACCTTCATTTCTCTTTTTAGCCTTGATTACAAACATAAAGACAGTATACTTAAAAATTAAAAAATTGCAAATTTAAAAAACTTTTTTAGTCAAAAAAAATTTGAACGTAACGCAATAAATTTTTAACCATATTAAGAATCTGTGTAAACATTTTTTATTTAAAATTATTAAAAAGTTTCAGCCGCGATTCTACGACTTTTTCTATTGCTTCTACAGCAGGCTGTAATATTTTATAAGGCGTAGTTTCTTTCGGATTATCTTTTAAAAATTTTTCCAGGGCCTCTCTATAGGCAACACGAATTTCCGTATTAATATGAATTATAGAGATTCCAGCATTAATTGCTTCCTTAAAATCCCCATCAGAAATCCCTGAACCTCCGTGTAAAACAAGTGGCACACCACAAGCCCGACGAATTTGTTTTATTTTTTCAATGTTAAGTTTTGGATTTCCTCCTTTAACCATTCCATGAATATTTCCTACAGAAGGTGCAAGTAAATCAATTCCTGTTTTTTCTATAAAATATTTTGCATCTTCTGGTTTAGTCATTGTTGCTTCTCCAACTCCTTCAGGGACTATATCTAATAATTTTGAAGAAGTTCCAATAAAACCAAGTTCTGCTTCTATCAAAACATCTTTTCCACTATTTTTTGAAACTTCTTTCGCGTAATCCACACATTTTTTTGTTAATATAATGTTTTCTTTAAGTGGTAATTTAACAGCATCAATAATTACTGCATCATAACCTATATCAATAACTTCTTTTACTGAATTAAAACTGTAATGATGATCAGCGTTCAAAAATATTGGGAAATTATCTTTTTGACGAATTGTTTTAATAAGGGCAATCGCCTCTTCTTTGCCAACAAAAGATTCTTCGCCTTCTGAAAGACCGATTATCACAGGGACATTCAGCTTCTTGGCTGCATTATAAATACCATGTAAGGCTTCCAAATTTGAAATATTAAAATGCCCAATGGCTACTTTTTTTTCTTCCGCTTCTTTTATATATTCGCGTAATGTTTTCATCTATATTATTTTAGCAATTTTTTCAGTGTTTCAATAACAATTTGCGGATTCGCGCTACCCTTGCTTTCTTTTATAACTTTTCCAACTAGAGACATTATAGCATTTTCTTTGCCAGCTTTATATACGGCAACAACTTCAGAGTTTTCTGAAATTACTTTCTCCACGACAGCTTTAATTACACTTTCATCGTTTTTCTGCAATAAACCTTTTTCTGTAGCAATTTTGAGTGGAGACTCATTTTTTAATACAATTATCGCTAAAATATCTTTCGTTACTCGAGATGAAATTTTACCCTCGGCAGCAAGATTTATCAGTTCGGCAAAGTTTTCAGCATTCGGACGTTGGACGTCTGAATTATTCTTTTTAAGACCTAAGTAATCAGAAGTAATGTAATTAGAAGCAAGTTTTACTTTCTCTTGTTCTTTTAAAATTTCAGATACTTCTTCAAACCATTGACCCAATTCTTTATCATTAATGTAACTTTCTATATCCTCATCTTTAATTCCAAAATCTTTTTTATATCTCGCGCGTTTTTCTGCCGGTAGTTCCGGTAATTCTTCTTTTATTTTTTTCAAATCAAAAGCTTCGTGTAAATACATTTTGGGTAAATCCGGTTCCGGGAAATACCTATAATCATGACTTGATTCTTTTTTTCTTTGAGAAAATGTTTTTTGCTTCCCATCGTCCCATCCCCTGGTTTCCTGCACTATTTCGTTTTCTTTTCCATCCTCCAAAAGTTTTACCATTCTATCCAATTCAAATTTAATCGCTTTTTCAACACTCTTAAACGAATTTAAATTTTTCACTTCTACCTTCGTACCCAATTTATTTTTATCTTCCGAAACTGAAATGTTTGCTTCCACTCTCATCTCGCCTTTTTCCATATTCGCTTCGGACACTTCTAGATACCAAAGGATAAGCTGTAATTCTTTGGCAAAATCGGATGTGGTTTTAGCGGCGCTTTCTGCATCATCAAAACTATGAGGCTCAGTAACAAGTTCCATTAATGGCACACCTGCACGATTAAAATCAACAAGAGAATAACCATTTTCCCACATGTCAGACATGTGAGTTTCCACATGTCTGACATGTGGGAAATCTATATGTTTATTATTAGCTGTGTCTTCTTCTAAATGAATACGAGTAATGTCAAAATCAGCCAATTTTCCGCCGAAAACTATCGGATATTTATATTGTGAAATCTGAAAGCCTTTTGGGATGTCAGGGTAAAAATAATTTTTGCGATCAAATTCGGTAAAATCCGCAATTTTTCCACCAATAGCCAATCCAACTTTTATGACATTTTCTATCGCTTTTTTATTGATTACCGGCAAAGCCCCTGGGTGAGCCATACAAACAGGACAAATATTTACATTCGGTTTTTCTTCGTCTGGGTCATTCTTACAATCACAAAACATTTTCGTCTGCGTTTTCAACTCCGCATGTACTTCCAAACCAATTGTTGGGTAATACTTACTCATATAACAAATTATACCTTTTTCTTTAAAATTTTCACTAATTCATCTTTGAGAGTTTTTACCGATTTATCGTCATATAAAGAAAGCGCAAAAACTTTTTTGGGCCTGCCTGCGCAGGCAGGAATCTTCTCAAATTCTTTTTTCTTTTTGTCTATGATTTTTTCATTTTCTACCATGTCAGATTTTGTAAGAATAATAATTTCATCTTTTTGGGATAGGCCTTCTTCTCCCAAATCTAAATTCTTGTCATATTTTTCCAATTCCTTTCTTACAACCTTATAATTTTTCATCATCATAGATAAATTTCCCGCCCCGTAGGAAGCTTGCTTTCCTTCGGGGTCAAACGATATCAGATGCGCAATCATTTTAGTTCGTTTTATATGTCGTAAAAATTTAACACCAAGTCCCTTTCCCGTATTTGCTCCTTCTATCAACCCTGGGATATCGGCAATCGTGTATCCGTAAAAATCGCCCAAATTCGGGTCAAGCGTAGTAAATTCATAATCTCCTATTTTTGCCTCAGCGTTTGTTATGACATTGAGCAATGAAGATTTACCGGCATTGGGCAATCCAACTAATCCAATATCCGCAAAAAGTTCCAACTCTATATGAAAATTTCCATGTTCTCCTTCCATTCCCGGCCGCCATTCTTTTGGAGTCGTATTGGTAGAACTTTTAAAATGTTCATTGCCAAACCCCCCATATCCGCCTTTCAAAAGCAAAACTTTTTGCCCTTCTTCCAGTAATTGCCATTGCTCATCCGTTTCCAGGTTAGTGATAATGGATCCTATCGGCAATTCTAAAAAAAAGTCATTCCCTTTTTTGCCGTGTAAACTTTTTTTACCTCCATCTTCTCCTCGTCCGGCGCTAAAACTTTTTTTGGCTTTGTATTTTGAAAGTATATGCACATCGCGGACAGCTTGCGCATAAAAATCTCCGCCACGTCCACCGTCGCCTCCTGCCGGTCCGCCTTTGGGCACAAATTTTTCTTGTCGCCAGCGAACTACTCCGTCGCCACCGCGACCCGCTTCTGCGTATATTTTTATTTCATCTATGAAGGCCATGTAAAATTAAGAAAATAAAAATTTTAAGAGTCGTGGGTTCCCTGTCCTCATGGACTCCGAGGGCGAAGGCTCAAAAATTTTTGATTTTCTTAATTTTACACCGAAAGTGCTAATTCTGCTAATTTAATAGCTCCTTCTTTGGTTTTTGCCACAGCCATAAAAAGCCCTCTGTGGCAAAATACTGCATCAGAAACACCCGTGATTTTTTGCAACTCTTCATCTCGCAACCCCGCCCAAGATTCCGGTAAATTCTTTCTATTTTTAAAAGTTTTCGGGTCCTCTCTAACCGCTTTTATCCCCCAAGTATTAGTGGTTCTCGGATAAATTATAAAAAAGGGCTCAGGAAAATTATTTAGCATATTCTCGTAAGGATAATCTTCGTCTAAAATAATGATTCTTTTATCTTTCGTATTTTGGTAAATTGATATTACTTTTTCTTCCGCCAAAATAGAATCTTTAGCTTGGATAATCTCTCTCGACAAAATTTCCTTGGCGAAATTTACACATTTTAAAAACATTTCATCTTTACTTAAGTCAGTTTCGCGCCAAGTCGGACGCATGGCTAAAAAAAAGTGTTGGATAAAATAAGGAGAAATATTATATTTATTTTCCACTAAATCAAAACCGTTATCAAAAGCATCCACAGGAGCAACAAGCCGTGTATCTATTAACTTTGCCGCTTTTTTTGATCCAGTTAATTCTTCACCGAACTTCTTCCAAACTAAGCCAAAAGATGAATATAGGATTCCGATTTCCCCTTTCTCTTTGAAACCTATTTGATGATGGTCAAATCTATTTGTTTTTTCATCATAAATTCCGCCCACATCAAAAACATAATCGCCATTCTTTATTATTTCTTCATCGCGCGTGCGGATTATTTCAAGACTTTCACCTTTTTTTTCTAACATTAAAGAAAGCGCAGCTGCGGCAAAAATATCATCTGCGTGGAAAGAACCATTATGTGTAATTAATTTTTTACTGTTTGTTTCCATTATTATTGTTATCTATAAAACCATTTTTAAAATATTCAAAAATTCTATAAGAAAAAGCAACCAATTTATCAAAAAGTAAAAAGATCACAAGAAAAGCAAATATAGCCATAGAAAACTTGCCTATCTCTTTACTGAAAGAAAGAGCGGTTTGGCTGAAGAAATATCCTAAACACAAAAGCAGAGGCGCCCAGATAATGGTAGAAAATAATTCCGCTTTTAAAAAAGTTCTTAAATTAATTTTAAGATACCCAGAAAATACGATAACCCAATAATTTACCGACATTATAAATTTTGAAATAAAAATAGACCAAAATGGCTTTTGCTTGAACCTGGGCACAAAATAAAGTACTCTTTTTTCAAGATATTTCAAAAAATTACATTGATTATATTTTTTATAAAGAAATACTCCTAGATAATACCCAAAGAAAGTTTTTACCGCTCCTCCGGCTAAAATAAAAGAAAATGATAACCAAAAATCGAGAATTCCTAAGTGAGACAAGACACCCGCAGTAATAACAATTATTTCTCCTTCAAAAATAAGTCCTATAAAAATTATCAAATACGCCAATACTTGATGCTCTCCCACTAACTGATTTAGAACTTGTACCGTGTGCATAATATATTAGAAGAGGCTGTCAACTACCTCTTTCACCATTCCTCCATCTGCCTTACCTTTTAACTCTTTCATCAATGCCTGCATTAACGCACCCTTTTTTGCGGTGTCATTAATACCTAATTCTGCTTTTTTGCTTTTCGCTATTTTCTCTATTTCGTCTTTTTCCATCAATTTAGGCAAATAAGTTTCCAATATTACCAATTGTGCTTCTTCTTCTCTCACTAAATCTTCCCGATTGCCCTTTTTAAACTGTTCTATAGAATCTTTTCTTTGTTTGGCAAGACGATTTATTACCACAAGCGTTTCTTCGTCAGAAAGTAATTCATTTGGTTTGCGGTTTTTTGAAACAAGTTCGTTGGTAAAACCGGAAACCATAGACCGCAAAGTTTCAAGTAAAACAATATTTTTTGCCAACATCGCCTCTTTTATACTATTTTTTATTCGTTCATGTAAAAGCATTGTTCCATTATAACAAAATATGATAAAATAACCAATATGATTGTAGAAAAAAAGATCATATTTTTTGATACGGAAACTACGGGCAATACGGAAAAAGATTTTTTGTGCCAAATTGCTTATAAAACGGGCAATGAAAATTTCGTTAGCCTTTATAAACCTTCAATCAAAGTCCCTCCGGAAACTTCAGCTATACACCATATAACAAATAAAATGTTGGAGGACAAACCTGTTTTCAAAGAAAGCGGTGATTTTTCAAAAATCAAAGAACTTTTTGAAGATAAAAATTCTGTTATCGTCGCACATAATGCACTTTTTGATTTAATGATTATAAAAAAAGAAGGCATTATTCCTGTTAATTTTATTTGCACCCTAAGATTGGCCAGATATTTGGACCCTGAGGAAAAAATAGAAAAATATAATTTGCAATACTTACGATATCTTTTGGATATTGAAATAGATGCTACCGCCCATGATGCCCTGGGAGACGTTTTAGTTTTAGAAAAATTATATGAAAGGTTAAAGAAAAAACTGATTGAGCAAGAAAAAATAAGTGAAGAAGAAGCGGTGCAAAAAATGATAGAGATTTCTTCCCATCCTTCAATTTTTAAATCCATTAAATTCGGTAAATATAACGGCCGGCAAATAGAAGAAATAATGAGAGTTGACCGTGGATATCTAGAATGGCTCTTGGCTCAAAAATTGGAAAGCGATCAAATAGATGAGGATTGGATTTATACATTAAAACATTACTTAAATAAATAATATGGAAGCAACTTTAATTTTATTAATTGTAATTATAGTTTTAGTTGGAGGTATTGTTGCCTATTTTTTACTGAGTAAGAAAGAAAGAAAACCCGAAAATGATACCGGACTTCAGCTTATTCTCCAGCAGTTAAATGAATTATCCAGAACCGTGGATAGTAAGCTTGGAGAATCTCACAAACAAGTACGGGAAAGCTTGCAATTTCATTCTTCTGAATCAAATAAAATAATAAGAGATGTGACGGAAAGACTTACCAGATTGGATGAGACTAATAAACAAGTTATTTCCTTTGCCGACCAATTGCAAAGTTTGGAAAATATTTTAAAAAATCCTAAACAGCGCGGAATATTAGGCGAATACTATCTGGAAACAGTTTTGAAAAATGTCCTTCCGCCTGGAAGCTATCAAATGCAATATGAATTTCCAGACAAGACAATTGTGGACGCCGTAGTGTTTGTGAAAGATAAAATTATCCCGATTGATTCCAAATTTTCACTGGAAAATTACAATAAAATGGCAGAAGAAAACAACGAGGCGGAAAAGAAAAAATTGGAAACGATTTTTGTAAATGATTTAAAAAACAGAATTGTGGAAACAGCAAAATATATCCAGCCTTCCAAAGGCACCACTGATTTTGCTTTTATGTTCATTCCGCATGAAGCTATTTATTACGACCTTCTGACCAATAAAGTCGGGGTGCTGGAAGAAAATGAAAATCTGATTCAACGCGCTGCCGGAAAATATAAAGTTATCATTACGAGTCCCACTTCTTTTCTTGCCTATTTGCAAACTGTTCTTCAAGGATTGAAGGCTTTAAAAATAGAAGAGTCAGCCAAAGAAATAATAAAAAAAGTGGAAGACCTGGGGAAACATTTAAAATCTTTTGATGAATATTATTTGAAACTTGGTAATGCATTAAGAACTGTTGTAAGTCATTATGATACTTCAGGTAAAGAATTAAAAAAGATAGACAAGGATGTGCTTCGTATAGCCGGTACTTCGCCGGAACTTTCTACTCTTTCTCTGGAAAAACCAAAACTAGAAGATTAAAAGAGTTTACCCCCACACTTACTTTAGTGAGTAAGTTGTGGGGGTTTTCCACAGTTTAGTTGACAAACATACATAATGGTATATAATATTGACGAATTCACTATTCTTTGTTATTGTATCTTTTTCATAAAAGGAGTTCTTTATGAATGTAAATGGAAAAAGTTATAAATCAAATCTTGAACGTTCTCGTGAAAACAAACAACGACTACGAAAGAAAAATAAGCCTAATAAATCATTACATCGGCTTGCTAATAGAAATAAAGTTAATAATTCATAAACATCTTCTTCTTGATAAATACATATATTTTAAAATCAACTAATTCACTTTTTTACCATTAATTATACGAGGTCCACTATGTGTATCCCTGTTAATCTCCGAAATAAAAAACGAAAAATGGAACAACACAGAAAAGAAAGACGAACGCAGAAATTGGCAGAAAAAGCAGCGAAAAATGGAAAAAGGAAGAGAATCTAGGAACGTTTTAAAAATCAATTTTATTTTAAAGAAAAACGCATTCCATAAAATCGGTGATGCGTTTTTTCATTTTTTATCCAAAAATGTTATATTTTCCACATGGCCCTATCGTCTAACGGCTAGGACGTATCCTTCTCAAGGATAAAATCAGAGTCCGATTCTCTGTAGGGTCACAAAACGCGCAAAGCAAATAAACTGCTTTATTTGCGGGCGATTTGTGAAGGCACAGGCATAATTTTTGAGTACAAAAATTGCCGAGCCGGGGTCGCGAACACTTACGTATTTTATGATGGTGAGCTTGCCGAATCAGAAATAAAATACTTAGTGATTTGTGACCACATAAACTTAGAATGCGAAGCATATCAATTTTTGTTATAATTTAAACATGAAAAACGCCATACTTTTACATGGAAGTTCTTCTACCCCAAATTCTTTTTGGCTACCTTCTATTAAAAAATTTTTAGAAGAAAAGGGTTATAGCGTTTGGGCTCCTCAACTTCCATTTCCGGAAGCACCTGATTTAAAAAATCAACTACCTTTTATTTTAAACAATGCAACTTTTAATAACGAAACTATAATCATTGGCCACTCTTCTGGTTGCCCATTAATTTTGAGTATTTTAGAAAAGATAAATGTAAAAATTAATAAAGCAATTTTAGTTGCAGGTTTTGCAAGACTGCTTAGAAAAATGGAAGATAATTCTTTAAAAAAATTAGAGAAAGATGCAGAACCAATATTGCAGAAAACTTATGATTGGGAAAAAATTAAAAACAATGTTCAAGATATTGTTTTTATAAATTCAGAAAACGATCCATGGGGATGTAATGACAATGAAGGGAAATACATGCAGGAACACTTGGGAGGAAAACTTATAATAAACAAAGAAGGTCATATGGGGTCAGAAAAATTCAATCAACCATACAAGAATTTTCCACTTCTCGAACAATTATTGTCTTAAACCCCTTTATTTGATTAAAAATCAGGCTCCAATCTCAATGTTTTAATAGCCCCTAAATACTTGACATTTTCGTCAAAAGGTGTATACTTATAGTATAAAATTGTCCTTTTGATAAAAAAATAATAAATAACCAAGAAAGGAGTTTCTTATGTTGGAAACAATAGGAAAATTCTTACTAGACGTAACTATTGTATTGGCCATATTGTTTGTGTTGTATGGAGCCTTCATTGTGTACAAAAGCTGGCCGGAAATTCAGTATCAATGGAGAAGGCTTTGGGAATAATTAATACACATACTGATAACAAAAGAAACAGGAGATCACCAATGGAATATATAACTAGTTCCCCGAACTTTAAAAAGTCCAAAAAGAATTATGTAATGGGTTATGAACTATCCAGCAGGACAAAAAGAATTTTACTTTCTTTGTTTACTGCAATAGTTATCGTAATCATTGGGACAATCTTTAGTATTGTCCTTAATGTTCATTAAATTTTCTTCAGTAACAAACCCCCACTTCAAAATCCCACCTTTCACTTGGCGCGGCTCTCAAGGCGCAGATCATCAAGATCTGCGCTTTTTTATTTCTTCTCCAACCACTCCTTATCTTGGCGAACGAGAAGCTCTGATTTTTTTTCTTTGTCAAAAAGTACAGCTTCTACTGCCCGTTCCATGCGCATACCCTGCGAACCTTTAATAAGTATAAAATCATTTTTTTGAATAAAGGTTTTCAAGAACTCCCCTGCTTCCCGCGAATTTAAAAATTCAAAAATACCCGCCTTGACTCGCGAAGACTCATCAACGCGAGGCAGGTTTTTTTTATTCATTCCTGCTTCCATTGCGCCTTCTTTTATTTTTTCTGCCCGAGGACCAACTGTAATAAGTATGTCAGCATTCTCTTTTGCAATTTTGCCAATATTTTTATGAGCTTCTTCCGTATGACGACCAAGTTCCAACATGTCACCTAAGACAGCGATTTTTCTCCCCGAACTTTTTAATTCTCCTAAAGTTTTAAGCGCAAATTCGCAAGCAAAAGGAGAAGAATTATAAGAATCATCTATTATTAAAGAATCATTTACTCCCTTCAAAAGGCGCATACGTCCAGGCGGAACATTGTAATTTTTAAGTTTATTAATGGCTGTCAACGTGTTTAATTTTAAACCGGAAGAAAGCGCAAGCGCTCCAAGAGATGCGTAAATGTGATTTTTGCCGAATACTCCTTCAATAATAACCGGCAAACTGTTTCCTTCTTCATCTATTCTAAAAGTTAAACCTTCCGGTATTCCCTCTCTATTATATAAAATACTGTCGCTTGAGCCTTTTATATCGGAACCTTCCTTAAAACCAAAAGTCACAATGCGATTCTTTGTTTTTTCCCTCATTTCAGAAACTATCTCATCGTCATTATTTAATATTAAAAGTCCGTCTTTTTTAAGAGTTTTTATGAGTCCACTTTTTTCTTCTACAAGATGTTTGCGCGAATCAAAAAATTCAATATGTACGGGAGTTTCCCCTATGGCCGTAATTATAACCGCATCAGTTCTAAGCCATGAAGCAGTAGAACGCATATCGCCTGGTTTTCCGATACCTACTTCAAGCACCAACCACTTGGGATATTTATGAGGCCAAATAAAAAGCCAAAACCCTTTTAAAATATTTGAAATCCATGTAAGGGGATTATTCCATCCGTTGGGAACACCTAAAATAGTGAGAGGTAATCCTATTTCACTGTTATAACTTTTTTCACTTTTACGAACATAGGAAATACCGGAAATCACGGCGAAAACCGCATCTTTCGTGGAAGTCTTGCCGACCGATCCCGTGATAGCAATAATCTTAGGCTTATACTTCCAAAGTACCAGTCGTGATTCTATTCTTAAAATATAAACTAAAGGTTTTTTGATTGCAGTTCTCATTAAATTTTACCGATCCGGCGGAATTTCGTAATAATTAATCAAAAAGTTGGTAATATTTAAAAAATAATCTCCCCATGTTTGAATCGCATAAAGTACGCCTTTGGGATTAACTGCATAAAGAAAAACAATGAATTCTGGATCATAAGCGGGGAAATATCCGACAAAGGAATGAATATGCCTATCTTCATAATAACCTCCATTTACACTATCTGCAACTTGAGCGGTTCCTGTTTTTGCCGCCACGCTATAGTGCTCCAACTTCCCATTGGTCCCAAGATTTTTATCCATAGCGTTCACCAGCATGCGAGTAATCTCTTCCGCGGTTAACTTGGATATTTTCGTGGGCGTCATACTATATGCTATATCTTTCTCTGTGCCATCATCATATTTTATCCCTTTGACGATATGCGGAACAACCAAATTTCCACTATTTGAAAGTGAGGCCAGCGCCCGCACCAATTCAATCGGAGTTAAGGCAATACCTTGACCAAAAGCAGCATTGGCATATTCAATTTCGCGAGGGCTATTTATTATATTGGAAACCAATCCGCTCGTTTCGTTCGGTAAATCAATCCCGGTCTTATCCTTAATGCCATAAGAAAGTAAATAATCTCTTACTTTTTCCTTGCCTAATTTTTGTTCCACAAAAACCATTCCGGTATTAAGGGACTGAGTTAAAACATCCTGCATTGTCGTACCCGGGCCTCTCCCCTTTTTATCAAAATTAAATATTTGATGTTTTTCAACTGTAACCTCCCCTTTGTCATTATATGTCGTAGCCGCTGTCACTACTCCCGCATCCAGCGCTCCTGCCATAACCAAAGGTTTTACGACAGATCCAAATTCATATACATTTTCTACAAAGGGATTGGAAAAAATAGAGACGGTTTCAACTTGGGAAAAATTATTAAGGTCAAAATCGGGCTTGCTGCTAAGCGCATAAATGGAACCATCAGTGGGATTCATAATTATTCCCCCAACGGAATCAACTTGATATTTTGTTTTCACATTCTCCAATGTTTTTTCTAAAAAATTTTGCACTGTCGGTTCAATGGTCGTTACCACATCTCCTTCTTTTGATTTATCGCTAAATAATGTTTTATTTATATCAGAAAAAACTTCAGCAAAAAAATTTATATAAGGATTATCCTTATTTCTGGAAAGTTCATCATTATATTGTCTTTCTAAACCATAGCGACCACCGAGATCATTTCCTTTATAGGCTACAAAACCGAGCGATTGCGAAGCAAGACTGCCGCCAGGATAAAAACGCCATTTCTCTTTATAAATAGACAGGCCGGGGATTTTTAAAAGAGACACCGCATCAGCTTCCTCTTTTGTCAGACGATTTGCTATTTCTTCATAAGGGTCGTTTTCTTTTCCCGCCTGCGTTAAAAATTTATCATGGTCAATGGTTATTATTTTTGACAACTCCTGATAAACCGATTCTTTGTCAGTAATTTTAGCGGGATTAATGGCTATTTTGAATCCGGTGGTTTGCATAGCCGCGGAAACAAGCTGGCCGTCTTTGCGTGAAAAATAAATAGTTCCGCGTTCAAAGATATTAGATGATGGCGTGGAATACTGCCTATCCGCTTGCTCGGAATAATCATCGCTATGTACGACTTGCACCAAAAAAAGCTTGCTTATTAAAATTAAGGCAAAAATTGAGATGCAAAAGAAAACAATTCTGGTTCTAAAAAGAAAATTATATTTCATTTTTAGCAATATCTATACTGCCAAGAGCTTTGCGAGTTACGAATGTTGCCTTTATTTCTTTGAAACCGAGAGAATAAGCTAGGTTAAGGTCAACTTTTTGAGACAAAGAAAGATATTCTTGTTCCAAATTCCCTACTTCGTTTGATAAGGTAAGAGCATATCCTTCTAAAGTTTTGCGCTCTACAATATTAAAAACCATACTTGCCAAAAAGAAAAAATACAAAAGCGCTATAACAAAAAGCGTCCCAAGCATGACATTTAAAACTCGCCTGTTTAAATTACCATTATCAATGATATTTACATTACTTGCATAATTTTTTAGTTTTAAACTTGCTTGTCTCATATAATTTTCTCTAAAATCCTCAATTTTGCGCTTCTTGATCTAGGATTGTTCTTTTTTTCTTCTTCTTTGGCTATTATTGGTTTTTTATTTATTAAAATTGCTTTATTTTCTTTTTGCTTTTCCTTATAAAATTTTTTTACGATCCTATCTTCCAAGCTATGAAAAGAAATTACTGCCATTCTTCCTTCTTTATTCAAAACTTTGAATCCCTTTTCTAATCCAATTTTCAATGTTTCCAATTCATCATTTACTGCTATCCGTAATGCTTGAAATGTTTTTGTGGCAAAATGCAACCTTCCTCTTTTATATACTGCAGGTACGCTGTTCTCTATCGCTTTTACCAAATCCCCCGTCGTTTCGATTTTTTGTTTTTTCCTCGCTTCCACTATTCCCTTTGCTATTCTTCTTGAAAATCTTTCTTCTCCGTAACCGTAAATAATATCTGCTAAACTTTTTTCGCTCCAAACATTTACAATATCTTTTGCCGTCAAATCTTCTGGCTGAGGATTTTCTTTCATGGTCATAAGCAGTGGCTCACTTTTCATAAAAGAAAATCCTCGTCCGGAATTCTCCAATTGGTCGGAACTCAATCCCAAGTCAAAGATAATTGCGTCTGCTCTCTGTCCGTCCAGTACTTCATCCAAATTTCTGAAATTAATATTTTTAAAAGATATTCTTTTATCCGAAAAACTCTTAAAAACATTTTGGTCCTGGTCTAAGGCGATAATCTTTATGTTCGGATATTTTTTTAAAATTTCCTTACTGTGTCCTCCGCCTCCAAAGGTACAATCCAAAACCAAAGATTTACCTTCTAATTTCAAACCTTCTATTGTTTCATTTAAAAGAACTGTCTTATGTACACTTTCCATCTTATTTCTTGTTTCCAAGATTCTCTGCTAATTGATCTGCTTGCTTTTCCACTACTTCCCTATATTGCAACCATGTTTTATCATTCCAAACTTCCACTCTGTCCTCTACCCCGATAATGGCCGCCGAATTTTTCAGTCCGATTCTTTCTTTCAAAAAATCAGGAATTAAAATCCTTCCGATAGTATCCACTTCCAATTCTGCCGCTCGGCCAAACATGAATCTGTTGAAACTTCTTTTGTCGGCTTTTAGAAAAGAAAGATCGGAGTCCGAATCAGAAAGTCGTTTAGAAACTTTTTCCCATTCGGCCGTTGTGAAAATGAACAAACATTGGTCTAGTCCGGGTGTGATAATAATTTTTTTACCGAGTTCCTTGCGAAATTTTACAGGCAGAGAAACCCGATTTTTTTCGTCTATGGTATGTATGTATTCGCCGATGAGCATAAAATTATTTATCCACTCGTTTCCCACCTTTTCCCACTTGATATACATTGTAAACCACTGCTTTCCGTAACGCAAAATCCCACCTGTGGATAACTTAGGTTGACGTTTTTGTAGAGCTAAGTTATATTACTTGCTTAGTCACCTAATTGTTCTTTTTCAATACTTACTACTTACTTGATGTGTCCCTTGTATACATCAAAGGACGTGGCATTGCTTTATTATCACGTCAAAAGGATCAATTTCACCCCGCTGTTATTTCTGATTTATTTTCAATATCAGAATGCGGGGTGTTTTTTTATGTTCAAAAGCTTGACAAATGGGAATGAATATGCTATACTCTATATGGATTAAAATAATGGTTATTTAAATAAATTACCCACATTTCTGGAGAAATATCATGAAAAACTTTATACTTTATTTCCTTGGTCTTACCTATTCATCTCAGGATGTTATAGCGAAAACTCCAAAATTATTGGGGGGAAGAATCATCAAGGGAAGAAATTGCACGATGTATTGCGGGAAAAACAATATGATCGTAGAGTTTCAAAAATAGCCGGCGCCTAAAGTAGCGCAAAAGCCTTCTGAAATTAGAAGGCTTTTTTTATTCCAAATTTCTGGGACGCATGAGCGGGAAAAATTGAGTTTCGCGAATAGGTTTATCGGCAAGGAAAGCGAAAAGCATTTCACCAAAACCGAAACCGCAAGTCGGTGGCATTCCATATTCAAGCATTTCCACAAATTCTTTATCTGGCATCATTGCTTCTTTATCTCCTCTGTCAATCAAAGCTTGTTGTTCTTCAAAACGTTTTCGCTGATCAATCGGGTCATTTAGTTCGCTGTATCCATTTCCTACTTCCGTGCCTGCGATAATTATTTGAAATCGTTCCGTTAAATCCGGATTTTTCGGCATTGATTTTGAAAGCGGAGAAACAAGCTTCGGGTGCCCGGTCAAAAATACCGGTCCGGAAATTTGCTTTCGGCAATATTTCCAAAGAGTGTCTATCAGACGCTCCATTGTATCGCCATCATAAACAATTTTTAATTTTTCCAATTTTTCTTTTACTTCTTCAAAAGTGGTATTCAGCACATCTATGCCCGTTTCTTTTTTAATAATTTCTCTGTAATCAATACGTTTCCATTTTTCTCCCAAATCAAATTTATGCCCGCGTGTTTCAAATTTCGTTTTACCAAAAACATCCAGGGCTATTTTTTTATAAAGTTCTTCCACCAGTTTCATTCCATCTTCGTAATTCGCATAAGCCCAATAAAATTCCAAATTGGTAAATTCCTGTAAATGATTTGCATCCGAACCTTCATTTCTGTAAGCTTTGCCGATTTCAAAAGTTTTTGGGAACCCGGCTGCCATCAAACGCTTTTGCCAAAGTTCTCCGACTGAAATACGCAAATATAAAGCCAATTTGAAATCTTCATTATATGTTTTAAACGGATTAGCTTCGGCGCCACCAGTCGTAATTTCCAAAGCCGGAGTCTCTACTTCTAAAAATCCGTGTTCTTTCATAAAGACACGCGCAGTATCCCAAAATTTTGTTTTCTTAATAAGAAGCTCTTTAACCTCGGGGTCCATTAAAATATCCAAATATCTTTTTCGAAATCTTTCTTCCGTGTCTTGCAAGCCGTGCCACTTTTCCGGCAACGGAAGCAAACTTTTGGAAAGCATGGTCCAATCTTTGACTTCTACTGTTTTCTCTCCCCTTTTGGTAGTAAAGAAACTCCCTGAAACTTCTATAAAATCTCCGATATCAATCACCTCATTGAAAAAATCAAATTTTTCATCTCCAAGAATATCCTTTTTAAGCAAGCCTTGAAAATGTTCCGTACCGTCATTTAAAGTCACAAAAACAATCGCGCCTTGCCCGCGAATAGACATTATGCGGCCTGCAATCCATTTGATTTCTTTATTTTTTTCCAGATTTTCAAAATTATCAACGGCGTCTTTAAGGGAGATTTCCCTTTTTGACTCAACAGGATACGGGTTCATCCCTTTATCTTTTAAGAGTTTAAGTTTTTTTACTCTAGCGTCCCTAATTTCATCAATTGAAGACATTTTATTTTATCCCGCCGTAGTGGCGATTAAGACACATCTATAATTTTATAATTAACTTCTCCATTCGGAGTTTTAAATGAAATACTGTCTCCTTTTTTTCTTCCGAAAAGCGCTTCACCGAACGGAGACCTATTAGAAATTTTCCCTAGCGCCATATCGGCTTCTTCGGAGCCTACAATTTGATATTTTCTTTCTTTTTTCTCTCCTTCTTTTAAAACAACAACCTTAGATCCTATTTCTATTTCCTCGCCTCCACCTCCGGACACAACTTGAGAAGATCGCAAGATTTGTTCTATTTTGTGAATACGTCCTTCAAGTTTTCCTTGTTCTTCGCGAGTTTGATGATATTCCGCATTTTCGGACAAATCTCCCAAGGATTTTGCATACTCCAAATTTTCCAAAATTTCTTTTCTTTTGGGGCCTTTCAATTCTTTTAATTCTTTTTCCAAAGCTTTCTTTTTTTCTTCCGTTATATAATCGCCTGCCTGTTTCATAATTTAAATCCTAACCCTTTTTTGCAAAAAAGTCTACTGAAAATTATAAAATAAATCTTTCTCACGGCTCGCACTCGAACCTGACAATGGTTCACGAATCTAATATTGCGTATGCCGAAGAAAGACTTACTTTATAATTTTCAGAAGCAAGCTTGCCTATACATTATCTATATGATAATCTACCTAAATGGCAAAAACAGTAATTGAAGTAAATAAAAACGGAAATGAAAACAACGCAAGCATATTGCGCCGTTTTTCCCGCAGAATACAGGAATCAAATATTATTCAAAAAGTGAAAGGTTCTCGTTTTAACAAAAGAAAGGAATCAAAGCTTAAGGTAAAGAAAGGAACTCTTAAACACTTGGAAAGAAGGAGAGAAATAGAAAAACTCCGCAAGCTTGGCAAGGTAAAATAAAATGGAATTTGAGAAAATAAAGCAGGATATATTGGGTAAAGAATATTCTTTGTCTGTTGCTTTTGTGAGTGAAAAAAAATCCAGGGAAATAAATAAAAAATATAGAAATATAGACAAGCCTACTAATGTACTTTCTTTTGCTTTAGATAAAAATGAAGGTGAAATCATCTTGTGCAAAAGCACAATCAGAAAAGAGTTAAAGAAATTCGGTAGAACTTTTGAGCAATTGGTGGGCTATTTAGTTATCCACGGAATGCTTCATTTGAAAGGAATGGAACATAGTAGTAGAATGGAGAGAGCAGAGAATAAGTATGATCAGAAATATTTCTATAGGAATAGACATGGGGTCCACTACGACCAGAGTCGTAATGGGAGAATTTCTAAAAGGAGAAAAAAATCCTAAAATTATTGGCATCGGAGAAGCTGAAACAAAAGGTGTTCGGCATGGATACGTTGTTAATATTCTAGAAGCAGCACTTTCGCTTAAAAATGCAATTGCTTCTGCTGAAAATAATTCCGGTATAAAAATCAAACGCGCTTTCATTGCAATCGGCGGAGTAACTCTGCGTGGAGATATATCAAGTGGCGTAGGAATTATTTCAAAAGCGGACGGCGAGGTGACTAATTTGGATATAAATAAAGCACTGCAAGATAGCGAAGATAATTTAAATTTAAATAATAAAAAAGTAATAAAGGTACTACCTATTTCTTTCAAGCTTGACGGCAAAGATATACTGGGCCGACCGGAGGGTATGCGAGGAACGAAACTTGAAATTAAAGCGCTTTTCATAACTTGTTCCCTTTCGCATTTTGAAGATTTGCTGGAAGTCGTAACTTTGGCCGGAATAGAACCTATAGATATTATCGCTTCTCCTTTAGCAGGAAGCTCTATTGCAATGTCCCCCAAACAAAAAATAGTAGGAGGAGCTTTGGTCAACATCGGATCTGAAACAGCATCGCTTTCCGTATACGAGGACGGAATTCTTGTGTCGCTTCATACGTTTTCCATCGGCGGAGCGGATATTACGAATGATATTGCGCTGGGTTTGAAAGTTTCGCTTGAAAACGCGGAGCGTTTTAAGCTCGGAAATATGGGAGAAGATTTTTCAAAGAAAAAATTGGATGAGATCGTTGAGGCTCGACTTTTGGATATTTTTGAATCAATAGAAAATCATTTAAAGAAAATAAAAAGAAATGAATTATTGCCGGCAGGTATTGTATTCATCGGAGGCGCCGCCAACACTCCCCTGCTTGAAGAATTTTCAAAATCCGCTCTTAAACTTCCTTCAAGGATTGGCGCAACCGAGATTTTCGGCAATATAAAAACCAAACTCCGCGACCCTTCCTGGTTTACCGCTCTTGGTCTGATAATGTCTTCCGATGAAAATAATTCTTACTCCTCCGGTTCACTTCAAAATTTTTTCAAAAACCTAAAAAGAATAATAAAATCTAACCTTAAACAGCTAATGCCGTAGAGTTGCGTACTCTTTATTTTCTGCTATTATAGGGTTTATATAAACCAAATAATTTTATTATTAAATAAACATGAAAATATATGCCTAAATTAAACCCCGAAATAGTAAGTTTTGCCCGTATTATGGTCATCGGAATAGGAGGATCCGGAAAGAATGCGGTCAATCATATGATCAACTCTAAAGTTAAAGGCGTGTCTTTTATCTGTATGAATACCGATACGCAGGATCTGCATCATTCTTTGGCTGATAAAAAAATTCATATCGGGAAAAATCTTACCAAAGGCCTCGGTGCCGGAATGAATCCGGAAATCGGAAAGAAAGCCGCAGAAGAAACAAAATCCGAAATCCAAGATGTGATGAAGGGAGCCGATATGATTTTCGTCGCTTGCGGAATGGGAGGAGGCACCGGCACAGGCGCAGCTCCTATCGTCGCTCGCGCAGCAAAGGAACAAGGAATACTTACCGTGGCTGTAGTTACCAAACCTTTCTTCTTTGAAGGCAATCACCGAATGAAAATCGCCGAGAAAGGAATTGAAGATTTGGCCAAGGAGGTGGACGCTATCATTATTATTCCAAATGACAAATTAATACAATTAGCCGATAAGAATACGAATTTCAAGGATGCTTTTGCCAGTTGCGACAATGTATTACGTCAAGCAGTAGAAGGGATTTCCGACCTTATTACCACTCCGGGCATTATAAATGTTGATTTTGCGGACATTAGGGCCATTATGTCAGATGCTGGAAGCGCGCTTATGGGCATAGGTCTTGCCTCAGGAGACAGCCGGGCTTCAAAAGCAGCGCTTCAGGCCATCAATTCTCCTCTTTTGGAAGTTTCAATCAATGGAGCTAAAGGAGTACTCTTTGCTATTTCCGGCGGGGATGATATAACCATTCATGAAATACAAGAAGCGGCTAAAATAATTACGGAATCTATAGATAAAGAAGCAAAAGTAATTTTTGGCACAATCAGAGATGAAAAATTAAAAAAGGGAGAATTAAAAGTTACCGTGATAGCCTCCAGCTTCACCGGCGACATGCCTCGTAAAAATCTTTTTAGTGGAACCAATATTTTGAACCAAACAATATTGAAAGAAGAAAATAAGGCTTCAGCAATAAAAGAAATACATAACACTATCCAAAATTCAAATATGAATAATAATGACTCAAATAAAAAAATAGAAAGAAAGCCGGAAGTCAAAGAAGAGATAATCATAGAGGATGATAATGAAGATTGGAGCGCTGTTCCAGCCTTTTTAAGAAGAAAAAAGAATTAAGACTAGACAGGTATGTTATAATGCCTGAATGACTTACGATTTAATAATTATCGGAGGGGGGCCGGCAGGCTCGGCAGCCGCTGTTTATGCTTCCCGCAAAAGACTTAAAACTTTATTCATCACTAAAGAATGGGGTGGGCAATCTGTCGTATCCGAACAGATTTTTAATTGGATTGGCACCTCCTCTATTTCCGGAGCAGACCTTGCCAAGAATCTCAAAAATCATGTACTGGCAAATGCAGGAGAAAGTTTAGAAGTTAAAGAGGGTCTTGTTGATACAATTTTAAAAGCCGAAGGTCCTGAGCTTGTCGAAGGAAAAAATGGCTTATTTAAAATTAAAATTGACACCGGAGAAGAATTTCTAACTGAAACAATATTGATAACTACCGGCAGCGCGCGAAAAAAATTGCAGGCAAAAAATGCGGACAAACTTGAACATAAGGGCCTTACTTACTGCGCTTCCTGCGACGGTCCCCTTTTTGCCGATATGGATGTTGTTGTTGTCGGCGGAGGCAATGCGGCTTTTGAAAGCGCTGCTCAACTTCTCGCCTACTGTAAGTCCGTGACTTTATTGCATCACAGTGAAAAATTCCGCGCGGATGAAATTACAGTTGAAAAAGTTTTAAAAAATCCAAAAATGAAAGCAGTAAAAAACGTAGATATTTTAGAAATAAAAGGCGATAAATTCGTGGAAGGAATAATTTATAAGGATAAAATTACCGGCAAAGAAACTGAATTAAAAGTTGCGGGCATTTTTGTTGAAATAGGACAGATTCCGAATACCGGTTTTGTTAAAGATATTATTCCGTTGGATGAAAGAGGACGCATTAAAATAAATCCGCTAAATCAAAAAACTGAGGTTCCAGGCATCTGGGCCGCCGGAGATTGTACAAATGTTTTATATCACCAAAACAATATTGCTGCCGGTGACGCCGTCCGCGCCTTGGAAGATATATACGTGACAATTAGCACGAAATAAATTTGACAAATTGTCTTTAATTTGTTATATTCACTCCAGCTTAGTTCTTTAAAATAATTATCTTTCAAAGATACATAAATGGAGGAAATAATGAGATATCTTTTGGCTCTTGTTTTAATTGTTGTAATATTTTTTTTGGTTTATTGCATATTCTTGGAAACTGGAACTATTTTCCAAAAAATTGTTATGATGATAGCTGTAATAATTTCTGTTTGTGGCCTTCTTCCGCGTCTGCTTTGGAAAACACTATAACAGGAGGACCTATTGAAAAAATTCATTAAGTATTATCTTGGAGGGTCTCCAGGAGCATTACTGGGGTATATTATTTTACTTTTTTATGCTCCCAAGGATCCAAAAAATATAGAAGAGATAGTTCTTTTAGTAAAAGTCTCTGCAATAGCTTTTATTATAAAAGAAAGTATTAGTTTCATTATATTCAAATGGTGGATTTTTAAAAAACCACTAAATGGAGAAACATTAAAAGAAATATTTTTATATTTCTTTATGATGATATTAATATTAGTACCGAATACCCTTTCGTTTTATACTCTCACAATAGGATTGGGTATAAATAGGGTTATATCTCAGATTCTCATAAACTTATGTTTTGGATATATTGGTTTTTTGGAGACGACAAAAGTTTTCAATGGTAATAAGTAAAAACTCGGCAATGCGTGAAAATGCGTTGTCCGAGTTTTTTTATTTCTCCCCTTTGTGTTTGACAAAACTCCTTGTTTCTGGTATACTTATGGAAATCAAAAATTCTTAGTTATTTTGTTAACAATAATATCAAAAGGAGAAAGTCATGCCATTTAATATCCTTATTGTTGAGAATGACTCTTTTATCATGGATCTTGTGATAAAGAGTTTAAAAAATTTGGAAAAATTTGGAGAAGAAATCCATATCATACCAGCATTTACTCTAAGTCAAGGGTTCTATGCATTTAATAATGTTGGCAAAGATATCTTTTGTTCAATATTAGGAGGACAATTAGATCTTTATACAACAACATTGCCTTTAGCAAAAGAAATGAATGAAAATGGTTTCCCGGCTACGCGTATTTCTTTTTCTGGAAATCCTGAACTCCAAAGACAACAAATGGAAGCCGGTTGCGTTAATAAATTTGACAAAGGTGAAATTGAAAAAATGGCAACTTTTATTGAAGAACAAATTTTAATAAAAGAAAAGAAATTGTCAAAGACTTGAATGAGAGGAATATATGCTGACTTCATTTTTTCTTTTTTATTGGTTAATGTCTTTTTTTCGACGCTACCGAAAAAAATCAAAGGAGTAATTATTAAAAAACCTCGCGCAATGCACGGGGTTTTTATTTTTGTACTTGTGACCCTACCGGGAATCGCGAGTACGCTTTCGGTCACAAATAATTTTCTGCTGAAAATTTTCGCGACCCCGCCTCGGATTCGACAATCCTGCGGCTTTCGATTCTCTCCGTAAGGAGATCACTGGCGATCAAAAATAATTAGCAAAAGCTAAATATTTTAGCTCGTGTGACCCTACCGGGAATCGAACCCGAATTACCGGCTTGAAAAGCCGATGTCCTAACCGTTAGACGATAGGGCCAAAGAAAACTTATGAAAACAACAAATTGCAATCTCTTTCGGCTTTTCAAAAAGCCGATGTCTGCTATATTCTAACTTGGTTAGACGATAGGGCCATTGCATCTCATAATATATTATTTTTGAAAAAATCGCAAAAAATGTTAGATTACAAGGGATGGAGATGTGGCAGAGTGGTTGAATGCACCGGTTTCGAAAACCGGCATACCGAAAGGTATCGGAGGTTCGAATCCTCCCATCTCCGCAGAAATTATTCTTTATCTTTAGATTCTTTTTCTATTTCTTCTAAGAGTTTGTCAGCCTCCGATAATTTCCAGCTCCAAAGACGAGTATTTAGTTCGGCATCCATCCCCTTTCTGTAAACATATAATCTTCTCTTAAGTGTGTCAAAATATATATCTGTTCTATCGTCAAAAATTAAATGATCTCTTGGTCCCATAAGAATAATTGGGTCCAATCCCTTAAATTCAGAAAAGGATTCTCGAAGAAAATTTATAGTGTTTTTATATGCGCGCAACGTGCCAAAAACTCCCCTATCTCTATCTTTTTTATCAACGAACCCGCCAAATATTACAATATCTGTTGTTTTTTCTTTTGAGGATTCTATAAGTCTAGAAGTGCGTCTTTGAAGTTCTTTTAAGATTCTTTCGGGATCATAAATACTTGTATTCCTTTCCTTGAAATATTCCGTACCGGAAAGATGGGCAAGGAAGGAATTGGGTTTGCCACTTAATCGTGATTCGCCACATGCCACAATGCCAATGCAATCATAAAAATTAAATGAATACTTTGACCTTTCGTTTATATTGCTAATAATCCCGTCTTCATCTCCTTTACGGCTAACAAAGGTAACTTGTTGTCCTTCTTTTACAATTTCTTTAATAGCTTTTGCACTTGCGCCATTTTCCCAGTTCTCATCCAATAAACATGTTTGAATGTAGTTTTTGGAGGGATTTTCGGCTTCTTTTTTATTTTTAAATTCTAATTTATTTTCTGAAAACATAATTATTTATATTATACCATTTTAAAACAATAAGGGTTGAATCTTTTCTAGATTATTTTACTTCCCCTAGCTTTCTTTGCTTATTAGGTTTATACTATAAAAGTATACTAAACACGTGTTTAGTCGGCGCGTCTGTTGATACAATTATCATTTAATTAATTTTAAAATGTATGAGTGAAGAAAAATGCCCTGTTTGTGGGAATAACCCTTGCACTTGTCCACCAGCTCCAGAAACCCCTGTTCAACCAACTCCAGAAACCCCTACCCAACCAACTCCAGAAACCCCTACCCAACCAACTCCAGAAACCCCTATTCAATAGAAAGAAAAATAAAACAGCCCCTTCAACGGGGCTGTTTTATTGAAAATAGAATTTCAGGCAAAAATCTTGCGATAAATATTAAAAAAAGCTAATCTATTATAAATGGAAAACACACAAATAATAATATTAGCCGGAGGAAAAGGGGTTCGCATGAAATCTGATGAACCGAAGGCACTTGTAATGCTCAAAAATAAACCGCTTATAAAGCACATTCTTGATACCATTTCCAGTTTGCACTTATCAATCCGACCAATTATCGTAATAGGCCATATGAAAGAGCGCATGAGGGAAGTGTTGGGAAATGACCATTTATATGCAGTACAAGATAAACCATTGGGAACCGGACATGCTGTCGCATCAGCTAAGGATAGTGTTCATCCGAACCATAAAACAGTATTGGTGCTATCTTCAGACCAACCCCTCATTTCAAAAGAAACTATTGAGCGTTTATTAAAAAAACACAACGAAAAAAAGCCGACTATAACCATAGCCACAGTGCTTGTCCCGGACTTTGAGGAGTGGAGGTCTGCTTTGAGACATTTTGGTAGGATAATACGTGGAAATGACGGATCAGTGGAAGGTATTATTGAATTCAAAGACGCCACAGAAAAAGAAAAACTCATAAAAGAACTTAACCCGGCTGTGTATGCCTTTGATTCAGATTGGCTTTGGAAGAATATCAATTTAATAAAAAATGAAAATATGCAAGGTGAATATTATTTGACCGACCTTATAAAAATGGCTCGTAATCAAAATAAAAAAATTGAAGCAGTGCCAGTGGCAAACCTTATTGAAGGGCTTCAGCCCAATACCAGAGAAGAACTTGAAATATTGGAGAAATTAAATACATAAATTATGCGCGGTTAGCTCAGTTGTAGCGACGCCTGAAATACGTAGTAAATATAATTTGTATGATATCATAAAATCAATGCGCGGTTAGCTCAGTTGGTAGAGCGACCCCTTGACGTGGGGTAGGCCACAGGTTCAAGTCCTGTATCGCGCACATGAAAATCTTAAGCATTGAAACATCCTGCGATGACACAGGAATAACTTTGATGGAGGCAAAAGGAAGAGTAAATAATGCTTCTTTTAAAATCTTGGATAATGTCTCAAATTCGCAAATAAAAATCCATGCGGAATATGGCGGAGTATATCCGATGCTTGCAAAACGAGAACATATAAAAAATTTACCGATACTTTTAGAACAAGTACTTAAAAAGACTAAGCTTGATAAAAAGAAAAAGCCAGTGGATTTAATAGCTGTAACTTATGGACCGGGATTAGAACCAGCACTTTGGACAGGAATAGTTTTCGCCAAAGAACTGGCAAAAAAGTGGAATATACCGCTTATACCAGTGAATCATATGGAAGGACATATCCTATCGGCATTTGGAAAACACAAAGGAAACTTTAAAATCCCCAAAATGGATTTTCCGGTACTATCTCTCCTTGTTTCCGGCGGACACACGGAACTTGTGCTCATAAAAAAATGGATGCAATATAAAATTATCGGCGAAACATTGGATGATGCAGCCGGAGAAGCTTTTGATAAGGTAGCTAGGATGATGGGTTTCCCCTATCCCGGCGGACCAAAAATTTCAGAGTTGGCAGAAAAAGGGAGGGAGAAAATAGTTTTTAAAGGGACTCCGCAGGGCGACGGCCCGAGGACCGAGCAAATTTTTCAGCAGAGAAATTGCGACCCTTTAAAAATTGATTTTCTTCCTCCCTTTCTCCCCCGCCCGATGATTTACAGTAAAAATTTTGATTTTTCTTTTTCGGGACTGAAAACCGCCGTGCTTTATTTAATTAAAAAAATCGAGAAATTGAACGAGGAAACCAAAGAAAAAATCGCTTTGGAATTTGAAAATGCAGTAGTAGAAACTCTTGTCTATAAAACAATAAAGGCAAAAGAAAAATACAAGGTAAAAACTATCATTGTGGCCGGCGGGGTTTCTTGCAATAAGCACTTGCAAAAACAAATGAAAAAAACTATTGGCAAAGATATTGAACTTTTTTTCCCGGAAAAAGAACTAACGGGAGATAATTCAATAATGGTAGGCATAGCCGGATATTTGAATTATCAAAAAAATAAAAATAAAATTCTTAAAATAGACGTTATAAAGGCAAAAGGTAATTTACGCTTTAAATAGCCAATATTCTATGATATTATTTAAGGATGGACGAAAGACTGTTAAAGCCCTACGACCCAAAAAAAACAGAAAGCAAGATTTACAAACTCTGGGAAAAGAGCGGTTTTTTTAGCCCTGATGTGTGTATGGAAAAAGGAATAGTCAAACCCGATGCGGAGTCTTTTTCCGTAGTTCTCCCTCCACCGAACGTGACAGGCTATCTTCATACCGGACATGCGCTCATGCTTGTAATAGAAGATATAATGATTCGCCATGCGCGAATGAAAGGACTTAAAACACTCTGGCTTCCGGGTACAGACCATGCCGCCATAGCTACACAATCAAAAGTTGAAAAATTACTGGAGAAAGAAGGCATTAGGAAGAATGATATTGGGCGGGAAAAATTTTTAAAACGGGTAGAAAAATATGCGCTAGATTCTCATGACACTATAGTGAATCAAGCAAAAATTATGGGCGCATCTTTAGACTGGTCTCGCGAAGCATTCACGCTTGATGAAAAAAGAAATATTGCCGTTAAAACTGCTTTTAAGCGAATGTATGACGATGGCCTTATTTATCGCGGGAATCGCATGGTGAATTGGGATCCAAAAGGCCAAACAGTTATATCTGATGATGAAATTGTTTATGAAGAAAGAAAAAGCAAGTTTTATACTTTTAAATACGGACCGTTTGAAATAAGCACAGCTCGACCTGAAACAAAATTTGGCGATAAGTACGTGGTAATGCATCCAGACGATAAGAAATATAAAGGTTGGAAACATCTGCAGAAAATAAAATTGGAATGGATAAACGGCCCGATTGAGGCTACGGTTATAAAAGATGAAATGATTGATATGGAATTCGGAACCGGAGTGATGACCATTACCCCTTGGCACTCGCATGAAGACTTTGCTTTAGCAGAAAAATATAAATTGGAAAAGGAACAAATTATTGATAAATACGGAAGGTTGCTTCCTATCGCTGGTGAATTTGCCGGAATGAAGATTAGCGAAGCGCGTGAAAAAATCGTGGAAAAATTAAAAACAAAAGGATTGCTTGTCTCTATTGATGAAAATTATGTAAATCGAGTAGCCACAGCCGAACGATCCGGAGGTATGATTGAACCGCAGATAATGCTTCAATGGTTTGTTGATGTAAATAAAAAAATTCCCTCCCGTGACAATAAATCACTTAAGGAATTAATGCTTGAGCCGGTCCGAGAAGGCAAAATAAAAATTATTCCGAGTCATTTTGAGAAAGTTTATTTTAATTGGATTGAAAATCTGCGCGATTGGTGTATTTCAAGACAAATTTGGTATGGGCACCGAATCCCTGTTTGGTACCGTAAAGATGAAATATATTGCGGGATAGAAGAACCCGCCGAAAAAGACTGGGTTCAAGATGAAGATACATTGGATACCTGGTTTTCTTCAGGCCTTTGGACTTTTTCAACATTAGGCTGGCCGGAAAAAACAAAAGACCTAGAAACATATCATCCGACAAGCGTACTTGAAACAGGCCACGATATTTTGTTTTTCTGGATTGCGCGAATGATTTTAATGTCGCAATATTTGCTCGGTGAAATACCTTTTAAGAATGTTTATCTGCATGGCATGGTCCGCGCGGCGGATGGCAAGAAAATGTCTAAATCACTCGGGGATAAAGCCATTGACCCATTGGATATTATTGAGAAATACGGCAATGACGCGCTTCGTCTGGCTATGATTATCGGCAATACTCCGGGCAATGATTTGAAATTAAATGAAAATGATATTCGCGGTTATAAAAAATTTGCCAATAAGATTTGGAACGCATCCAGATTTGTTTTTGAGCAAACAAAAGATCTTGATATATCAACCTTGCCCAGCTTGGACGAAGAAGACAAGGCAAGCGATAAAGAATTGCAAAATTTAGTGACCGAAATTTCAAAAGAAATGAATGAGTTCAGATTTTCTATCGTCGCCGAAAAACTTTATCACTATTTTTGGCACACCTTTGCTGATATTGTTATTGAAAGGTCAAAAGCAAAAATATTAAAAAATCAAAATGCCTCTTCGGCCAAAGCGCTTCTTTTTACCCACTTAAGAACGCTTCTGATAGTTCTTCATCCCTTTATGCCTTTCGTTACCGAAGAAATCTGGTCAATATTTCCTAATCATAAAAATCTTTTAATAGTAGAATCTTGGCCAAAATACAAATAATGACTACTGACCCAAAAATTTTAGGTTAGCGCTTTTAGCAGGAGTTGTCCCCGCCCTTTTTTGGCTCTGGTTCTGGCTTAGAGAAGATAACCAAAAACCGGAACCGAGGGGGCTGATTGCTTCAATATTTTTTATTGGTATGGTTTGCGTTATTATTGTCATCCCGCTCCAAAAATTTATCCAAAATAATGTAACTTCAAATGTGTGGCAAATCATTGGCTGGGCAAGCATAGAAGAATTGATAAAATATTTAGGCGTAGTAATTCTTCTTTATAAAACAAACCGAGTTGATGAACCTATAGACTGGCCAATTTTCTTAATTACCGCTGCCTTAGGATTCGCAGCCCTTGAAAATACTTTGTATTTAACCAAGTCGTTTTCTCTAGATCAAGCTACAGCGGGTTTGCTCACTGGACAGCTCAGATATCTGGGATCTACCCTTCTGCATGCCGTATCATCCGGTATAATAGGAATTTCCTTGGGCCTTTCTTATTATATGGGGAAATATGTAAAGAGAATGTATCTTTTTATGGGTATTATATTGGCTATCGCCTTGCATAGTAGCTTTAATTTTTTTATAATGGAGAATAGCGGAAGTAATTTTTTAGGAGTGTTAGGTTTCTTGTGGGTCGTTACAATTATTATTATGTTACTTTTTGAAAAATTAAGAAGAATGGGTCTAAGCAATTAATTATGAATACACAAAATAAAAAAAGGAGTTTTTTTGATAGACTGACGGGAAGTATCCATGCCGAAGAAGAAGACGAGAATGTAAAAAATATACAGATTAAAGGAGATAAGAAAAATGGCAATGGCTGGATGGAAGAGGAAAATGAAGAATTAGAGTTGACTGTGGATGTTTATCAAACACCGACAGACATTATCCTGCAAACTATGGTTGCCGGCGTTAAACCGGAGGATTTGGAAATTACCATTGCTAGAGATATGATCACCATCAGAGGCAAAAGAGAAGAAAATAGAAATGTGGATGAAGAAAATTATTTTATCAAGGAGCTTTATTGGGGAAAATTTTCTCGCTCCGTGCTTCTTCCCCAAGAAGTGGAACCGGAAGAAGTTGAAGCCACAGAAAGGCATGGTTTATTGACCATCAAAATACAAAAAGTAGATAAGGAAAAAAGAAATAGTATTAAAGTTAAATCTATTTAGAAAATTGTGCTTGGGGGCAGGATTGCACTGCCGACCCTTCCCTCTTCAGGGGAATGCTCTACTAACTGAGCTACCCAAGCATTTGTTTTATAAATTTTTCAATAAATCTTGAAGCGGACTGTTGTTTATTTCTTTTTGTATTCCGGTAACAGAATTATACATATCCATTATTTTATTTAAATAGGGCTCCACATAATAAAAAGCCCCAAAGGCAATTCCCAGTATTAAAAGATATTTAAGTACTTGGTAAACAACTCCTCTTCTTTGAACACCTCTAATCTTGTGAAGCATTTTGTTATTTTCTTCGGCAAGCGCCAGTGTATTTTGAAGCAATTGCTTAGATTCTGGATCCATAAGCCATATTTTAGCATAGCTTTTTCTAAAAGCCAATTTTTAAATTTGTATTTTTTGTGTTAGATTATATAGGTTTACCGATAAGTCTTCGTAGTTAAATGGATATAACGACTCTGTCCTAAAGAGTAATTGCAGGTTCGATTCCTGCCGAGGACACCTTAAACAAGCCCAAGCGCTTTTACTATTACAGGCTTATCAAATCCTACGATAAGTTCATCCCCTATTATAATAACAGGCACACCCATTTGTCCGCTTTTTTCTACCATCTCTTTTCTTTTTTCAAGGTCGCTGGCTACATTGTATTCCGTATAAACCACTTTGTTCGCTTTAAAAAAATCTTTTGCCATTTGGCAAAAATGACAGGACGGGGTTGAATAAATCGTTACATTTTTCATAATGTTTTAAAAAGGATTAATTATTAATTACTTATATTATATCATACCCATCAAGCGACACAAAACGTGCGGGATGGGGTAATCGAAACCCCGTCTAATCCTTGGGAAGGACTTATTCTGCCACTAAACTAATCCCGCAATATCATAACTTTATCATATTTTTATTATATATAGAAAACATAATCTAGCTCTTGCTTTTTTATCTATTTTGTTGTAATCTATTATCCAGAAAACAAAGATTAACTTTGTTAATTGTACATTTAAAACCAATAATAAGGAGAAAAACGATATGGGTGACAGGAATTTCAAAGAAATGTTGGAGGCCAAATGGGCTCAAGACAAATTTGTCTGTGTCGGGCTGGACAGTGAAATCAGTAAGATTCCCATGTGTTTACAACGCAATATTGGCGGTAATAGGATTACTGCATTTAATCGATTAATCGTGGAAGCGACAAAAGATCTTGTATGCGCTTATAAACCGAACATAGCTTTTTACGAAGGGCACGGTACTGAGGGCATAGCGGCTTTACATCGAACCGTTGTTGATATCCACGAGATTGCACCGGATATTCCGGTCATTCTTGACGCAAAGCGTGCGGATATAGGAAACACCAATAACGGTTATGTACAGATGGCATTTGATTTTTTACAAGTAGATGCAATTACTGTCAATCCATACTTGGGGCGGGAAGCATTGCAACCGTTTTTGGACTGTAAGAACAAAGGAATTATTGTTCTTTGTCGTACTTCCAATCCAGGCGCTGATGAATTTCAGGATTTGCGTATAAGCGGTGAACCACTTTATCGCTATGTTGCCCGTCGTGTCGTAAGTGAATGGAATAAAAATGATAATTGCGCGCTTGTAGTCGGTGCAACATGGCCTAAAGAACTCAATGAAATTCGTACTCTCGTCGGCGATATGCCAATTCTAATTCCAGGCATCGGCGCACAAGGCGGTGATGTGCAACAAACCGTTGTCGCAGGTAAAGATAGTCGCGGGCAAGGCATGATTATTAATTCATCCCGCGGTATTATTTTCGCTTCAAAGGGAAGAGATTTTGCAGAGGCGGCCCACCGTGAGACAGAAAAACTTCACAACCTTATTAACCAGTATCGATAAAAGGAGAAAAAACACAGCCTCGTTATAATGACGAGGCTTTTTTATTACAAATTATTTTTAAAGATGTTTCTTTAAGTGTTTCCAGGAAGCGTGCGCTTCCTTGGCTAATTTTTTAAAATCTTCTGCGTCAAATTTTTTATTCTTTTTATAATCAGCCAGAGCTTTATTAATGAATATTTTATATTCCTTTTCTCCCATTTTTTTGGCATTTTTCAGCTTCGGAGCAACTGTTTTATAAAACTCTGCCATTTTATTTTTCATTTCTCTCCTTACTTCCTTCCCTGTTTCCGATTCGGCAAAAATCCCTGCCGCTACTCCTAAAGCTGCTCCTATTAATGCCCCGCTTAAAAACTTTGAACTCTTTTTCTTTGCCATATATTTTATTTTTTATTACTAAATGAACTAATAATCTTTTTTACATTCCTTTTCATTTTATGATAAGTCTGACTGATATCGTCAGAAATATTACGAGTATTTCTCAAAATACATATTAGATAATATATTAAAATCACCAACAACACACCAACGACTATTATTACAAGTGACGATACTATATAGAAAATTGTTTGAGATATTATAAGCGTACTCATTGATTTTTCCCAAGCGCCATTATAATTTTAATAACCGTATCCGGATTAAGCGACATACTTTCTATCCCTTCATCTACAAGAAACTGCGCAAATTCCGGATAGTCTGATGGAGCCTGTCCGCAAATGCCGATATATTTCCCTTTCTCTCTGCATTTATGAATAATTTCAGCTATAACTTTTTTAACTGCCGGATTATTTTCATTCGCAATGTGAGTAACTATTCCGGAATCGCGGTCCAATCCTAAAGTAAGCTGGGTTAAGTCATTGGAACCTATAGACATACCGTCAAAAATTTCAAGAAATTCATCACCTAGAATAATATTCGAAGGAATTTCGCACATTACGTAAACTTTTAAATTTTTATCTTTGGTTCGGTCTAATCCATGCTCTATCATTACTTCTATCACCTGTTTTGCCTCTTCGGGCGTCCTGCAAAACGGAATCATAGGAACCACATTGGTAAAACCCATTTCTTCTCGCACTCGTTTTAATGCTTTGCATTCCAAGCCGAAAGCTACTTTGAATTTCGGGTCATAATAACGAGAAGCGCCTCGCCAGCCCAGCATTGGATTTTCTTCATGGGGTTCGTATAATTCTCCCCCGATAAGTGTGCGATATTCATTGGTTTTAAAATCGGAAAAACGAATAATAACCTCGTGCGGATAAAAAGTAGCGGCAATTTTCGCTATTCCTAAAGCAAGGTTATCAACATAATAATCTTCTTTATTTTTATAGAGAGGCGTTAAATTATCAATTTCTTTAAGCAGTTTTTGGATATAAGAAGTTTTCTTTCCTTTTTTTAATTTTTCATAGTCAATTAGAGCATTCGGATGAAGGCGAATATGCGAGGCAATAATAAATTCCAGTCTTCCCAGTCCCACTCCTTGCGCCGGCAAAGAATGATTTTTAAAAGCTTCATCCGGAGAACCGATATTGACCATAATTTTTGTTTTTACTTTGGGTATTTTATCCAAGCGATGTTCTATTATTTTAAATGGAATGATACCATCATAGACATTGCCGACTTGCCCGGAGGAATCTACGGTTACCCCTTGACCGTTTTTTAATATTTTTGTTGCATTATTTGATCCCACAATGCAAGGAATACCGAGTTCGCGCGAAACAATAGCGGCATGAGAAGTACGCCCGCCTTTGTCCGTCACTATAGCCGACGCAATTTTCATAATCGGTTCCCAATCCGGGTCGGTAATTTCTGTCACCAGCACTTCACCTTTTTTAAATTGATTAATATTTTTTGCGCTGCGTAAAATACGAACCCCTCCATTGCCAATTTTTGAACCGACTGCAATACCACTTACCAATACTTTGCTTTTTTTCTCCAATTGATATTCTTTCAATACATTTTTGTCCTCTCCGGAAATAACCGTTTCGGGACGCGCCTGCACGATAAAAAGCTCACCTGTTTTGCCATCTTTCGCCCACTCAATATCCATCGGCTGATAGCGATTATGCTTTTTTGAAAAATATTTTTCTATTTCATAGCACCACTTGGCTAGTTTTATGGCTTCTTCATCCGTCAAACAGAATTTTTGCTGGTCTTGCAAAGAAACACTTTGCTTTTTAGTACCATCTTTCGCGTAAATGAGTTTTATGTTTTTCTTGCCGATGTTTTTGCCAATAATAGGGCTTTTATTGTTTTCTAAAGAAGGCTTGAAAATTATAAATTCATCGGGAATAACTTCGCCCTGCACAATAAATTCACCTAAGCCGTAAACACCGTTTATAACCACAACTTTATCAAAACCCGTTTCTGTATCAATGGTAAATGCCACCCCCGAAGAAGAAAGGTCGGAACGAACCATACATTGAATCCCGACCGAAAGAGCGGTATCAAAATGCGAAAATCCTTTATCTGCCCGATACGAAATTGCCCTATCGGTAAAAAGTGAAGCGATACATTTCTTGGTCGCAATAAGCACATTTTCAATGCCATGTATATTCAAATAAGTTTCTTGCTGTCCAGCGAATGAAGCGCCCGGAAGGTCCTCAGCGGTTGCCGATGAACGAACCGCCACATCTCTTCCCTTTCCATACTTTTTTTCCAATTCTTCATACGCTTTGGCAATTGCATCCTGAAGGTCTTGCGGTAAAATTGATTTTAAAATTTCTCCCCGAACTTTCTTCCCGCGAATTTGAAGATTGCGAATATCTTTCGTATTGAGATCGGAGAGAATTTCTTTTATTTTTTCATCTAAACCCGTTCTCTTAAAAAAATGGCGATAGGCATCCGCCGTCAAAGCAAAACCATCCGGCACATTTACACCAAGAGGCACTAGATTGGAATACATTTCTCCCAGAGCTGCATTTTTGCCTCCAACCGATGAAACATCGGTGATTCCCACCTCATTAAACCATTTCACAAAATTTTCTTTTTTTTCTTCTATCATATTTGATTATTATAGCATATTTAAAAAAATTTATTTTTTGAAATTTTGATTAGTCTATCGTATTTCACCTTCCTTTCCGGTTTTAATGGAGCGCCGGATTTTAAGCCAAAACAGCCAAAAGCGTAGGCGAGATCAGCGATAAAATCATCGTCTGTCTCCCCGCTTCGATGAGAAATAATCAGTTCAATCCCGTTTTCTTTAGCCAATTTCATTGTTTCAAGTGTTTCGGAAAGTGTGCCGATTTGATTTGGTTTTATAATCATGGCATTGATGCTTCCTTTTTCTATCGCTTTTGCTAAAAGATTTCTATTAGTGACAGTTAAATCATCTCCTACTACCAAAAGACCTTTCTTCAATCCAAATAAAGTTCTATTACTTTCCTTCAATTTTCTGAAACTTTCAAAATTTTCTTCATCAAAAGGGTCCTCAATGGAAAACAGTTTGAATTCATCAATCAAAGAGCCATAAATTTTTATTAATTCTTCTTTTAAAATATACTCACCATCAATTTTATATTTTCCATTCTCATAAAAAGATGAAGCGGCCACATCCAGAGCAAGTTTTACTTTTTTTTCTAAATTATTTTCTTTAATCGCTCTTTTTAAGAATTCCAACGGTTTTTTTATATCATCTATCTTTGGCGCAAAACCTCCTTCATCTCCCAAAATAATTGATTCCACGCCCAATTCTTCTAAAATTATTTCTTTCAGAGAATTTTGTATTTTGATTCCTATTTCAACCGCTTTGTCCGCATCGTTAACAATAGGCACAACATGATATTCTTGAAAGGCCAGATTATTATCAGTATGCTTCCCCCCTTCTATTAAATTCATATATAAATAAGGGATTTTTCTGGAAAATTTTATTTTAGCAAGCGTTCTCAGGTATTCAAAAGTTTCCAGATTAAAAACTTTAGCTGCCACTTTGGCGCAAGCAATACTTACACCAATAATTGCATTTCCACCTAAATTGTCTTTATTGGAAGTCCCATCTAATTTAATCATGATTCCATCAATCACTTCTTGATTCAGCACATTCTGGCCAACCAAGGCGGGAGCAATTATATTATTTACTTTCTCTATGGCTCCTTTTATTCCTTTCCCATCCGCATCTCTCAATTCATGCGCTTCGTGAGTACCTGTACTTGCCCCCGACGGCACAGCAAAACTACCGTATTTATCGCCAGCCCACATTGTTACTTTAATAGTCGGATTCCCTCGTGAATCTTTTATTTCTTCTGCTATAATTTTAGTGATTTTTTTATCCATCCCGTTAGAAATTTATGCTTAATTATTAATACTCAACTTTAATATCCCGTTTTCAGTATTTGTGTTATTTCTAACGGGATCCATTTTTTTATTTTTTCGTTAAAAGAATCATTAGGTCTGAAACATTTGAACCGGTGGAACCCGTCATAATCAAATCGCCGGATTTCTGGAAAATTGAATAGGAGTCAAAGCGTTCCAAGTAATCTGAAACATTTAAATCTAATTTATTTATTTTTTTTATGGTATTTTTATCCACTATCGTTCCCGCTGCATTACTATTATCCATTCCATCGGAAGCAAATGATATAAAAACAGAATTGTCACCAATCAGTTTCATTTTTATCGCTTTCAATCCCATATGAAGATTTCTTCCCCCCTTACCCTCATTATTCTTAACTACAATGCGAGGCTCCCCGGCAACCAAGACAACAGAATCACTTTTTTGAGCTGAAAATATTTTTTTAAGCGCTCTTCCTACTTCATCATATAAATTGGTTGAGAGAATGTTTATCCCCAGATTAAATTCTTGCGCTTTTTTTGTCATCGCCTCCACGGCGGTTTTATTTGAAACAAGAATAAAATTGTGAACATTTTCAAAATATTTATCTTCTTTGGGTGTTTCTATCAACTCAAACTTTCCTAAATTATTTTCTGTAATAATTTTTTCTGCATCAGCTATAGTGGTATTATCTTTATAGGTCGGTCCGGAAGCGACATTTTCAAAATTATCTCCTGGAATATCTGAAAAAATAAGGCTGATAACCGTAGCTGGATAAGCGATTTTGGCTAAACCTCCGCCCTTTAAAAGAGATAAATGTTTCCTAACGGTATTTATTTCAGCTATTGTTTTGCCAGATTTTAAAAATGCATCATATAGCTTAGCACCTTCCACGCATTCATTTTCCGGATAGCAAAGAAGGGCGGAACCGCCGCCAGAAACAATAACAATAACAAGGTCTTCTTCATTTGATTCTTTTGCCAATTCATATATTTTTTTTCCGGCTTCCATATTCACTTCAGAAGGTCTTGGATGCGTACCGGCAAAAATTTTTATATATTTACTGTCAACTTTATTAAGGTCAATGACAGCTCCCTCACTTACTCTTCGCCCTAAAATTTTCTCCAGCGCTAAGGCTGCTTCACTGGCGGATTTGCCGAAACCGAGAATTTTTATTTTTTTATATTTCGCTAAGTTGAACGATTCCCCTTTTATAAATAAAATGTTATCTGCCACAGATATAAAAGATTTTATAACTTTCTCTGTATTTATAGCATTCAGCCCAGCCTCCATTATTTCCAACGCTATTTCACGATTTGAAGTTGTGGCAAGCTCGTCAAAATTTTTAATGGATCGTTTTTCCATATTTTTCTATAAATATTGTTTGATTACCTCAGCCGATTTTTTTAATTTTTCTTTTTCTTCGGCAGTCAATTCAATCGGCCAGGACTTAATGATACCGGCACTTCCGACAACTGCCGGAATTCCGAGGCAAACACCGCTAATTCCATTCCCCTCATCTAAGCGATGAGAAGCGGGAAGAATCTTGTTTTGATTGAATAATATCGCTTCAACAATATCTGCCACCACCATGGCAATACCATAATAAGTTGCCCCTTTTCTGTTGATTATTTCATAAGCCTCTTTTTTAACCATTTCTTCTATATTATTTCTTTCTTCTTCTGTAAGCATATCTTTTGCCATTTTTCCTCCGATACTGACGGTGCTCCAGGCGATAAATTCACTATCCCCATGTTCGCCAAGAACAAAACCTTCTATCTGATTGCTGTCTGTGTCAAAATGCCGAGCTAAATTTAAATGGAGTCTTGCCGTATCCAAACCCGTCCCAGTACCAAAAACTTGCCCCTTTGGCAAACCGGAAATTTCTTGAGCCAAATAAGTAATGATATCTACCGGATTGCTTACAACCACTATGACAGTGGACGATTTAATTTGTCCTATCTCTTTAAAAATAGAAGAAACAATATTTTTATTTTTTGCCACCAAATCCAATCTTGTTTCTCCGGGTTTTTGCGCTACTCCGGCTGTTAAAATTATAATATCCGCATCGGCAGCCTCTTTTAAACTGCCCACTTTTACGTTTTCTGTTTCTGAAAAAGACAATCCGTCGCCAATATCCAAAACCTCGCCTTTAACTTTTTCACTATTTATATCTACCAACGATATTTCAGACCCCAGATTCTTAACCATAAGTGTATAGGCAACAGTTGAACCGACAGCCCCGGCGCCGATAATAGTTATTTTTTGTTTTAAATTGTTTTTATCATTCATGTTGTCTATATAATACCATATTATTCAAACAAATTCTTTAAAAAAGAGAAGAAACTTTCCTCGTCAGTCTTTGGCTGTATTGCTGTAGAATTCTTGTCATCAGTAATCATAATCATATTCTCGCCCTCTTTGGCTACGCCATAATTTTCCCTAATGACTTCCTCTATCCCTTTTTCTGTTTTTAATTTATTAATTTCCGAGCTGAGTTCCGTTTTTGATTTCTCTAATTCTATAATCTTATCTTCCACTATTTTTCTATTTTTTATGGTTTCTTTCATTTTACTCATAAAACTGAAGGTGCTGAAAATAAAAACAAGTATCACGATACTCAAAAATATCAAAAAAGGTTTAGATTGCACTATATGTTTTAGCCTCTCCTTTTTTTGAAAATTTCTCATATATATGATAATATCATTATTATATGTTTTTCAATAAAAAACACCAAAAGAAAATACAGATGATTTGGGCAGTGATTTGCGTATTGATTATAATAAGTATGATTTTGCTTTATTCTCCTATTTTCCAATTGAAATAAATTAATTGTTTTCCGTGCGCATCATTTTTAGGAACACGTCTTGCGGGATGTTTACTCGCCCGCGTTCTTTCATTTTCTTTTTACCTTTCTTTTGTTTTTCGCGAAGTTTCATTTTGCGAGTGATATCTCCTCCATACATATGCTGAGTAACGTCTTTTTTCATACCGGAAAGAGTGCGAGAAGAAATAATCCGCCCTAAAGCTTTGCCTTGGATTTTCAAAGTAAACATTTGCCGAGGTAAGATACTTTCTAATTTAATAACTGCTTTTTCTGCTTCCTCCCCTGCTCTCTTTTTAGCGATAACTCTGGAAAAAGCCGGTATAACTTCATTGGCCACCAGAAGATCAAGCCGAGTGACATTTGCCTCGCGCATGTCATCCATTTCATAAGAGATAGACCCATAACCGGATGAAACACTTTTTAATTCATCAAAAAAATTGCGCATAAGCTCGCGCAACGGCATCTTGACGGAAATGGACGAGCGATTATTTCCAAAATTATCTGTTTCGCCTATCTCCGCTTCGTGATCAAAAAGAAGTTGCATAATATTACCGAGATATTTTACCGGGGTGATTATTTTTAATTTTACCCATGGTTCCATTACGGTTTCTATCTCTCCATCATCTGGAAAGTGATATGGAGAATAGACTTTTTCTTTTTTGCCTTTTTTTGTCGTGACTTCGTAAGTGATAGAAGGCGTAGTTATGACCAATTTTAAATTAAATTCTCGTTTCAATCTCTCCGTAATAATTTCCAAATGAAGCATTCCCAAGAAACCACACCTGAAACCGCGTCCGAGAGACCCGCTTGATTCTTCTTCATAAGAAAAAGAAGAGTCAGAAAGTTTTAATTTTCCCAAAGCCAGTTTGAGTTCTGAAAAATCGTCCGCATTTTCTGGAAAAACAGATGCCCAAACAACAGGCATAGGCTGCATATACCCCGGCAGCGCAGGCAACGGATTTTTTTCTTTGGTAATAGTATCTCCGACAGAAGCTATTCCGGGTCTTTTTATGCCCGTAACAATATAGCCTGTATCCCCCGCTGAAAGAAAATCGCGCAGAGTTTCTTCCGGCGAAAAAGTGCCAACTTCCAAAGAATTGAATTTTTCGCCCGAGACTGAAAAAATCAAACTTTCTCCTTTTCTGACTGTGCCGTCCAATAATCTGATAAAAATTATCACTCCTCTATGATTTGAATATTTAAAATCAAAAACAAGCGCGCGTAAAATGTTGTCCCTCGACGAGTTCGCCTCGCTTCCGCTAAGGTGAAGCGGGTAACTTTCCCTGGGAGATGGAATACGTTTTACAATTTCATTTAAAAGATTTTCCACTCCCTCGCCTGTGCGTCCGGAAACTAGAAGTATCTCATTAGGATTGCAACCTAGAAGGTCTATGACCTCTTTTTTTACCTCTTCTACCCGAGCCAATGGCGAATCAATTTTAGAGAGCACTGGGATGATTTTAAGGCCTCCCTCGCGCGCCATATTAAGCGTAGTAAGGGTTTGAGCCTGCACACCCTGTGTTGCATCAACCAGTAAAATAGAGCCTTCTACGGCCTTTAAAGCGCGAGAAACTTCGTAAGAAAAATCTATATGCCCAGGGGTATCTATAAGGTTTAAAACGAAGGATGGTCCTTCGTTTTTAGGTGTATATTCCATTCTGACAGGTTGCATTTTAATAGTAATCCCGCGTTCGCGTTCAAGTTCCATAGTATCAAGAACTTGGTCCCGCATTTTACGTTCAGGAATGGTATGCGTAATTTCCAACATCCTGTCCGCCAAAGTGCTTTTTCCATGATCTATGTGCGCTATAATACTAAAATTTCTGATATGCCTTAAATCCATATTTCAAATATAACAGAACTCTCTTCCCCACACCAGTGGGGGTTGTTAAAGTTCCTCCTGAGGAGCAACAAGAACTTTCGTGCGCCAAAATTTTGTCTTGAAAACTTTTATAATATCTCTTAATTCTTCACTCTTCAAAAGATACAAGACCAAAACACCGGCGCCAATACCTAAAATTCCGGAAATAAATCCCTGTAAGAAAATTCCCCAACCGGTGGTAGTGTCAAAAATCGGTGAAAAAATGTTCAAACCTATATAAGTTACAAGCCCGATAAAAAACGAAGCACCCAAACTTTGGAAAGAGGTTTTAGAGATAAAAGATTCGTGTTCCATAAAATCTCTTCTGACAAAATACCAATGCAAAATAAAATTCAAAATAGTACCGATAGAATATGCCAGCGGCAACATTAACATTTCCGTGCCAACAATATCTGAAACTTTCAGTAAAGATTCTATAAAATAACGGAAAAGAGCAAAAGTTTCAAAGAGATAGAGAAGTATATAAGCTAAAAATATAATTAAAATAGAACAAAATAAATTAACCATTAACGGACGCTTGGTATCCCCAGCCGCATAATAAACGCGGGATAAAAGAGCGGTCATCCCTTGCGCCACAGTTGAGACAGCAAAAATCGCTAGAGCTGCTGCCACCAGACGGGTATCGTCCCAAGAAAAAGATCCGGAACCAAGCAATACACGTACAATCTGAGCGCGAAGGACGATAAATAAAAATGTTACGGGAAGCGACCAAAATATTATTTGCCTGGCCGTGGATTTTAAATGTTTTTTAAATTCATCTTTTTTTTCACAAGCAAAAGATTTTACCAATGTTGGAAAAGCGGCTACGGCAAAAGATATTCCAATTATATTAAGTGGTACTGATTGAAGATTAAAGGAAAAATTAAAAATTGAAATTGAACCGCTCGGCAAATAAGAAGCAAAGGCAATGATTGAAATAAGAGCAATACTGTTAAAAGCAAGACCTAAAGTTCTGGGAAGTGAAATAAGTGCTACACGTTTGATTTCTTTAAAGTTTATAGAAAAAGAAAATTTTGGTACAAATCCGCACCCAAAGGAAGCAAACACTTGCACTAGACAATGCATAAACGCTCCCAAAACAACGCCTAAGACCAAACCGTTGATTCCAAAAATCGGATACAAAAAAACAACTCCTGCGATGATGCCAAGATTATAAAAAATAGGGCTTAAAGAATATACAAAAAACTTGTGAAAAAGTTGAGTAACCGTACCAAAAAGACCTGAAAGACCCATCAAAATCGGGGAAAGCAACATTATCCTTGAGAGTAAAACTACTTTTGCCTGCATTACTGGCGTAAACCCCGGCGCAATAAAAGATGTTAAAAAAGGCATAATAAAAAAAGCGATAATAGCCGCAAAAACCATAGTTGCAAAAAAAACAGTAAAAATATTATTAAAGAATTTGCGTGCGCTGTCTGTAATTTCTTCTCCATTCATTTTTTCCACAATGAATGGAATAATCACGGTTATAGAAGCAAGAGAGGCGACGGAAATAAAGATTAAATCCGGTACACGAAAAGCGGCATAATAAGCATCAAGTTGTGGCGATGGACCGATAAAGTGCGCAATATTTCTATCACGAAAAAGCGCTAAAATTTGAGAAAGAAGAGTAAAACAACCCATTAGGAGCGCCGCTTGGTTTATATTCCCATATTCCTTACTGAAAATTTTCAAGATCTTCTGCATTTGATTAGGTTCTAGATTCTAGGTTCTAGCAACTAGTCACTAACACCTAGAAACCAATTTGTTATTGTTCTTTTTTAGTATTATTTTTATCAGAAGTAATGGCAGAGGTAGCATTAGAACTTCCACTCTTTAAAGAATTAACATACTGCACTATGTCTTTATTGTCGGGGGCAAGAGATAAAGCCTCTTCTGCGTAAGCAAGAGCATTAGTATTGTTGCCATTGCTTTTCTCTATCTGAGAAATTGCAATTAAGGCATCTATATAATCGGGCTTCAAAGTAAGAGCCTCTTTCACAGAATTTTTTGCATCATTTACTTTTCCATTGGCAAAAAATACACGTGCCATGGCAAGTTTTATTCCAGGATTTAATGGATTAAGAGTTGAGGCTGTTTCATATGCCTCAATCGCTTTTTCAAAGGAATCTTCTATCCCCAATAAGGCAATTGTACTATACACAGTTCCTAAGGAGTCGTAATTTAAATAATTTGTATTATTGTATGCCACCGCCAGTTGTGCGCCATTTATCGCTTGGCTAAAACTTGCTTGCAAATTAGCTTTATCTGTTTCAGTCAAAGAAGACCCTTTAGTAGATATAGAATTAATCTTTGCAAGGTAAACTTGCGCATAAGTGCGTAAATATAAATCGTTTTGATATAGCGAAACGGCTTTATTGATGGAATCTTCAGCTATGGGAATAGTAGAAGCAGAAAGTGTTTTTCCAAAATATATGACAGAGGCTAATCGTTCTATATATTTTACTCCGGCAGCGATAGAAGCAATCATTATTACCACCAGGAAAAGTATGGAGAAAAAACTTTTTCTAGGGTCATCCAAAAACGAAAATGACATTTCTTTATTGAGATGACTGGAAGAAGATAAGCCTATAAACACTCCAGTGAAAGCAAAAGCCAATAAAAATATAACCCCACCCGTAGAATAGAAGAAAGATGCAGCAAACAAATAAAGGGACGCTACAAAGAATACCACCACTTCCCAATTTGTGTTGTTTTTAATACTAAAAAAAATAGATTTTATACCGGCAATTATAAATAAAACAAAAAACACAAGCCAAGCCAGGATACCTAAATATCCGGTAGTGGAAGCAAAGGTTGGCAATAATCCCGAACCAGAATCAAAAGAAGCATTCCAAAATTGAGTAGAATTAATGACTTGAGGTTTATACATTGCCCATACTTCTCCAAATTTATTCGGACCTGCACCTAGAATCGGATTTTTAATAAGAACATCTTTTGTCACTGACATTGTAGCTCCAAAAGAAGGCCTAATCTCAATATTTGACAAGCCTAAGCGATCCGGTAAAAATCCTCCGATAAATTGACTGGACATAAAAAACAAAAGTGAAAATAAAACTATAACGAAAGAAAACATCGGAAAACGTTTTTTCATTCCTTCTACTTCTATCTCTTCGGCAGGCAAGCTTTCTTGTCCGAGAGGCAGACGTTTTCCGCCAAAAGAAAAAGAGACTTTATAAACAAAAATAATTAAAGCAAAAATTCCAAGAAGTTCCCAAACTAACGGAAAATTCACCGCCACAGCCAGTATAATTGAAAATGTAATTAAAATTCCCAGTAGCCATTTGGCTGTTTTTGAGATAGAAAAAAATTCAATTATAAAAAGGGGCATAATGACAGAAAAACCGGCAAAGAGTCCGAATGAATTCCAAGACCCCAAAATATTATCGGTCTTTCCACTTAAAACTCCTAACGACAAAAATTCAGGTATAAAAAAACGAAAAGTCTGAAATATAAACAAAATAGCAGAAGATAAAATTAGGCCTAAAAAAACTGCCATAGCTTTTCTTTTATCTTTTAAAACAATAGAAGAAATCAACATCAAAAGAATAGCTCCTAGCATAAAATAAAAAGTGCCAATATCAAACATTGTGCCAAAAAGAGATACTTTCAAAGCCGAGGAAAATAAAGCAGAAGCAAGAAACACTAAGAGAATTCCGAAAACAGAAAACAAGAGCCAAGATTTTGGTAAATTAATCTTTCCATCTAAAAATCGAGCTGCTATCCAAGAAACTATTGAAATAACCAAACCTACCACTAAAAGCAAACCTTTTGAAGTTTCAGTCGGAATTTGAGTGAAAGGCAGAAAGAAAATCGGTAATAACACTATCACTGTAAAAAGCGACCAAAAAGAGATTCTATCTAAAATATTTGATAACATATTATTTTCGCTCAAGGCGAATCCGCCCATGGCGGAAAGAATATTAATAAAAACTTTCAACGACTTTATTGATACTCACATCATACTATAAATCGGCTGCATTTAACAAGCATATTAGGCTAACTTAGTATGTTAATAACCCTATTTTTTACATAAATGACTCTTTTTATATCTTTATTCAGATGTTTTAAAACATTTTCATCTGTAAGAGCTTTTTTCTTCACTTCATCTTCTATCTCATCCATTTGGATCAAAATTTCAGATCTGACTCTACCATTTACTTGCACGGCAATTTTTATTTCCTGGTCTTTTACTAAATCCTCATCCCATTTTGGCCAAGCTGAAAGATGAATACTTTTTTTCTCTCCTAAATCATACCAAATATTTTCAGTAATGTGTGGAGCAAATGGAGCTAAAATTTGCAAGAATTTTTTGTAATCTTCCGCGTCTATATTTTCCACTTTTTCCATTTCTGTCGCGAGTATCATCATGGCGGAAATCGCAGTATTAAAACGCATATTTTCTATATCTTCCGAAACTTTTTTAATTGTTTTGTGTAGTAGCTTTTTCAAAGATTGCGAAGCAGAACTTTTTTCGGCATACGCAATATTAGGTTCGTGAACCACATTCAGGTTCGAGTGCGAGCCGTGAAAAAGTTGCTGCTTCGCAATCTTTTCTGCTATTCTCCAAACTTTTTCTATAAATCTTCTAGAACCAATAATACTTTCCGTGCTCCAGGCAACTGCTTCCTCAAACGGTCCCATAAACATTTCATAGACACGCAAAGTGTCTGCGCCGTAAGTTTTAACAATATCGTCTGGATTTACGACATTACCTAAAGATTTTGACATTTTTACCCCTCCTTCGCCCAAAATCATCCCATGAGAAGTTCTTTTCTGATAAGGTTCTACTGTTGGCACAAGTTTTAAATCATATAAAAACTTATGCCAAAAACGTGAATACAATAAATGAAGAGTGGTGTGTTCCATTCCCCCGTTATACCAATCAATCGGCGTCCAATATTTTAATTTTTTCTTATCTGCAAAGATTTTATTATTTTTAGGGTCCGTATATCTTAAATAATACCAAGAGCTTCCAGCCCAGTTCGGCATCGTGTCTGTTTCCCTTTTTGCTTTGCCGCCGCATTTCGGACATTTTGTATTTACCCATTTTGAAATGGAGGCAAGCGGAGATTCGCCCGTATCTGTCGGTTTATAACTTTTTACTTCTGGTAATTTTATCGGCAAGTCCTTATCCGGCACCGGTACCAGTCCGCATTTTTCGCAATTAACCAACGGTATCGGTTCACCCCAGTATCTCTGTCTTGAAAAGACCCAATCTCTTAATTTGAATTTTGTGACAATTTTCCCACCGACAAATTCCGTGATTTTTTTTCGGGCTTCTTCAGAACCCATGTAATCAAATTGTTTAGAAGAATGTATTAAAATACCTTCCCCATCATAAAAATCTTTTGGTTCTCCTTCCAATAAATCTGCATCAGTAATAACCTGTCTTATCGGCAAATTGTATTTCTTAGCAAAAGCAAAATCTCTTTCATCATGAGCAGGAACTGCCATAATGGCGCCTGTGCCATAATCCGGCAATACATAGTCAGCAATAAAAACAGGCACTTCTTCATCATTTGCCGGATTTATTGCTTTAATGCCTTTTAACTCCACCCCCGTTTTTTCTTTTTCATCAGCCGTTCTTTCAATTTCAGATTTTTTCTTTGCCTTTTTTATATATTCTTCAACTTCTTTTTTATTTTTAACTTGCCCTAAAAATTTTGTCACCAACGGATGTTCAGGAGCAAGTACGACATAAGTCGCTCCAAAAAGCGTATCCGCGCGCGTGGTGAATACTTTTATTTTAAAAGATTGCGAAGCAGTGCTTTTTTCGGCATACGCAATATTAGGTTCGTTAACCATATTCAGGTTCGAGTGCGAGCCGTGAAAAAGCATCTGCTTCGCAATCTTTATCTTAAAAACAATCTCGCTTCCTTCCGACTTTCCTATCCAGTTTCTTTGCTGAATTTTTACCCGCTCCGGATAGTCAACCAAATCCAAATCTTTATCCAATCTATCCGCGTATTTTGTAATTGCCAGCATCCATTGTTCTTTTTCTCTCTTTTCCGTCTTACTTCCGCAACGTTCGCAAATTCCGCCTGACGCCTCCTCGTTCGCCAAGCCGATTTTACAGGAAGGGCACCAATTTATATAAGATTTCGCTTTATATGCCAAACCTTTTTTGAAAAATTGCAAAAATATCCATTGCGTCCATTTATAATATTTAGGGTCGGTAGTATTTATTTCCCGGGTCCAATCAAAAGAAATGCCAAGCATTTTTATTTGCCTACGGAAATTGTCCGTATTTTTTTTAGTTACAATTGCCGGATGAATACCTGTTTTAATAGCATAATTTTCTGTTGGTAAACCAAAGGCATCCCAACCGATAGGATAAAGTACATTTAAACCTTCCATTCTTTTTTTTCTAGAAATAACATCCATTCCGATATATGGCCTCGGATGTCCTACGTGCAGTCCATCGCCGGATGGATAAGGAAATTCAATTAGGGCGTAAAATTTACGCCCTAATCGCCCCGTAGCGAGTTTTGCTCCACTACCGGGGCTCGTGGTATTGTAAATTCCGCTCTTCTCCCATTCTTTTTGAACCCTTAATTCGATTTTTTTATGATCATATTCCTTCATAAAATCACTTAACAATATTTTTATCTTACTGCAGATTTTGAATACGGCGGATAAATATCTTTATCTATGGTGCGCTCAAAACAAGTTCGCCCGGATTGGTGGTCCCAAGATTCATTTATTCCTCCTCTGTATGGATAAGACACAGCAGATGTTTCTTTGGTGTCATAAGCAACCATCGGTATTATTCCTCCACCATTACTGCTACCGTACTCCCTCCAACCTTGCGGCATCGGCAAAGCGAAAGTGGCGCAAAGTTCAAATTTTAGTTCATCCTTTATGAAATATTCATATATATTCCCCTTTTCAAATTCCGGGTCAACAGGCAATGAATACCCTGTCAGAGGATTGGAGAGATCAGAAAGCTTAGCTGGTAATTTTTCTTTTTGCTGCCAATAATTTATTACCTGATATTGAATACTTTGGAGATCATCTATTCGTTTATCATCCAAGCGAAGCGATCTTTGTTTTGCTGGGCTACCCATAATTAAGAAACTGAAAGAGATTGCCGCGATAACTAAAATAAAACTAACGGAAGAAAAAATCAGACCGCTTCTTCTTATATTAAAACCAAATATTTTATTGTCTTTGAGATCCAGAATGTAATATTTACCAACAACCAAAGCGGTTACCAATACCACAACAACCTTTAGTATGAATCTGGTAGTAATTTCACCGGAGATAAAATATCTTATAAGCGCAACCAAATCCACCATGAGAACCATCGCGGATAAAAATAAAATAATATATATAACCCATTTTCTAATAATATGGTCCGTGGTTCCCATTTCTCCTTTGGTAAATTTTTTCCAAAAATAAGAAATTATAAGAAAAACGGGGAAAAATATAATGAGAGTAGCGAGCGCCATACGGATATTTTCATAATCATAAGTTAAATACCCATATTGGTAACTTGCGTTTAAAACATCCGGGAAACGTTTATTTAGCGTCTCAAAAACAAGGTTAAGAAAAGATGTTACCGAAGTTATTAATGTTATTAATAATCCCAAACACAAAAAGAAAAAACCTATATTTAGTCTTTGTTTATTTGTTTCCATATCTTTTTATTTTAGCACCAAATAGCCGTATTTGAAAGCGGAATAATGCGATTGTTTGATTTTTCAAGCAAGCATAATTCACCGGCTGAAACTTCCCCTTTCAAGCCAGTCATAATATTTTCCAGCGCATAACCTAAAGAGAATGAAGACAAATCTGTCGCATAAGAATTTAAAATAATAAAAAGCGGTTTGTCGCTTAAAATTTTTCGCACCCCTTCTAGAAGCTTCGGCAAATCTTTTTCTATGTCCCAAGTTTCCCCTTTTGGTCCGCGGCCGAATTTCGGCGGGTCCATTATCACAGCATCATACTTGTTTCCCCTTTTTTCTTCACGTTCAATAAATTTTAAAACATCTTCACAGATAATTCGCATTGGCATATCTCCCAATCCAGAAATTTTTTGATTTTCTTTTGCCCATTCGGTGGAAGATTTTGAAGCGTCTATGTGTGTGACTTCCGCGCCGGCACGAAGAGCAAAAAGACTGGCCACCCCGGTGTAACCGAATAAATTTAAGAATTTAATTCTAGGCGAGCTTGAGGAAGAATTTTTTAGAAACGTGTGGGTCCCCTGTCCTTTTGACTCCGAGGGCGCAGTTTCAGAAAAATTCTTCCTCAAGCTCGCCATTCCGATTTTTTCTTCTATAAAATCCCAATGAACTGCCTGTTCGGGGAAAAAACCTAAATGTCTGAAAGGTGTAGGTGAAGCCAAAAATTTGATACCTTTATACGACATTCCCCATTTATCTCCAATTTTTTTGTTCATTTTCCAGCCACTCTTAGCGCCAGTCTTAGAACTCCAAAACTTTCCGTCTGCTTTTCCCCACTCTTTGCTTCCCAGAGTTTTATTCCAAACAGCCTCCTCATAAGGACGTATAAAAGTATATGGACCAAACTTTTCTAATTTCTCTCCCTCTCCTGTATCCAGAAGCTTATAATCAACCCAATCTTTTGCACAAAAAATTTTAATTTCTTTTTTCATTATTTTATATTAAAAATTCTATTACGTCGCCATCTTTGACTATATAATCCTTGCCTTCGGTTCGCACCCAACCTTTTTCTCTGGCTTTTACGAAAGAACCAGCTTCTATAAGCTTCTCATAAGCTACTACTTCTGCTCGAATAAATTTATCTCGAAAATCGGTATGAATAGATTTACCGGCAATGGGCGCTGTGGCTCCACGAATCGTAGTCCAGGCACGAGATTCATCTTCTCCAGTGGTAAAAAACGTAATTAAATTTAATAAATCATAACCAGCCTGAATAAGTTTATCTAACCCTGTGCCGAAAATTGGGTCCACTTCTATATAGGGTCCGGGAAGTTTGGAAATGAAATCTTTTTTTATATTTTCCGCCGCTTCGGAAGTGTTTAAAACATAAAGCGTCGGTTTTTTAATCCCCGCTTGTTCCAATTCAAAGTTTATCACTTCTATATCAAAAAGCGGATCAATTTTGTCGTGCACATGAATCATCGTTTTATCTTCAAAAATTCGCACCACTTCAATAATTGCATCCACTTCGCGAATATGCGAGAGAAATTTATTGCCAAGCCCCGCGCCCTCTGATGCTCCCTTTACCAAGCCGGCAATATCCACAAATTCAACTACTGCCGGAATGGTTTTTTTTGATTTGGACATTTCTGAAAGTTTGATTAAACGTTCATCCGGCACCGGCACAATGCCCACTGACGGGTCAATGGTGCAAAAAGGATAATTCTCCGCCGGGACACTTTTTTTTGTCAGCGCGTTAAAAAGCGTGGATTTTCCGACGTTCGGTAAACCTACAATTCCTATACTTAATGACATAATATGGTTTATTTTATCACAAAAATCTATAAATCCTTATTATTCATCTATTATCTCAAAATCGCTTCCTGGTATACTTGAAACAGATTTTCTATTGCGATTGCGGATAAAATAGGTTGCGCTTGCACTAATTCCAAGAAAAGCAAATAAGCCGAAAATTCCGTATATAAAATTATCTTTCGCATTGGAAATATTCTCTTCACTCTTTACAGCTACTGCTCCTAAATTTTCAGAAGAAACTTGCGGAGTTTCTTTGGGTGTTTCTATTGTTGGTTTAGCCACTGCAATGTTTTTATTGGTATTTGACTCCGATATTTTTGATGTAGGGGGTAAATAATTAAAGATAATTTCCCCTTGCGGATTTAGTAATTTTAAAGCGTTTTTATCAAAAACAGAAAAACCGGTAATTTTAGACGATAAAATGATTTTCTTTTTTGGCCCTAAAATTGTGTTATTAGGTAAAGTAAAAATTTTTCCATTTCCCGCAAGAATCCATTTTGAAAGATCGGCATCATATGAAGTATTATTTAAAATTTCCACAAAGAAATCTTTTTCATCCCCGACGCTGGATATTGAAATATCCGCCTTTATCACTTTAATAATTATCTTGTCGGACGCGTCAGGATTTAGAGAATTATTATTTTGAAAATATTCCAAGGCGACAGTATATTCTCCTTCATAGAGAAAGATATGCGTGAGTTTTGTCGGATTATTGACTCCTGTTTCTTTTGAATCACCATCTCCAAAATTCCAGAAATATTTGCCATAAGAAAGCGGTTCGTTAGAATATCCGGTAGCAGTGGCACTAAACTCTATCGGTATTCCCATAAAAGAAAACGTTTTGGTGGAAATTTTTGTTTTAATTTTTGAAGTTTCAGTAGTCTTTGTTTTTGCAGTTATTGTTGAATCTGAGGAATCGGCATTTCCGGCCACATAATTATCGCTTGATGTTGCGCTGTCATCAGTTGTATTATTATCGGTACTATTTGTTTGCGAAATTTGATTTTCCGCTTTTGGCGTAGGAGAAGAAACAGTCCAACTGCTTCCTATCTTTTGAATACTTTCCCCAACAATTGGATTAGGCGCGCAAGTTCCATCACAATCACTGGCACTTCCCCAACCAATTTTATCAACTATTTCTTGATCTGAATTCTTTAATTGAATTGTATTTGATTCGGTAAGGGTTAAATTATCCAAAATAATATCGGCATTATCCATTGCACTTTTTGAAATTAAAAAATAGCTATTAGCATTTATTGTCTTACTTTCAAAATGAGTTTTTGAAACGAGAGAACCAAAACTACTACCTGTCTGAGTTTTTCTTTGAATATACCAATTAGTTAAATCAACTACTGAATCACCTGAATTATAAAGTTCAATAAATCTTTCTTCTGTGGGATTTAATTGAACCTCATTAATTATCACACTTGCTTGGGCAATAGTGCACCCAAAAAACAAAAAAATTCCTGTCAAAATAGGGATTATCTTCCTAGGCATAGTTTATTTAAATTATTTTTATAATATGATATGATTATAGCATGAAAAAAATAGATTTTCTTGCTATTGGGGATATTGTGGTAGACGCATTTATAAAAATAAAAGACGCGCATGTAAATTGCAAATTGGACACAAATGCCTGCGAACTCTGTTTTCGTTTTAGAGATAAAGTGCCTTATGAATCGGTAAATGTAATTCCGGCTGTCGGCAATAGCGCAAATGCCGCAGTTTGCGCTGCTAGGCTCGGGCTGAATACGGCTTTTATGACAAATATGGGCGATGATCAGAATGGAAAAGACTGCTTGGCAGTATTGGAAAAAGAAAAAATTGACACAACGTTTGTAAAAATAGAAAAAAATAAAAGTACGAATTACCACTATGTCCTTTGGTATGATATTGACCGCACTATTTTGGTAAAACATCAAGAATATGAACGCGAATGGCCAGACACTAAAGAAGCCAACACTCCAGCTTGGATTTATTTAACTTCTTTAGGAGAAGATTCCCTGCCTTTTCATAATGAGATATCAAATTATTTAAAAAAACATCTGGAAGTAAAATTAGCTTTTCAACCGGGCACTTATCAAATGAAATTTGGCACCGAAAATTTAAAAGATATTTATGCGTGTACGGAAATCTTCTTTTGCAATCTTGAGGAGGCTGAAAGAATCTTGAAAATTGAAAATAAAGATGTTTTAACACTATCAAAAGGCATTGCGGCTTTGGGCCCCAAAATGGTTGTAATAAGTGACGGACCGAAAGGCGCTTATTTTTATAAAGATGGAGAATTATGGCATAATCCCATTTATCCGGATATTGCTCCACCCACAGACCGCACCGGAGCCGGAGATGCTTTTTCTTCCACTTTTACCGCAGCTTTGGCTTTAGGAAAATCACCCCTTGAGGCATTTTCTTGGGGACCGATAAATTCAATGTCCGTAATCCAATATGTCGGAGCGCGAGAAGGATTGCTAAATCGTGAAAAATTGGAAGAGTATTTAAGGACCGCCCCGGAAAGTTATAAGGTTAAAAAAATAAGCTAATTTTATGCAAGAAGCATTACCCAAAACAGAAGAAGAAAAAATTATAGGCGAATTATTAAAGAAAAGTTCTGAACTTTATCTTGAGACAAAAGAGCTTGAAAAAAAATTAAATAAAACAAACAGCGAAGAAACTAAAACGCTTATTAAAGAAGAAATTTTCAAATTAACAAAAGAAAAAAATAAAATAAATATTCAAATCGGAAAAATACAATCTGACTTAAGAAATAAAAATTAACCGGTAATTTTTCTTTTTAATATTTTCTCCACTGCCAGTATAATATCGGATACTTCCATTTTATAATGTTTTATCAATTCATTTGACGTACCTGATTGACCAAAATTATTATGAACACCGATAAATTCCATAGATACGGGATAATTTTGCGCTAAAACTTCGGCAACCGCAGAGCCCATTCCTCCGGCTATTTGATGGTCTTCTACAGTTATAATTGCCTTAGTTTCTTTCGCCAGACTTATTATTGCTTCTTTATCTATCGGATTTATGGAAGATAAATTCATCACTTTAGCTTTTATTCCCTTGGCTTCTAATTCTTTGGCTGCAAGCATTGCACGATAAATAAGATTGCCTGTGACTATAATTCCTACTTGCGCCAGTCCCGTATCTGGTAGCCAATAAATCTGCGCCTTGCCTATTTCAAAAGGAGTTTCTTCCGTAGTGATAATCGGCGTTTTTTCGCGAGCTAAACGCAAATATGCCGGCTTGCCTGTTTTAACCAAAGCAAGAGTCGCCTTTTTTGCCTCCCCCGCGTCACAAGGGGAAATAACATCCATATTAGGAAGCACTCTCATTAAAGCAATATCTTCAAGCGCTTGATGACTTCCACCATCTTCTCCTACTGAAATACCTGTGTGCGAACCCACTATTTTGACGGGCCTATTGTTGTAAGCTATGGTCGTTCTTATTTGTTCCCAATTTCTGCCCGGAGAAAAAATGGCAAAAGAAGCGCAGAAAGGAATTTTACCCATCGCTGCCATTCCTGAAGCGACGGTAACCAAATTTTGTTCAGCTACTCCCATTTCTATAAATCTTTTCGGAAATTTTTCGGCAAATAAATTCATTTGTGTTGATTCTGTCAAATCCGCGCAAAGTCCAATAACATTTTTTTCATTCTCGCCTGCCAGCACCAATCCTTGCCCAAAACCCTTTCGGATCGGTTCCTGTTCACAATCTGAATTAAATATTTTTGGATTTAATTTTAATTTTGGATTTAACATAAAATTTAAACCAGTCTATGATTTTGTAATTCTTTTAAAGCCATCTCGCCTTCTTCTTTATTTGGTGTTTTACCATGCCATTTGTAATCTCTTTCAAATTCTTTTACTCCTTTACCGGGAATTGTATGCGCAATAATAACCACTGGTTTTTCAGACACTTTTTGCGCTTCTTCTATCGCTTTATCCAGGGCTCGAAAATCATGCCCTCCCACTTCTATCACCTGCCAATTAAAAACTCGCCATTTATCTGCTAAAGGTTCAAGCGGCATAATGTGTTCAGTATTCCCATCTATTTGAATATTATTTCTGTCCACGATGGCAATTAAATTTTGTAATTTATTTTTCCCGGCAAGCATTATCGCTTCCCAAGTATTTCCTTCGTCTAATTCTCCATCGGACATAAAACAATAGATAAATCTATCTTCGTTTTTTTCATCCATTTTGTCTGCTAACGCCATTCCTATTGCTTGGGAAAGTCCGGAACCCAACGGCCCGGAAGAAGTTTCAATGAACGGTAAATATTCTCTATGGGGGTGTCCTTGTAATCTTGACCCAAACTTGCGCAAGGTTTTTAATTCTTCAATTGGAAAATATCCGCTGTGCGCCATAGCCGCATATAACACCGGACAAATATGCCCATTGGAAAGGACCAATCTGTCCCTTTCTGCCCAAAGTGGATCTTTTGGATTATGTTTTAAAATGTGAAAATAAAAAAGCGTAAAAATATCAGCCATACCAAGCGGTCCTGCTGTATGTCCGCTTTTTGCTTCCACCAGCATTTCAATAATACTCTGACGAATATCATTTGCTTTCTGTTCTAACTCTAAAATTTTTTGTTCACTTAATAAAGACATCCTTTTTTTTCTTTGATTCTTGCCCCGTAGGAAGCTTGGCTTTCCTTCGGGGTTAGAATCAGTCAACATATTATAGATTCCTAAATTCTTCTATTGTTCCAATTATATCATCAGTATTAAAAATCGCTGAACCAATAATGAGTTTTGTCGCACCTGTTTTAATCAAAAGAGGGGCGGTTTCAAAATTTACTCCTCCGTCAATTGATATTGTAAGGTCTCCAAATTTTTCTTTCAGTGTTTTTACATTTTCCAAAACTTTTTTATCAAATTCTTGCCCTTGAAAGCCAACCTTATCTATGCCCATTAATTGCACAAAATCAACATCATTAATCAAGGGGGAAATTTGCTCCAGGGATGTTTTTATATTTAAAGATATGCCTATTTCTATCATCTCTCTGATATATACATCTATCCCTTCCAAGAAATTTTTGAATTCTTTTAAATCACCCACAGCTTCAATGTGAAAAATAATCTTCTTGGCTCCCAGCTTGGTGTAAATATCAAAATTTTCTATTGCATCCGCGACCATCAGGTCCAGTTCAAAATCAACATCTTCCCAAAAAGGCATCCCCTCTTCTTCGTTTAAAATCTTTCTAAAATGTTCTTCCAAAAAAGGTTTACCCTGATTAAAATCAAATGGCCAAGTTTTAGAAGGCACAAAAATCCCGTCGCAAATATCTATCTGCACAATAGGAGCTATTCCGCGAACAAGCGCGATTTTATTTTTTAAATCCTCGTAGTTTTTCGGCAATATTGCTGGAATTATTTCAGCCATCCCATTAAAAAATTAAACTAATAAAAAACTTCTCCAGAATATCTAACCCCGCTGATTTTTTAACGGGACAAGTATTTTTAGTCTATTTTGATTGCATCTATTTTCCCTAAACGGCGAATATGCCTTTCTGCTCCGCTAAAAAGAGTATTAAGCCAAAGGTTGACGGCTTCCATCATTTTTTCTTCTGTTAAATATCTGGCGCCAAGAGAAAGAATATTTGTATTGTTATGTTGCCTTGACCTGACTATAACATCTGCTTCGTCATCTACCACACTTTGTGATTGTCCATAATAAGCAACTGCTCTGACGTGAGGAAATTTATTTGCCGCTATTGCTTCTCCTTCCCCTGTCGCCCCTAAAATAATCCCTTTAACATTATTTGGGTCTTTTGAAACTTCACGAGCAACGGGAACAACAAAGTCCGGATAGTCATCTCCTTCGTCATATTTAAAAGCACCTTTGTCTACGACTTCATATCCTTGAGCTTTTAAAGAAGACACAAGTTTTTCTTTTAATACATAACCGGCATGGTCCGTACCAATAAAAATTTTCATAATATTAAATAGTTCCTCCTGTTTTTATAACATGCTCGACCAATGTATAGGCATACCCCATTTCATTATCATACCAACCCAATACTTTTACCAAATTGCCATCAACTACGCGGGTCATTTCCAAGTCGGCAATGGATGCATGCGATTCCCCTAAAATATCAGAAGAAACCAATGGTTCCTTGGTAACAGCAAATACTTTTTCCCAACGCTTGTCTTTTGACGCTTTTTCTAAAATCGCATTAACTTCTTCTTTGGTGGTATTTTTCTTTGAAATAAAAGTGACATCTACAATTGACCCAGCTACTACCGGCACGCGAACAGAAATACCATCAAATAATCCTTTTAATTCCGGAAAAGCCTCCGTCACAGCGATAGCTGCACCGGTTGAACTTGGAACTATGTTTTGCGCAGCCGCGCGTCCCTCGCGCAAATCCTTTTTACTTGGCCCGTCCACAAGCGCTTGAGAAGCTGTATATCCATGAACTGTATTTAAAATCGCTTTTTCTATCCCCAAAGCTTCATGTAAAATTGCAATTAGAGGGCTTGCGGCATTGGTGGTACAAGATGCATTAGAAGTAATATCGCAAGTACCGAATTTATTTTCATTAATTCCCAACAATATTGTTTCTCCTTTTACACTTCCCTCATTTCCCCCGCCTAGACTCGCGCTAGTCGAGGCTGGTTTAGAAGGCGCAGAGATCACAACTTTTTTTGCACCTTGTTCAATATGAAATTTTGCCTTGTCATAAGAAGTAAACAGTCCGGTTGATTCAACCACCACATCAATATTCAAATCTTTCCAAGGAAGTTTCGTGGTGTCTTTTTCAGAAATGAATTTAATCTTTTTTCCGTCAATTATCAAATCAGCGCCGGAAACTTCTACGGAATGATTCCAATTTCGGTAAACAGTATCATGACGCAATAAGTAAGCTAAACTTTCTATGGAACCTAAATCATTTACTGCCACTATCTCAAGCTCGGGTTTTTCCCAGGCTACTTTTAAAAATGCCCTGCCTATCCTGCCAAAACCATTAATAGATATTTTGATCTTTTTCATAATAATATTATAGCACATAATATATGTCCAAAAAGGCAAAGAATCAAATTTTTGCCGGTACGGATTTTTTGAAGCTTAAAAAATCCTGAAATTGGCTCGCCGTCGCTCGCCAAACCCCTTAAAAATTTATTCTTTGCCTTTTTATGTTAATATAGTAAAAATGGAAAAAACAGAAACAAGCTTTATACATCTGCATACACACAGCCATTATTCCCTATTGGACGGGCTTTCCAAGCTTAAGGACTTGGTTGAATTAGCTAAAAAAAATAAAATGCCTGCCTTGGCCATTACTGACCATGGCAATATGTACGGAGCTATTGAATTTTATAAACTAGCCAAAAAAGAGGGTATAAAACCCATCATTGGAGTGGAGGCGTATATTGCGGAGAGGTCCCGTCTGGATAAGGAATATGGCATAGATAATAAACGCTACCACCTTACCCTCTTGGCAAAAAATTTAGAAGGATATAAAAATTTAATAAGACTTGTAACGATCTCCAATATGGATGGATATTATTACAAACCTAGAATGGATAGAGAAATACTGCGAAAGTATTCCGGAGGGATTGTTGCCCTTTCCGGCTGTTTGGGCGGAGAACTCCCGCGTGCCATCGCAAATAAAGATAATGAAAAAGCCGAAAAAATAATAAAAGAATATTTGGATATTTTCGGCAAAGAAAATTATTTCATAGAAATTCAATGTCATCCGCATGTGGAAAATGACAAATATGTGCGCGAATCATTGATTAAACTTGCAAAAAAAAATAATATTCAAATTGTGGCAACCCAAGATTCTCATTATCCATGCAGTGAAGACCGCGAAGCGCACCACACTTTACTCCAAATAAATACAGCCAGTGATGTTAAAGAAGGGTCAAAATTTGAGTTTTCAGATGATGATTTTTCTTTTCTGAGCACTGAAAAAGCAATGGAAATTTTTGAAGATATCCCGGAAGCTGTCACCAATACGGGGAAAATTGCGGAAATGTGCAATCTTAAACTGGAATTGGGAAGCTGGGTTTTCCCGGATTTTAAAATTGAAGAAGGAAAAACTTATGATGAAAAATTGCGCGAACTCACTTATGCTGGTTTCAAAAATCTGGGATTGGAAAAGACGCCAGAAATTATAAAAAGAGTGGAATATGAGCTAGAAATTATTTTTAAAAAGGGTTATTCTCCGTATTTTTTGGTAGTCGGCGATTTACTCCATTATGCTAGGGAAAATGGAATATTAACCACCATTAGAGGCTCGGTCGCAGGTTCAATGGCAACTTACCTTCTCGGTATTACCAATGTAAATCCTATAGAATACAAACTTCCCTTTGAAAGATTCTTGAATCCATTCCGCCCGTCGCCTCCGGATATTGATATGGATTACGCCGACAATAGACGGGATGAAATGATAGAGTATGCCAAGAAAAAATATGGAGAAGATAAAGTAGCGCAGATTGGAACTTTCGGCACTATGATGGCGCGGGGTGCAGTGCGCGATGTTGCTCGCGCCTTGGGTTATCCTTACAATATAGGCGATAGAATTTCTAAAATGATTCCAATGGGTTCGCAAGGAATGCCTATGACCATAGACCATGCCATGGAAATCGTTCCCGAATTAAAAGATGCATACAAAACCGAGAAAGATACAAAAATAATAATAGATTTGGCAAAAAAATTGGAGGGATGCGTTAGGCATATTTCGGTGCATGCTGCCGGAGTGGTGATTGCCCCGAAACCTCTTTATGAATATGTGCCTACCCAATTTGACCCCAAGGGCGGAAAAATAATTACTCAATATGATATGTACAGCGTTGAGGACGCGGGACTATTAAAATTTGATTTTCTGGGCATTAGAAATTTAGCCATATTGGGAGATGCCATAAGTTTGGTAAAAAGATTCTATGATATAAATATAGATATAGAGCGTATCCCGCTTGATGATAAAAAGACTTTTGCCCTGTTGGCCTCCGGTCAAACGGAAGGGCTTTTTCAATTAAACGGAGCCGGAATGACAAGATATTTAAAGGAACTCAGGCCCACTTCTATTCATGATATCAACGCCATGGTGGCGCTTTATCGTCCCGGACCGATGGAATCAATTCCGGAATATATTAAGCGCAAGCATGACAGAAAACTTGTAAAATATTTGGACCCGCGAATGAAAAAATTCTTGGGTGAATCATATGGATTAATTGTCTATCAAGATGACCTGCTTTTTTGCGCCATAGAACTGGCCGGTTACAACTGGGAAGAAGCAGATAAATTCCGCAAGGCCGTCGGAAAGAAAATTCCAAAAGAAATGGCAGCGCAGAGAGAAAAATTTACCAAAGGTATCATTTCAAACGGGCAAACTCCGGAATTTGCCGAAAAGCTCTGGAAAATTTTTGAACCGTTTCAAGCTTACGGTTTCAACAAAGCGCATGCGGCCAGTTATGGCAGAGTTGCCTATCAAACAGCTTATATGAAAGCGAATTATCCCGTTGAATATATGACCGCCATTCTTACTGCTGAGTCCGGGGATGTGGAAAAAATATCCGAGATAATTAATGAATGTAAAAATATGAATATTCCGGTTCTGCCCCCAAATATCAATGAAAGCTATGGCGGTTTTACGGTGATAAGAAATAATACAAAATCGGAAAAAATACGATTCGGCCTTTACACCATTAAAAATCTGGGTACCGATATTGCCGATTCTATCATAGCCGAGAGAAAGACAAACGGAAAATTCAAATCAATCACTGATTTTCTGAACAGAATCAAACATAAAAATTTAAATAAAAAATCCATGGAAGCGCTGATTAAATCAGGCAGTATGGATGAATGGGGTGACCGAGGAGTTTTTCTCTTTAATCTTGAAGATATGCTTTTGTATCATAAAGAATCTTCCAATAGAAATGAAAATCAGACTTCTCTTTTTGGTGAATTGCCTCAATCTCAAATTTCATCTTTCAAATTAAAAGACGCCCCTTCGGCAACTCAAGCTGAAAAATTGCTTTGGGAAAAAGAGTTATTAGGGCTTTATATTTCAGGACATCCGTTGGATCGCATCCGCGAAAAATTGGAAAGCCGTGACATAAATATCAAAAAAATAAAAGAAAAAATCGGTAATGGTATGCAAATAACCATCGCCGGAATAATAGAAACTTCAAGACCAGTTATTACCAAAAACAATGACCGAATGGCATTTTTAAAAATCTCGGATTTGACTGGTTCTATAGAAGCTGTGGCTTTTCCAAATATTTTTAAAGAATCCATTGACATTCTAGTTCCCGAAAAATGCATTGCTTTTTCCGGCAAAGTCTCTCTCCGCAACGGTGAAAAAAGCATTATTATAGAAGCAGTGAAAGAGATATAGAAACGAAAAAATCCACTTGCGCAGATTTTTTCGTTTGCAATAAGTGGATTTAATATCCTCTAATATATTTTTTAAACATGAGTTTCATCTCAATCATGCTTAAATTGTTAAACTCAGCCGGTACTAATTTTATTAGATACTGTTGCATTTTAATCCTTTGTTTCAGATTTAAACGAAGAATTAAAGAAGCTAAAAAAGACCCACCGAGAAAAAACAACATCATACTTACAAACATAATTACAAATTTTGTTGTTGTCTCGCTTTCTAAAGTTAATTTAAAACAAAAAGCAACAATCAAAAAAAGAAAAAGTGAAAAGAAAATTTGTAAATCCATAAAAAACGGATTCCAAAATTTTTTTTCAAATAATTTATCTTTGCCCCAAAAAAGGCAGACAAGAGACCCCAAAGAAAATAAAAAGGATGCTCCATATAAAAGACCGAAGAAAAAATTAAGCATGACGACTCTCCTCTAGTTAGTGAAAATATGTTTATTTCAATATACTAAATCATGTTTAGTATAACATATATAAAATAAAATATCAAGCAGAATTAGTGGTCTTCTTATTTCCTGTAACGTATAACCCTACCCCATAGGTCTTGCCTATGGGGTACACCTCTGCTATATTTATATTATGTCTATAAGAAAAGTAGATTTTTCAGTAAATGAGTATTATCATCTCTACAACCGTGGGAATAGTAAACAAATAATTTTCAAAGACGAACAAGATTATAATCACTTTATGAAGTTACTTTTTTTGTGCAATTCTCAGAAAAGTATTGTGTATAGAGATATTTCAAAAAATACTTTTGATTTTGATCGAGAAGAAACTTTAGTTCATATAGGCGCGTATTGTCTTATGCCAAATCATTTTCACCTACTAGTTAAAGAAGAGGTGGAAAATGGGATAAGCAGATTTATGCAAAAACTCACAACCGCTTACGTAATGTATTACAATAAAAAATATAAAAGAACTGGTGCACTATTTGAAGGAAAATTTAAATCTCAACATATTAGTATTGACAGATATATGAAATATTTATTTTCATATATACATTTAAATCCTATAAAACTAATTGAATCTGGTTGGAAAGAAAAAGGAATAAAAAACACAGAAAATGCTCTCAGGTATTTAAAAGCCTATCAATACTCAAGTTATCTAGATTACTTAAAAGAAGATCGTATTAAAAGAAAAATTCTTAATAAAAAAGAATTTCCTAAATATTTTTCATCTAAAAATTCTTTTGAAAGAGAGATCTTAGATTGGCTAAAATATAAAAAACAATAAGCCTTACCCCATAGGCAAGACCTATGGGGCTACATAGAGGCAGTGAAAGAGATATAAAGAAACTAACTAACTTTCTAATTTTATTCGCGTAGCCAATTCATTATCTATTCCATTGATTTGTTTTTTTAAGACTAAAATTTTATTTTCAATTTCTTTTTTAGTTTCTTGATAATTCATTTGCTGTCCCCTAATTACTGTATCTGATTGTTTACTCATAAGACTTTCAAGTTGCATTTGCAGAGCATTAAGTTCTTCTGAGAGTTTATCTTTTTTTTTACTTAATTCCTCAAACTCATCAATATTTCTATCTTCAATTCCTAATACTAGTCCTTCACTCATATATTTTTAAAAATTAATTATAAAGACTCATCGCTTTTTCTTTACCTTCGGTAAAAATAACTTCCAAAGCCTCGACGACTTTTTTGGAAAGTTTTTTCAATGTTTCCAGTTCATTTTTTTTATATTCGCCAAGTAAGAATTTCAACACTGCTTTTTCCCCTTTCGGTTTTCGTATTTTCCCGGACGGAGTAGCCGGTGAGGTGCCAATCCTGATGCGCAAGAATTCTTCTGATTTCAGAGCTTTGATAATAGAACCCAAACCATTGTGTCCCCCGGAAGATCTATTAAAAGAAATTTTCATTTTTCCTATTGGTAGATCAATATCATCGTAAATCACAACAAGATCTTTTAAATCTTTCTTGGATTTTATCAAGGGGGCAATTACCTTGCCTGAATTATTCATAAATTTATCCGGAAACACAAACTTAACCTTATCTTTAAGTTTTAATTTTTTCTCAACCATCCCAAGCATAATAAAACCGGTATTATGCCTGGTATTTTCATATTCTTTGCCTGGATTTCCCAAACCAACGACTAATTTCATATATTGTAAATAATAGCACTAATAGTCCTCTCCTGCCAAGAGGAGAATTTGGGAAAGGTTTAATTTACTAAAAAACAATTATCTCCTTCGTGTCAAGACTTTTCTGTGTTAAAATACATACATGAATGAAGAAAAAACAAAGCCTGCCTCGCCAAGTCAAGGCGGAGATAAATTCACTAAACAGTCGTTTTGGGAGCTTGTGCGTTTTGTGTTAATAGCCATAGCTATAGTCATTCCTATCCGTATGTTCATAGCTCAGCCTTTTATAGTCTCAGGTTCTTCTATGGACCCCACGTTTGAGGACGGACAATATTTAATAATAGATGAAATATCTTACAGATTAAACAATCCGCAAAGAAATGACGTTGTAGTTTTTAGATATCCGAACGACCCGACAAAATTCTTTATCAAAAGAATAATTGGACTGCCGAATGAAACAGTAGATATAAAAGGCACAGTAATTACCATAACCAATAAGGAAAATCCGGAGGGATTTATTCTTGACCAATCTTATATAAAAAATGCCGTGGAAAGTAATACGCATCTTGAACTGAAAAATGACGAGTATTTCGTGATGGGAGATAATAGGTCTGCCAGTTCCGATTCAAGATATTGGGGCGCAGTACCCAAAAATCTCCTGATAGGAAAAGTATTTTTACGCTTATTGCCAATAAGTGAGATAGGTATATTGCCGGGCGATTATAAAAAAACTGAGTAAAGATATGAAAACAAAAAATACTAAAACTAAGACAAAAAATCTGTCATCGCCGAAAGGAATGCGGGATATTATTAATGAAGAATATTACAACTTTCAAGGTTTTTTTGAAAAGGCGCAAGAGGTAGCCGTGTATTATGGTTTTAAGCCTATTGAGACTCCAATGTTAGAGCATACAGAAGTCTTTACTTCAGGTATCGGCGAAGGGACAGATATAGTGGATAAAGAAATGTATACGCTTAAAACTAAAGGCGGAGACCATTTGGCGCTAAGGCCGGAACATACAGCGTCATTAATACGTTCTTATATTGAACATGGGATGCAAAATATGCCTCAACCTGTAATGTTTTATCAATATGGCCCTGCTTTTCGGCACGACAATCCCCAGCGCGGACGCTACAGACAATTTTGGCAATTTGACTTGGATTCTTTGGGAAGCGATAAAAGTATCGTGGATGCGCTTGTAATAAAGGTGGGTATGAGTATTTTAGAAGAAGCCGGAGCTACTAATCTATCTGTGGATATTAATTCCATTGGCGACAAAGAATGCAGACATGCGTATATTAAAGAACTTACCAGTTATTATAGAAAACATATAAATAATTTGGCCCATATTGACCGTGAACGCTTAAAAACGAATCCCCTTCGCATCTTGGATTCAAAAGAAGAAAAAACAATGGAAGTAAATGTAAATGCGCCGGATTCCATAAGTTTTCTCTGTCCTTCTTGCAAAAAGCATTTTAAGGAAGTATTGGAATACTTGGAAGAAATGAATATTCCCTACAATTTGAATAAAAATTTGGTGAGAGGACTTTCCTATTATACTCGCACTGTTTTTGAGGTAATTGAAGAAAAGGGCGGAGAAGATGGAACGACATTAACCTTAGCTGGTGGCGGACGTTATGATTATCTCGCTCATCAACTCGGCAGTAAAAAAGATGTGCCGGCAGTGGGTTTTTCAATCGGAGTAGATAGAATTATTTCAGCTCCTTGGTATAAAAAACTCTGCCCTCGCATAATAAAAAAGCCAAAAATCTATTTTATTCAGTTGGGTTCTGAAGCAAAACTTAAAAGTTTGAATATAATAGAAATATTGCGCAAGGCGCATGTTCCTATTGCTCAGTCTATTTCAAAGGATAGTCTTGGCTCTCAATTAGCAATCGCTGAAAAATTAAATATCCCTTACGCGCTTATCTTTGGAGCAAAAGAAGCTATTGATAATTCGGTAATCGTGCGTGATATGTCTAATAGGTCTCAAGAAACCGTAAAATTAAATAAACTTTTGGAATATTTAAAAGAGATCAAATAAAAATGAATCCCGTTAGAGGCCGCGGTCGCATACGGGAACAAAGAGATAAAAATATATTATAAGATTAATTTATAGACAGGAAAGGTTTTAAGGCGAACGCGACCTGCCTCTAACGGGATGAAAGAAATAGTTCAAAAAAATGATAAAGTTTTGCGCAGGAATGTAAAAGAAGTGCCGATAGATGAAATCAAAACTCCTAAAATAAAAAAAATATTAAAAGAGATGTCGGATGCGTTAAAAGACCAAAGCGATGGTGTAGCCATTGCAGCGCCGCAAATAGGATATTCCTTGGCGATTTTTGTTGTCTCGGGGAAAATTTTTTATAAAGATTTTATTAGAGGAGGAATAGAGTTTGAAAAAATACCCAAAAGAGAAATTCCCAAGGATTTGATTTTTATTAATCCGAAAATTTCAAAATTGTCCCGTGAAAAAGATTGGCTATTGGAAGGCTGTCTTTCCGTGAGATGGTTATACGGAAAAACCCATAGATCAAAAAAGGCAATGATTACGGCTTATGACGAAAATGGCAAAAAATTTCAAAGAGGCGCCTCCGGTCTTTTAGCTCAAATTTTCCAACATGAAACAGACCATCTAAAAGGTGTGCTTTTTATAGACCACGCCAAGGAAATAAGGGAAGAATTACCTAAATAAAATGAATAATAAAATAAATTTTGTATTTTGGGGAACACCGGATGTAGCATCAGAAACTCTGGAAATTCTTAAAGAAAATGGCTTTATGCCATCGCTTATTATTACTTCGCCTGATAAACCACAAGGGCGTAAAATGGTTATAACTCCCCCGCCGGTAAAAGTTTGGGCAATTGAAAATAAGATTTCATATTTACAACCGGAGATCCTATCCGGCAAGGATTCTACTTTTATCGGGTCGCTGTCTGTGCCTACTGGCACAGCGCTGCCTCTCGGCTCGTCAGCCTGCGAGACACCCGCTAAAAGTAAATCCTTGCCGGATTTGTTTTTGGTTGTCGCCTATGGGAAAATAATTCCGGAAGATATTTTGAATATACCCAAACTAGGTTCTATAAATATTCATTATTCATTACTGCCAAAGTATCGCGGAGCTTCACCTGTGGAATCGGCTATTTTAAACGGAGATACAGAAACAGGCATTTCTATTCAAAAAATGGAATATAAAATGGACACCGGTCCGATTATTGCCCAAGAAAAAGTAGAAATAGGGCCGGACGAAAAAGCGCCTGAACTGCGCAAACGCCTAATAAAAATCGGGGGAGAACTTTTAGTAAAAACTTTGCCGGATTTTATAGATGGAAAAACTAAATTGATTCCGCAAAGCGAGAACGAAGCCACTTATTGCAAGAAAATAAAAAAGGAAGATGGGCTTGTTGACTTGGAGGCCTTGCCTCCAAGTGAGCTATATAACAAATTTCGCGCTTATGCCACTTGGCCCAGAACTTTTTTCTTTAAACCTGCCCGCAATGCTTCGCATAGCGATGCAGGCGGGAATGGAAAAAGAATAATAATTACCGATGCTAAATTAGAAAATGGAGAATTTAAAATTCTAAAAATCATTCCTGAAGGAGGAAAAGAGACAAAATACGAAGGATAATCCTTCGTAAAAACTAGTATTTAGAGGTAAAAGGATTCCTGTTTGAAAGACCTTTTAACATTTTTTTAACGCTAGAAGCTCCCCTTCTGAATAAAGTTTGCCTGCGGTCTTTGTTTTTCCTAATTTCATTAAAAAGACTTTCTTTTATTTCATCAATCGCTTGATATAAATCTTCTTTATCGGAACTGGCATAAAATTCTTTTCCGCCTATTTTTATCAAGCAGTCTGAATGAAAAACAACGCCTGACTTGTGATGTTTGGTGCTTTTCCCAACTTCAAAATTAACCATTGCTTCTCCTCCGCTTGCCTCCATTGAAGAAAGCAGTTTTTCCAGATTAGTGACCCTTTTTGAAACATAATCCTTGATAGCCTCTGTAAGCTCAAAATTTTTCCCTTGTAGATTTATTTTCATCCCAGTACTAAAATTTTAATTAATAATCTTTATCTTTATGCCCCGTAATCAAAAATTTAGTACGGGACAGGTATATTTATACTATCATAAAACATATTACATGAAGTATTGATTAATTTAATATTTCATTCCATGAAAAAGGGCTTTTAAAATAACATCCAATTTCATTGTCGCTACGCCTATAACTCTATCTCCTCCGCCGTAGTAAATATAAAGCAATTTATCTTTTACAACCATCCCGCAAGGGAATACCACATTATTAACAATTCCGCTTTTTTCATATTCTTCCACTGGTTCAAAAATCGGCTCGGTACTGCGCGCCAGCACTATGGCAGGATCTTTTGCGTCAAGCAAAACGCATCCCATACGATAAGTATTATGACTTTTAGATACACCATGATAAAGCAATAGCCAGCCATATTTGGTTTTAATCGGCGGGGCGCAAATACCAACCTTAGAACTATCCCAAGTATTTGTTCTGGGTCCGATAATTCTTATGCATTTTTTTACCATTTCGTGCTTAAAATCCAGGGTTGATAAATAGTCGCCACAAACTTCATTACCTACGCGATGCAAAATAAAATAGCCCAAAGGAAATTTCTTGGGGAAGAGACAGGTGTCTTTATCATCAATCCCTTGCGGAGTAATGAGAAAAGGTTTTTCCCACTTCCAATTATGAGCAAGAAAATCTTTTTCCCCAATGGAAGAAATAGCTGCCCTCGGGGGACCAATACTGTCAAAAGCCGTATAACACATATAAATATTTTTACCGATTCTAGTTAAACGGGGATCTTCACAACCTGAATTTTGATTATTGATTTTTTTATTTTCAAATTCCTCGCGCGGAACGTAAATAGGCGCAGATAATCGTTCAATAATATCAATACCATTTTCCGTCATCGCATATCCCAAAACGGATGTATTATCCTGGGACATAGCGCGATATACTATGTGAATTTTCCCGTTTAGGGCAATAGAGGCTGGATTAAAAGTTGCTTTTTCTTCCCATTTATTTTCTGTTTTCGGAAGAATAATCGGATTTTGGGGAAAACGTTTGAAACTAAAATCGCTTTTGTATTTGAAATGTATACTGAAAATAAGGTCGTTTAAATTAACCCGAGCCAAACATACTGTCGTATCGGCTGCGCCGTAATATATGGTAAGCGTATCTTTTTCAACCAAAGTTCCGGTTGGAAAAACTATATTTCCGACGTAGCCGGATAATTCGTAAAATTCTTCCGGCACAATAATAGGTCCGCCGGTCCGACCTAATATTTTTTGAGAATCTGCTAAGTCAAATAAAACCGCTTCAATACCAAAGATCCTGTCAAGATTATTGGCTGAGGGAAAATAATTTTGAATATGGGAATAAAGAAATAGCCAGCCATATTTGGTTTTAATTGGCGGGGCTCCGACTTCTATATGGTCATATGGCGAACGTTTTAAATCAATCATGCAACTATCCACATTCTTTTCCCATTTTTCCCAAAATGACGGAGACCATAATTCTTCTATTCTATCCAGTTTGGCAATAACCACTTTAGCCGGAGGAGAATCGGTATGATATGAAAACATCACCACAATTTTTCCATTTATTCGTTCGGGAAACAGCGTCATGGCTTTGGCATTAAAGGGGGTGACCAAATGGCGCTCATCTATTTTTTTTAAATCCTTGGAAAGAGCTACCGCTACTCTGATACCATCGGAGCTGAAAGGGTATTTGGAAAGCGCTGTATAAAAAGTGTAAAAAACACCCTCAAAATACGTTATTCTAGGGTCTTCACAACCGAATTTTTCCCATTCTTCTTTGGGAATAATAAACGGCGCACGATCTTTGAAATGCACTCCATCTTTGCTTTTTCCTATGCCAATAGTTGAAATTTGGCTGGGATTTTGTAATTTATCCACCGCCGAAATAGCGCGATAAACTCCGTAAATATTTTTGCCGTATTTGATTGGGCAAAGATTAAAACTAGCAAATTTCTCCCAATAATGGTCTCCATCGGGAATTAATATCGGGTTGTACTCGGATTTTTTGACAACAAACATAAATTTTTATTTGAATTCCAATGATTTATTTTTCTCTAATTTTACTGCGCCATTTTTCTTCATACTGTTTATTAAATCTGAAAGCATTATAGAGGCAATACCTATATGCTTGTCTCCCCCGCCATAATAAACAAACAGTTTGCCATTTTTTACAACAGCCCCACTGGCGTATATAATCCCTTTTTTCCAGTCATTTTCATACCATTCATCCGGCTCAAGAATTGGATTCTGCGCCCGATAAAGAACTTTCTCCGGATTTTTTAGGTCAAGCAGAAGTGCTCCTAATTTATAGCGGCCGGAATCATCTTTATCCATAGCATGATAAAGCAATAGCCAGCCATCTTTGGTTTTAATCGGTGGCGCAGCGGCGCTGCGGGTGCGTTTATGCCAAGCCACTACATGGTCCGGCAAAGATTGAGGATCAGGCGCATCTTTTCCTCTGGGTGTTTCTGATGTATCCAGTTTGTTTACAAAAGCAATAGCCACTCGTGCCGGGTCTCCTTTATCCAGATTATGAAAAATTGCAAACTTGCCATTTATTTTTTCCGGAAACAAAACCCAATTTTTTTGCCTGTCTCCCTCGTGGGAAAGATAAGAAAAATTTTCCCAAACCCATTTCTTGTTTAATAAATTTTCTTCCTTAATTGAAGTTACCGCCACTCGCATAGAATCCCATCCATTGAACATATTAAAAGTCATATATACATAACCATCTATCAAAACTGTACGCGGGTCTTCGCAACCGCCCCAGCCACCCCCGGAAGCATAAAGTACCGTATCATAGCGCGCGGGAGAAGTGTAAGGCCAATGTTTTTTCATTTCTTCGGCATTTTCCACGAAATAAACCGGATAAGAAAGTCGTTCATCAAAGTTTATGCCATCTTTGCTGGAAGCATACCCAATGCGAGATATCCCATCCGCTCCCAATGCTCGGTAAAAAAGATGTATTCGTCCGCTGGAAGAAATAACAGCCGGATTAAAGACAGCATGAGATTCCCAATAATATGGTCGAGGTTCAATAATTGGATTGCGAGGAGATCTTACAAGTTTCGGAGTTTTAGTTAGTTTTTTGCCTTTTGGCCGCCCTGTTTTAGAGACAATTTTAGTTTTTCTCTTTTTAACTATGATTTTTTTCTTTATTTCCTTTGATTTTTTCAATACTTTTTTCATAGTTTTCGAACCAATATAGTATAAATATGATTATATCACTAAAAAAATCAATAGCCAGTTATTTTTCCTTAATTTTCTTGGAATATTCCTTTAAAAGCTCGGAGGAACTGCGAATTTTGCCTCCGTGGCCTACATTAAAAACCATTTCAATGCCAAGCTTTTTACAAACTTTGTGCTCTGAAAAAGGGATATCCACATCTTCCGGCTTTCTATCCCCGCCATTGGCAAAAATATGAGGCTTGATTTTTAATAATTCCCTACTGACACTTATATCCTTTGTATTTTTTTTATGACTTGAAATAACGACTTTGTCCACGCATTCCAATGCTTCTATAATCTCTTTTCTCTCGTCATGAGACATAAAAACCGGCTTTCCTTTCACTTTAAACCAATTATCATTATTTAAAATTACAATTAACTTATCACCTAACTTTTTTGCCTCTTGGAACATCCGAATATGCCCAATATGCAGCGGATCAAATCCCCCGCTAACCGCTACTATTTTTCTTCCTTTCTTGTTTTTCGTCTTGGAATTCATTGATTCATTATACCAAAAATAATAAATCTGGTATAATTTATTTATGTATCCCGTTAGAGATTAAATAGTTAAAATAAATTTCTCGGGGAAATGGGTATAAAAAATGTGTCGAAATTATAATGATTAAATTAAGAACGAAAATCTAAAAATTTTCTATCTCTAACGGGATGTATATAATATATGCATTGTTGGGAGCAATTATGGCAAGCGCGGGAACGATTTTTGCCAAATTGGGGCTGAAGGGAGTTGATGCGAATTTACTCACCGCCATTCGTGGTATTGTTATGGCTTTGATTGTTTCTATTGCCGCTTTATCTTTTGGAAAACTTACCATGACATCAATGTCGGCACTTTCCGCCAAGCAATGGATTTTCGTAATTCTTTCCGGACTGGGTGGGGCTTTATCTTGGATTTTCTTTTATCAAGCTCTGTCTGTCGGACCGACAGTAGCTGTAACGGTTATTGATAAATTATCTTTGGTATTTACCGCTATTCTTGCTTTCGCAGTTTTGTCGGAAGGAATTACCCTCCAATCAGGACTAGGACTTGCCCTTGTGGTAGCTGGGACATTGCTTGTCGCTATACGCTAGAAAAAAAAGGGCTCTTTTTTTTTATTTTTCCTTTTTTCCTAAATCTTTCTCTATCTCATCCAAATGGCGTGAGATTTCTTTTACTTCTTCTTTTATTTCTTTTATTGCCCCCGCTTCGGCTTTGACTTCTTCCTGGGTTTTTTCGGCTAGTCTTTTTTCACCTTTCAATCCGGAGATTATCGCTTCACTACCGATAAAACCAAAAACAAACAAACCGGTTGATAAAAGCAAAATACCTCCCACTATAATAGATAAAGGTCCATCCCACCAAGGAAGCGCGCCTAAATTGACAGACCCATTCGTTTGAAAAGAAAAAATAATTTCCGAAATCAAATCCGCCGTATGCCAAACACCTCGCCAAAAAGCTACTATCCCTACCCCCCCTATAAAAGCATAAAGGATGGGGTAATGGCTTAGTCTGCCTCTGATTTTATCTTCAAGTTTATCAAAAAAGTTAATAATGGATTTCATACTATGATTGTATCAGAAAAATAATTTTTTAGTACTATTTTATTTCGTTTGAATAATCAATGCTTTCTAAAATGGTCATATTGTGTTTACTAAGATAATTATTGACCACAAAAATAGCTCCGATAATAGCAAGAGCAATCAATCCATTTGTTATTAAATCGGGATGTTGGTGTTTGATTTTAATAAAAATATTTAACAATAGGGCAAAAATAATTATTCCAAAAATAACGTAAAGAATCGTGTTTGTAGAATTGCGAGGCGAAGCAAAAATTTTCTGCCAAAATGCGACTTTTTGATCTTGGTCGGCAGGAGTATTTATTTCAGCCCCAAGAACATCAGATGACTTTTCCGCATTTGCAACACCGGGAGTTGTTTCCGCTTCCGTTTCCTTAGACTGAATTCGCTTTGTTGTGTTTTTAATAGGATTTGCGTAGACTTGCGCCACAAATACTGTTTCTCTTCCTTTGTAAATGCCGGTAGCCACGCCAGTGCCGATTTCTGTATAATTTCCTTTTACAATATTCGCTTTATGAGTAGGACTTGCCATCCAGGCCTCTGTAACATCTTTTGAATCGCTGAAATTAATGGCAAGGTTTTCTCCCGCATACTGATATTCATATCCCACTTTTTCCAGCCAATACCAAGGAGTTTTCCCTTCCGGACTGGTATGGGCAAAATAACTTTTTGCCGCCATATCTTCCGCTTTCATTTCTGCCGCTTCATTTAAAATCGGATTAACTACAAGGGTTTGAAGGTTTTGCTCCTTACGCTCTTGGTTGGTAAGTTGAGCCAAGACTGCCGGCAACACAGTTGCCATACCTCCTGTTATATTTATGCGAGTAAGAGTCGGTATTAAAAAAGCTAGTGTCTCCAAAAAGATTACGACAATGACAATGTTGCGAATATTACTGCCGCGCAAGATGTGCGGTCGATGCTCGTTGCCTTCATGAGGAATAAAATGTTTTTTAAACCAAGAAATCATTATTTTATATTATATATAATAAAACCCCATTTGTAAAGATGAGGTTTTATTTGTCAGTTTATATTATTTATTTAAAATTGCGCGAGTGAGCGTTCCCACGATTCCGTCAGCTTCTAATTCATTTGCAATCTGGAATTTGATAGTAGCTGTTTTAGTCAGAGAACCGAATTTTCCATCAGCAATTCCGCAATCATAACCGGCCGTCTTTAAGAATTTCTGAAGTTCCATAACTTCATTTCCTTGGGAACCTTCTTTAAGCAACGATGTAAAGTTAAATTTCTCAGTACCAAGCACTTGTCCGGAAACTACTTTTAAAATATAAGTGACAACGGTTGGATTAAGCGCAGTGTCATGAATCGTGCCTGTTAGAGTGTATGTTCCAACAGGATAATTGCCAGGGATCCTCATATCGGTACTGATATTGGCTAAATATTTTTGCGCGCCATCCAAAACTTTTATGGCAGTCGTGCCATTGGTTTCAATATAAGCGAAAGGTTTATTGCCACTGGCAACATCTTTGAAAAAAGATTCATAAGCCGCCGGATAATTTACTGAATAATAATTCTGCAAAGAAACAGTTTGCCCTGAAGCAGGCAATAATTTCAATTCAACGATTTCAGCCTTAAGATTTTCTGAAGCTGTTGACCCTGAAGAAAACTGAATTGCATAATGTGTACTCGCACTACCGCTAGTGTTTAGAATATAAGCGCCACCACTCTGGGTCATCGAAACGCCATTAGCTGTGAAGCCGGAAATATTGAGAGTCGGAGATGTAGTACTGGTTGCAAAAGCAGATCCCATAGAAACAAAAAAACTGCCAAAAATAAACACTGCGATAATGAAATATTTTTTCATAATAATAAATTTAAATTATTTAATACCTCTAGTGTATATTAAATTAAAATTTTGTCAAATTAATTTTCTATAAGCGTAAAGACAGATAGAAATTACAAGAGCTATTAGGAAAACCGGAATAGGACAATATTCATTTAAGACCAAAAGCACAAGTATAGCCAGAAGAGAAGAACTTCCAAAGAAAAGATAAAATCTATTTTTTATTTCTTCCTCCCCCACTAAATCTCTCTCGTATTTTTTTCTAAGCCACAATCGCCAAATTAAATAAATTACCAAAAGTACAAGCAAGGCAATCAAAGTGCAAATGGACAATATATCGCCCCAACCTGAAACAATAGCGGTAGCTAAATTATTATCCAAATTCGGAGTTTCTTCCGCAACCGTAGTGCTTTCTCCTAATACAGCTCCCTCAGAAGAATTTCCCAATCCAGACCCGTTATTATTTTCAGTAGAAGCTCCAAGCACTAAGCCAGCTTGAGCAAGTAAAGGCATTGTGAATTGATGTTCAACACTTACTGTTGGTGGCGAAGCGCGTGAGACAACACGATATAAATAAGTTACTCCGGGAGTTAAACCAGTCAAAACCATTTCGTGATTCATAACTTTTCCTGGGTCTTCAATATTAGAAAATGGGTAACCAAAATTTGTAGCATTTAAATCAAGATTATAAGGTCCAGGCATTGGCCCATAAACCACCTGGCTAGTAGCTAATTTATTTGTATTCCAAGTTATTGTAGCTGACCCAGTTCCTTCTACATTTGTTAAGTTAAGTGCTTGTTCATTAAATACAATAAGTATTATAGTAGATCCCCCACCCCGGGAACCATGAGAAGACCCGCTAATTGAAGTAGTTTCATCTGTGGTCGTTTCATCGCCCTCAAAACCAACTTGCAAATTAAAGCTCATTGATTTGTTTTGATATTCATTTCCAGATTCATTATCAAATGTTGCCACAAAATCAAAGGTGGTACTTTCTCCAGCTGGAACTTGCGATAAAATTACTTCTGATTTATTAAAGAAATTAGAAAAAGTATCATTATATAGAATATTCTCACCTTGTTTTATTTTAATGTGTACTACGTCTCCTAAACCATCATCATTTACCACATTTAAAGCGCGAGTTATGACACTATGTGGAACAGAAGTCTTATTGTTTAATATTACAAAACGACTGACAGAAGCGCCCGGAGCAAAACTTGCTTCACCGAAAAGAGGCGCTGTTTCAAATTGAACAGTTGGTACTTCAGCATTTGCCTGCCCGCAAAAACTTGCAAATATTGCTGTTATTATTGTGAGATATATTAATTTTTTGAAAATTTTGTTCATAATATTTTTATTCACTTATTACAGGTTCACTTGCCGGAGCTTCTACTGGAGCTTCTACCGAAGGCTGACCAACCTCTGGCCGTGGTTCTTCTGAAACCACTGCTTCTTCTGCAACTGGTACTGATTCTATTTCTGGAACTATTGTTTCCTCTATAACTGGTTCTTCTTGGCTTGTTTCAGGCGTGGTAGACTCTTCTGTTACAACTTCTTCAACAACTTCCGTATCTGAAGCCGGAGGTGTTTCCTCAGGCGCTATTGTTTCTGTTGTTTCATTTGTAGCTTCTTCTTGTTCTGTTTCTGTGCCACTAGCCAAAACTTCTTCCGGTTGTTCCTCTTCTGTAATAGCTTCTTCAATCACAGTTTCCTCTTTTGTGTTTTCTTCTGTAACAGTTTCATCTTCAACTACTTCACTTGCTACGGTTTCTTCTGCGATAATAGGTTCTGTCAGTGTAAGTTCTACAATCGGTTCTTCTTCAATAATTTCTTCCACTAATTCATTTGATACGCCCGGTGTTGGTATTGGGTCAACCCAAGATCCGACTCCATCCGGAATTCTGGCATATGAATATCCCTCCGGTTTTTCTTCCGTATAAGAATAAGAATCAACAACAATACTGGAAGCTATAGGATAACCGGTCGCCAATCTGACACTATCCGCATCATTATTCAAATTAAAATCAGGATCTCCGTTTCTATATACAACTAGAAATCCATGAGCTCCGATTACAGTCCCGCCTGTATTAGTATTGGAATTTTGAATATAAAGCTTGTGAGAATCATCATTATCATAAATTGCCCAACCGGATAAATCAAAAGCTACACTGCTATTATTATAAAGTTCTACCCATTCACCGCCGGGCATTAAAGCATCATCCAAACCACTTGGATTTGAAATAAATTCATTAAGAACTACAGCTTTGCCGATTCTTATTGATCCTAATTTTTCTTTTGTACTGCTAAATCCGCTAGAGGCATCAGGCAAATTATCTTGCCAAGTTGTGAAAGTCCATTTAAAGAAACAGGTCTTGCCCCAGACACTGGGCGGGGCATCGGAAGCAATCGTAAAATTAAAATTCCAAGCAGTATCAACTGTAGCCGTCGCTACCGAAGTGAATCCTTGTATTGGTCCTGTATAAGTATCCGTAGGACTAGTAGCTGTCATTGTTATATAATCACAAGCCGAGGTACTGCTTCCTGAAAGAGTGGTTTGGACTGTATACTGAGAATCCAAACTGCCGGTGTTAGAAATATGTATGGAAGTTGAAGTAGTATCAGTCGGATACATCAGACCGGAAGTAAAGTTACTCATGGAATCTAGACCAATATCTAAAATTCCAGCAGAAAGAGAATTATCGGTTAAGCTGTCGGTATCACTGAAATAAGCATTCGTTGCGCCAATATTGAGATTGAAAGTAATCAAGCTTAAAATAAGAGCAAGAGCAATAAAAATCTTATTTTTTTGTAATATCAGATTATACATTTTCTTCTATTTTATTTTCTTCTTTAGGTTTCTCGCCCTGAGCCTGTCGAAGGGTCTTCATTCTTTTCGCTTCAACAATAATTTTTTTTACTTCATCAAATATAATTATAGCTGACGGAATGACAATTAACACGACAAAGCCCGCGGGTTTTTTAGCAACATCTACGGCATAACCGACATAAGGTATTTTTAAATACATTTTACCGATTATATCTTTTCCTAAAATCTCGCGCGTGTCGTTGGAATTATTAGCATCTCCTTTGGTAATGTAAACTATAGCTCCGTTTTGCACCCGCGTTTCCACAATACGGTGCGTGACTGGCGGTTTGATTTTACTATAAGGTCCGAAGGTTACGATGTCGTCAATTTTATATTGCTCCGATGGTTTAACTATAATCATGCTGCCTGTTTTGATAGTCGGTTCCATTGAACCGGATAAAACGACATATGATTTAAAACCTCCCGGAATCGGCAAAATGGAAATAAGAAAAAACACAATCACCAGGAGAATTAAAATTCCCAGAACGCGATAAGCTATATTTCCTATTTTGTTTAAATTTGTTTTCATTTTATTATTCAACCCTTATTCGCCCAGCCCTTTTGAAAAAGAGCTGGACTGAAAGGATTGAAACTAAAGCTTGGATGTTTTAACTATGGATTCTGTTCAAGAACAAAATCAATATTAAACGTTGTCCCATCGCTTTGAGCTTGGTTGATACCAGTTGCATCTGGGAATGACCAACTTAGATATACTTGCCCATTATCACCTCCATCTAATGGTCCTAAATCAACACCTGTTGCTAATTGAGCAAAAGTTTCTGGTGTTCCATTTACGAGCAATTTCAAATATTGGCTCATCTCTCCTTCTGTTGCTCCACCTGTTAGATCACCAGCTACAGATTCAGGTGAGTAAAGAGTATTTTCATTATCAACAACATTGCTGACTTTTAGCTTTAATGTTCCATTAATATTACCCTCATTTTGGTATTTAATTGTGGCAGTAGTCCCAGTATCAGTAGGTTTAATGTTTGTAATGTTAAACTGACCAGTTAAACCATCATCACACCAATAAGGTGCACTAGTAGTTGTATAACTTGCATTAACTTCTACTAAATCATGCTTTGTTTTAGAATTAACATCATTTTGATTCCAACTACCATCTTGTGTTGCTTGGAATTGAATCCTAAGAGCATCAATTTTAGCTTTAGTTGTAAAACCTAATGTATACAAATTAATATTTTCAATTACATCAGTATTAGCTGTTGGTAAAGCTAAATCAACAGTCTGCCAAGTAGAACCATCATAAACTCTGATTCTTGCATCGTTTACACCAGTTCCTCGTTGCCATTCAAATTTAAGAGAAGCATCAGTTACGGTTGCTCCAGTTGGGATGTCTGCCATTGCAAAATCTATAAATTCAAGCATATGCCAACCATCGTCTTGGGGGCCATCAGTAGGAGCTCCAAAAGATGTATACCAACCATAGTTACTTGTATAACTACTATCATCACTAGCTGATAACATAGCTAATTCAGTAGGAGTTAGCTGATCTGTAACTGTACCCGTTGTATCTATAGTAACATCCTCTGGGTGTAGAGAATCCATATCAGCTGTGGTTGCTTCAGGGCATTCTAATTGCAAGTTTAGGGAACCAGCGGTAATAGTGTTGCCTGTTGAAGTTTCAGTGTCACTGAAATATGCCAACGTTGCTCCTGTAGCAATTGCTCCAACAACTACCAATACCGCTAGACTTTTAATAATTTTTTTCATAATAATTTATTCGTTAAGCGGTTAATTATATTTGTGTAAGAGTAGCTGTTATACCAAAACCACAGCTATCACCTTGAATTTCATTTCCGACTGTATCAGGAATTTTATAACTCAATGTATAGTCTGCATCAGCTCCTGCACTAAGAGATCCTAGAGACAAGGGTGTAGAAAGACCAGCCAAAGAATTCCAACCATAAACAGTCACTGAATTATAATCAACTTTTACTTGCATGGTAGCACATAAATCACCTTCACCAGGACCACCAGTTGAGTCTCCCCCGGTTTGCTCAGGCTCAGTTAAACCATTATCATCATTTGATGTTTGAGTAACAGCAAAAGTTAAACTACCATCAATAGAACCAGCATTAGTAATTGTACCACTTACATCTTCACTACCACCTGGGACTACATTTGCAACTGTTATCACAGCAGTACCTGCTAAATCATTGTCATCAATTTTCAAATCCAAAGTTCCAGCAGAAATTGTATTTCCTGTGGAAGTCTCTGTATCACTAAACAAAGCTGTTGTTGCACTTACTGCTACTACGGCTACAAGTGCGATAGCGCTCAAACTTAATATAATTTTTTTCATGATTTATTTATTCTTTGCGTTAGGCAAGACCTAACGCATAATTAATTTAATAATAATTTTTTGTTTTTTAACCCTCGACCTTTTTTTTTGCTTTTAAAGTGCAAATGGAAACTTTTTATTGTTAAAAAGCTTGCATAAGTATTCTAAAAGCATTAATTTTTAAAAAACAAAAACCGCAAACCGAAAAAACTTTCGGACTGCGGTTTTTGTTCTTGTTGAGCAAACATTGATTTGTAAAATTTGCTTTTAACATAAATCAAATTCTTTATTTTTTTGTTCTTATCCTGGTATCTTCGCGTATTCTTGGCTCCCGGCAAGAATTTTGATTTATTCCCATACTTAATTATATGGGTCTAACATTACCTGCTACCCTTAAATATGTCAAACGTGCATCTGTGAATAAAAAGTGGATAAAAAGAGGCTATAATTACAAGGGTAGAAAGCTCAGTAATGGACACTAAATAAGGGAACTACTTTATAAAAAAGTAATTATTTAGTGTCCATTGCCAAGCTTTCAAAAATCTTTTAGCAGTCTAGCACAAACTAGACACACTGTCAACAGTGTGTGCTAATAAAAAAACTAGAAAAACAACTTCCCTCTTTTGAAGTTGAAATGATACTTCATGAAAATTTACGAAGGATTATCCTTCGTTTTTATTTGATTATGTTAAAAGTTTTTTATTTTTTTCTTTCTTTAATTCTTTAATATGCTTTTCAGGTAATAAGTTTTCTGGAGTGGTTCCACCAATATCTTTGATAGTTTGCCTAACTTTACCACCAACCATAAAATGAGCCCTTGATGCTTGGTCATCCCCTTTTATATTATCTTTTTTAATTTTTTCGCCAGTTTGTGTAATGCGAAATAAATTAGCAGCCAATTCGGTTGTCCCAGCTCTATCTAAAAGTTCTCCCTTTCTAATACCTTTCTTTGTTTCAATTTCATTTAATGGCATTCCATACAATCCCTTATACCCAGCATCATTAAATGATCCAAATTTAGTGACTCCTGCTCTTTTGGCAGTGCTAAAAAGTTTTTTATTTTCTACTGTTACTTCGTCACGAATAAAAAGTCGCTTATTGGAAGCAGAAAGTTTTTCAAATACTTCTTGTTTCCTTGTTTGAACAGCAAAATACGTTTGAGCTAGTGCAATTTCTTGTTTATTTGGATCACCATTTTGTGCGATCAAATAACAAGCAAAACGGTCTAGTTTCCAATCTCTTACCTTTCTTATTGTTTTTGAGCCAATTTCTACCATTTTCCCCAAAAGGTGAAAATGGTTATCCACATTCTGACCACTATTGACACATGCCCTTGCAGCTCTACCAATAACTTCCTCGGCTTTTTCCCATTTTAGATAACCCAAAAGAGGCATTAATTCGCGAGCTTGCCAATACTCAATGCCATTTTTATCAACTTTTTTTATATTTTCAAAACCCTTATTCAAAGAAACTTCTATAATTTTATCATTCATATTATTTAAATTTTCTCTTTGTAGCTTTTTTGGCCAGCATAAGATGCTTGATTGCCAATCTCTTTTTGGTTTTATGAGAATGTCTTGATTTATTTTTTGGACTAAGGGTTGTTCCTCTTTTTGCCATATAATTATATTTTTGTTATTGAAATAATAATATTCATTATAACTTAAATTAACAAAAATTGCATTATTTGTTATATTTAGATAAATTGTTCTTTTTAACAATTTTCCCTCCCAGAAGATAAGTGAATACTACCTCGTTGCACGGCTTCCCCTACTCTCCTAAAGGGAAGCCTTTTTATTTTTTCTTTCATCCCTTGCTATTAATAATTATATATGTTATTATTAATACAATATAGTTCATTGTTATAATCAAAAAAATCCATAACCAATAAGGAGAAAACACCCATGGAAAAAAATTTTCCTGGATTAATTTATCTGTCTGCATTTATAGTTATATGGCTTATTGATGGCCTTAAATTACTTATTGAATCATTTTGTCATGGTTCTCAACATAACGAATATGCTGGCGAACATAACAAAGTGACGGTAATTGTTGCCGCGCATAACGAGGAGAATACAATTCTTAATACGATTAATTCTCTCTCTCACATTATTCCCCTACAAAATATCATTATTGTAGATGACGGTTCAAAAGACAAAACTGCAGAATTAGTGCGTACGCGTGCCCCGGAGATACTTCTAATCTTGACCACAAATAATGGCAAAGTAAAAGCTATTAATTATGCATTGAACCATGTCAAAACTCCGTATGTTTTATTAATGGATGCGGATACGGAATTTGAACCGGGATTTATTATCCCGACAAAGGCGCTTGAAGATAAACACGCTACAGCGGTTTCGTTTAATGTTGTACCAACAGTAACTGGAAAAAGTTTTATGAACCGTTTTTGGCTGAATTTTCAATCTCACGAATATGCAAAATCCATGCAAATTGGAAAACGATTCAGTCATCCTACAAAATCTATTCACTGTATAAGCGGGGCAGCCGGACTTTTCCGGACAGAAAGATTAAAAGAGCTGGCTAAAAAACACACAACAATATTTCCAGGGGAAGATCTTGAGCGTACTTTACTTGAACTTTCTGCAAATGGCGATGTGATTTTTTCAGAAAATACTGTTTTTACAGACGTGCCTCAGACATTCTTTCAATTATGCCGGCAAAGGATTATCGGTTGGTGGCCGGGGCTATGGCGCAATATGTGGCTGTTTCTTAAGCTTATTATTAAACGCAAGGAGCCTTTTCGCCTCCGTTATGAATTAATTTATGAAATTTTTGCATTATTTACTAATCCCCTAAAAATTATTTCACTTGTTGTGATGATTTTAAAAGAGGAATGGTATTTAATGTTTTTCATTTTCTGCAATTATCTTTTTTTAGAAATTTTTGTCTTTTTTAGGATAAAAAAACTAAATGGAAAGTATATGAAAATGGAAAGTCTTATAATAGGATCTTTTGCTCTTTATTCCTTGTTGCAAATGTTTTGTGTTGTGTGCGCATTTTTTGTATTTCTACACAAAAAACTTTTTTCCAAAGACTGGAAGAAAGTTGTGATGATAATGGTATTATTAATACCTTTTTTTTCACAAGCACAGGAGAAGGAAAAAGATTGGACTATTGATTATGGATACTCCCATATAAATGATCCCGGAAAAGACCGATCGTTTGAAAATCAACAATTATATGTTGGCTACAAAAATTTCTATATTGTTCATTCAACAATGCCATATAATATCGTAAATATTGGCGGATATTTTGGTTCTTTTATTGTTGATACTAGATATCAATGGCAAAGCAATGGAATTGCTGTAAAAGTTCAGTATGAACATTGGTTTGGAAATATTGTTCCGCATATTATTGCAGGATATGGAGTATCTGAACAAACGCCTTCGGTTTCTAACCCTTCGTTTCCCACCATAGGACTGGGCATAAACTATTACCTTGAAAGCGAATCAAGTATAGGTATTGATGCTATTAAAGAATTTGGTCGGGTATATGGATTAACATATATTGCTAAGGCTAAATTTGTAAAAAAACCTGTATGGGGAATATTCGGCGTTTCTATTACAAACTCCGGACATACTGGGGTCTTTGGTCAAGTTGGGTATGAATGGTTTTATGTACATACAAACTACTATCAGCATTTTGATTTCAATATATTTGATCGAAAAAGTGTTGGAATAGGATTAAAATTTGGTTTTTAGAAACCAAAAGGAAAACGAGGCTGTCACTTCATTGTGACAGCCTTTTTATTTTAATCCCCTATTTGCCCAAATTTGCCCTTTGGGGTATAATATGGGGTATGAAAAATAATATAGAAGGAGTGCAAGAACCTATTAAAAAACCCGAAGAAAAAGAGGCTGAAATAAATGAATACGCCAGAATAACAACAACTCTTTTCTTTGAGAATTTCTTAAAGGAAAATACCTCAAATATGGAAACTGAAAATTTCGGAGCGGTTCATGTTAATTTAAAAAACGGAGTTAAGAAAATTGTTTTTGACTCGGAAAAAGAACTGGGAAGAGAATACTCGGAAAAATTGGCTGGCAGTATTTTATCTGTATTGAATTTCTATTTATGGCTTGTTAAAGAAGATGAAAAAAAGGATTCGGGAATTAAAGAAGGAGTAAAAGAATTTCTTTCGGAATACATAGCGGGAAAATCAACTGGTCTTGATTATAAATTATAATCAGGCACTAAAAAATAACAAATAAAAAAGTCCTCCGATTTAAGTCGAAGGACTTTTGCTTTTTTGACATTCCCCCTTTTAAACTGCGGGAACTTTTTCTTTTTCCGATAAGACCCGATCAATTGTGGCTAAAAGATCAACAAGATCATACGGTTTGGTGATCATATCTCTAGCTCCTAATTTTTTTGACTCACAACAGTTTTTCAGGTCGCCAAAACCTGTTAACATAATGACTTTAATTTTAGGATTTATCAATTCTTCCTTGGAATTCTGAATAAATCTCAAAACTCCAAATCCATCAACCTTAGGCATCTTGATATCTAGTATTACCAAATCGAATGCCTCTCGTTTGAGGAAATCAATCGCCTCTTCTCCATCGGCTGCCATTTGAACATAAAACCCCTCCGGAGAAAGTTCCGCTTCCAATATCACTCTTACATCTTCTTCATCATCCACAACAAGAATCCTTGCGTTTTTCATGATTTTCTCTTCCTTTTGTTTAATTTATGAAAATAACTTTATTTTTATTCATTTTAACAACAAACAACCGCCAAGTCAATTAACTTGTTTGGAATTGAAGAATAAAAATAACTTACTTCCACTCTTTCAAACTTAAATCCGTCTAATTTTTTGATTGATGAATAACTCTTTGAGGAAAGGGAATTTCTATATTTTCATTGTCAAAAGCCATCTTCAGGCGTTTTCTGAGTTCTCCGGCAACATCCCACTGTTTAATCGGTTTTGTCTCCCCGAGAATTTTTATAATAATTGCCGAATCGGCAAAATCATCAACTCGCAAAAATTGCGGCGGCTTGGTTATAAAATCTTTCCATTCCGGATCTTCACTAAGCTCTTTGCCCACTTTATTTACAACTGCGATAACCTTTTCCAAATTTGAATTATAAGCGATTCCAATATTTAAATTTACCCTTGAATAGTATTTGGTCAAATTTGAAACCTTTTTTATTTCTCCATGAGGCACGTGATGGACTGTTCCGTCCAAATCCCGAAGAGAAGTCATTCGCAGGCTGATATCTTCCACCAATCCGCAAGTCTGATCAAAACAAACCACATCTCCTATTCTATATTGGTTTTCCAAAATAATAAAAAGGCCGGAAATAATATCACGAATCAAATACTGGCCTCCGAATCCAAAAGCAAGACCGGCAATTCCGGCAGCCGCCAAAATCGGACCTATTTCAATACCCAGTTCTTGGAGAATCATCAGCCCGGCTATCAAAAAGACCAATACGCTCACCGTACTGTTAATTATTTTTATAAGAGTATCCCCTCTTTGTTTCTCGGAATTCTTTGATAAAAACCGATTTGAAACAACCATTTTCCTTATGAATTTTTCTATAAAAATATGACTGAATTTCCGTATTAAAAAAGACACGATAATAATACCCGCTATTTTTAAACCACTGGTTAAGACCCAAGCATTTATCGTATTTAATGAAATATTGTCAAATTCCGGCATTTGTTCATTATAACTTTATATTTGTATTTAACAACAGCTGAGTTTTCCACTGACTCTGAATTCAGGAGAGATTCCGGTTTATATTCCGGCAGGAAAATAAAAAAGTCCTCCGATTTAAGTCGAAGGACTTTTGCTTTTTTGACATTCCCCCTTTTAAACTGCGGGAACTTTTTCTTTTTCCGATAAAACTCGTTCAATTGTGACCAAAAGGTCAAGGGAGTCATATGGTTTATAGAGAATCTCTGCAACCCCTAAATTTTTCAAGGTTGTTACATCTTTCTGATTAAGGCAATAATAGCTTGACAGTATGATGGCCTTAATTTTTGAGTTTTGAAATTCTGTTTTGTTATTTTGAATAAACTCCAAAACTTCAAACCCATCAACCTTTGGTAAAAAAGCTTCCAATATAATCAGATCAAAGGTCTCTTGTTGAAGAACATTAATCGCTTCTTCCCCGTCAGCTGCCATTTGAACCTTATACCCCTCACGAGAGAGTAAGGCATTTAATACTACCCTTATCCCTCCTTCATCTACAATAAGAACCCTTGTATCTTTCATGATTTTTTCTTCCTTTTATTTTATTTATGAAAATAACTTAAATTTAACTTACCTTAGCAACAAAAAATAAATTAGTCAATCAGACTATTTTAGTACAGCGCGCATAGCGTTTGGTTTCAGGAATTTTACTTAAAAATCCTTTGAATTCTGCGGGCAAAGAATTTTCTAATTTCTTCAACAAATATAATAGATAATGCGATTGAAATAATGATAAGCCAATCAAACCGCCCTAATGAAACGGTGTGCAGTATTTTTTGCAGAACCGGCGTATATACTGCCAACAATTGCAAAACGATAACAATAAAGGTTGCCCCTAATAAAAATTTGTTTGAGAAGGGATTTGATTGAAAAATTGATTTTGAATCCGATCGGCAATTCCATGCATTAAACCATTGAAATACTGCGAGAGTTGTAAGGGAAATGGTCCATGCTTTCTCTGTGTCTATATCAATATATTTCTGAAAGAGGAAAAGCGTGCCAATCATCATAGGGATAGCCATTAGAATCATTCTTTGCAACATCAGTTTATCAATAAGGTATTTTTTAGGTCGCTCAAATTTGCCGGATAAAAGCCTGTCCTCTTTTGGTTCCATAGCAAGCGACACATCCAAAAAGCCATCTGTCACAAGATTGAGCCAAATAATCTGAGCAGCCAGTATCGGCAAGGGCATTCCAAAAAGCAAAGCTCCGATTATGGTGAATACTTCTCCGATGCTGGTTGAAAAAAGATATAGGATTACTTTCTTTATGGTTTTATATATGCTTCTTCCTTCTTCAACAGCAGAAACGATACTGCCAAAATTATCATCAAGAAGCACGATATCAGCCGCTTCTTTCGCCACTTCGGTGCCAATATTCCCCATCGCTACGCCGAGATCGGCAGCGACAAGAGATGGAGCATCGTTGACTCCATCTCCGGTCATTGCGATAATCTCCCCGCGTTTTTTGAATGCATTAATAATTTTTAATTTGTGCTCGGGTGTTACTCTGGCAAAAACTGTGGTTTGGGATAATTTATCTGAAAGCTCATAATCGTTCATTGCATCAATTTCGCTTCCAGTGAGTATTTCATCTCCATTATGATAGATGTCGGCTTCGCGGGCAATAGCCATAGCAGTAATCTTGTGGTCGCCGGTAATCATGATAACTTTTATACCTGCTTCTTGGGCTCGATCCATTGCCTCTTTAACTTCAAGACGCAAGACATCCTTCATAGCCAAAAAACCGATAAAAGTAAGATTAGAAATTGATTGCGGATTGGATAGGTCTTTAGTATTTTCATCAGTACCAACTGCAACAACCCGCTGTCCCAGCAAGGACATTTTTATTAATATTTCTTCCAGTTTTTTTCTATCTTCTTCCAATATTAAACGCGTCCCTTCTGCGCTTATTATATTTTTTGAAAGTTTAATAATATTTTCTGGCGCGCCAATTACCGTCAATAGATTTTTATTTTCAATGGAGTTAATAACTGCATGATATTTGAGTTTATAGTCAAAAGGCATTTCTTGCAAAAGTGGCGATTCGGTAAGTAAATCTTCTTTATTAAATCCAATTTTTCTCGCAAAGACTATCATCGCCGCTTCGGTCGGATCGCCTGCAATATTCCATTTTTTTTCATTATCAGAAGATATGATGAGACGAGCGTTGGCGCACAAAGCGGTAGCTTTAGCAATCATAAGCAATTCAGGGTGATTTACGGCATCAATAACATTATTTCCAAATGTTATATTCCCCGTAGGTTCATAACCCACACCGCCGACATCAAACAATTTATCCGCAACCCACACTTGCCGTACAACCAATTCATTTTTTGTAATAGTGCCGGTTTTATCCACAGCGATAACTCGCGCCTGGCCAAGCGCTTCTACTGCTTGAAGTTTTTTTACTAATGCATTGCGTTTGGACATCCGCCAAACTCCGGTTGCCAACACTAAAGTCATGACGATAGGCAATCCTTCAGGGATAATAGACACCGAAAGCGATACAACGATGGTAAACATCGTTCGTATTGATTCTCCGGTTGCAATACCGATCCCAAATAACACTGTGCAAATTATTCCCACTGCAATAATAATTGCCCGAGTTAAATATCTGATGTTTGCCTTCAGTGGAATTTCTGTATCAATAGAAGAGATTTCTTTAGCTATTTTGCCAATAGCCGTGAAAGACCCTGTTCCTACGACAACAGCCCTTCCGTTTCCGGAAACAATATGCGTGCCCTTGAACAGCATATTTTTTTGATCAGCGGTAGAAACTTCTTGTTTAAGCGCTTCTGCTGTTTTGTAAACGGGCTCTGATTCTCCGGTCAGCGATGCTTCATCCGCCTTAAGATTTTGCGATAAAATGACTCGCGCATCCGCCGGGATTTTTTCTCCCTCCTCCAGATTTATAATATCCCCCGGCACTACTTCACGATCCGAAATAATGGATTCTGTACCGTTACGTAATACTGTTGCTTTTGTTTCAACAAACTTTTTCAGAGCATTAAGGGTATTCTGAGCTTTGCCTTCTTGGATTGTTCCAACAATTGCATTGAAAACAAGCACAGCGAAAATAATGCATGCATCTGTCGTTTCACCTATGAGATATGTAATAATACTGGCTCCAAGCAATACGAAAATAAGGGGACTATTGAATTGCCCAAGGAAAATTTGAAATAGAGAAATTTTTTTCTTTTCCGGTAAAGTATTTAATCCATATTGTTTAATTCGATTTTGGACCTCATTAAAAGAAAGCCCATGCAATGATGTATTGAGTTTTTTAAATATTTGTTCCTGCGATAATAAATGCCATTCTGTCTCCATAGTAATTATTATAACCGATAGATTAAAAAATGGCTTGTTTTTCTAATTCACAAAAGATAATAACCAATCAAGGAAAGAATTCATTTCTGATTGGTTGCGAAGATGCCATTTCGCCGAACTTTTATTATTTTTACCCACGCGAATAGTTATTCCGCTTTTTCGAAGAATAGAAAAGGCATCTTCGTCTGTTTGTCCATCGCCTACATAAATAGGCATTACTTTTCTATCCAATTTATTTTGTATAATTTTTAGCGCCAAAAGACAGGCAGTTCCTTTATTTACTTTTATTTTGGGAAGCAATTCAAATGTCTTTTTATCCAAACGTGTTTCAAGCAATCCATCTCTTTTTATATCTTTTTGAATTTTTCTAAAAATAGATTCCAAGCGCTTAATTTTATTTTTTTTGACAAAACGATATCCCAAAGCGAATACGTATTTTTTGTCTTCAAAAATTATTTCCGGATATGCTTCGCATTTTTTTATTAATTCTTTTTTTGCTTTTAGTAATGCTTTTTTTGTATCAACGGACAAAGACATAAATTCATACTTTTTATTTAAATTATGTTCCAATCCGTGATTCCCCACATAAAGTATATTTTTTATATTCACTCTTTTTTTTATATCGCTTAATTTTCTTCCAGAAATAATAACAACAGGGATATGGGAGACAATTTCTTTTAATTTTTCTTTAGTATCTTTTGGTAAAAATGCACTATTGGGATTTTTAGCCAAAGGTGAAAGGGTTAAGTCAAAGTCAAAAAATAGCGCCAATATGTTAGAGCGCAATTTGCGCGCAATTTGTGTTTTGTAATCAAAAATATATTTCATTATAGTTTTGATTATACATGCAGGCGCAAAAATGTAAACTATCTTCATTGAATTTTTTGAAAAAATGTTATAGCATTAGGTATGAAATATTTATTTCTTGATTTAGATGGCACGATTTCTAAAAGTAGACAAAAGGCGGAAATTAATATGCTTAGAGAATTACAGCGTATAAGTAAAAAATATAAGATATTCATTGTGTCTGGCGCAGAATATTCAAGAATGCTTTTACAGGCTCCAGTAAAAAATGTTGTTTATATGGCGCAAAACGCAAATGATGTCCGTAAAAACGGAAAGGTTTTATGGACCAATCAACTTTCAAACAAAAAAGATATTTTGGAACACATTAAGTTAATAGCAAAGAAATTCGGGTTCAAATTAGGTGAAGACAATATAGAAGACAGGGGTTCTCAAATAGTTGTTTCATTTACAGGTTTTCGTGCCCCGCAAGAATTAAAAAATAAATTTGATCCTGATAGAAAAATAAGAATGGAAATGTTGCGAAAATTCCCTCACCCTAATGCTTATGTGGCAGGTCTTACAGGTATTGATTTTATACCAAAAACCAAAGGGGAAAACATACAAAAATATCTTAAATTAATGAAAATAAAAAGTTCTGATTGCCTATATATCGGAGACGCATTAGAAAAAGGCGCAAATGATGAGTCGGTTTGCGGAATAATTCCAACTTTTGCGGTTAAAAACCCAAAAGACACATTGCAATTTATTAAACAAATATGATAAAAGGATTTACTTGCGGGGCTATGGATTTACTGCACGCGGGCCACGTGCTGATGCTGAAAGAATGCAGAGAACAATGCGATTATTTGATAGTTGGTCTTCAGGATGACCCATCAATAACTGATGTATCATATCGTGGCAAAAAGAAAAATAAACCAATAGAAACCCTAGAAGAAAGAAAAATACGACTTGAGGGTTGTAAGTATGTGGATCAAATTATAGTTTACAAAACAGAAGAAGATCTGTATGAATTGCTTAAAAATCTTAAACCGGATGTTCGTTTTGTGGGAATGGATTGGAAAGGTAAACATGTAACCGGGGATAATTTAATAGATATTAAAATTATTTACAATAGTCGTGGACACAATTATTCCAGCAGTGATTTGCGACGAAGAATTGCGGACGCGGAGAAAAATAAAGAAGAATAAAATATAGATTTAAATTACCTAAGATTGATAACCGCTCGGATAAATTCAGCAGACCAGCGGAAAACATTATAACTTTTTACAGATTCGCGCATCTTTTTCATCCTTTTGTGCTGTTCAGGCAATGGCATGCTTAAAGCGACATTCAGGGCTTCAGATGTTTCCTCGGCGCTATATGGGTTTATAACAATAGCCCCCCTAAGATCCCTAACAGCGCCGGTAAATTTGCTTAACACTAAAACACCTTTTTCATCATCTCGCGCCGCGACATATTCTTTGGCCACTAAATTCATACCGTCATGAAGCGACGTTACCATACAGACATCCGCAACTTTGAAAAGGGCGCCTAGTTCTTCATGTGTATGATATTCTTTCAATAAAACAATTGGTTGCCATGTTTTTGTCTGGAACTTTTCATTAATACGCAGAGCTTCTTTTGTCACTTCTTCACTAAATTGTTTGTATTTCGGCACACTCTCGCGAGAAGGCGATGCTATTTGCAAGAATGTAAAATTATTTTTATATGAAGGATAAGTGTCCAGAAAAAATTCTATCGCTTTAAATCTTTCAAGTAATCCTTTTGTATAATCCATCCTGTCAACTCCCAAACCGATATACTTGCTATGGATATCAAGCTTTTCTAAAAACTTTTTCCCAACTTTTTTATCATACAATACATCATTGCCGCTATCAGTGAAAGCAATACTGATTGGAAACGATTTAATGTAACTCGTGTGATTTTGATAAGTCACGGTAAACTGCTCAAGGTCGCACAAAGATTCTAATTCTTTACTAACAGTATCTATAAAATTATTACAGAATTGCTGAATATGGAAACCGACAATATCCGCGCCAAGCATTCCTCGCAGTATTTCCTTGCGCCAAGGACAAACACTAAAAGCTTCAGAACTCGGCCATGGTATATGCCAAAAGATACCTGTCTGCGCGTCCGGTCTGCTTGCTTTTATCATCTGTGGAATTAACGCAAGGTGAAAATCTTGGACCAAAATAATAGGATTTGGCACAGATTTTATTTCAGCTAGAATGCTTTCAGTAAACTTCTCATTTACATGGCAGTACCTCAACCAATCATCCTTACGAAAAATAGGACGATTGTGCACCATATGACAAAGCGGCCATATGGCTTCATTAGAAAATCCTTCATAATATCCCTTAACTTCTTGATCGGAAAGCCAGATTCTTTTTAAGATATATTTTGGTTCTTGAGGGGGTACTTTAATCTTATTGTCTTTATCAACAGTTTGTTTATCTGCGTCTCCGCTACCCCAAGCAATCCAGGTACCTCCGCAAGCTTTTATGACTGATTCAATAGCAGTAATCATTCCACTTGCAGGTACTTTGTAATTTATCTTTCCTTTTGAATTGAAATGCTCATAAGGTTCACGATTAGACACAACAAAAACGGGTCTGTCTTTTAGATGTGCTTTGGTAAATTCAGACAAGCGTTCAGCTGTCCACGGAGTGTCAAGTTTTTCCAAACGCATTCGGGCCTCCTCTCGAGCTGATAAACGTGCTTGAAGTAAACTTTTAGTAATATGAGTAATTTCTTTTGCCAGCGGAGTAAAAAAGGAATATTTCCCTTCGTCTTTAAAACTTTCTTTGCTTTCCCCCATTCTGATTTTTTTCACAGATTCTACTAGACGAATAACTTGGCGAAAAACAAAAAATCTCAAAATTATGAAAATAGTGATTGAAAATATTATTATCTGAATAAATAATCGTAATAAATTACCCTTCCAAATTTCTCTGATACTGGTATTTATATACCCCGCGTTTTGCACTATCATAAGGGCGCCTACTATACTTTCATTATTATGTAATGGGTCAACATGCACATAGCGTGTTTCTCCCTCGGCATCAAAAAAATCATTATTTGAAGTATTACTATCCATTGCTTCAGCAACAATTTTAGTATTCTCAATTATAGTTTTTGGCAAGCCAGAAGAAGTGGCCAGGAGTGTCCCTTTATTATCATAGAGAGCGATCCCTGCCAATCGTTCGCGGTTAGCAAATTTATTTACAACTTTCTGGAGAGAATTTTGGAAAGAGGGCTGTGAAGAATTAGCATAATAAGGTTCAACAGATTCTTTCAAGCTATCAGCAAGCAGAGAAGCTCGTTGCTCTAAATTAGTCGTTAGGGTTGCTCTTTCTTCATCCACTTGACTGAGGTTGAACCCAAGAGCGACTGAACTTACAGCTATAACAACACTACCAATAATGACAAAAATATATTTCATAACTTTTTATTGATGTTTAAATGAAACAAATATAAGACAAAAGCCCAAAATATGCATATAATCCTTAAAAATTTTCATAAATTCATTATATCATAAGATTAACTTATTGCCTGAATTAATAAAAAAAGAAGAAAGGTGGCAATTTATTGATAGAATAATGTGAAATACAATAACTGGCAAAAAGTAAACAATAAGTTTAAAATAAATATATATGGAAAAAGTCCCAAAATTAAATAAAGGAGAAAAGGTTCCAATTAATTGGAGTCAATTTTTGATTGATAAAATGGATAAAGTCACCGAAGAAGAAATAAAAAAATTCAATGCTTTGCGCATTAAACCCGAGTATAAAGGAATCTTTGAAGAGGAGCCAACAGATATGCAAATAGGGTTGGTGGCTTTAGACAAGCTTACAGACAACGAGTTGAAAGCGTTAAGCGCTTATCAGAATGAAATATCAAAGAAAAAAGAATCAAGGGCTTTTCTTGTGGGATTTCATGATGTAGCCAGTAAATTAGCCGCCTTACGTGAAATTACCGGCCGTAAATTTTAAAGTGAGAAGTCGTTCAGACTCTAAAAGTCTTTTGGCTCGAATGAGATGTGTGAATAAGTTTGACAGGAAAAAAGTAAAAATATTTTTAAAAAGACCCGAATCGTAAACTACGACTCGGGTTTCTTTTTTGATTTTTCTTGAATAATTCCTGCTATTGCTCTACGAAGGAGATTAAGATCCTCTTCTGCATCTTGAAGAATCATTACAATGGACTGCATTTCCTTGGTAGAACGTTCTTTAAAAATTCGTTCAACTTCTTGCTGTTTCATATCCAATATGGTTTCTGTATCAGTGCGAAGCCTATTAATTACTCTCATAAGGATTTCATAATCTTTTGACGGCGACCTTCTATTTTTGGAGGTTCCCGCAAGTGATTCAGCTGTTCTGTTTGAACGGATATAATGGAGTGCTTTCCGTAACGGTAGTTTGTGTTCTATGATATAAGATGCTTTTTCTATCTGGGCTTCAGGAGTAAAATTAGAAAGTGCCACTCCTATTTGGAAAGATATTTTCCTCTCGTTCATAAAATCTTGCACCGTTTGGCAGAGACGCGTAAATCCGAGATATTGATATACCCAACTTTTTGAATGGGCGACTATTATTGCTACCTTTTCTATGGCCGCACTATTCTCTATTTTCTCTTGTCGCATCAAGAAATCTCGAATATAGGCAAGAGCGAAAGTTATTTCAAGCGGTGTGTGAAGTTCACTTCCAAAGTTTGCTACAACTGAACAGATAAATTGTTCTTCTTTGGACTTTACATCCATCACATAAGCTAGAATAGTTGGTATATTACCAAGAAGACAAGAACGATAACGGCGTTCTCCGTCTATCAATTCAAAACAATATTGTCCATCAATTATAGGACGCACCCATATAGGTCTCTTCTGTCCGACAGCTTTCATACTTTCCATGAGCGCTATTAAACCATCCTTGTTAAAATATTTTCTGGGTTGATCAGCAAAAGGACGGATAAGCCCTATGGGTATTTCGCATATTTTCGCTTCTGAAACAACTACCTTAGATTTTAGATCTGAAATCGAATTTGTATGCAAAAGATCAAGCGCCACTTCCTGTTCAGGCTTCATAGATATTCCCTTTCTTTATATTAATTTTATTGATTTATCATTGCCTTTGAGTGGAAACAAAATAATCCAACAAGTTTATTTTCAAAGACCAAAAATACTTGTATACACACTACAGTTTTAAAGTAAAAAGTCAAGAGCTCCGAATACGGAAAATACTATCTGGTCTTTTTATTCACAAATTCCTTTTATACCCGTCTATTAAATATAAAATTCCCGGAATAATAGGAACAGCCAAATTGACGCTAAGATTTGCTTCCGTCAAAAGTCCGACAACAAAACCGATTACGATTGAAATAACTATAAGCCACCCTCCGACTTTAGGATATTTCCAACCCAAAGCCAGGCCGATAAAAACCAATGGCATCATAGCCAGTGCGACATTTTCCCATAGAGAATAATTCGGATTAGCAAACGGCAAGGGATTGCCGTAACCGAAATAAAACGGCAAAGCAAAAATTAAAATGCATAATGCGAGTACTCGAGCAAACCATTTAATTGTTTTCATATACTATTATTATAGAATAATACCAGATATAACTCAAACTAACTGGCTCCGGGGGTAGGGATATCTCCCTCGACTAAAATTTTTTCGTCAAAAAATTTTGTCTGGGCACCGACTCATGGATTTTTACTGCTGTAAAAATCACATTCCGTCGTTCGATCACCTACACGCACGACAAGCAGTTGTCGTGCTCGCCCGGAAGCATGAAACAAAAAGCCCATACGAAAGTATGAGTTTTTGTTTTTGCTCCCCTTACTGGACAAGTTCAGAACTGCAAACTGGACTAGAATTAAAAGCGATTTAGAGTTTAGTGGGATATTAGGGCTATTCCCTAAACTTTTACTTCAGAACTAATAAATAAATTATACTCAAGTTCCTCTTCTAATTTTATTAGTTTCGTAGTGATTTTCAGTTATAGCAACTACATATAAAATCCTTTTTGGCTCAATATCAAAATAAAAAATACGACCAGTGCTTTGTAAAAAGAGTTCTCTTATTTCAATACCTTCATCAATCTTACTATAAAGCTTTTTATAATCACCCGAGTTTTCTACACTTTCATTTCTTATATTATTTCTTTGAAAATCAGCTCGTGTGTAAACCTTGGTTCCAATTTCTCTTAAAATAGAAAGAGCTTTATTCCCTTTATTTTTACCAAGTATGTCTATTTCACAACAATTTTTGTTGTATTTTGAGAAAGATATTAAATAAGGTTTAGTTTCAGGTTCTTCTGTCTCTTGGGATACTTCGGTCACTTTCTGAGGTATCTCATTATAACTCTCAACCTGTGTAACCTCATCAGGAATTTCTGGCATAAGAGTTATTTTTTAGCTATTTCTAGTTTTTGAGAATAAAAGCTTTTCATTGTTTTGGGAGAAATTTCATTTTCTGAATTTTTAGAACTCTCTAGTCCTTCTCTAGCTTCTTTCCACGGTGTCTCATTATGTGTAAGCATTTCTAAATAATCAGCATCTAATCCACCATACACAGACCAAATCTCATCTAAAAGCTTTTTAGCTTCAGTAGGGATTGTTTTTATTAAAGTTGCGTCCGCTTCTTTTTGTATATAATTAAATCCAAAATCTTTGTATTTAACATACAAACTTTTGATTGCTGGTCCGTGAACCCACGCTTCAATTTTTTCATTGAAAAGTTTTTGATTATTAAACACCAAAAACCAAGCTTGTGCATAGTAGACAAGTTTCTGAAGCTTTTTATTAGTTATTCCTTTCTTATCTTTATTAGCTTTATCTATAAAGTATTCTGCGACAGTCAAAGCACTTACTTTTTTAGTGACTAAACTCATAATTGTATTATACACTTTTCTACTTAAATTTACAAAGAGGTGTTGATAAGTATTGTAAACTAAAGTAAACTATATAATATATGGCTTTTGAATTAGATACAGAAAATAAGAGCAAAAATTATTTAGATGAAAAAGAGCTTTTTATTCTATATTATTTATCAAAAAATAAACACATTTCAACACAAGGAAGTAATGTCTTTAGACCTAATGAAAAAACTATTTACCATAAACCTGACGGTCTTAATGACGTAGCTGAACTAGAAAAAAATCTTAATAAACATATATTGGAAGCTGAAGAAAAAAGAGAAAAAAAATTACAATCTTCAATTGTAGCTAATTATTTAATTGGATTAGGTAGAACTTTTGATGAAAAAAGTTTTGCTGTCTTCGGAGATGCTGATTATAGTTTGGTTGAAGGCGGATTTTTGACAGATGATTTTCATAAGGAAATGTATGATTATTTAGCTTTATCAAAAGAAAAAAGAGAAAAAGATAAAAAATTAAACAAAGAACAAAAGATATTTCTTGAGAATATAATTTCTAAAAAATTAGACCTCAATGACATAGAAACAAGGGTTAGATTTACTAAATTAGCTAACCCACCTATTAAATCTTATCAGGAAGCTATATTAAATAAAAAAGCAGAAAAAGAATTTATTGAGTTAGTAAATAAGTTAATCAAAGAACACGATGGCGGTAAATGGAATACCGAAGATGTTGAAAAATTTTTAGAGATATATTACAAGCACAACAAAGAACAATTTAAGAAAAATGTTACTACTCCAAGAACGTGGCTTTTTGAAGACAACCAAACCAAACTTGCCAATCTTATTTTTGCACATACTGATTTTCATTTATTTATAAAAGATAATACAAAATTAAATAATTACTTAAAAGAATATATAAAACTTTTCAAAAAAGATGAGCTTGATAAATTAAGTAATAAAGGTCTAACTGGAAGCTTTTTTACAACAAGTAGATTGATACCTCTAAATAATCAACTTTGGGGCTTTGAAAAACAAAAGGAAATTTTAGTACAACATATTGAAAAAAACTTTAATGAGTATAAAAAAAGTAGCTTACAAATAAGCCATCCATATTTTGAACCTGTTTATGAAGGCGATACAGAAGAAGGAATAACAGAGATTACTATATCTCCTAAAAATGAAGATGAGGCAGACCGATTTTTATTTGTGCATACAATAATAGCTCTTGAATATAAGAAATTTCTTGAGATTAAAAGTTTATTTTATGGATATATGGATTTGTTTGATTTATATGACAGAGGTTTTGTATTTCAAATTAAATTACCTAAAGAAGTAAATAATAAAGATGAAGAAATAACAGAAATTTCAAAACCAGTTAAAAAATCAAACATTAAACCTTTCTTGGTAACAAAAAACAAAAAGGGTTATCTAAAGTTTGCAAAAAATAGCCCCAATATATTTATTGGGAGTATAACAACTCGGAAATTTAGACTACTACAAGCACTTATGGAGCCAATAGAAACCATTGGTACAGCCAGAAAAATAGACAAAGTTTTTGAAGCAATTAAATTACCAAGAGATAACAATGACCCAAAACTAAAGGATAATTACCTTAGTCGTGACAGGAAGCTGTCAATTATTCAATACACAATAAAAGAAATACAAAAGATAAAAAAACTACAAAGAAAAATACACTTTTCGTTTGGTGAAAATAACCAAATAATCTGGGCAGATTTTACTTAATTTCCTTGATGCCTAGAGGGAAAAATTAAAATGGCTTTTGATATGCACAGAGGGATATTATAAACCCTCTTATTTTTTTTATTTATAAATAATAAATAAAAACAAAAAACCCTCTCGTCCCCTCTAGCTGATTTTTGCTTAGAGGGTTCTTCATAATGCTTTTATGCAGGATAAGAAAGAAACAAAAAAAGAATTAAATCCAAAACTATTGGATTTATCGCCTGAAGATAGTCGTGATTTAGGTAGTTTCTTTACCTTGCTTATAAAAATAGATAAGCGAGTAAATCCTGCAAATTATCAACTTAATAAAAAAGAATATGATTGATACAGTCCGTCTCTTAATACCAAAAGAGAAAATGAGTTTCTTGTCTAGTGTGTCAAATTGGGAACTTTATTCAAAAACAGAACAATACTCTAAATTTGTTCGCAATCCAAGTAAGGCAGAAAAAGAAACTGGAAATTACTTTCCTAGATTAACAGGATATAAGAGAAAGTATTCAATGGATGCAAATGTAATACTTGAGTTCTCTGTGCCTAAGCTACTATATCTAAATAATCTTGATGAACTAACAGACAAAAATTTTAATATGGTCATAGAAGCTCTACAAGATAGATTAAAAGATATGGGAGTATTACTGACAAAATATGTCATAGAAAACGCCTCAGTTAGCTCGGTTCATTTCTCCAAAAATATACTTCTCAAAGATGGATATACAGCAACACATATTATATCCGAATTAGGAAAAATAGATTTAAGAAAAAGTTTTGATTTTGCAAAAACTAGATTTCTAAATGACGGACAGAGTATCTATGCTCACACAAACGCACACGAACTTGTTATTTACGACAAGGTTGCTGACTTAAAGAAAGATAAAAAACGAGCAATAGATAAAGACCAAACCCTATATCAAAGAAGTTTGTTTGCTGAATTAAATAAAGATAAAGAATTAAAGGAAATTCTTCGCATTGAAATTCGTCTAAATCAAAAACAGAAAATGAATAAAATCTTGGAAAATTTAGGATATGAAAAAAATCCGAAATTTAAGGATGTGTTTAATTCAGAGATGAGTAAGAAAGTAGTAAATGAGTATTGGAAGAAATTGATATTAGACAGAAACTCTGGACTGTTTTCAATCAATCTTAGTATTAAAGATACACTGCAAGTTATGTTTTTAACGGATAAAAAATTAAAACCAAACAAAGCAGTTTATTTATTAGGACTGTATATACTTGCTAAAGATGAAAACGGTATTAGACAATTAAGAAGTATTGTTGAAAAACGAGTACACGAACGAACTTGGTATCGTATGGCAAAAGAATTAAGATACGCAAACGAGATTATAACCAAAAATAACCTTAGAGATTGGGTTAAACAAATCAATAAAACCCTTGACGACTTCAAGCCATATAGGCATAAAGAGTTGTTCACTGATTAAAAGTTGCTATGTAAAGTATTGTCAAGTATAATATAAATATGAAATATAAAATATGTTCACAAAAATTAAGAGACGGAAGATGGAAACCTGCATATTTACCTCCTATCAAACAGGTTGGAACAGAAAGTTTGGAATTTTCTGAACCTACAGAAATTGATAAACATTTTCAAACTAAAGAAGATGCCGATAGTTGTGCATTATTACACTTAACCAAAAAAGGAATTAAAAATGAAGAAATTGAATACAATTAAAGAATTTTATAAAGCTGAAGATTTAGCAGAAAAATTAGATGTAAACATTATGACTATTTATCGCTATATCAAAGCTGGCAAATTAAAAGCGTACAAAATTGGTCGGGAGTATAGAATTGATAAGGTTGAATTTAATGCTTTTCTTAAAAAAGTAAGCACAAGATAGGTTATGAATACACTTACAAACTCAATTGAATACTTAGATATAAATGAAACAGTTTCAATACTAGGAGTGTCTTCAGCAACAATAAGAAATTGGATTAAATATAATTACATAACACCAAAAGAAACACCAAACAAGAAACTGGTATTTCATTCCAACCAAATCAGAGAGCTTAAAGAAAGAATTGCTTCAGGAGAAGTAAATCGTTTGAACAAAAGAGCTAACAAAAAGAACTCGTGCAACACTTTTATACCTGATGAATATGCAGATAATCAAGAAGTAATAAAACTAGTTCAGGAAATCCTAGAAAATCATAAAATAAACAAACTACAGATAGATAAAGTATTACTAGTCCTAGCAATAAACCTACTAAAAAATAATAACCTCGTTAATTATAAAAAGTTATCTAATCTAGCAGAATTAGATTACAAGAACGAAATAATTAAGAACGAAATAAATTGGTGGTTAGAAAAAATAGAAGATAAAACAATAGATAAAAATTATGCAGAATTATTGAGTATTACTATCCCTAAAATAACAGATATTCTAGGGTTAGTTTATCAATCCCTATCAACAGAAGGAAGTAAGGCAGAAGGCGGTTCATATTACACACCAAAAAAAGTGGTTGATGAAATTATTGATAATTATGTAGAAAAAAATCACACAGTATTAGACCCTTGTTGCGGTACAGGACAATTTATACTTTCAATTGCAAGAAAAGTAAAAGACCCAACTAAAATATGGGGTTTTGATATTGATGAAAAAGCTGTAAGATTAGCCAGATTAAATTTAATACTTCATTTTTCTAATGTTGATTTTGAGCCACATATTTATCATAAAAACACCTTAACTGAAATAAACTCTTCTGGTCTATTTTCAGAAAACAATATACCAATGTTTGATGTAATTGCTACTAATCCGCCTTGGGGTGTACATTTTTCAAAAAGTGAAACTTATGAATTACAAAATCTATTTCCTGTAATTAAATCAGGAGAAGCATTCTCTTACTTCATATATAAAGGTCTTGAACTGCTAAAAGAAAATGGTATCCTATCCTTCATACTTCCAGAGTCAATACTTAATATAAAAACACACAGAGATATTCGTGAAGTACTTGTAAATAAGACAACAGTAAAAAAAGTAAAATACCTAAATCGTGTATTTAAGAATGTATTTACTCCAGTAATCAGACTTGATGTTATAAATAAAAAACCTCATTTCACAAATAAAATTAAAGCAGAAAAAGATGGTTCTACATACGAAATTGAACAAACGAGAATACAGAACAACCCTGACCGTATTCTTAATGTTTTTACAGATACAGCAGATATATCCCTGTTTGATAAAACTTATGAAATACCACATACAACACTAAAAGATAAGGCAGAATGGGCTCTAGGGGTTGTTACGGGTGATAACAAAAAACATTTATCAGACAAAAAAACAAAAACGAATGAACCAATTTTGACAGGAAAAGACATTAAGAAGTTTACCGCAATTTCAGCTTCAAACTTTATTGAGTTTAATCCTGATAATTTTCAACAAGTTGCTCCTGAATACAAATATCGTGCTAAAGAAAAATTGATTTATAAGTTTATATCAAAGGAACTTGTTTTCTCCTATGATGACAAACAAACGCTAACATTAAACAGTGCAAATATACTTATACCCAAAGTTGATAACTATCCTATAAAAACCATTTTAGCATTATTCAATTCTTCTTTATATCAATTACTTTATCAAAAAAAGTTTGGGGCAATTAAAATACTGAAAGGAGATATTGAACAACTACCACTTCCAATAATAGACAAAGGAAAGCACAAAGACATTGAAAGAATTGTAAACAAACTGCTAGATAATACAAAACCTACCGAAAATAGAAAAAGAGTTTATCTGGAATTAGATGATTATATAATGAATTTGTTTAGTTTGAAGAAAGAAGAAAAAGATTATATAAGAAAATCAATTAAAGTGTCGGACAAATTATTAAATAATATATAAAACTTATGGAATACTTAAAAGAAAAATTAAATAAACTTATTGATGAACTTTCATCAGACAAAAGAGATATAATAAGGTCTCGTTTATCTGATTTGGTTTCTGTTTATCCTTTTAATGAATATGAATATATAATTTCATCCTTAATGGGTTTTGGAAAAATAACACTAGATGATTACTATGAGATTAGAGACGACTATGTATCTCGCAATATGTATCTATATATCTTTGAGATAGCTTCCCCAAGAGGATTTGGAGAATTATGGGCACAAGGTCATATTAAAGAATTAGAACCTGATTTTATAAAACCTACTAAAAAGGTGGATGAAAATTATAGCGGACAATATGATTTAGCTTTACCAATAGAAAATAAATTTATCACAATAGAAGTTAAAGCATCTAGGGCTGTTGATGGTGGTAGTTCTGAACCATTGTTTGTTAAAGCCCTTTCTTATGAATGCAAGAGCCCTTTTTGGATGAACTTTCAACAAATTAAACCAGCTTGTGCTGATGTGTTTTTATGGGTTGCTGTTTGGAGAGATGTTATAAAATACTGGGTTCTATCTTCAGATGAAGTTAAAAACAATAAATACTATTCAAAAGGTCAACATCGTGGAAATAATGGTGAAGGTCAGTTGCATATAAAAGAAGATAATATAAATGAGTTCAAAAAATATGAGGTTAAATCTAATAAACTTAAAGAAGCAGTAATAGATGCTTACAAAAGACAAAAAGGGATAAAATAAATTATGAAAGCAATAATCGTAGCAAGAGTATCAACAGACGAACAAAAAGAGAACTCCCCAAGTGCTCAACTATTCAGAATGCAACATTATTGTGAAAATCGTGATTTTATAATTTCTAAAGAATTTAGTTTTATAGAAAGTGCTTACAAAATAAAAAGAGATGAATTTGATAACATCATTGAGTTTATTGAGGATTGTATAAAGAGAAAAGAAAAAATAGCTGTATGTTTTGATAAAGTAGATAGATTATCAAGAAACATTTTTGATAAAAGAGTGGCTTGGTTATATGAAAAAGCAATCAATAATGAAATTGAACTTCATTTCGTATCAGATAGCCAAGTCATTAACGATAAGATGAATGCAGGCGATAAATTTGCTTTTGGAATGAAACTAGGGCTTTCTAAATACTATTCTGATGCTATTAGTGATAATGTAAAACGTGCCTTTGAGCAAAAACGAAGAAATGGCGAATGGACAGGTGCAGTTCGCTTGGGCTATCTTAATGTACCTGCTGATATAGAAAAACGATTGAGAAAAGACATAATCATAGACCCTGAACGGGGATATTTAATAACTAAAATGTTTGAAATGTATGCAACTGGTAATTATTCACTAGAAACTATAAGAAAAGAAATTACTGATTTAGGATTACGAAGTTTGAAAGAATTTAAGTTGTCAAAAAGTTGCGTAGAAAATATACTAAAAGACCCATTTTATTGTGGAATAGCAACTTCAAAGAAATATGAGCAAACTTGGGTACATAAATATCCTCGTTTAATAACTCAAGAACTATTTGAGAGATGTAAAGAAATCAGAGAAGGTAAAAATAAAAAACGCTCTAAATTTGTTTCAAAAGAATTTATATTCAAAGGACTTCTTACCTGTAAAAATTGTGGTTGTATGTTAAGCCCTGAAATACATAAAAAGAAAAGTGGTTTGACCTATGTTTACTATTCCTGCACTAATTCTAAAGGTATATGTAAACGCCAGTATGTACCTGAAACAGCCCTTCTTAAGCCAATTTACAAGGTTTTAGACCAGTTTGAAGGTATTACAGAAGAAGCCCAGAATACTATCGTTAAAGAGCTTAGGGAAACTACAGAAGCAGAGGTCACCTTTCATAAAGCCCAAGTAAATCGTATTAGAGCAGAATACGACCAGTTAAAAAAGAAAGATGATAGGTTGCTTGAAATGTACCTTGAAGAAGATAAGAGTATTACTAAGGACATCTATGACAAAAAACATCAAGAGTATCACGACAAGATACAACTTTTGGAAATTGAATTATCAGAACATACAAATGCCGATTATGACTATCAAACCACTGTGGCTACAGTACTTTCTGTCGCTCGCAGAGTAAAGGAAATCTTTGAAAGTTCTGAACCATACGAAAAAAGAGCAATTTTGAATTATTTACTTCAGAACCCTGTTGTAAATGAGAAAAAGCTAGAGTTTACAATACGTTCTCCATTTAATTTAGTGCTTGAACTAGCTACTAGTCCTAACTGGCTCCGGGGGTAGGGATCGAACCTACGACCAATCGCTTAACAGGCGACCGCTCTACCGCTGAGCTACCCCGGAATATTTACTATTTTGTTTTTTATAAACTTTCTTCCCGCACAACTTTTAAAATACTTTTCTCTTTTTCTTGCATCGCTTATATTTGCTAATTCTTCTGTATAAATTATACTCCACGGCATATATTGTTTTGTATAATAACTTAACCCTGAATTGTGTTCCAATAAACGACGTTTCAAATTTGTTGTACTACCAACGTATAATTTTGGATATTTTAAGCTTTTTAATATATAAACATAAGCCATATTGACAATGAGTTAAACTACCCCCGCCTCGACTCGCAAAACTCGTCGACGCGAGGCGGGCCGGAATTTATTTAATTTAATTAAAGAACTTTTATAATCTTAACAGAAAACGAGTAAAAAACAACTACGAGTTATTTTTTTATCTTGGTAAAAGTTCAAACCTATTTTAAGAAAGTTTTTTGTAGAAAAAAGCTAAAGCAAAAAATAAAGCATTTATCATTACAATGATTGCTCCTGTTGGCAAATCCAAGAAAAAAGAAAGGGTAATTCCCAGCAGTACAGAAATAAGCGAAACAATACTTCCGATAGCCATTGCCATTTTAAAACCCTTTGCAAATTGCAATGCCGTAGCAGCTGGAAGGATTAAGAGCGCAGACACTAACATTATACCAACCATCTTTACTGACAAAACAACAGTGATAGCTGTAAGCAAGGTAAGGATCATATTTATAAAATTTGTTCTTATGCCTGTTGTTTTTGCATATTCTTCATCAAAAGTGGCAGAAAATAAATCCCAATAAAACAAGTAGATCACAGCCAAAACAACTAACGATAATACTATGGATAAAATAACTTCAGTATTACTAATAGCTAAAATACTACCAAAGAGATAACTAAATAAATCAACATTGAACCCGCTAGATACACTGGCAAGAATTACCCCTCCCGCAATACCCACGGCAGATATTATCCCTATGGCTGAATCACCATAGACTTTGGCTTTCTCGCTAATTTTTAAGATTAAAATAGAGGCAATCATGACAACGGGAACAGCTATATAGAAAGGATAGATTCCAAAGAATAATCCTAATGCTATTGCTCCAAAACTTACATGGGAAAGACCATCACCAATTAAAGACATTTTTCTTAATACTAAAAATAAACCGAGGACTGAACACACAATGGCAACAAAAGAACCAGCAAAAAAGGCTTTCTGAATAAATGAATATTGTAAAAAATTTAATATATCCATAATTAATTATGTTGATGCCAAATAATATGCTGGCCACTTCTTTCAAAAGAATGATTGTCTTTGTCAGATAAACAAAATCCCGAAATCTCTCCAAAATATTTTAATTCATGATCTAAATACATAAGTTTATTTGCATAGCTTCCAATATAGCCGGTATCGTGAGTAATTAGAATAATAGATATGCCATTTTCTTTATTTAGTTTTTGAACCAATTTGAAAAAAGATTCTCTTGAGTTAGGATCAAGAGCTGTTGACGGCTCATCAAAAATTAAAATTTCTGGATTTGATATTAATGCGCGAGCCAGTAATACTTTTTGTTGTTGCCCTCCGGAAAGCTCTGAAAGCATTTTATTCTTCAGATTACTAATTCCCAAATCATTTAAAATATTAGCTACTTTTATTTGGTCATTTTTTGTGATTCTCTTTGGTAATTTTTTTTGAGATAAAAGTCCAAGTACTACAATCTCATCAACCGTTGCAGGGAAAAGAGCGTTTATTGTAGAAGATTTTTGAGGCAAATAGCCGATTTTACTCCAATTATTGAATCTTCCTATTTTATTTCCCAAAATATCAATACTTCCAATTGATACCGGGATTAGACCTAATATTGCTTTTATTAATGTGGTTTTCCCCGCCCCATTTGGTCCAGCAATGCCGATGAAATCGCCTTTCACTATTTTAAAAGATATATCTTTAAGCACTTCATTCTGCCCATACGAGATAGATACATTTTTTGATTCAATTATTGGTTGCATAACTATTCGTTGCATTCAAGCCCTGTTTTTAGATTAGCTAAATTTTCTTTCATAATTGAAAGGAAAGAAATATTCTTTTCGTAATCTTCTTTTGTCAAATTATGGGCTGCGTTTAGTAGAAGCATTTTGGCCTCTGTTTCATTTGCTAATGTTTCAGCGATCTTTGGAGTTGTTAATTCCTCATAGAACACATATTTAATGTTACTCTTTTTTATTTGATCCACCAAATCAATGAGGTCTTTGGCCGTTGGTTCGGCATCGGGCGAAAATCCTTGGGCAGATACATATTCCAAACCATATCTTTTTGCCAAATAGCCAAAAGCGTAATGACCGCCGTAAATAATTGTTTTCGATTTACAGACAGATAGAGTATTTTTATACGTATCGTCTAATTCAGTGAGCTTAATCTGGTATGATTCCAAATTATTTTGATAATACTCGGCATTTTGGGGGTCAATTTCGACAAGCGCTTTAGTGATGTTTTCAGCCATTATTTTGGCATTATTAAAATCAAGCCAAATATGCGGATCAACTCCGCCGTGGTGGTGTGCTTCTTCTGATTCATGATGGTCAGCCTCTTCGTGCTCATGTTCTTCCTCATGTTTATAATCTCCTTCCTCCATCATTTCAATACCGGTACTGGCGTCAACAACTTTTACTTTTTTGTCAACACTTTCAATAATATCATGCGCCCACGGCTCCATAAATTCGCCAGTATATATAAAAATTTGGGTGCTGTTGATTTTGACTATATCACTTGGTTTGGGCTCATAGGCGTGCGCCTCGACTCCGGGCGGAAGAAGAAGAGTGACATTAACATTGTCTCCTCCAATTTCTTTAGCAAAGTCATACAAAGGATAAAGTGTTGAAACAATAGATATTTTATTTTCTTTTATCTGACCATCTTTTTTAAAACTTAAACCAAAAAAAACAGCACCTATAACTACAACTAAAATAATAACTGGAATAATAATATTTTTTTTCATATTTCTTATTTATTAATTTACTTGATAATTGACCTTTATAGTTGTTAATGATTTGCATTTACGATTATATATCATGCAAGTTATAATTGCAAATAGTTAACATTTAGTATAATATATAGATATTGTGATAAAGGATTTTAATAATATTCTCAAAGAAAAAGGTTTTAAGGTAACTCGAACTCGCCTGGATATTCTTGGTATTTTTTCAAATGATTGCAAGCCGATAAACGCTGAATATATTTATAAGATACTTAAGAATAAAAAGATAAATTTAGTCACTGTTTACAGGACCCTTCTCTCTTTTGAAAAAGCAGGCATTCTTAAAAGGGTTGATTTGCATCAGGAATCAGTTTTTTATGAACTTATAGGAGATCATCACCACCATCATATTATTTGCCTGCAATGTAAAAAAGTTTCTAATTTTAATGGGTATAAAGCAGATTCGGATTCTCTTATATCAAAAGCCTTAAAACAAAATAAAGATTTTGATTTTATCTCTCACCACTCTTTTGATTTATTTGGTTTGTGTAAAAAATGTTCATCTATGATGAAATAAAAAAGTAATTCAGGAAAATATATAAATTATGAGCATATTTTATCCAATACAATTACTGTCAGATTGGCTTACATATTCTATTTTTGCCGTTGCACCTAAAACTCTCTTGGCAGAAACGGTTGGTTTTTTTATTTATGACACCATAAAAATATTTATTCTTTTAGCTATTATTATCTTCGCGGTATCAATAGTCCGTTCATATTTGCCACCGGAGAAAATAAGAGCAATACTCTCACATAAAAATAAATATGTTGGCAATGTTTTAGCTTCACTTCTTGGAATAATTACTCCCTTCTGTTCGTGTTCTGCTATCCCATTATTTTTAGGTTTTATTCAAACTGGCGTTCCATTAGGAACTACTTTTTCTTTTCTTATAGCTTCGCCGATGATAAATGAAGTGGCGCTTGTTTTACTCTTAGGAATGTTCGGTTGGAAAATTGCCCTAATCTACATAATAAGCGGACTGATTATTTCTATATTATCGGGAATAATCATCAGTAAAATGAAAGTGGAAAAATTAGTTGAGTCATTTGTTTATCAAAATATTATAAATGGAAATATTGATTTGCCGACAATGACTAAAAAAGAAAGAATTGTTTATGCAAAAGATTACACTCTAGATATTTTCAGGAAAGTTTGGATTTATGTCTTGATTGGTGTTGGAATCGGAGCCTGGATACACGGATATATCCCTACTGATTTTCTAGCGCAATATGCGGGGAGCGATAAATGGTATGCTGTGCCTTTAGCTGTGCTTATTGGCATTCCTCTTTACTCTAATGCTGCTGGGATTATTCCTCTTGTTTCCGCCTTAACTGAAAAAGGAGTAGCAATGGGTACTACATTAGCATTTATGATGGCAGTCACTGCCTTATCTCTGCCAGAGTTTATGATTTTAAAAAGGGTAATGAAAATCAGATTAATTTTGATTTTCGCTGGAATTGTAACTTTAGGTATTGTTTTTACGGGATATTTATTTAATGCAGTAATATAAAAATTTTTTGAGTTAAAAATAAAAAATCACCTGAACGGGCGATTTTTTATTGATGCATTTTATTTAAAGCCGAATTGTTGATTAGCTGTTAATTATTTCATCAACTTTTGCAACTCTTCTGCATACTTTTGAGCGATTGCTTGAGCGCGTGTAGGATCTTTACTTAATGCTTCACCATAAGCGGTTATGTTCTCTTCAGTTATGCCATATTTCTCGTACAAATTCTGCATAGTTGATGCGTAAGAAGCCGGATCCTTTTGTGCTTGATAAGCGGCCTGAGCGATCAATTCTACATAAATGTCGTCAGTCATTTTACCAATATCTCCACTCCCTGTTTGTTCACTAGTTTGTCCCTCAGCTCCAGGCTGTGACGTTTCTCCGGTCAATGGAGTAGAGACAGGAGCTGTTCCAACCCCTTTCCATAAATACCAGCCAGCAATCAAAACAATAATGATTACTATAACTGTGATTAAAGATTTTTTTGAGCTCATAATTTAAATTATTGATTATTTTAGTTAATAAATTATTTCGACCTTTTTATATTATAACACAAAATTTCATCAGTATGAGCTATCCCCTACTTCAAAAAGTGCAAAAGATGCACTATCCCCTAAAGAAGAGGAGGTATTTTACTTTTTTTCCTGAAACATGGTAAAATTAGAGAATTATAAGCTCAATTTAAACTAATAAATATGAATAAAAAAATATTTTTGGGTGTTTTGGCGACAATTTTAATAATCGCACCGTTTTCTTCTTTCGGTGCCACATTTAAAGCGGAAGAGAGTCTTTTTCTAGACCCAACAACAAAGATAAATGGCAACCTTTATGCTGCTAGTTCTAATGTAAATATTTCCGGTCCAGTTGGTGGCGACTTATTTGCTGCTGGGGGGACGGTAATGATCTCTGGCCCAGTTAGCGGAGACTTGCTCTCTGCAGGAGGAACACTTATTCTAAATGGAAAAATCTTAGGTGATATGAGAGTTCTGGGTGGCAATGTTACTATTTCAAATTCCGTAGATGGAGAATTGATTGCCTTAGGTGGACAATTGAGCGTATTTAATGGCGTTTTGATAGCTAAGGATGCAGAACTTCTCGGGGGTAATATAAATTATAGCGGTGAAACTGGAGGAAACTTGGATGTAAAGGGGGAAACAGTTTATATAAACGGTGTAATAAAAGACAACCTTACAATCAAAGCGCGTGAAATAAAACTTGGTCCAAATGCATCAATCGGCAAAAATTTTGAATATTATTCTCCTAAAGAGGCAGTAGTGGAAACCGGCGCGACAGTAAAAGGAGAAACAAGCTTCCATCAAGTTGACATGCCAAGCAAAAACAAAAATGCTGAGAGGGTATTTCTCGGATTTATAACTACGGTTCTTCTCTTAAAATTATTGACGATTATCGCTATAACCTTGCTCGCATTTTATCTATGCAAAAAGCAAGCGAGTTCAATTGTTGGAGAAGTAATGACTAATTTCTGGAGAGAAACAGGCAGGGGCTTTATTTTGCTCGTAGTTGTACCAATAGCATCTATTTTGAGCTTTATAACAATACTTGGTGCACCACTTGGATTTATAGCGATGCTTTTGTATGTGGCACTTATTATTGCTTCAATATTTATTACGGTGCTTGTCTTCGCTAAACTTGTTGTAAAATATATCTTTAGACGAGCAAGTTATGAGCTTAATTGGTGGGTAATTGTCCTGTCTGCTTTAGTACTCGCAGTTATTTCCATTATTCCAGTAATTGGCTTTATTTTTACTTTTATTCTCTTCTTATCAGCCTTCGGCAGTTTGACAAATTATGTCTATAAAAAATTGAAGGAATAAGAAAATTTCTGTAAGAAATAAAAAACTATATTGGAAAAATAAAATGGTGGACCCTACAGGACTCGAACCTGCCACCTCCTCATTGCAAATGAGGCGCTCTAGCCAGATGAGCTAAGGGCCCAATATTTATACAGACCTTATTCTATCTTATTTTTCTAATAATGCAAATTTAGCCAATAATATTTGTATTTTTTTATGTTTCAGTTATTATTTTTATAAGGGCCTGTAGTATAGTAGTAACACGCGTCCATGGCATGGACGAATCGGGGGTGCGATTCCCCCCAGGTCCACATTAAAGGGCCTATATCAAAATCCGATATAGACCCTGCGTTCGGACGAAATGAAATTTTCATATTTCATTTCGCTCCTCACTTGGGCCTATAGTAAAGTGGTATTACGCGGCATTCGCATTGCCGAGGCGCGAGTTCGATTCTCGCTAGGTCCACATTAGACGATTTCTAACTTTATCTAAAATTGACCACCAAAACAAAAACCCGCCTTACGGCGGGTTTTTGGGCACTTATGTTGTTTACGATAAATGTGAATCTTACCTCACACTCACAAAACGAGTATAGCATACCTCAAATAAAAAAGCAAGCCCCCACGCCCTTTTTTATGACGTGCCTTTGGCACATTGTATTCAATATCATAAAAATAGGTGTGGGGGCTTGCTTGTTATATTTACTTTTCTGGCCATTTGTTCTATACTCCAGGTTGGTCCTGTATTGGATAGTTGCGTCTCGCCTTGGCGGGATGAGGAAAGTCCGAACACATAGTTTCGACTCAGGTCGAGACAAACGTAGCGGGTAACACCCGTCAGGAGCAATCCTAGGGTTGAGAACAGTGACGAACCGATTAAGTTCGGGTGAAACGGCAAAATACCTACGCGTGTGCAAGATCGTGCTCCGACCTCGGTTGGAGAGAATCGCTTGAGCCTGAAAGTGATTGAAGGCCTAGATAAATAACTATCAATCTGACTTCGGTCAGATTACAGAATTCGGCTTATAGATACAAGACCAAGAATATGAAAAATCCTCTCGCAAGAGAGGATTTTTCTTTTTTAAATCTATTGTATATCAGAAGGTTCTTCGGTTTTTTCTTTTTTAGCTTCTTCTGCCAAAATATCATCAATGGAACAAACTCCGGAAACACAAGCATATTCTTTTGCTCCAACAGTGTTATCCTCCTGTTCGTAATAAACGAGTTTGGAAAAATCAATATGTTTTATTTCATTAATTCTTTTTTCATACTCTTCTTTTGAAATTTCTTCATAAGGGGCAAGTTGATAAACATGTTCGGAGCGAGGCAAGAAAGAAAGTCCGCCGATAATATCCCAATTTTCATAAATAAAGTTTGCAACTTCAATCCATTCATCATTGCCCACATAAATAGTTACAGAAGGATTGTGTTCAATATAATTAATTTTTAATTTCTTCCACTCATTCAGTAAATCAATAGCAGAAACTTGATCGCGAGTCACAGCTCCTTCAGGCGCTTTTATCGGAAACTCAACTACCGCGACAGTAGAATTGGCGGTAGAATATCCGACTTCCGCTTTAAAAGGAACTCCTTGATCTTTAATCAATTGATAGAGCGGATCATTTGTGGAAATACGAACCCGGCGAATATAATATTTGGCATACCAAGGATGCATACCTGAACCAACATAAAGAAGCTGACCGGAGTTGCCATGAGGTTTAATCGTAGTGATGCAAGAGGAATGATTAATACCAAACTTTTTGGCATATTCCTTATTTACTTTAATAGATTCTTCGCGGAGCTCGGACAAAACTTCATCTTTCCTGATTACTTTATTGTCATAATATCCGGTAATAGAAACGCCGAGCAATGCTTCATCCTCGCAATTTTCTTGCCACTCTTTTGATAAATAACCGAAATGAGTCAGAGTTGCTTGATAAGTTCCCAATATTGTGGAAAGTCTGACTTTTCTTTTTAAATCTTCTACTGTGTCTTTCGGGCGAACCACTATGGAAGTAAGATTGCAAAATTGTTTGGAACGAAGAGTAATTTCTCCGCAAGGGTTTGAGCCCGGCAATCCGACAATGACATTTTGGTCATCTATAATTCCGGCTTTTTTCCAATTATCAATTCGGCGTTTTGGCAACTGAGTCATCAATCCACCCCTATTAAATATGCCTCTTTCCCCTGTCCCTGATTTTATTAATTCTATCCATTCGTTTAAAAATTCCGACGCGGATGGCTTCTGGCTGTATACAGCAGAGTTATTGGCCATTGAACGCTGTCCGTTATCAATCCAAAACTGTCCTTGTTTTGATTTGCGCATAGATTCATCATCAATATCAGATAGAGAGATAAGGGCGCTGCGACGAACACCTCCGGCCACAACAATAAGGCCAATTTGGCAAATTATATCGTGAAGGTCTAAATTGGTAAGACGCTTCGCTTGCCTTGCCAATATTTTTTTCTTAGCAAAATTAATCAAATCAATAAGAGGTTGGGGTCCGGAAGCGCGACCACCGGCAGTTTTTAAGCGAGCTCCTGATGGACGTATTTTGCTGTAATCAAAATCTATATCATAACCATCAGTCCAAGTTTTACAGGCCAGGACAAATGCATCTGCCCATCCTTCTTTGCTATCTTCTACAACATGAGTGGCAAGTTTTTTCCCTGTTTGTCTTCTGATTTGCGGAAATTTTTGTACAGTTTCCGATTCAACAGAAAAACCTAAACCTGCTCCAGACATTAATATGAACATTATCTCGCCCAAATCTTGCCAACATGAAGGCGCGACATAAGAACAATTGTAAGCCCACACATTTGATTTTTTACACGCTTCTCCGGCAGACCAAAGCAATCTCATCGATGGACAAACTTCTTGTTTCAAAATTGCTTCTCTTACTTCAGAATAATCTTTTGAAGACAATTTACTGCCAAGATTTTCTTTCATATAAGCCATGAAGCGATCAATCGTTTCTACCCATGTCTCGCGTCGGCCTAAATTATCCTGCCATTTTGAATATGTTCGATAAAAAATAAATTCTTCATAAGAACTTATAAAATAGGAACTGGATTCGTCAAAAATTTTCGAGACTTCAGCAGGTATCGTGCCTACTTCGCGCCTAAGCTCCGCTCTTTTTGACCTATATAAAATATAGGATTTCGCCGTTTGGTGATATCCCTCATCCATCAGCTCGGCTTCTACTAGGTCTTGGATCATTTCTACAGTCGGAATAAATTTTTTTTCATTGCTTTTTGCCTTAATTTGAAGCAATCGATTAAAAACTTTCTTGGCTATATCCTTGGCTTCTTTTTCTCCTCCTTCATTTGTCGCTCCGAAGGCTTTAATAACAGCGTAAACAATTTTATTTAAATTAAATTTAATAATTTCCCCTTCGCGGTTTCTGATACTCTTTATTTTGCTAACTTCTTTCTTGTTTAAAATATCATCCTCTTTCATAAGAAAGATTATACTTCTAAAAAATAATTTTCGCGAGTGAAAATCAAGAAAAAAACAATAAAGGAAACAATTTAAAATAGCTGTAAATAGCTACCTCTTTAAAAGCTGAAATAGCAAGCCCTAGGAAGACAAAAATTCCACCTTGTCCCCCTCTTTCAAATTATTCTTTTCCGAAAATTGAGATAAAACCTCTAAAACATATTTCGCATCCCGGTCAGGGGCAAAAGCTTCCGGATATGACTCCGGTCTTGCATCTTTTTTTATATAAACCACCCGTAAGTCCTCTCCAATCCAAATAATATCTATGGAAAAATTCATATCTTTCATCCAAAAAGAATATTTGCCTGTATAGTTAAAAACGAAAAGCATTCCTTCGTCTTCTTTCAAAGTGTTCCTGCCAGAAAGTCCTTTTGCTTGTATTTCGGAAGTCAAAGCTAAATCAATTTTCAAGGTTTTGCCGGCAATTTTTATGTAATTGATTTCACTAATTTGCCTCGCTTGTTGAACTGGTTGTACGGAATTTTTTTTATTGCTTCTGCTAATTCCCAAAATAATTAAAAATATAATTATCAAGAGTAGAAAATATTTTTTTTTGGAATTTTGCATAAAATAAAATATTATTTCCAGAAAAAAATTATTTATGATCTCCGTTGGTCCAACCAAAAAGTTTTCCGATATTTTCTGCAGTCTCACGTTTGCGAGCAATTTTTATTTCTCCGTCTTGCGCAATAATTTTTGCCGGAAGAGAAAGTAAGCAATGATGGGAAGCCAAACCATCTTGACACCATCCAGTATCAAAAATTGTGATGTATTGATCTTCCCCATTTATTTTTGGTAGAAGAATATAATCTCCTCCTGCGGTATATTTATCATCGGAATCACAAGTACTTCCCGCCAACCAAACTCTTTTCAACGGACTCACCATATTATTTACCGGAACAACATGCCATTTTTGATGTACTGCCCAAGTATCTTTGAGATCATTCATAAAACTGCCGTCAATAACATACCAAGCTCTGGCATTCGCTTTTTCAATATATTTTTTAGAAATAATTTTATAGATTGTTATTTGCGCCGGAGCGACTATATACTGACCCCACTCAATGGCAAGATTGGGGTGCTTGATTCCCGCTTTATCCGATAAATTTTTCAGAATCTTAATTATTTTACTGGAAACGGCTTTGGCTGTATAAAATTTCTTTTTTTCATAAGGAATACCAAATCCACCGCCAATATCCAAGGTATCCAAATTTGGGTGTATTTTTTGTAATGCAACATAAATACTGAAGGCGTATTTTATTCCTTCCAAGATGCTTTTTCGCGTTTTTATCTGCGAACCTAGATGATAATGCATTATTTTTAAATTTTTCATTTTAGTTAAAGAAAATAACTCTTTTTCCGAAAGACCAAAACGGTCAAATTTTTTGTCCCAATGAGTATCGGCTTTAATAGCTAAATCTACTCGTACCCCTATATCACCCTTGTATTTTAAGAGTCTTTCTATTTCCTCCGGCCCTTCTATTATCGGAACTATATTCATTCCCTTGGTTCGTAATTCTTCTATTAAATCCAAGTACTGTTCGGTTTTTGGACCGTTACAAAGAATACATATTTTATTATTAAATTTTTCCCCTTCCCAGAGTTTTTTTACAATCCAAAGTTCATTGGAAGACGTTACTTCCAAATTAGCTCCCTCGGAAAGAAGCGGTAAAATAAAATCTTTATTTTGGTTTACCTTCATTGGATAGTGATAAAAGAATTTACCTTTATAGCCGTAAATCTTCATATACGCCTGAAAGTAGCCAATGAGGTCTTTCAATCTATCTTCAAGCATGAAAGGAAAAACTACTTGAAGAGGCGTTCCATATTTTTGAGCAAGATTATGAATATTATAAATATGGTTACCTTCTGTAACCGTCAGATTGCCATCTTTACTCATGCCAAAAAATTGAGTATTCCATTCTTCCACTCCGAGCTTCCAAAATTTTTTCCAATTTTTCTCCTGCTTTTTATTTTTTTTCTTGGCCATTAAATTAAAAGTTAGTCAAAAAATAGTATATCAAGTACTCAAAATTTGTAAAGGGTATCATGCGAAGCAAACTTAGTTAAAAATTCTTTCTTAAACTCAAAAAATTTATCATCTAAAATTGACTGGCGAATATCATCCACCAGATGAGTGATAAAGTATAGATTATGAATTGAAGCAAGTGTTCCGGCTAACATTTCCTTGCCGTGAAAAAGATGCGCGATATAAGCTTTTGTGTAGTTCTTGCAAGAATAACATTCGCAATCCTTTTCAATTGGCGAAAAATCATTTCTGAATTTTGTATTCATAATGCTTATTTTCCCGTTTTTGGTATAAATTGTTCCATTTCTGCCAAGTCGGGTCGGTAAAACACAATCAAAAAGATCCACTCCGTTTTCTATTCCCATAAATAAATCTTCCGGTTCCCCTATGCCAAGCAGATGGCGAGGTTTTTCTTCCGGCAAAATTTCATTCACCCATTTCACGGCCGAAGACATATCTTCTTTGGCAAACGAACCACCGATACCAAAGCCGTCAAAACTTCTTCCATTCACATTTATTTCCGAAATAATTTTAGCGGATTTTTTTCGTAAAGATTCCTCGCGTCCTCCTTGCACGATACCGAATAATGCCGGAGAAAAATCTCTTTTAGAGGGTGTCTCGCAGCGCGACGGCGCGAGAGGCAGCGCTCCGTCAGCAGACGGAGACAGCGACCCTATAAAAGAGGAATTTTCTCCGGCGCTAGAAAGCAGCAATTTCTGATGCTCCTTTAAACTCCTCTCCGCCCAGCGATGTGTGCGCTCCAGGGCTTCTTTCTGATATTTTAGGTCTTCGGTGGGACTGGTGCATTCATCAAAGGCAAAAATAATATCCGCGCCCAAATTGTGTTGGATTTGAATAGATTTCTCCGGAGTGATGTAATGAATGCTGCCATCTAAATGAGATTTGAAGGAAACTCCATCTTGTCCTATTTTTGCCAGTCTGGGAGCATCAGAATCATCAAATCGTTCCGGAATTAAAAGTGAAGGGTCAATTATTTTTGTAATTTTAGAAATGTCTTTTCCATAAGCAGCGCCCAAAGAAAAAACTTGAAAACCTCCGGAGTCTGTCATCGTAGGTCCTGCCCAATTCATAAACTTACCGATACCTCCCGCGTCACGCACTATTTCATCTCCTGGTTGTAAATATAAATGATAAGTATTACCAAGTACCACTTGCACGCCAATATCTTTTACTTGCTCTGGGTTTAAAGATTTTACCGTTGCTTTCGTCCCCACCGCCACAAAAGCCGGGGTTTTTATTTTTCCATGCGAAGTTGTTATTATTCCCACTCTTCCTAAACTATTTTTTAATTTTTTTTCAATTTTAAAATTCATTATCTCTCCACTTCCACAAATTTCAATTCTTGAATATTCACCGGACTGGCAAACAATGCTTTTTGGAAAGCATCGCGCGGGTCAGAAATTATTGTTTGCACTGTCGCGACTAAATACGGCGTGATTCCGGGCAAAACTGCTTCAACCCCTTTTTCTAAAATAAAATCTCTCGGTAAAATCATTTCAAAATTTCCTCCGCCCCGCCCGATTAATTGCATAAAAATATCCTCTCCAGTTATGACTACTTCGGTTTTTTCTCCCGGATTTGAATACAAAATAACTTTAGAAGAACTTGTATTGATTTCTGCAACACGTCCGATCGGTATATTTCCCAAAGCAAAAACTTTTTGTCCTGACAATATTCCATCTTCTGTACCCACATCAATAACCAGCGTGTCATAGGGAGATTTATTCGGTTTAGATAAAATATTGGCTAAAACCATATTTGTTTTTTCATTTTTCCCTGCCTGCGCAGGCAGGCGTCCCAAAATTTCTTTTATTTTAAAATTCTCATCCAAAACGGAATTATAATTTGTCATTCTCGCTTCTTGCTCATTTAATTTTGATTTTAAACTTTCATTTTCTAAGAGAAGAGATTTTTTAGAATAAAAATAGGAACCGATATTTGATAATTTTTCACTAATATTATTTCCTAAAATTAAAACGGGGTGGAAAATAACAGATGAGAGATAAGAAAATCCTTGAAAAATGGGGCTTCTAAAATAGATTAAGGTAAACAAAACTATAATAAAAATTATATATTTAAAATATTTATTTCTTTTTATCTTTTTATCTAGGAGGTAATTCATCTTGATTCCTAATTAAAATTTCACTATAGGATGGAATATCATCTAAAATAACACCTGTTCCGCGAGCAACAGCGGTAAGTGGATCATCTACCACAAAAACTGGAATTTTGAGAGTATTTTGTAAAAGCTCTCCGAGCCCTCCCAATAAGGCTCCACCACCAGAGAGAGTAATACCTTTGTGCATTATGTCGGATAAAATTTCAGGAGGTGTTGTTTCCAATAAATCTTTTACCCCTTCTACAAGCCCTTTGATTGATAATGAAAACGCCTCACGAATGTCGGAATCTGTCACTACCACTTCACGAGGAAGACCTGTCAACAAATCACGTCCGCGGACTTCTGTTTCCATATATTCCCCGGGAAGAACAGAGCCAATAACTATTTTTACCATTTCAGCCGTGGTTTCGCCGATTAAAATTTTAAATTCATCTCTCATATAGGTGATGATGTCATTATTAAATCTATCGCCAGCCACCTTCAAATTTTTTGATTTAACAATTCCACCCAAAGAAATAACTGCAATATCTGTCGTTCCCCCTCCAATGTCTATAATCATAGAACCGACAGGATCTTTGATAGGAAGTCTTACACCAATAGCTGCTGCCATAGGCTCTTCCACTAAAAGCACTTCCCGCGCACCGGCTGAACGAGCAGCATCATAAACAGCGCGAGTCTCCACATTGGTCGTGCCAGACGGAACACCAATCAAAACTCTTGGTCTGGCAAGTTTTTTAGACATTTTATCCGCCTTGTTTATTAAATATGAAAGCATTTCCTCCGTAACTTCAAAATCCGAAATAACCCCGTCTACAAGCGGAAGAACAGCTTTGATGTGCCCCGGAGTTCGTCCAAGCATCTCTTTCGCTTTTTCACCCACTGCTAAAATTTGATTGGTTTTAATATTTACCGCTACTACTGAAGGTTCATTTATGACAATGCCATGACCTTTCAAATATACCAAGGTAGTTGATGTACCTAAGTCTATACCGATGTCATTGGAAATTAATTTGTAAATTTTATCAAACATAAAATAATTCGCGTTTTAATTTTTTGATTTTCGAATATTCATTATCTCGTCCAAGGTGACAATCTTTCCTTTTTCCTCTGTCCTTTTCTTTAGTTCTATGCCCCCTTCTTTAATGCTTCTTTCTGAAACAACAGCGCGATAAAAAATACCCAGTAAATCGGCTTCGGCAAATTTTTCTCCGGCAGAAATTTCTTTTCTGTCGTCAAAAAGCACCTCATGAACTTTGGAAAGGCTTTCATAGATTTTCTCTGCTTCGGCTAAAACTTCTTTATTGTCCCCTAAAACAAGCAAGTGAAAATGGAAAGGAGTAATAGATTCAGGCCAAATTATCCCTTTATTATCAGATAACACTTCTACAACTGTACCCATCAATCGGCCGAGTCCAATACCATAACTGCCCATTATTACTGGCTTTTCTTCGCCATTTTCGTCTTTATATTTCAAATCAAAAGGAGCTGAAAATTTTGTCCCGAGCGAAAAAATATTTCCTACCTCTATCGCTCTTTTTTCAACCAAATTTTTTTTCTCCAAATTCAGTTTTTTCAAAGTTTCATCATTCAGAACTTCCTTATTGACAGCTATATTTTTATTTTCATCAACATAGATTGTATCTTCACCAGTACTGGTAATTGTTTGAAATTCATGAGAAAACTTTGAAAAATTTCCACCAGAAGCAAAAGTTAAATAAGTTAGGTGACCAATTCCAGTTCTTCTGAAAATGTTTTGATAAGCAATTTTTGATTTTTCATAAAATTCGTTATGTTCTTTTTCATCTCTTGAAAAAGAATAAAGTGCTTTCCAGTAAAATTCTCTCCCCCTTAAAATTCCGGATTTGCTCCTCGCTTCATTCCTAAAAATATTTTTAAAATCATAAGGATACAACGGCAGATCTTTGTAAGAACTTATGTACTGCTTTAAAATATTTGAATAAGCTTCTTCGTTAGTAAAAGACAAACCAACCTCTCCTCCATTTTTTAATTTAGTTTTAAACCAGTTATCTACTATCTTATCATCCCATCTATTTGATTTTTCCCAAACTTCTTTATTTTGGAGAACGGATGTTCTCATTTCTATTCCGCCAATTTCGTTCATTTCCTCACGAATGATATTTTCAATCTTATTTAAAACACGCAAACCAAGGGGTAAATACGAATATACTCCAGCCATTTCTTTATGAATAAAACCTCCACGGATAAGAAGTTCCGCGTTTTTTGACACTTCGTCCGAAGGAACTTCTTTCTTGGTTTTAGTAAAAAGTTTAGATTGTCTCATAACCTTCATCTTAACCGAAAAAGGTCTTTTGGTCAAAGTTGCAAAAGAACGAATCTTCTGCTAGAATAACCCTTATGCAAAAAGTAGAAAATAGAAATACGGGCGATTCCGTAAGTGTGGAAAAGATGTTTGAGGCAGGGACGCACTATGGTTATGGAAAATCAAGAAGGCATCCTTCCGTTTCTTCACATATATATGCCACCAAAAATAATGGAGATATAATAGACTTGGAAAAAACGAGTATTCAGCTTGCGCGCGCGGCAGAATTCGTTAAAAGTTTGGGCGCGCAAAATAAAACTATTCTTTTTGTCGGCACAAAGCCGGAAGCTAGAGAAGTGATAAAAAATACAGCCTTAAGTTTGAATATGCCTTATGTTAATGTGCGATGGATCGGAGGCACTTTAAGTAATTTTACGGAAATAAAAAAAAGAATTACTGAACTTGAAAATTACAATAAAGAAAATGCGGAAGGCGAACTTGAGAAATATACTAAAAAAGAAAGGGTGGTTTTGGCTAAAAAAATGGAGAAACTTTCAAAGTATTATGGGGGATTGCTTGGTTTAAAAAAGGTCCCTGATGTATTATTTATTATTGACTCTAAGGCGGAACATATAGCAGCTACCGAAGCTCAGAAATCAAGTATTCCCGTCATCGCATTGGCAAATTCTGATTCAAATATTAAAGATATTGATTATCCTATAGTCGGGAACGATTCCGGAATACCATCTATTAAACTTTTTACCGCTTCTATCGCCAGCGCCTATAAAGAGGGCACAATGTCTGTGCCTGTTAAAGAAAAATAAAAATATGTCTAAAGAGATAACTACTAAGTTAATAAAGGAACTTAGAGATGCCACAGGCATTTCGGTAATGCAATGTAAAAATGCTCTAGAAGAGGCTTCTGGAGACATAAATAAGGCTCTTGCTATTCTAAAAAAGACCAGTTCTGATATAGCCCTTAAAAAGGCAGACCGTAATGCTAAAGATGGAAGAGTTTGCATTAAAACAACAGGTAAAAAATCCATACTGATTGCTTTACATTGCGAGACTGATTTTGTGTCTAGGAACGAAGACTTTGTAAATTTGCTTTCCAAATTAGTAGATATGGCACTTGAAGAAGGTATAGAGAAGATGAAAAAAAATGCCAAAGATATGATTGATCCTTTAATTCAGAAAACCGGAGAAAAAATAGAACTTGGCGATATATATGAGGTAAAAGGAGATATTTTAGGAAACTACGTCCATAACAATAAAATTGCCGTTATTGTTTCTTTAGATGGCGGGAATGAAGAACTTGCTCGTGATGTCGCTATGCATATTACCGCCATGAAACCGGAATATATTTCTCAAGGTGAAATAACCGAAGATGCAAAAAGGATAATTACTGAAATTTTTCAGAAAGAAATCGCCGGTATAAATAAACCGGAAGAAATAAAGAAGAAAATGTTGGAAGGCAAAATAGCTACTTATTTCAGAGAGAAGACCTTAGTTGATCAAGCCTTTATAAAAGACCCAAACGAAACAGTAGGCAAACTTTTAGATAAAAATAAAGCAAAAATAAAAGAAGTAAAGCGTTACTCAATATAAAATATTATGTATTTTCCTTTAATTTTATTCTTCCTGTCTCTCATTGGTATCATTATAATGATATGGCGCGAATTGGTACTCGTCAGAAACGGTCAAGTCGCAACAGCGCAACATTCGCACCCTTTTGTTCCGGAATTACAAAAAATAAAACACCTAACTTTTAAGAATATAAGAAGATTAGGTTATTTAACAATCTTTGTAACCCTCAGATTTTTTATTAAATCCTCAAATTTCTTAAAAATTACCAGTAAAATGCTTTTGGAAGAATTAAAAAATAAGCTCAAAAAAAATAAGAATAGCTCTTTAGATGGAACAATAGAAAAAAAAGAGGTTTCAAAATATTTGAGAATAATCTCGGAATATCAACAAAAAATAAGAAAAATGAAACACAAAATAAAAGAAGAAGAGGGTATAAAATAAGTGTGTTAATATAACGTTATGCCACCTTAGCTCAGTTGGTAGAGCAACGCTTTTGTAAAGCGAAGGTCCTCAGTTCGAATCTGAGAGGTGGCTCATAAATTAAATTTTCTTTCAACTTCCTTTATCTTATCCACCATTTGCATAGGATTATATTGGCTTTTCACAAGATAAAGTACTGCACCTAAACTTAGGGCCTTTTCAGCATCCGCTTCCCCAGCTAGATTGGTAAGCATAACCACCGGCACATTTTTTAGTTTTTCATTTTGTTTTATCTGCCTTAAAACTTCAAAACCGTTTACTTTAGGCATCATTACATCCAGAAGTATTACACCTGGAGCTGTTTCCATTTTCCCCAACTTTGAAAGCGCTTCCTCGCCATCAAGAACCATTTCCGGAACATAGCCATTTGCCTTTAAAACCCGTTCATACATACGAGTCATCAAGGGGTCATCTTCAGCCATAAAGATTGTTGTTGCCATAGTTTTGTGAGATTATAATCTCTTTTACTTTTTTATTTTTATAACTTCTTCCAATTTTTGCACTATTTCTTTCGGAGTATTTTCCATTTTTACCAGATAAAGGCTTACCCCGAGTTCGGAAAACTCTTTTTCATGTTCTTTCTCAAAAGAATTGGTAAGCACCACCACCGGCACCTCTTTTAATTCTTTGTAAGTGCGAATTTTCCTAAGTAAATCCAAACCGTTCATTTTAGGCATCATTATATCTAGGGCTATTAGATCAGGCGGTGGATTCATTACCTCTAAAAGTTTTATTGCCTCTTCCCCATCATGAGCTACTAGAACTTCGTGATTTTCAAGACGAAAGATACGCTCATACATTCGAGTAATAAAAACATCATCATCAATAATAAAAATTTTACTCATCCCGTTAGAAATTTATACTAATTAATAATACTGGACCTTTATATCCCGTTTTCAATATTTTCATTATTTCTAACGGGACTCATAATTTTATTTGGTTATCTTATAATTTTATCACGCATTGAAGGGTAGTGTAAAGGCAAAAGTGCTACCTTTCCCCACCTCGCTTTTTTCAAGACCAATAGTCCCGCCCATTTTAGAAATAAGCAAACTGGAAATATAAAGACCGAGTCCTGTGCTTTTGCTGACGTCTCTGGCCAAGGTTTGCTCCCCGGCAGGTTGGAATTTCCTGAATAACAAACTCTCATTTTGTTTGGATATGCCAAGTCCGGTATCAATAACTTTGATTTTGGCAAAATCTCCGATTTTTTCAATAGAGACCGAGACACTCCCCTCTTTTGTAAATTTTATCGCATTTCCTATTAGATTAAATAGTATTTGTTCAACTTTATCTTCATCGGTGTAAATCATAGGAAAATCCGGAATTGGAACTATTCCCTCAATTTTAAGATTCTTCTTGTCCGCTTCCGGTTTAATGACTTTTATAGTTTTATTTATCAGTTCAATTATATCAAAACTTGTTTTTTTAAGAACAATCCTGCCTTGTTCCAATCTGGAAACTTCTAAAAAGTCATTTACTATATGAATAAGTCTGAGACTGCCTTGCTGAATATCTCTTAGCATTTCTTGGACATCTTTATCTGTAACCTTGTCGGCATACATATCCAGGATTATTTCGGTATTACCACGAATAGCGGTAAGAGGAGTACGGAGCTCATGGGAAGCCACAGCGAAAAATTCATCTCTGCTCCTCTCTAACACTTTAGCTTCGGTAATATCTTCAAAGAGAAGAACATATCCAATTTTACCGCTTAATACAGAAATAGGAGCTACAATACCGCGTAAAATCTTTTTATTAAAAATAATTTCCTTAATTTCACATACAGTTTGTCCCTGCATACAACGACTTGCTTCGGCTTCAATATCAAATCCACCCAATGACTTTGAAATATCTTTTACAGAGAATTGGTCAGCGTCTTTAATACTAAATAATTCAGTAAAGGCTTTGTTTTTAAGGATGATATTATTATTCATATCAACGATGATAAAACTGAAGGATAAGCTGTTGATGGAAGCAAACAATCTGGCTTTTTCATTGCTCAATTCTTGAGTTCTTTCAACGACTTTCTGTTCAACTTTCTTTTTTTCCGTTTCTAAGTCTTTCATTAGGTTGAGAATAGCCAGTTTTGATTCTTCAATTTCCTTTATTTGCGCTTCCAATTTAGCGCGAGAATCTTTCAACTTGATGGTCATATCATTAAATGCATTTGTCAAATCCCCTATTTCATCTTTGCGATTAAGCAACTTTTCGTGAATATGTGTTTCAAGATTTCCGCCGGCAATCGCTTTAGCTGTCAGGATAATTTCAATAAGCGGGGATACCAATTTCCTCGCCCAAAAAATTGACAAAGCAACTGATGAGAAAATTATGATTAAAAATAGGATACCCCCTAAAATAATTATCAGTTTGTGTATTTTTTGAATACTTTGTTCTAATACTCTACTATAGTCAATTTCGTTCAAAATAAGGTTCCCTGTATTTTCTTTCACAAAATCAAATTTTCTGTTTGCCTCAGAATAATGCAACGAAGTATTCAGTATGTCATTTTCTTTTATGTTTTTTATCCCTTCATCGGTTTCTGCTAATATATTTTTTATGGTATTTTCAACAATAACAAGCAATTGTCTTGAGTCATCATTTACGATTTCCTGTTTTAAGATGGAAATAGTATCAATTATATTTTTGTGAATTGTTGAATATTTTTCTAAATTATCTGGGATAGGAGCGTTGCGATAATCATTGTAGTTGGTAATAATTTCTTTAGTTGAATTGATAAGGCTATATTGTAAAAAAATATTATTCTCAATTTCCTGATATTTATTTACAATTACCAGATGAAACACTCCAAAAACAACGCTGACAGACGTAAGGGTTAGTATTATTACTAGAAAATAAACTATGAGTTTTTGCCGAATGCTTGTAAACCTCATTTAAATTGGCTAATTTTATAAAGACTTGCCATATACCTCCTCCTGGGTGTGAAATCCATCAGCAATTACAGTGGTATCCATATTCTCTTTTGTTACCAAAATAGGAGTTAAAAAATATGAGGGTACCTCATTTTTCCCATTATTAATGGTTCCGTTAATTTTCGGTGTATTTCCTTCGGCAAACACTACAGCTGCTTCAGCAGCGGCATAAGCTAGTTTTTTGAGCGATTTATACACTGTCATTGTTTGAGTTCCAGCAATAACTCTTTGGCAAGCAACTAGGTCCGCATCTTGACCGCTAACTGGAACTTTGCCAGCAAGGCCATATTCTTTCAATGCTTTAATAACTCCGCCTGCGGTACCATCATTAGCGGCAATTACTGCATCTATCTTTTTACCACTTGCAAGATATGTATGTATTGTCTTATAAGCTTCTTCCGGTTGCCATCCTAAAGAAAATGAATCAACCACAAGCTTGGCACTTTTATTTTTTATCAGGGGATCGAGAATTTTCATTGTACCTTCTTTAAGAAGCAAAGCATTATTATCCGTGGGCGACCCACCAATATAAGCAACACTTCCTTTTGACACATTCAAAACTTCTTGCGCCTGAAGCTTGCCAATTTCCCGACTATCAAATGTAACATATAGATCAACATCACTCTTGTCTATCATTCTGTCATAAGCAATTACCTTTATTCCAGCCTTATGGGCCATATCTACAATTTGACTCGCGCTTGCAGAATCATTTGCCACCACTACAAGAACTTTGACTCCCCCAATAATTAAATTCTCCGCTTGTGAAATTTGAAGTTTAGGATCTTCTCCTGAATATTTTACTTCAACAATTGCCTCGAGTTCTTTTGCCCGTTCAACAAAATTACTAACATCTTTTTGCCAGCGTTCCTCTTGAGAAGTTCCAAGAGAAAAACCAATCCGGATATTTTCTTTCATTGTATTTCCAGTATCGGAAGAATCGGAGGGCAGTTTATTAAATAAAACAAGAAGCCCAACGCATATTCCTACAATAACTGCTATCAGAATAAAAATTAGAAATATTTTTTTGTTCATATTTGTATTTATTAGATTAACTTATAAACAGACACAGTATAAGTATAACATAGTAAGAACAATATGAAAGACAAATTAAGGAGCCTTTTTGTTTGTTGTTTTGTTAGGGTTTGTGTTTACTGGAATTGTTTCTTGAAGCTTGAAAGAATTTTGCACAAGAGACTCAAGTTCATCTACTCCGTGAAAACCGGTTAATACATTATCATCAATAACTAAGGCTGGGAGTTTCGTATCCTCTATTTTATATATATGAATCATTGATTTTACAGCTGAAAGATCAATACTGTAATCAAAAGAGTAAACGCGAAGTTCTCCGTACTTATCTCTCAGGGCTGAAAGCGCCAAGCTTTGTTTCTCGCACTCTGTGCAATTTTCTGCCGTAGTATAAAAATAAAGAATGAATGCGGCTTTTGTCTTACAACGCGCAGAAATCTGTTTTGATAAAAGATAATCTTTAATTTCAAGCAGAGAGTAATATTTTTTAAGATAGGAAACCGTATCGGTCATGCCTGAATTTTGCTGTTCCCATTCCAATTTTTTTCCAAGATCGCTTAATTCACCGGAAAATACGGAATCAGAAATATTTTTACAAGAAAGTTCTGAAAGCAATGAAAATTGAGTTTCAGAGGAAAGAATATCAATAGAGATATTGTCTTGAATCGCTTTTAATTGATCAATTTTCTTATCGCCAAAATAATTGCTTACATAACTGGCAGAGAGAAACAGTCCGATGGTAAACAAAAAGACGATTAAATATTTTCTCCAGTCAATATTGTTTTCATTCATATTTTTATCTCCAAGATGGCTTTCTTGAAATTAAAGTGTTAAAAATTGCTTTCAAAAGCCAAAATGGGCCAACGATAGAAAAAACTAAAAGGAAATAAAATACATTAAAAGAAAAATTCCATTTTCCATCAATCATTCTTTTCCCGAGCACTATTGATAAAACAATCATAAAAAATAATAGGATAGTTATAAAAGAAATGGATTGAAGGTTTATAAAAAATGGATCAATATAACTTGCTTTATTGGGAAGATAAAGGCCTACAGCTTGGAATTGGAGAATTTTTAAAAACAAAAAACTGCCAAAACTATAGACCATTTTCCCAAAAAGGAAACTAACGGCAAAGACAGACATAATACATGAAGGTACGGTAAAAAGCGAAAAATTGCCATATTTCTTTCTAAAAATAATATTTCGATAGTCAATCGTATTGTTTATAAATCCATAAATCCAACGCAGTCTTTGTTTATAAAGTTTTGCCACCGTAGATGGAGTACTAGTATAAACATAAGCATCATTGCATTGTTCTATTTTATAGTGATTTTTTTGCATTCTATAGGCAATTTCCATATCTTCCGTATTATGAGCGTGACGATAAGGGCCTAAATCATCAAAAACTTTTTTGCGAAAAATAGTAAGCGGTCCGGGGGTCACATGAATAGCCCCTAAAAAACCAAACATTTTTTTAATAAAAACCGACATATCATATTCAGCTTTTTGGGCACCTTGAATTATATTTTTGGAATTTATAGCTACAATAGAAGGAGCTACCGCCATAATACTAGAATCTCTTTCAAAATAACTCATAATACGAACAAGAGATTCCGGATCTGCGAGAGAATCAGCATCAAGACAACCCAAAAAATCAGTTTCTACGTATTCAAGACCTAAGTTAAGCGCAGTATATTTTCCGCCATTTTCTTTTCTGAAAATTCTTATATTAGAATATTTTGAAAATCTTGAAATAGCATTCCACGTGCCGTCGGTAGAACCATCATCAATTAAAAAAATTTTAATCTTATCTTTCGGATAATTCAAATCTAATAATGAACGCACTGTCTTGTAAATTGTTTTTTCTTCATTCCAAGAAGGAACAATAATTGTTACTTTTGGATAATGGTTTAATTTAACTGATCCGTTTCTGGTAATTATTTTTTTTCTATTTTCTAAAAAAGTAATCAAAAAAAACACCTGCACATAAACAGACAAAAAGGTCAATATGTAAAGCACTACATTTGAAACTGAAGCCATATTACATATTGATAATATAATATTTTAAGGAAAAAAGCAAACAAAAAGAGCTCCGACCTAGGTCGGAGCTCTTTTTGAAAAATCACCTTAAATTACATACTTCCTCCCATTCCATTTGCCTCCGTAGAAACCGGAGCATTATCTTTACACTTGCAACTGAAAATTAACATAATTGCAGAAACTCCTACAAGCACATAAACAATTGCTTCAATTGTTGGAGAGAAACCAAGAATTATGTCAACCACATTCCAATTACTTAGACTACCCAAAAGCATACCCAAACCGACCAATCCCCAGTTTATCCCTCCGATGATTACTAAAATTCCAGCAATCAAAGAAACAACGCCACCCTTACCACAACAATTTTTACACATAATTAATAATAAAGTTAGTTTATAATTCCACCCAAACGACTATTTAAGTGGGTTTTAATAATACCTAGTAATTATACCACTTCCCAAATAGCACTTCAATAGAAAAGTCAACTTTAGTCAAAGTAGTTCTTTAGCCTGGCGATTTTTTCGTGTTGGCGGAGTTTTTCGTGAACTTTGGCCTCTATTTGACGAATACGCTCGCGAGTTACGCCAAATTCCTCTCCTACCCGCTCCAAAGTATGCTGAATGCCATCTACCAATCCATAACGCATTTCCAATATTTTGGTTTCCTTTGGATTAAGTTCGTTTAAGACTTCGCGAATTTGGTCGGACAAAATACGCCTGGAGGATTCTTGGTCTGGACGTAAGATTTTATCGTCTGGGATAAAATTTTCAAGAGTTGATTTATCGTCATCATCCCCTACCGGTTGTTCCAAAGAAATGGTTTCTTGGCTGATATTTTCAATGACGTGAATTTTTTCAACTGGAATGCCCATTTCTGTGGCAATCTCTTCGGCTAATGGTTCTCGGCCCAAATCCTGACTAAGTTTTCGATATGTTTGTTTGTATTTTGAAATAGTTTCCACCATGTGCACCGGTATGCGAATAGTTCTTGACTGATCAGCCAAGGCGCGAGTAATGGACTGGCGAATCCACCAAGTGGCATAAGTTGAAAATTTATATCCCTTAGTCCAATCAAATTTTTCAACCGCCTTAAACAATCCTAAGTTCCCTTCCTGAATTAAATCCAAGAGACTCAAATTAGCAGATCTTCCTACATATTTTTTTGCAATAGAAACTACCAAACGCAAATTTGCTCTAGCTAATAGATTTTTTGCTTCTATATCGCCCTGCTCTATGCGCTTAGCGAGATCTTTTTCATCCACCGCATGGATGAGCGCATACTGCCCTATTTCTTTTAAATACATTTGAATGGAATCATGAATGGTTGATTTATTTAAATCTTTATCAGTAATATCGGCATCCAGATTCAGTAAATTACCACCTTCCAAGACATCAATTCCAGCCACGGCAAATTTTTCATAAAGCTCATCAAGGAAAAAAATATTATTCTCAATATCCGGAAAAGTTTTTAGGATTTCATCATAGGTAATAAATCCTCTTTTGCGTCCTTTTTCTACTAATTCATTTGAAAGACGGGCAAATTCTTCCGCCCTTTTTTCTAATACGGTTAGTTTTTTCACAGCCTTTGTTTTCAAGGGTTTTTTAGTTTTTCTGAATATCTTTCTTTTCCTTGTTATTTTTTTTATAACTTTCTTTCGAGCTTTTTTAAACTTGGATTTTATTATTCTCTTTTTTGATTTTTTGGTTTTCATATTTTTATTAACGACCGCAAATATTTTTAATTTCTTCTATTTTTTTTCCTATCTCATTTATTCTTTTAAAAATTTCTGCTTTCCCCTTTTTATCTTTGCAGTTCTGATATTCTATTGTTTTTTTAAAACGTTCCTCCTTTAAATATTCTTCTTCAATATTCCACAGCATTTCGTTTACATCTTTTTCCAAATTTTCACTGTTTGAATAAAACTCTTCCGCCTCGTAAATTAAATCTTCTTTTATATTCTTATAAATTTCTTTCACTTTGTCCAATCTTTTAAAGATTAATTCAGGGTCTATGGTTTTATTCTTCAGGCCTTCTTGCCAAAAAGCTATACCCAAGAGCCTGCGTTCAATCGAGTCTTTTCTGACTTTTTTCTCAACATTTTCTATGGCATTTTTAGTTTCTTCTATTTCAGATTTTAACTCGGATTTAACTTTTCTCAAATCCTCTATCAAAACATTTTCGGCTATTCCAGACTTATCGCTAATAAGCGTAATAAAATGTGATTTTTCTATAGAACTTTCAAGGGCGTCAACATACGGCAATATTTTTTCTTTTATTTCCCTTCCGGCCTTACGCATATCTTCTTTATAATTTTTTAAAACTCTATCCAAAAGAAATTCTATTATATGTTTTGAATTGCGGATGGCCATACGCCAGGCGTCCTTTCCACTCTTGGAAATTAAATCCGCCGGATCAATTCCTTCCGGCATGGAAACAACTTTTGCATCCATTCCCAGAGAAAGAGCGATTTTGCCGGCACGTGAAGATGCGTTAAATCCCGCCTTGTCTGCGTCAAAAGCAAGAACAATATTACCTGAAAGACGACGTAGTAATCCCAAATTTGAAACAACATTTTCTTTTGAAACCGTAGAATCTGAAAGCGCGGTTCCCGAAGTCGCAACGGTATTTCTAAATCCGGCTTGATGGGATAAAATCAAATCCATCTGCCCTTCAACTAGAATGGAAAAATTGTTTTTACGAATTGAATCTTTTGCTTTATCTAATCCATAAAGAACAGCAGATTTGCTGAAAATCGGAGTATCGGGGCTATTTAAATATTTCGCAGATTTTCCATCATCTTCAAATATTCTGCCGGAAAAAGCGATGACACGACCACTGGAATCGGAAATTGGGAACATTATTCGACCGCGAAATCTGTCATAATATCCCTTTTCTGTTTTTTTGACTAGACCGGCTTTTTCCAATTCTCCATCAGTAAAACCCATTTTTTGGAGATGGGAATAAAGTTCGCGCCAATCATTTTTCGCAAATCCGATTCTGAAATCTTTTATTGTTTTATCTTCTATTCCTCTTTCTTTCAAATATACAAGAATTTTATTTTCAGCCTTTAAATTGTTTTCAAAAAATTCAGCGGATTTTTCCATAGCCCTATATAATTTTTCTTTCTCTCCTCCTTTTTCTTTACTGTATTCGGTTAATTTTACTCCCGCCCTTTCCGCTAAGATTTTTAACGCGCCCTTAAAGTCCAATCCTTCAAATTCTTCTATAAAAGTAAAAATATCTCCTTTAGCTCCGCAACCAAAACAATAATAACTGCCCCGATCCGGAGACACGAAAAAGGACGGCGTTTTTTCGTTGTGAAATGGGCATCTGGCTTTAAGATTCGCACCTGCCCTGTCTAACTTTATGTAGGAAGAGACTACTTCTTCAATTGAAAGCCTCTCCTTAATTTGTTGAACTGGAGAGTTCATAAAATTTTATTCTTCCTCTGGCAAGATTACCCTACTTTTAAATCCGGTTCCTGCCGGAATTAATCGCCCAATGATAACATTTTCTTTCAATCCTCTTAGAGAATCAATTCCACCCTTAACCGCATTTTCTATGAGCACGCGATTAGTGTTTTGGAAGGATGCGGCTGAAAGCCAGCTCTTAGTGCGAAGAGATACTTCAGTAATACCAAGCACTATTGTTTCCGCTTTTGCTTCTTTTTGATTTATCTTGGCAACCCTGCTGTTTTCTTCAATGAATGCGGTATTTTCCACAATATCACCGACAGAAAAATTGGTTTCGCCAGCGTCTTTTATTTTTCTTCGGGAAAACATCTGGCGAATAATTATTTCTGTGTGTTTTCTGGAAATTGAAGCGCTTTGCAATTCATAAACTTTATTTATTTCCCTAATTATATATTCTTCAACCAATTCTTTGGTTCCAAGCTTGAATATCTCGGCAATATCCGCTGATCCATCGGTTAGAAGCTCGCCCTTTTTTACTTTTTGACCAACTTTTACTATCGGCGTCCTGCGAAATGGTATAACATATTCAATTTCTTTTGATTTGTTATTGGTATCTTTGGAGTCAGAAAGCACTTTGATTGTTTTTTCTTTTCCCTCTTTGTCTTTTATTTCAAAGACTTCCCCCTCTGTCTCAGAAATTATTGCCGGATTTTTTGGAATGCGTCTTTCAAAAATTTCCTCAATACGAGGCAAACCTGTGGTTATGTCCGTTCCTGCAACACCTCCGGCATGGAAAGTACGAAGAGTAAGCTGAGTTCCCGGCTCTCCGATAGCTTGGGCCGCAATAATACCCACTGCTTCTCCTAAATCAACAAGGCGGTTTCGTCCGAGGTCCAACCCATAGCACATTTGACAAATACCATGAGTAGTGCGACAGGTTAAAGGAGATCGAACAAACACTTCTTCAAAACCCATTCCTTCAATATTCTGTGCTTCTTCCTTGGTAATCAAAAATCCTTTTTTATAAATTACTTTTCCATTTTTATCTTTAAGATCTGCTGCTAAGACACGCCCGCGAATATTTTTTGAAAGTGGAATTTCAATTCCAGAAATATTTTCTCTTCTTACCATTTTACCCTCTTTCGTGCCACAATCCTCCTCAGTAATAACCACATCTTGCGCCACATCCACCAGTCTGCGGGTCAAATATCCCGCTTTGGCGGTATTTAGGGCAGTATCTGAAGCACCCTTGCGGGCTCCATGAGTGGTAACGAAATATTCAATCGGAGAAAGTCCTTCATGATAACAAGGAATAACGGGAAACTCTAATACCTTACCTTGGTTGTTTTGAATAAGCCCTTTCATTCCAATCATTTGACTTAAACTGGTCATATCTCCTCTTGCCTTTGAAGTAAATAAATCATAGGTAGAACCATTTTTATCAAGAGTGCTTGGTAGAACTTTTTCCAATTCTTTCTTTGCTTGAGTCCAAATTTCTATAATTTTCTGATATCTTTCTTCTTCAGAAAGAAGACCTTCGTTCCATTCTGATATTATTTTCTCTTCCAGTTTTCTACTATTTGCTACAATCTTTTCTTTTTCAACCGGAACTTTAACATTCTCCATACCCCACGTTGTGCCAGAAAATGTTGAATATTTGAAACCGAAATCTTTTATTTTATCCAAAATAGGAGGAGTATCATCCACGCCATAATGCACGATAAGTTCATCCACAAGCGAAGATAATCTTTTTTGGGTCATTTCGTCGCTGACATAAGAAAAATCATTCGGTAAAACACTATTAAAAAGAAGCTTGCCGACAGAAGTGTCAAAAATTCCTCCGCCAAATTTTTTATATTTATGATTGTCCGTTGCTAAAACTTTTATTTTTGCTCTAAGAGATATGATCCCATATTCATAAGCGGTTATAGCTGTATTCGGACTTGAAAAATATTTTCCTTCGCCTAGCTCGCCGTCAACAGATTTTGTCATCCAGTAAGATCCGAGCACTATATCTTTGCTGGGATGCACTATCGGATCGCCATTTTGAGGTTTAAGCAAATTTTTGTTCGCGGCCATCAGCTCTTTGGCTTCCGATTGAGCTTCTTCTAAAAGAGGAACGTAAACTGCCATTTGGTCTCCATCAAAGTCGGCGTTAAAGGCCTGACAAACCAGCGGGTGTACTTCTATGGCATTTCCTTCAATAAGAATAGGGTTAAAAGCCTGAATACCCAAGCGGTGAAGTGTAGGAGCGCGGTTTAGAAGAACATATTTCCCTTTAATCACTTCTTCCAGCATTGCCCAAACTTCCGGCGTACGTTCTTCTATGAGCTTATTTGCTCCACGAATATTAAAGGCTAATTCAGCTTGTAAAATCTTAGAAATTACAAATGGCCTGAAAAGTTCCAAAGCCATATGTTTCGGCAATCCGCACTGGTTAAGTCGAAGTTCAGGTCCTACTACGATAACCGAGCGGCCTGAATAGTCTACACGTTTACCAAGTAAGTTTTGACGAAATAAGCCTTGTTTGGATTTTAAATTATCTGATAGAGATTTGAGAGGACGCTTTTGGGACTGGCTCATTGCAGCACTGTCGTTTTGTTTGGCAATAGAATTATCTATAAGCGCATCCACTGCTTCTTGAATAATTCTTTTTTCGTTTCGCAATATTACATCCGGCGCATTTATTTCCTTTAATTTTTTCAAACGATTGTTTCTATTTATCACTCTGCGATAAAGATCATTTAAATCTGATGTCGCATGACGTCCTCCATCAAGCGCTACCATTGGACGCAGTACCGGAGGAATAACTGGAATAACGGTCAAAAACATCCATTCTGGTCGGATTCCAGCATAAGTCATAGCGCGAATAAGAGAAAGTCTTTTTTGTAATTTTTCTTTTTCTATTATGCTTGCCTTCTCAATCATTTTTTCGGTGAGAACTTTCAACTTATTTAAGTCAAGATTTTTGAAAATAGAGTAAATGGCCTCAGCGCCTATATTCGCTTCAAAACAAGTGCCATATTTCAATGAGTAATGATGGAAAGAAATTTCATTAAAAACTTTTCCCTCGTAAATTTCTAAAATTTCTTTTTTAGTGTTGGAAAACAAATCTTTTAATTTCTCGCGAGTTTCATCATCGGCTACGTTTTTTAATTTGGCTTTGTATTCTTTTTCTAAATTCTGGATAATTATTTCTCTTTCATTTTCATGAACTTTAGTAATGATGTATCCAGCAAAATAAATTACCTTTTCAAGATCAGATACTGAAATATTGAGCAAGATGCTCATTCGAGACGGCACTCCGCGCAAAAACCAAATATGGGCAACAGGAGTGGAAAGCTCAATATGCCCCATTCTTTCTCTTCTCACTATGGAACGAGTTACTTCCACTCCGCATTTTTCGCAGATAATATCTTTATAACGAATCCGGCGGTATTTTCCGCAATAACATTCGTAATCTTTTTCCGGTCCGAATATTTTTTCGTCGAAAAGACCTCCGCGCTCAGATCGGCCGGTACGGTAATTTATAGTCTCAGGTTTGGTAACTTCCCCATAAGACCACTCCTTTATTTGCTCGGGTGATGCAAGCTTGAGCGAAATGTAATCAAAATCAGTTTTATTTAAAGTTTTCATATTTTTTCAAATTAACATCAAGCGCAAGTCCCCTCAAATAATTGAGCAACACATTAAATGATGCTGGAGAATTTGGCGGTTTAATGACTTCATTTTTAATAATGGAATCAAAAGTCTGAGAACGACCTAATATGTCATCAGATTTAATGGTAAGCATTTCTCGTAATGTATATGCCGCGCCATATCCTTCCAATGCCCAAACCTCCATTTCTCCAAATCTCTGTCCTCCGCCCTGGGCTTTTCCTCCCAATGGCTGTTGGGTAATGAGAGAGTAGGGTCCAATAGAACGCATATGAATTTTATCTTCCACCATATGATGGAGTTTCAACATATACATATAACCAACGGCAATATCTTGGTTAAAAGCTTCTCCTGTGCGCCCATCAAAAAGTTTTAATTTGCCATTATCCGGAAACCCAGCCTTTTTTAATTCTTCTCTTATTTCTTCGTGACTTGCCCCTAAAAATGGAGGGACAATAGCTTGATAGCTAAGTGTATTCGCCGCCATTCCAAGATGCATTTCTAAAATTTGTCCCAAATTCATACGAGAAGGAACTCCTAATGGAGAAAGTATTATATCAACTGGCGTGCCATCAGCCGTATAAGGCATATCTTCTTCCGGAAGAATTCTCGAAATAACTCCCTTGTTTCCGTGTCGGCCAGAAAGTTTGTCCCCGACTGAAATATTTCTAATTTGAGCGACTTCAATTACAATTTTCTTTATGATCCCCGCTTCAAGCGTGTGCCCTAAATCGCGGGAGAAAATTTTAACACCAATGATACGTCCGCGTTTTCCATGCTCCATGCGAAGCGATGTGTCTTTAACATCACGCGCTTTTTCAGCAAAGATGGAACGGAGTAATCGCTCTTCCGGAGTAAGTTCCGTCTCGCCTTTAGGTGTAATCTTGCCAATCAAAATATCATTTTCCCTGACTTCCGCTCCAATACGAACAATACCATCTTCGTCCAAATCTTTAAGTTTCAATTCTCCGACATTTGGTATGTCACGAGTGGTAATCTCCGGTCCAAGTTTGGTATCACGAACCGTACAAACGAATTCCTCAACATAAACACTGGTAAATTTACTCTTTTTGACAAGACGTTCGGAAATAATTATAGCGTCTTCATAGTTTGATCCAGACCAAGATAGAAAAGCCACAAAAACATTTTGTCCGATTGAAATTTGACCATCTACGGTGCTTGTTGTGTCAGCCAATATATCCCCCTTCTTCACTTTTTGACCGACAGAAACCGCAGGACGCTGATGAAAGGCGGAAAAATTATTATTTCTTAAAAAATTGACCAGCGTGTAGGTTTTTTCGGACTTTCCTTTAATTATTATTTTTTTTGCATCTAAATAAGAAACAACACCATCTTCCAGGGCAATAACCATTCTGCCACAATCTCGAGAGGCCAGCGCCTCAACACCTGTCGCCACTAATGGCGCTTCGGGAAGTACGCAAGGCACTGCCTGTTTTTGCATGTTGCTTCCCATCAAGGCACGGTTGGCATCATCATGCTCTAAGAAAGGAATCATGGAGGTTGCTATAGAAAAAGCTTGATTGGCAGCAACATCGATAAAATCAACTTGTTCGCGAGAAATTGTTCCTGCTTCCGTTTTTACTCTGGCCGCCACTCTTTCTTCTGTTATTTTTCCATTTTCATTATAAGAAATTCCCGCATGCGCAATATTATATTTTTCTTCTTCTAGTGCATTTAAATATTGAACTTCTCCGGTAATTTTACCATTTTTTACCTTTATATACGGAGTTTCAATAATCCCAAAATCATTTATTTTCGCATAAGTGGAAAGATGCAAAATAAGTCCGATATTCGGACCTTCCGGAGTATGAATCGGACAAACTCTTCCATAGTGAGAAGGGTGCACATCTCGAACTTCCAATCCAGCGCGCTCACGAGTGAGTCCGCCGGGACCTAAAGCGGATAATGTGCGTAAATGTTCCATTTCACAAAGCACATTTTCTTGCGCCATAAATTGTGAAAGTTGGTTAGTAGTAAAAAATTCTTTAATACGAGCTTGCAACGGACGCTGATTGATAATATGAATCGGCATAGCGGTATCAATATCAATAATGGACATTCTGTCCTGAATATTTCTTTTAATTTGCATCATGCCGGTACGCACTTTTTGCTGAAGCATTTCTCCGACAAACCGAACGCGCCTTTGACCCAAATGATCTATATCATCAGACTTGGCTCCCGGAGTATTATTTAACAAAATAATATTTGCAATTACTGTCATTAAATCTTCCTTGGAAATAGTTCGACGAGCAAGTTCTTCTTCTTCCAGAGACTTATCAAAACGTTTATTGAATCTATATCGTCCGACCGGAGAAAGATCATATCTTTCAGGGGTGAATAAGGAATTAATAAACTCCTTGGCATTTTCAGCTGTAGCCATATCCCCGTCTCTTAGACGCTTATATATTTCAACATATGCATCATTTAATGTTTTAGCTACATCTTTTATCAAACATGCTTCTAAAGCTTCCTTATAAATAGGATTTTTTTCAAACGCTTTTAACATCATTTCATCGGTGTCATAACCCATTACACGCAATAGCGCGGTAGCAGGAAATTTCCTTTTTTTGTCTATTCTTATGTAAATGGCCCCATCCGATTCCGATTCCACTTCAATCCAAACCCCGCGAGCCGGGATAATTTTTGCGCCGAAATATCTTTTGCCTTTGTTTTCAGATTCAGTAAAGAAAACTCCAAAACTTCTGGCAAGCTGTGGTACTATAACACGTTCTACTCCATTTATAATAAAGCTTCCATGCGGAGTCATAAGCGGAATTTCAGACATAAAAATTTCTTGCTCTTTAACAGTGCCTAAAATTTTATTCGTTAATTTTACACGAGTCTTTAAAAGCCCTTGATACGAAAGCTTATTTATTTTGGCATCATTCTCTTCGCAATTGGGTTCACTGAGAGAGAAAGATGTAAATTCAAGTTCAAACTTTTTTCCGGAGTAATCTATGATTGGAGAAAATTCTTTAAAGATTTCTTTAATACCCTCTTCCACGAGCCATTTGTAAGATTTGGTCTGGGCTTCTATTAGATTGGGAAATTCTATTAAAAGATTTTTATATCTTGAAAAATACTTCTTGGGATGTTTTTCTGTTTGCATGATTGATTTTCTAAACAAAACAAAAAGAGAAATGCTCTATTCGGCCTCTTAAAAAAATTATTTAGATATTGATGATTAAGCTCTATTAATACAAACGAGATTCATCCAAAACTCAATCTATCTCTTATACGCGAGTATACCCCCACACCTATTTTTTGTCAACTATTTGTTGGGGATTATAAAAAAACCCCTGCGCTATTTTGCAGGGGTTATGGATAGAAACCGAATTACTTCAATAATTTTTTAATGCGTTTTTCCAGATTTTTTTCCGAAAAATTTTTTTCATTTAGAAAAGGTATTTTTGAAACTCTTAATCTGAAAAACAACAAAACTTTAACGCGCGCTCTATGCAACTTTAGGGCCCACTCAAACCCATCATCTATCCTTTGCAAAGAGGCACTGCATATGACTAAATTAAAACCCGAATTGTACTTATCTTGTGCAATTTTTAAACTGGAATGATGGACAACTTTATGCCCAAGACCCTTAAGACAATTCATGACTTTTTTTACCAATTTCCTGTCGTTTTCCACATATAAAATTCGCGACATAAATCCTCCGTATTATTGGTGACAAAAAGAACAACCCTCATTTGCAATATATTGTATCGTACTCTATTTATTTTGTCAAATTATACATGGGGATTATTTCCCCCTTTTCCACACCAGTAGTAAAGCAAGGCACACTACGGGGCAGGCTCTTCTATTTTTTACTGGACTTTTTCCAATTTTCAATAAATTTATGATTCCCTGATAGTAGTACTTTAGGAACTTTATAACTTTTCCTTTTATAAACTAATTTTTCCGGGCGAGTATAAACTTCGCTTGTAGACACTCGTTCTTCTTCTAGAGATTCATATTTACCTAAAACTCCGGGAATTTGACGAGAAACACAGTCTACCAAAATCATCGCCGGGATTTCCCCGCCTGTTAGCACATAATCTCCTATTGATAATTTTTTAGTCTTAAGAATTTTATCCACTCGGGCATCTATTCCTTCATATCGTCCGCAAATTAAAATAATATCCGTATATTTTTTTGATATTTTTTTAGCAAAGGCGGTTGTAAATTTTTCGGCGCTTGGAATGAAATTAATAATCAATATTTTTTTGTTTTTGCCCTTCGCTACACTCAGGACTTTCGCCACTGCTGAAAGCAGTGGCTCAGCTCTCATCACCATTCCTGGACCCCCGCCATAAGGTTTATCATCTACTGGCCTGTAATTATTTTTAGGTGCCTTAATAAAATCCCGAGGATTGTAAAATTTTACCGAAACAAGCTTATTCTTTACTGCCCGCCCAATAATAGACTCATTTAAATATGAGCTGAAAATATCCGGGAAAATTGTAATAATATGGAAACGCATATAGGGTTAATAATACATAAAAAAGGGCGAATACAAAAGTTTTCGCAGAGAGCAACTGGATTCTTTTTTGCTCGCCAGAAAATTTTTGTATTCGCCCTTTTTTAAAAAAACTAAATCCCCTTTAAATCTTCCATCGCTTGGTCAACAGTCTTTGTTGAACTTGGAGTACTTGCAGGCCTTGTGCTTCCTTCCGGTTCGTTGATTTTCAAGTTTACACGGGCATTATTTTTCATACCTATGATTCGTAACAGAGTACGAATAGCTTTTGCCGTGTTCCCCATTCTTCCAATAATCTTGCCCATATCGGCAGGATTTACGGTAAGACTGATGAGTACACCCATTTCATCAACAGTACGATCGAGTTTTACATCGTTCGGATTGTCTACTAGCGCCTTTACTACATATTCCAGAAATACTTTATCAGCGTCTTGCATATGTGTTCAGAAATATTTTATTTTTAAATGTTTGGCAGCGTTACGACCTTAAGAAATTATTTTCACTGCTTGCTGTAATTATACAAAATTATTTTTTAGCTTTCAACTCCTTCCTTTTCTGTGTTGGCTTTTTCTTCGGCAATACATTTACTTTCTTACCTTCTATAGCTTTTTGATGTACCATAAAATTATGCATTGTGTCGGAAAGTTTCGCTCCTTTAGAAACCCAATATTTTATTCTATCAACTTCAAACTTTGTTTCCCCCGCTTTTGGATTATAAGTACCGACTATTTCCAAAAATTTTCCGCTTTTGGTGCTGTTTTTTGAATCAGTCAAAACCGCCCGGAACGATGGGTCATTCTTTCTGCCAATTCTTTGTAATCTTATTTTTAACATATTGCTATACTAGCATAAAAATTTTAAAAGGCAAACACGAAAAATTATGTTATATTAAAAGAGTGAAAAAGGAAGCAAAAAAAATCCCCAAAAAAATTCAAGGTATTATTTCTATTTCTTCCAAAGGTACTGGATATGTAAAGGTTCTAGATGAAGAGAGTCGCCTCCTCGGTGACCTGTCGGAGAGGCAGGATGTAGAAATTGATTTTAGACATTTAAATACGGCTCTTCACGGCGATACGGTTGAAATTATATTACATTCAAAAGGAAAAGGCCGTCTAACAGCTGAAGTATCAAAAATAATTTCGCGAGCAAAGGTTGGTTTTTCTGGAGTTTTGGAAAAAGAAGACGGCATATTCTTTTTGAAACCGGACGATACAAAAATGTATACGGATATTTTAATATCCCCTATAATGTTAAATGGGGCAAAAGCCGGACAAAAAGTTTATGCGGAAATAATATCTTGGAAAGACCCACTCAAAGCACCGGAAGGTAAAGTGATAAAAATTTTGGGCAAACCGGGCGACAATAATGCTGAAATGTATGCTATAGCGCTAGAGAAAGGTTTTGATAGCGACCTGCCAAGAAAAGTGGAAGAAGAAGCACAAAAAATTAAAGCTCTTGGTGTTAAAGATGAAGACTTTGCGGGAAGACGCGATTTTAGAAAAACTCTTACTTTTACTATTGATCCGGAGAATGCAAAAGATTTTGATGATGCTATTTCATTTAAAGAAATTGAAAAAGATAAATATGAAATAGGTATCCACATAGCCGATGTAACACATTATGTAAAAATCGGAAGTGAGCTTGATAAGGAAGCAAAAAAACGAGGAACCTCAGTATATTTGGTCGACAGAACAATATCAATGCTTCCGGAAATTCTTTCCAACGATTTATGTTCCCTCTTGCCCCATAAAGACAGACTTTCTATGAGTGCGGTTTTTGTGTTAGATAAAAACGCAAAGGTTTTAAAAGAATGGTATGGACGCACAGTGATAAATTCTAAGAAGAGATTTACTTATGAGGAAGCGGAAGAATCTATTAAAAAAAGTTCGGCGCCATTTCACAAAGAACTTTCTATTTTGAACAATTTGGCAAAAAAATTAACCAGAGAAAGATTCGCGAATGGTGCAATTTCGCTTGACCAAGAAGAAGTAAAATTTATTTTGGATAAAAGTGGAATACCGATAAAAGTAATAAAAAAGGAACGAGGTGATTCAAACAGATTGATTGAAGAATTTATGCTTTTGGCAAATAAAAAAGTCGCGGAAACAATTTCAAAAGGCATAAAAAATGAAAAGGGTGTATTTGTTTATCGTATACATGACAGCCCAAGCAAGGAAAAAATGACCGACTTGGCATTTTTCCTAAGAAGTTTAGGACATAAGGTATCCTTGGTGGATGGAATCATTCCAACTTATGAAATAAACAATCTTTTAAAAAGCTTGTCGGGTAAAAATGAAGAAGACACAGTCCAACGCGCAGTAGTGCGTTCTATGGCAAAAGCTATTTATTCTACAAAAAATATAGGGCATTATGGTTTGGCTTTTGAATATTATGCCCATTTTACTTCCCCCATCAGACGATATCCAGACATAGTGGTACACAGACTTTTGACTGATTATTTAAAAGGATTAAAAGTAGGCAAGGAAAAATTAAGTATTTATGAGGAAATTTCCAGAAAATCATCAGAGCGAGAAAAATATGCGGCAGATGCTGAAAGAGCTTCCATTAAATATAAACAGGTTGAGTATATGTCTTTCCGTGTCGGGAAAATTTTTAGAGGAATTGTGAGTGGAATAACCGAATGGGGCATTTATGTGGAAGAAGAAGAAACAAAGTGCGAGGGACTCGTGCGTGTGCGGGATATGAAAGATGATTTTTATGTTTTTAATGAAAAAAAATTGGAATTGGTTGGGAAAAAAAGAAAGAAAAAATACCGTTTGGGTGATCGTGTTAAAATAAAAGTAAAAAATGTTGATTTGGAAAGAAAAACAATAGATTACGTATTGAATTGACATGAAGGATATTATCAGACTAAAAATTAAATTCGGATTTTGGATAACATCTGCCATTATTATTGGTATATTTTTTTCTTCTCTTCTATTAAAAGGCGTTTCGTACAAACAAACAGAATCACAAAAAAGTGCTGCCATAGTGATAGAATCTTTGGCTTCAGAAGAAACAACGCCTCAATATTTTTATTTCACCAAGGATCCAAGTCAAAAACCTAAGGTCGGGGCAGGAGCATACCTAGTCGGTGACCTAGATACAGGAGAAATTATTTTGACAAAAAATGAAGATAGGCAATTCCCAATTGCCTCGGTTTCCAAGCTTATGACAGCAACTCTTGCAACAGAATTAATGAAACCGGATGATATAGCTTCAGTTTCTAAAAAGGCGCTAAGTACTTATGGAGAAAATGGTAATTTAAAATTGGGAGAAAAAATAAAAATTTCAGATCTTATTTATCCCCTACTCTTAGAATCAAGCAATGATGCGGGAGAAGTAATAGCTGAATATTTCGGCAGAGATATTTTTATAAAAAAAATGAATCAAATGGCTCTTAAGTTGGAATTGTCTAAAACCACTTTTGAAGACCCAAGCGGACTTTCTATAAAAAATCAATCAACCGTTTTTGACATGTTTAAATTAGCGGGATACATAAATCAAAAAAACCCGGGGTTACTTAAAATTACGACAGAAAAAAGTTACTCTAATAAAAAACATATTTGGTTTAGCAATAATCAATTTCTCCACGAAGATGGTTATTTGGGCGGGAAAAGCGGATACACAGACCCCGCTCTGCAAACAGTTGTTTCCCTTTTTTCCATTCCCTTGGGAGAATCCGGGGCACGTAATATAGCCATTACTCTTTTGCAAAGCAAAGACCGTTACAAGGATGTGGAAAGCATTTTAAAATATTTGAATAAAAATATATATTATGGAGGAGAAACCGACGCTAATACTGCCTGGGTAAAAGAAAGAACCGATATCCCTTTTTATGACCAAGATTTTGTCGCTCTTTCTTTTGGCGGGGATATGATGCTTGACCGCGGAGTAGAAAGTTCCGTAAATAAAAACTTTAATGGAGATTATTCAATTCTTTTTGAAAAACTTGGAATCTTAAAAAAATCGGATATTGCTTTTGCTAATCTAGAGGGTCCGGCCTCCGACACGGGTAAAGATATGCGTAATCTATATTCGTTTAGAATGAGCCCTTCCGTTATCCCCGCCTTAAAAGGAGCGGGATTATCTATAGTTTCGGTTTCCAATAATCATGCCGGAGACTGGGGACGAGATGCCTATAGCGATACATTAGCAAATTTAAAAGAAAATGAAATTTTATACACAGGAGGAGGAATAAATGAAAGTGAAGCCGAACAACCGATTGTTATTGAAAAATATGGAATGAAAATAGGATATTTAGGGTTTTCGGATGTAGGACCAAATTGGATGAAAGCAACAGGGAATGAAGCCGGAGTACTTCTTGCAAGCAATCCTCGCTTTGACGAAATAGTGCAAAATGCTTCCAAACAAGTTGATTATTTAGTGGTAACGTTTCATTTTGGAGAAGAATATCAAACCGAACATAATGCCAGACAAGAATATCTGGCGCATAAAGCGATAGATGCCGGCGCGAAAATTATAATCGGCACGCATCCACACGTAGTGGAAGATACGGAAGTTTATAAAAATGGTTTTATCGCTTATTCTTTGGGCAACCTTATTTTTGACCAGGGCTTTTCGCAAAATACCATGCAAGGCATGCTTCTGGAAATTAAATTAAACAGAGATGGAAGTATGTCTATAAAGAAAAATACCGTTAAATTAAACAAATTTTTCCAGCCAGATAAAATAATTTTAGGTAAAGAGGAAAAAGTGGTTTTTGAGAAATAAAAAAGCCACACAACTTTAGTTATGCGACTTTCCATATAAAAAAGAAAATTAACAATATCTTTCGGATCCAACACAAAGACAAAGAACTAAACAAAATATAAACACCACAACAACATCAAGAGCAACTATCACGGAAAGTACCACACATAACATCTTTATACCAATCATTATAATACCAGTTGCAGGCCATTGTAGGGACATAATTCCTGTAAGAATACTTACCCAACCGATAATTCCGATAATTCCAGCAATTAAGATTAGCAATTGTTCATAGGAATTATCAAATGAATTTTTTAAAAACCCCTTAATAATTAAAACAATTATTGTTAGTACCCCTGATACAGCTATCATTCCAGAAGTATAATTTTGATTTAATTCACCAATAATGCTGATTAAACAAACAACAAGAATAACAATGAATACTGCAAAAAAACGAAAAAGGGATGTTTCCATGACATATCTCCTCAATTAATATTTAATTGTGAAAAACAAATTTTGTTTTAATTTTCTTATATTATATATCCATTTTACAAAAAAGTCAACAAATTACACATATACGCCATGGCGTAAATGGGGATACGAGTTAAGGTTTTTTTACATAAGATTTGGCTAATTTAAATGTCTTGAAGTTATCCCCTATTTTTATTTCTTTTAGATAATCCAAAAAATCTTTTGGCAACGGAGAAGGTCCAACCCAGACACTTTTTTGAATCATTATATAGCCGAACTTTATTAGGTGTCTTCGTAGCCAATCACGTTCTTTCTTTTGCTGTTCCGGGATATCATACATTAAAATTAAGTTCTTAGAAGAATTTTTCTTAAAAGGCGAAGAAAAAGTAATATGATAAAAATTTCTTTTTCTGTTTTCTTTTTTTGTTCTATTTTTCCTCCCTTCTAAGAAGATTGGAATACCTAAAGAATTTACTCTTACTCCTTTATAAAATAATTTTCTTTTCGAACTCATATATAAATGATATCACTATATACACATATACGCTATAGCGTATATGTGTATTATCACACTAAAGTGATTTATTTACTAAAATAGGCAAAGAAAAGAAAATTATTTTTGAGAAATAAAAAGCTCCCTGACAAGGGTGGGGGTTGTATTTTAAAAAATTATTTGGCAATTGCGGCGGCTTCGTCAAGTTTTACTGAGAGAAGTTTTGAAGCACCGTCGTTGCCGATAGTGACACCATATAGGATACCGGCGCGGGACATTGTTTCCCTGTTATGGGTAACAACGATGAGCTGTGAATGACGAGAAAGTTTTTCTAACATATCTCCGTATTTACGAGAATTAGCTTCATCAAGTGCTGCATCTGTCTCATCTAGAACCAAAAAGGGCGGAGGGTTTACTTGGGACATGGCAAAAAGAAGAGCAATAGAGGTAAGAGACCTTTCTCCTCCCGAGAGCGCTTTGAGTTCCTTTACTTTTTTATGCGGAAGCGAAACATTGATTTCAATACCCTGTTCAGGGACAATTTCCTCCTCATCTTCCATATTTTCTTCCAAATCTCCTTCTTCTCCTTCTTTTTTCTGTTTATTTTCAGTTATAACAGAAAGATACCCTGTTCCCCCGCCGAACATTAATGAAAAGAATTTTCCAAATTCCACGTTTATTTTTTCAACGCCTTCTTTAAACTCCATATCTATTTTCTCTTTCAAGTCGGCTATAAGTTTGCGGAGTGATTCTATGCTTGTTACCAAATCTTCCATTTCTTTCGCTAGAAAATTATCCCTTTCTGAAACTTCTTCAAATTCTTTAATCAGCTCAGACCCCCCGCCTAGGCCGACATCTTCCAGTTTCATTTTGATGCGTTCAATTTTTTTTCTTAGTTCTTCTTGCGTATTTCTATCTATTGACCCGTTTATTTCGAAATTTTTATAAGATAAGATTTCACTGCCAATAAGCACTGAACCTTCTTTTATTTCATTTTCATACGCTTCCACCTCTTTTGACAAATTTTCTTCCTTTACGGCTATAAGCCCCAGAGAAGAGGATAATTCTTGTTGTCTGACTCTAAAATTAAATTTTTCCTTCTCCCTGGAGTGTAAAATTTCGTTTTCCTGATTTATTTCCTTTTTCAATATTTCTATTTTTTCAATAATTTTCTTTTCTTCGTTTTCAATATTCTGCATTTCAGCCAAAATCTTTTGTTTTTCTATCTTTAAATTCTCTAATTCTTCGTTTGTAGAAAGTTTTTCTGTTTTATAAGAATAATGATTAAATTTATTTAAAATATCTTTTATTCTAAAAAGAATAATTTTAATTTCCGCTGCATTTTCTTCTATTATTGCTTCTTCTATCTCGTTATTAATCTCGTTAAAAATTTCTTTTATTTCTTCTGGATTTTGGATTGCAATTTCTGGTGCTTTCTTACTTCTGCGCTCTTCCATCTCTATCATTCCTTCTATTCTTCCTAATTTACGCTCTATCTCACTTCTAATTGCGCGAATTTCACCGATTTTTTTCTCAAATATTTTTAATTCTTTTTCTTTTTCACTTTCTTCCTTTTTATTTATTTCTTCGACGCTGGAAATCTTCTCTTTAATATTTTCCAATTCCGCAGAAATTTTATTTTTTTCCAAAAATAAGCTTGATTGTTCCTTTTCCAAATAAACACTTTCCTTCTTCAAATATTCCCTATAAAGAGATAATAAGGTCGCTTGCATTTCTTTTGCTTTTTCAAATTTATCTACCTGTTTCTTAAGGAAATTCAAATGGGGGGCATTTTCCCGGCGTAAAAGCGAGACTTCCTTCATATTATTGGTTGTTTTTTCCAATTTGCGTCCGGCTTCTTTAATTTTGTATTGATAAATTTTAAGGCCGAGAGCATCTTCCACCATTTCCCTTCTGTCTTTTGGCGACGCATTCAAAATCCTATCCGCTTCGCCTTGTGAAATAATATGATGCCCAGAAGAACCGATATTAACCGACGATAAAAGATTGTTGATATCTTTTAATCTTACTTCCGAACCGTTTAAAATATATTTATTCAATCCGTCAGAATAAACTTCGCGGGAAATTGAGATGATATCGTAATTCAGATTAATATCTTCGCCTCCCTCATTAGAGAGCTTGAAAACCTTATCAGAATTATCAAAATATATGGTAACGGTCGCGCGCGAGCTTTTTGGCAGATTTTTGGATCCTTTAAAAATTAAATCGGAACCTAAGCTTCCCCGCATTGATTTCATTGATTGTTCGCCCAAAACAAAACGAAGCGCTTCTACCACATTTGACTTACCAGACCCGTTGGGGCCCACAATAGAAACAATGGGATTTTGGAATTCCAAAATTGTTTTTTTATAAAAAGATTTAAAGCCGTTTATTTCAAGATTTTTAAGTCGCATATTATTCCATCCAATTTTTTATTCTTAATGCCATTTCGGCTGCTTTCTGTTCCGCTTCCTGTTTTGACTTACCTTTGCCTTCGGCAACCAAACTGGAACCAAAAAAGATACCTACAGTAAAGTGCTTATCATGATCAGGGCCTGACTCGTGCAAAACTTTATAAGCGGGTGTAACTCCGACGAATTCTTGCACTTTTTCCTGCACTAAACTTTTTGCGTCACGCCAAAGCTTCTTAGAAACAATTTCTTCCGTATGAGGCAAAAGAGTGGCAATTACAAATTTATTTACAACATTATATCCTTGGTCTAAATAAACCGCTCCGATATATGCTTCAAAAGTATTAGCTAAAATATATTGCCTTGCCTTGCCATTATCTTTCCCTTCGCCTTTGGATAAAAGTAAATAATCATTCATTCCGATTTTTAGGGCAACTTCGGAAATAATAATGGCGTTTACTAAAGCTGAACGAATAGCGGTTAATTCTCCTTCCGTGTAGTTCGGATATTTTTTATAAAGAAAGTCAGTGACGATAAGTTCAAGCACGGCATCACCTAAGAATTCCAAGCGTTCATTGTGTGAAAGACGAGAACCCGGGTTTTCATTTATATAAGAACGGTGAATAAAAGCCTGCTTGAGCAGATTTTTATCCTTAAAAACTATTTTTGTATTTTTTTCAAAATCCGAAAAATTAATCATTTTATTTTTTTGAAATTATCTCAATAGCTTTGGTAATAAGCGGAATAATATCGTTATAAATACGAAGCTCCGGCAACTCTTTAAGCTGAAACCAGCGAGCGTTATCCAAGCCCCCGGAGGCTCCGAGCTGGAGTTTTTGGTACTTGCTTTCTGCTAAGAAATATATAACTTTCTTTAAAGTCTTACCATTTTCCGGATGGGTCGCTACGTATTCGTTTTCTCCGATTTTTTCTCTTATGGAAATATCCAGGCCGATTTCTTCTTTTATTTTTTTAATTGTACTTTCTTCCACATTTTCCCCATTTTCTATTCTGCCTTTGGATAGAGTCCAATAACCAAAAACATCATGCACTAGCGCAAAAAAAATATCACTTCCTTTTTTTGCATAGACCAACGCTCCTCCCAGCTTTTCAATCGGCAATTTTGTAATATCCAAAGGTTCTTCCGCTTTTTTCTTTTTACTTATTTGTTCCTTGCCAGGTTCGCCGATTTCTTTATAGACTGCGCCTAATACACCATTTACGAATTTGCCGGAGTTTTCCCCGCCGAAAGTTTTAGCTAATTCTATCGCCTCATTAATGGCTACTTTCGGAGGCACTTGACTCCTGTCACCGAAAAGAAGCTCAGTCAATCCAATTCTTAAAATATTTCTATCTACTATGGAAATTTTATCTAATGGCCAATCGGGCGCGGCCTTTTTTATTATTTCATCAACTACTTTACTTTTTTTTAATACTTCTTCGGTTAAGGAAAAGACAAAAACATCGTCCTCCAGTCCAGGAGCGAATTCTTTAAGATTCCTATTGAGAGCTTCTTTTGTTTTTTCACTATTCCAAACTTTGCCTTTTTCTTCGGCAGTCATAAAATCCCACTCAAAAAGCGTTTGAAGTACTATTGATCTTGAAAGGTGCCTATTTGCCATAAATTAATGAACGATGGCGGTAGAGTTTATTTAGCTTCCGCCTTTTTTGCTTTTTCTTTTTTCTGTTTCTTTTCCATCTTTTTAACCAAATCCAACACTTTCATTCCGCGATAAAATCCGCAAGACGAGCAAACTGTGTGACGTTTCTTGAGATTTTTGCAATTTTCGCACTTAACAAAATTCGTACTCATCAATGCATGATGGGAACGCCTATTTTTCGTATGCGACTTTGTATGTCTCATTCGTACTACCATAATGTATCTTATACTAGCACATTAAAGCTAAAAAGCAAAACAGTTTTTGCGAAATAATAAAATATGATATTATGAAGATATATGGCAGAAACTGATAAATTGCATAATTTAAGGCATTCTTTGGCTCATCTTTTGTCAGCTGCTGTCTTAGAAATGTATCCAGATACGAAAAATACTATCGGTCCTTCTATAGAGGACGGATTTTATTATGATTTTGAATTCAAAAACCCTATTTCAGATAAAGATTTGCCTAAAATAGAGAAAAAAATGAAAGAAATCTTGAAATCTTGGAAAGAGTTTCAAGGTGAAGAAAAAACAGAAAAAGAAGCAAAGGAATATTTTAATAAGAATGAATATAAAAAAGAACTTATAGATGAAATTACTGAAAAAGGAGAAAAAATAACATTTTATACTTGTGGGACATTTACTGATTTGTGTCGTGGCGGACATTTGGAAAATCCGAGTAAAGAAATAAAACCGGATTCATTCAAACTGGACCGCGTAGCTGGAGCTTACTGGCGCGGGAATGAAAAAAACAAAATGCTTACCCGTATTTATGGCCTTGCTTTTGAAACAAAAAAAGATTTGGAGGAATATATTAAAAAAAGAGAAGAAGCTAAAAAAAGAGACCATAGAAAACTCGGCAAAGAGTTTGATCTTTTCCATATTGATGAAATGGTTGGACTAGGACTTCCCTTGTGGCATCCAAAAGGTGCGCTACTTTGGAGAATTATTGAAGATTTTTGGTATAAAAAACATTTAGAAAACGGTTACGATTTAGTCAGAAGTCCACACATAGGAAATAAAGTACTTTGGGAAACTTCAGGTCATTGGGGTTTCTATAATAGTTCAATGTATCCCCCTTTGGAAGTTGGACAAACCCTTGAGGAAAGACAGGATAATAAAAAAGTGGAAATTTCTGAAGAATATCTTCTAAAACCAATGAATTGTCCCTTTCATGTTCAAATTTTTAAAAACAATCCTAAATCATATAGAGAGCTCCCTTTGCGCTGGGCAGAATGCGGTACTGTTTATCGATTTGAGAAGAAAGGCGAACTTTCTGGCCTTACTCGTGTTAGAGGTTTTACTCAAGACGATGCTCATATTATTTGTCGGGCAGATCAAGTAGAGGACGAACTTAAAAAAGTTATAGATTTTATCTTATTTATGTATAAATCTTTTGGATTTGATATTGATAAAATTAAAGTATATTTATCTGTCAGAGACCCGCAAAATGCAAAATATACTGGAACTGATGATGGTTGGAAATTTACAGAAAGCATTTTAGAAAAAGTAGCAAAAGAGAAAAAATTAAACTATCAAAAAGATATCGGGGGAGCAGTATTTTATGGGCCGAAACTTGATTTTAAAATACAAGATGCACTCGGCAGAGAGTGGCAATGCTCAACTCTTCAGTTCGATTTCAATCTACCGGAAAGATTTGAGATGGTATTTACCAACAATGAAGGCAAGGAGGAAAAACCATACATGCTTCATCGCGCCCTGTTTGGCTCTTTTGAAAGATTCATTGGCCTTCTTGTTGAACATTATGCTGGAGCTTTTCCTTTATGGCTTTCTCCTGTGCAAGTAAAAGTTATTCCGGTGCGCGCAAATCATAGTAAATATGCAAAAAAAGTTTTTGAATTATTAAAAGAAAACAATATTCGCGCAGAATTAGATGATGCTGATTTAAATTTAGGCACAAGAGTCCGTAATGCAAAAAATAATAAAATCCCATATTGGATTGTTATAGGGGATAAAGAAATAGAAGCCAATAAAATAACTTTGGAATCTCGCGACAATGGACAACTTGGACAAATGTCAGAAGAAGAACTTATTAAAAAATTATCAGAAGAAATTAAAAGTAAAAAATAGTTTTTAAATATCTATCTCCGCTAGTTTGGCATTGGATTGAATGAAAGATTTTCTTGGCGGAACTTCATTGCCCATTAAGATTTCAAAAACATCATTTGCTTCTTCAGCATCTTCTATGTTCACTTTTTTAAGCACCCGATGAGCAGGATCCATGGTCGTTTCCCAAAGTTCTTCCGGATTCATTTCTCCAAGACCTTTATAACGTTGAATATGTATTTTATTTGATTTTGCTTTTATTTCTTCTTCCTTTTCCTCCCCTTCTGGAATTTCAACGTCAGTTTCAACTGCCTGTATTTCACTCACATCCGTATTTTTTCCGATAATTTTTATTTTTTCTTCATCGGAGTAAGCATAACTTATTTCCTTCCCTCTTTTTATTTTGTAAAGCGGGGGTTGGGCAATATAAATAAACCCTGCATCAACAACTGGCCTGAAATATCTGTAAAAGAGAGTAAGCAAGAGCGTGCGAATATGCGCGCCGTCAACATCGGCATCTGTTGCGATAATTATTTTATGATAACGCATTTTTGCAAGATCAAAAGTATCTCCAATAGAAGTGCCCATGGCAATAACAAGAGCTCTAATTTCCTTAGAAGCCAGCATTTTGTCTATGCGCGCGCGTTCAACATTTAAAATTTTTCCGCGAAGAGGAAGTATCGCTTGTATGCGTCTGTCTCTGCCCTGTTTTGCCGAACCACCTGCGGAATCTCCCTCCACTAAAAATAATTCTGATTCTTCCGCGCTTTTGCTTTGGCAATCTGCTAATTTTCCGGGAAGAGTCATCCCTTCAAGCGCTCCCTTGCGAAGTACTGAATCTTTGGCTGCTTTGGCCGCCTTACGGGCTTTTAAGGCAAGAATGGACTTGTTAACTATAGCTTTAGCATCATCTGGGTTTTCCTCCAAGAAACTGGCAAAAGCCTCCCCAAAAATGGTCCCTACAGCGCCTTGGGCCTCCATAGAGCCTAATTTTGCCTTCGTTTGACCCTCAAACTGGATTTCTTTTAACTTTACAGAAATAACGCAAGTTAAACCTTCTAACACATCATCCCCCGTAAATCCACCTTCAGAATCTTTCATCATTTCATTTTTTTTGCAGTAAGTGTTTAAGGTACGAGTAAGAGCAGTTTTAAAACCAGTAACATGAGTGCCCCCTTCAACAGTGTGTATATTATTAGCAAAAGGAATTATTCTGTCTATTATATCGTCAACATATTGAAGGGCTATTTCCACCCCCACGCCATCTAATTCTTTTTCAACATAAAAGATACTGCTATGAAGCGGTTTTTGAAACTTATTATAATATTTAATGAGTGAAATTAATCCTCCTTCAAAATAAAAAGAAGTTGATGGTAATTCTAAACCAAGATCTCTGAAATAAAAAACATCGGAATCATTAAGTCCTTTTTTATCATCCCATCCCCGCGCATCAATTATTGAAACTTTTAACTTTTTTACTAGATAAGCTTGCTGACGGATATGATTAATAACTGTATTTAAATCAAATTTAATATCTTTGAAAATTTCTTGGTCCGGTTCAAAAGTGATAATAGTGCCATGCAATTTTGAAGAACCGATTTTCTTCACTGAGGATTTTTTCTTACCTTGAGAATATTCTTGCACATATTGCCCGCCATCTTTATGCACTTCCGCTTTGCAATAAATTGAAAGGGCATTCACCACGGATGCCCCCACTCCGTGCAGTCCGCCGGAAACTTTGTATCCGCTATTTTCTCCGCCGAATTTTCCCCCGGCATGAAGTGTGGTCATTACAGTTTCTAAAGCAGATACTTTGGTCTTTTTATGTATATCAATCGGTATTCCCCGGCCATTATCCGCTACGCGTATTCGATTGTTTGGTAAAAAAACAACTTCAACATCGTCGCAAAATCCTCCCATCGCTTCATCGCGCGAGTTATCAAAAATTTCCCAAACTAAATGGTGCAGACCTTCCGGTCCCGTAGTACCAATATACATTCCCGGACGTCTTCTGACAGGCTCAAGACCTTCTAAAACGGATATATCCGAAGCATCGTAATGATGCCCATTTTTTACCTCTTTTTCTTTAGCCATTTGATGTTAAATCTAACTTAAAAACAAAAGCAAAACAGATTTTTGCTTAGTATATTATAGCAAAAAACAACCCGGAAAACCAGCATTTTAGCGTATTTGCCAACTTGAATTTTCGCTTATTTTATGGCCTATTTTAGCCATAATTTCGTTTACCTCATCGTCTTTTAAAGTTCTTTCATAAGACTGGAAAACGAGCCTAAAAGCATATGAAGTTTTTCCATTTTTTGTGAACGAATCAAATATATACGGCTCTTGAATTAAAAGTTTTGTTCCATTATCTTTTAAAATTTTTCCCAATTTTTTAGGATCTTCTCCTTCCGGCATCCACACAGCAACGTCGCGAGAGATAAATGGATAAATAGACCAAGGTTTGAATTTCATCGGCAGAATCTTTTTTTCAGGTCCTCGGTTCCCTGGGTCCCCTACCCCAGCCAGACCATTCAAAAAAGTTTCTGCCGATTTCATGTCCTGAAAAAATTCATCAAGTGTCATTTCTTTTATTCCTTTCTTGTCGCCATAGGCAATATGCATCTCTTCCCCGCTTTTTTTGAAAATAGTTCCAATTTCAAAAATTTTTACATCATTCATTTCAAGCAATGGCGCGTTGAGTTGATTTAATTTCAAGCTTTCTTCTAACCCATCGGCTAAATTTGTTCTCAAAAACTTTTTATCCGAGGCGGAAGCAAGCACTTCCACTTCTCCTTTGTCTCTGAAACTATAAGTCATTACTTCTGAATATCCTTCATTTAAAAGTTTATTGCGAACCCAAAGGATTTTATAAAAATCTTCATTTATTTTTGGGGTCCATTTTATTTCAGGCCCGCCTGCATCGTTATGCGAAGCATTTCGGGCAGGTAATTCTCCCTTAATTCTGTCATAGCCTAAAATTCTAATTACTTCTTCGGATAAATCATGCGGGCCGGTGATATCAAGACGCGACAATGGCACTAAAATTTTAAACCTGCCTGCGCAGGCAGGTTCGCCATTTTCTTCTTCATATTCAAAATTTAATTTTTCCCACACATTTTCAATTTCTTTTTTTGAAAAAGAAGTGCCTAAACGTTTATTTATATATTCTACCGACACAAAAACAGTATTTTGTTTTGGCTTTACCGGATAAATATCCACAACTTCTTCTACATCCCCTCCTGTTAAATCAACAATTAAATTTGTCATTTCCTCCATAGTTTGCCCACAGAGGTCGGGAGTTATTTCATTCTCGTATCTTTTTACTGCATCGGTTAGAATCCCGATTTTTTGGGAAGTCTTTCTGGTAGAAATAGGATTGAAATTGGCAACTTCTATAACTATATTTTTTGTATTATTTTTTACTTCTGCTTTTATTCCTCCTTTTATTCCAGCAATAGCCAATGGATCTTTTTCATCAGCTATTATTAAAACTGATTCATCTAAGATAACTTCTTTTTTATCAAGAGTAGTGATTTTTTCTCCTTTTTGGGCATTTCGAACTATTATTTTTTCACTCTCCAATTTATCTAAATCAAAACAATGAATTGGCTGGCCCAAATCAAACATCACAAAATTAGCAGCATCCACAAGATTATTTATTGATTTTTGTCCTATTACTTCCAATTTTTCTTTTAGCCAATCCGGACTTTCCCCAACTTTTACATTTCTGACAATTCGCCCCATGTAACGCAAGCATTTGTCGTCTTTTATTTCTATTTCCAGTTTCGAGTCAATGTGGCTTTTCGAATGGTCTGGCCGGGGCTGGGGCCCCGGAGATCCGAGGACCTGAGAAAAACCACTTGGCGAAGAAATTGGGAGATTAAAAATCGCCGAAATTTCTTTAGCAATTCCAAAATGCGAAAGACAGTCGTGGGCTCTGTCCGGCAAGACTTTAATTTCAAAAACAGTATCTTTTCCTACTTTTTCTATTTCCTCTACTTCAAAAGAATGAAAAACAATACCCTCGGCGATTTTCTCCGGTTTCGGCAATTTTTCTTTAAAATAATTTTGTAGCCAATTGTAAGATATTTTCATATTTAAAATTAAAACTGGTTAAATCTTAAATCGCCTTGATAAGCCGGGCGGATGTCCGGCATACCATATTTAATAACCATTAATCTTTCAAGCCCCGGACCAAAAGCAAAACCTTGATATTTTTCGGGGTCAATTCCGCAGTTTTTCAAAACATTCGGATGCACCATCCCCGCTCCGCCCATTTCCAGCCACTTGCCGTTAAATTTCAAATCAAATTCAATGGACGGTTCGGTAAAAGGAAAAAAACTCGGACGAAATCTGAGATCTGTATCATCACCCAGTATTTTTTTATAAAAATGAGAAAGAACTCCTTTTAAATGAGCCATATTGACGTCTTCTCCGATCATTAACCCTTCAATTTGATAAAATTGCATTTCGTGGGTCGCATCCGTCGCCTCATTGCGAAAACATTTCCCTGGAACAACAATAGCAAAAGGCGGTTTACCGCCGGACTTAATAAGATTTTCCATATAGCGAATCTGCACGGAAGAAGTATGGGTTCTTAGAACTTTTCCCTCTTCTCCTTTGATATAAAAAGTGTCTTGCATTTCACGAGCCGGATGATCTTTGGGAACATTCAGTGCATCAAAATTATGCCAAATATCTTCAAGTTCCGGGCCAGTTGCTACTTCAAAACCCAAGTCGGTAAAAATTTTTACGGCTTGATTTATGATTATTGAAAGTGGATGTTCTCTGCCTTTGTTATTGTCTTTATCCATTAAGAAAAATATATCATAAAAATGAGCTTTTTTCCAATATTTGCTATACTTTATAAATGCGAAAAACTTACTGGATTTTAATCATTTTGATAATTTTCTTTGCTGTTTTGGGCCTTATTTTAGGTTGGTTAGATAATGGTCCCCAAATGTTATCCTAGATTATTTCATCATTTCCCTAAGTGAACAAAATTCACAATCTTTTTTGCTACATCGGGTATTCCAAAAAGATAAGTTTAAAATTTCATCTGCCACTTGTTTTATTTTTTCTACAAGCGTCTCAGTATCTCCTTTTGAAATTTCAAAAATTTCCTTGTGAAATTTTTCTTTTTCGTCCGGTTCAATAAAATCAATAATGCCGGATTGCATTTTTAATTTTCCATTTTCAAATCTATCCAAGAGAATTTTATAAAAAACCAACTGCCTAAAATAGTTGCCGTCGGCATTTTTGGTTTTTCCCTCTAATTCGTTTCTGGTTTTTGGTTTGCCTGTTTTGTAATCAACTACATTGACTATATTTCCGTCTATAAATTCAATCTTGTCCAAAACTCCGGTGAGCCTGATATTATCATCCAGTATAATTCCATTAATGCGAAATTCCGTCCAAATATTTTCATTCCAACTTTTATTGTATGCATCATACCATAGAGAAAGCGCCTTTTTTCCTTTTTCTAACAATTCCACAGCATCGCGCTCCCGCAGCCCCGACCTATTCAAATATCCCTCAAAACTTTCTAGGAGAAATTCTTTGCCGGTTTCTTCTTCTTTCATTCTATTGAAAAAATCATGCAGCGCCCCGTGTATTGCAGTACCGTATGATTGGGGTTTGGTCGGCGCGGAAGGAATGCGGATAAGATTTTGGTAAAAATATTTCCACGGACATTCAAGATAGTTATTCAAGGCGGTCGGCGAGAATCCTTGTGTAACAAAAAGTTCGCGAATAAAATTTTTGTCTTTCAAACTGCTGGATTCTTCTAATTCTGTTTCAAAATTTATTTTTCTGTTTTCTTGATATTCTTTCTCATAAGTATTTGTATCGCGTATTTCTATAAATTCCGGCTTTAATTCTCCCAAGAAGGAACTTGGCAAAAGTTCTTTTCCATCTTCTCCTGTCTTGGAATAAGTGATATTAATCCCCTTTTTGGCTCGAGTTAGGGCGACATAAAATAACCTTCTTTCATCCGCATTATCATCCGCTAATTCAACTTTTTTATCAGTAAGCATATAAACTCTAGGTAAAAGTTTTAATTTATCCAGAGAGCGTTTGTCGCCAAAGTGTCCACTATAAGCTTTTATAATATAAACATATTCAAATTCAAGCCCTTTGGCGCGATGCACCGTCATTAATCGAACTACTCCTTTGTTTTTGTGCATTCTTTTCTTCTTTATAAAAAGATTGTGCTTTTTTACTGTTTCAATATAAATGAAAAAATCTTCCAGATTCGCATCCGGCTTTCTCAAAACCAAATTTTTTGCTTCATCAAAAAAAGAATTTATAGAATCAAATTTGCGTTCTGTCTCCGGGCTCTCCAACATTGATTTAAGGAGTTCTGACTCCCTGACTACCGTTTCAAAAATAGAAAGAAGGTCGCTGTTTTTTGATTTCTTGACCCAGTCGGAAAGTTTTCTAAAAGCGTCATTCATAGCTTCCGTATTTTGCAATTCCAAATCCTTAAAAGAATTAAGCTTGGCAAGCATATCAAAAAGCGTATATTTTTTCTTTAAACTGGCGCTTTTTATGAGTTTATAAACATCTAAAGGTTCAACATTTAAAAGATCTATATGTAAAAATTCCGCCACTGCCCTATCATCGCCAAAATTATTTATGGCTCGAAGAATGGTCATAAGTTTTTTCACATCGGCATCCGAAAATAAATCCAAATCTGATTCAATTTGGTGTGGAATACCGACTTTTTTCATCAAATTTGAAACAGCAAAGGCGTCTTCATTATTTCTGTAAAGCACGGCTATTTCTTCCGGTGCTATTCCGTCAGATATTTTTCTTTTAATGTCATGCGCTATAAAATATGTCTCGCTTTCCGGCGTTTCAAAAGGATAAATAAATATTTTTTCAAATTTATGTTTTGTATTGGATTTTAATGGAGAAGAATCTGGCATTAAACCGTGGGTAGAGTCCAAAATGCCTTGCGTGGAACGATAATTTTCCGAAAGAGTTATTAGTTTGGCATTTTTATAAAGGTTTTTAAAATAAAGAAAGTTTTCAAGAGAAGCTCCTTGAAATCTGAAAATTGCCTGTTTTTCGTCCCCCACTACGAAAAGATTGGGTTCCGGCGCATGATATGAAGCCAGAAGTTCTATAATTTTATTTTGTGCATTATTTGTGTCTTGATGTTCATCAACCAAAATATATTGATGTTCTTCCTGTAAAACTTGAAGCAAGAATTTGCTTTTCCCTATTGCTTTTAATACTTCCATAATCATGTCCGAAAAATCGTAAAACTTGTTTTTCAAAAGTTCATCTTGATAATCTTTATAAATATCAGACAGCTCTTTATTTTTTTCTATTATTTTTCCAAGTTTTTGATATTCCCCCTTCATTTTTCCTTTATATGCGCCTTTTTCATGATAAAGATCGGGGATTTTCTTAAAATTAGTTTCCTCTTCTTTTACCAGCTTTCCAAATTCTTCCGGTAATAAACCTTCCCTTTTTAAAGTAGCAACCCCCGATGAAATATCTTTGGTGTAAAGATATGGGTCACCATAGGGACGCAAAATTTTTAATGAAGTAGAATCAATCAAAGATTCAATAATAGAAATCTGGTCCACTTCTCCTATTGGACGCGAACCGATAATTCGAGGAAATTCTTCCGGGTATTTTCTTATAATACTCTCGGCAAATGAATGAAAGGTGCTGATAATTACTTGATATGCGCGCGAACCGATAATTTCGGAAAGTTTTCGTCGCATATTTATAGAAGCGGCCTCGGTGAAAGTAAGCGCCAAAATATTTTCCGGCCTGGTATCGGTTTTTTTTAGAATATTAGCGATTCTAAGTGTGAGAATTGTGGTTTTCCCGGTTCCCGGCCCTGCCACAACCATTACCGGACCATCTATGGCATCTACGGCTTCTTTTTGGGCCTTGTTTAGCTTTTTATATTCTTCTGCAAATATTCCTTCAGTCATAGTAATATTATACTCTATAAAAAATAAAGACCAAAAAACAGAAATCCCCGTTAAGAATAATTTTTAGAAAGCCTTGCGCAGGAGTTTAGAAAATAAAAATGGTGTTCCATTTATTATTTTCTTGAACGACGAGCAGTTCGCTGGCGAAGCTTCGCCAGATAGATTGCTTTATAAAAATTGATTCTTCATGGAGATTTTATCTCTTATTCAGTAGTTTTTCCGTCAAATTCAGGACCGTTGGCTTCTGCTTCTGCTTTTGTGGCTCGCACTATGCCGTCTTTATGATGAGCCGGAGAATAGATTGTATAAAGTTTTAAATCTTCCGAACCGGAGGTATTAATAATGTTGTGCTGTGCCCCAGCCGGAACTACAATAACTGACCCATCGCCAAGAATATATTCATTTCCATCTATTAAGCATTTACCCTCTCCTTTTTCAAAACGGAAAAATTGGTCATTGTCTGTATGAATTTCAGTACCAATTTCTTCATTGGGCTTGAGACTCATCAGAACCAACTGGCTATGTTTCCCGGTGTATAAAACTTTGCGAAAATTTTTATTTTCCAAAGTTTCTTTTTCTATATTTGCATTAAATCCTTTCATCCTGCTTAGAAGCAGGTCGCGGTCTTAATTTTTTAATAAGATACGCTCCCACTATAAATTAATATTTATAATATATTATTCCCCGGTAAAAACTGTGACCGCGGCTTCTAACGGGATTTCATATTCAACTCTCGACTTGTTATAAGTTTAGCACAAATAATTTTAATCCCTTATCTAATCAAGTGCTTAAGAGGCAAAATAACATTAAATAATGAGAATATTAACCTAATCAAGCAAAAAATGTTTAATAGGGTTGCCACTGTATCACGACACAGTAGCTGTTTTATTCTGAACAAAAAAAACGGGCACCCGCCCGGTTTTTCCGATACCACGCTCCCCTACTTTATTGCCACCTTACTCACCAGCAATTCCAAAAGATTTTTGACTTCTTCCTGCGCCTTGGTTTCAGTTTTGCTGTCAACAAATTTCTGCCACTGGTTAAAAATTTCTTCGTCGCCTAAATTCCTGACAGCGGTTTCCAGTTTTAATCTTGTGTCAAAACTAACCTCGCTGTCCGCCTTCAAAACTTCGCCAATGAAAAGCTTGGTAAATTCCAAAACTTTTTCATTGGTTGTTTGAGTTTGTAAAGCGGCTTGGGTTTGGCGAAGTTCCCTGATAACTGAAAAATACTTGACGCCCAAAAAAATATTGGCGGCAAGCAGAATCAGAATAATGATTAAGGTTGTTTTTGGTTTGTTCACCCTGTTAGAAATTGAAGGTGTTTGTAATTCCATATTGTTTGTTTATTTCCTTGTTAAAATTTGTAATTTCTAACGGGGTTCATAGATTTTTGGACCTCACTAATCGCTCCCTAATTTTATCACGATAAAAGTTATAGAGCAATAAAATTATAATGACAGCTAATAAAATCGTTTTCCAATCAACGATGTTCAGCCACCAATACTTGGTCTTGAGTTCAATATTGACATGGACGCCGCTGCCTTCTTTGACTTGAAATGGCTTACCGTCATAAATGAGATACCCGGGGGTTTCTGCCTTAAGATAATAGTAGCCCTCGGGAACCAAAAACGAATAAGTGCCCCTAACATCGGTGATTTGAGGATTCTCCTGTTGATACTCTTTGGCCGGCCACATTTCATATTGTTTGGTTTCGGGATTCAGCCAGTAGAGAGACACGATGGCACCAGGGATACGGGTTTCTTTGTCGCCGTTCCGCTCATAAATATACCCTTCGGGGTCAACCACAGTGGTCAAGCGGATTTCTTTCATTCCGAGTTCTGGGTCGTCAAAATCCATAACCGTTATGATCTCGTACTCGCCGGCAACAACAGGCACATCGATTTCTGCCGTATAGATGCCATCACCGTCTGGATCGGTATATTCAAATTCCAGCAATACTAGTTTTTCTTCAACCCTAACGGGCTGATCCTGGGTCTTGGCAAAAGCGGGGTTGGCGAAGATCACGGACGCCAGTAAAGAATTCAACGGAACGTCCACAGAGGTCGCTTGGCTAGCTCTTGCCTTAAAAACCACATATCCCTTGACGCTCTTAACGGGTTTATCAGGCTTCATTACTAACTGCAGTGGTTTGCCGGAAACAGTGGTGATCTTCTGTTGAGGTTTCCCTTTATCAGAAATGGAAAGATCAATGTTAAAATCAATCAGTTCGCCGCCGGTTTTGGCAAAGACAATTTCTGTCGGTAATTGCTGTTTAATCGCCGGCGATAATTCAACCACTGGAACGCCTTGGGGAAGAGCAAACTTACCGGGTTCAACTTTAGCTATCGGCAAGCCGGCGCGTTCTGTCAGCCCGGGCAAAGTCAATTTGACCGTTTTCAGCTTAGCAACATCGGTAATCTTGCTGATGCCGACTTCTTCAAGAATTTTCTCAAGTTCTGGAAACTTTTGAGCAAGATTCCTGATCTCCTTGGGCAAGGGCGCCAAAACGAATTCTCTGATTGGTTCGCTTGGTAAGAGTTGCCATTTACCCTGAAAAGCTAAAGGTGTTTCTTTAGACACTAATTCTTCAATTGGAATTTCTGGCGGTTTGGTTTCTTCCTCTAATTTTGGCTTAAATATTTCTGGGATTTTTTTGATTATTCCCGGTATCTGCTCAATAATTAATTTCTCTAATTTTGTTTTTTCCTTTATTCCCAATTTCTCATTAATAAAATCAAAATCTTCCTGACTAAATAGAGAAGGATATTTTTCCATTATTTGAAGGGCATATTGATAATTACCCATCTCAATAAGATTTGAAACTTGACTTTGAATTCCGCCGCCTCCGCTGCCTCCGCCGGAAGAACAACTTTGACTTAAGATCGGACTACCGCCGCTACAGCCGGAAGGAGATGCAGAAATAATAGCCCTAGTTTGCTGTCCTCCCGAACAGCTACTCCAATCGGAATACGTCCAAGAAGTGCAAACTCTCGCGCTTTGCGGTTGCCAATCGGTTTTAACTTTGTAATCCCCGTCAAAAATTATCCAGCCGATATTTTCACCCAAAGCCGAGCCGGTAAATTCGCCAGAAGAATTGATAATTACTCCTCCATTGGTCGGATTAAATTTTATCCAACCAGTATTTTCTGACCAAGTATAGCCAGACAAATTTCCTTCGCCATCATTTGTAATGTCGCCCAGATATACCCAGCCAATATTTTCACTCAGGGCGTAACCAGACAATCCAGAATCCGTAACATGAACATCACAATTATCACAGCCAAAATTAAACCAGCCGATATTTTCTCCCCAAGCGTATTTGTAGCCTTCATTATTTGGGTCAATGGTGCCATCGGTAGACGAGGCCAAGGTGGACTTATTAAAAAATGCAAAAAATCCACTTATGAGAAGCATTAAAAATAAAACATAAATTAAATTTTTGGTCGGTATCTTCTTATCCATAAATGCCTATGAATAATTTTATCATAGAATCATTCTGTAACAAACCGCAATCTAGCACGCGAACACAACACCTACCAGAAGTGTTACGTGCAGAGCAAAAATAACGTGTTCGGTTACTATTCCTTTCTTTTATGAAAGTTACGGGCGGAAGACGACACGGAACCCGGTGCTATACGTGACATTATTGCTATTGGAGTACGAGCAAGCGTGCCAACCGGCTACCCGTGCAGTACTGTTTAAGCGCAACTCTGAAAGCCATTCATAAGTATTTACATTGGCAGTAATAACATTGTCTGTTCGACCAATTTGATTACCATAATTTCCATAAGTTATTGAATTTGTGCCGTTGCCACAAACACCGAAGAAATCGTTAAAAGTTGGCAAGCGTGTCCCTTTCCACTCTAACAACACTTTCGGGGTTAGAGGTCCGTTGTAACAAGTTTCATAATCTGTCCCGTCGCAAGTTGCGTCTGGTGCGGTATATCCAAAGGCCTCTACCGCTGCACTAGTTAAAAGATTGCGGATACCATCTTTGCAATCAGCAATCGCCAGAGCGACACTAGCATCATTTCCATAGTCACTGCGTTCTACGACTGTCCCGCTTAAAGAGGTATTAAGCGTTCCCACGCCATCACCGTCAGTATCGCCAGAGCATCCGTAATTGCCAAGGAAAGTATTGTCGTTCGCGGTCGCATTATTCCAGAATTTTGTACCAGCTGGGTCGCGACCATTAGTCCCGCTGTCAGTTTGAACACAAATAGGATCGTCGCTAGTCCCGTCGTAATTACTATCTGCTATCCATGCCCAGCCAGCGGTTGTGCAAACAGATTGATTTAATCCAGAAATACCAGAAGGAGTATTGGGGTAGGGAGAAAGAGTCCCTGTAGAATCAACACCGAACGCTGTCCCATAACGAACATTGTTTATACTAAGGTTCGTGGCATTAAAAGTGCCTCCGCCTGATCCGTCGCCCTCATTGCCGGCCGTAGTTAATACTTGCGCAGGATCATCATTATCACCATAAAGCCACCCCGCAACCAAATTACCGATAATTCCAAATATATTAACATCATTTGCAATGTTCTCCGCAACCAAATCAGGGTCCCCAGTCAAAGTGCCTGCCCCCCAATAACCAGCGACGACTTCCTGATCCGTTGAACTGGCAGTTAAATTAAAATCGCCGTTGTTAGTCATTGTGCCAGTAGCAGTGGCACCGTTAATCCATACTATTTTGCCAGATAATACATCCGCAACCGTTATATCGTCAGCATCTGTTATACACCATCTATTAGTTCCATCCCCGTCACCATCATAAGTATTAGAAACCAAATTCCCCGTACCATCAAAAGTCGCGGTATTGCAAGCAAGATTAAGAGTTCCAGCGTCTAATGTCCAATCGCCCGTTAAATTAGCGGTTTTGCCATTGAATAAATCAGCTACAACTGCTGTGCCCTCGCCTTCAGGAGTTAATGTGCCGGTTACTCCAAGATAAGTCGTGTCTTTTTTAACTTGATCAGAGGAAATCAAACCAGCCAAAGTATTGTAAATCTCTGTTAGGGTATGCCCCGTACCTGCCAATGCATCGGAGAAAGTAAAATCATGGTCTCCTTCATCGCCCGGATCAGTGTTATTAATTATAAAGTTATAAATCTCAGAAAGCGTATAAAATTTGCCGGACGGTTCACCCGCACCGCTTGGCGGAGTAATTGTGCCAGCATGAACAACTCCGTAAATTACCAAAACAGAAATTAAAACAGTAAGCCCGCCTTTGACAGCGTTGAAAAATCGCGGGCTTTTATTCGGGCTCTTGATATTAAAATTTTTTGATTCGCTAGTGGAAACATTATGGATTACCCATTGATCTTTTTTTCTCATATTTTTTACCCTTTAATTTTGCCACAAATTAATCGGATTAGTTTTTGAACTTGGGCTTCAAATCAAGTTGACTATTTACTCGACCTTATCGTTAATATTATAACACAATTCCAACACATCCGCATTTTCAAATCGCGAAGTTACTATCTGCGGAGGCGGAGAGATTCGAACTCTCGGTGGATTGCTCCACATACGCTTTCCAAGCGTACGCACTAGACCGCTATGCGACGCCTCCGTATTTTAAATTATACTAAACTTTTACCCCTAAAGGATAAGTACTTTCTTTAAGTGTAAAAATTTGTGAAGACGCAAGCCATTTGTTTAGGAATGGACTTAAGGTAAGCGCAAAACCGATGTTCCCTGCCAAGTGAAGCGCAGTAAAGGGAATTTGCATAATGAGAGTGTTCAACATACTCTGCCCAAACATCGGAGCAAATAAGACTCCGGTTACTAGGTCATAAATTATGGTTGCAAAAAAAGAAAACATAGCAAAATTTAAAACTGATGCTTGAAATTTTTTGAAATAGAAAAAAGAAGCCATTCCGATAAGCCCATAAGTAATGGCTGTAATCCAAGTCCAGGCCCCAAAATGAGTTAGGGTATCATATATAACAATACTCAGAAAACCGAAAAGAAAGCCAAGGATAGCCCCATATTTGCGTCCTAGGGGCATAATAGAAGCCATTATCGGTTCCACATTGGGCGCTCTTAAGGGAATTAACCTAAACAATAAGCACCCAACAAACACTATAAAAATTTTAAATTTACTTCTCATGAACCCCAATTATAAACTAATAAAATAAGAAATCAATTTTTATAATGCACACATAAAATTCTGCTGAATTTTTGCTCTGCTCGGCTCGTCAGCCTGCGCAAGGCATTCTAAAAATTATTTCTTATTTTATTAAATCCAAAAATTTTTTCTCGTTTAATATTTTTATACCTAATTTTTGCGCTTCTTTCAACTTTGAACCAGGGTCTTCTCCTACTACGACATAGGAAGTATTCTTTGAAACAGAACTTGCCACTTTTCCTCCCAGGGAAATAATTTTTTCTTTGGCTAATTCGCGGGACATTTGGGAAAGAGTACCAGTTAAAACAAGAATCTTTTTATTTAATTTTCCTGCTTTTATTTTTTCGACTTTTTCTATGACTATGCCATTTTTAAACAATTTTTCTATGAAAAGCGTATTTTGTTTGTCTCTGAAATAATTGTATACGCTTTTGGAAACGGCCGGACCGATATTTTCTATATTATTTATTTCTTCAATTTTCGCTTTGGCAAGTTTATCAATTGTGCCAAAATTTATTGCCAGATCTCGCGCCGTTTCTTCTCCCACATGCAGAATACCCAAGGCCCAAAGAAATTTGGGAAATGAGATTCTTTTTTTATTTTTTATTTCCTGCACAATATTTTCCGCGCTTTTTTCTCCAAATCGCTCCAGTGGGGCAATATCTTCTTTCTCAAGAGTAAATATATCCGCTGCATCGGTTATCAGACCTTCATCCTTGAATCGTCTTAAAATTTTGGGACCCAGCTCATAAATTTCAAAAGCGGAAACAAAATGTTCCAGATATCTTTCGTCTTTTGCTGGACATTTCGGATTGGAACAGTAGTAAGCTACGGAAGTTTCCAAAGTCCTATGAGAAACGGTCTGGCCGGGGTTCGGGGCCCCGGAGATCCGAGGACCTTTCGAAGAGGAGCTTTGAAAACTTCCGGTATTTCTCTTTTCCACTTTTCCTCCGCAAGCCGGACATTTTAGAACCATTTTAAATTTCTCTTCTTTACCAGTACGCATACGAGTCAAGACTTCCACCACTTTTGGGATAACATCGCCCGCTTTTTCTATCACTACAGTATCCCCTATTCTTAAATTCAGTCTTTCTATTTGATCCGTATTATGAAGGGTTGCTTTGGATACCGTAGAACCTGCCACAGAAGTCGGCTCAAAAATCGCCAAGGGCGTAAGTACTCCGGTACGTCCGACATTTATTTTAATATCTTTTACTATTGTAGTAGCTTTTTCAGCTGGATATTTAAAAGCGATAATTCCCCTGGGGTCTTTTCCTATTACTCCCAGACTCTCAAATGTTTTTGTGTCGTCTATATTGATAACCACTCCGTCTATGCCAAAAGGCAGATTTTCTCTTATTTTTGAAATTCCATTTATAAATTGAGGTATTTCTTTTAATGAAGAGAAGTTTTTAGAATGTTCGTCAACTATAAAACCGATTTTACTTAATAATTCATGTTTTTTAGAATGCTTTTCTATATATTTTTGCCATTGCGAGGCAAGACCTAACGCGTTAGGTCTTGCCTCGCCAATCTGAGCAATTTCATAAGCAAAAAAATCAAGATGTCTTTCTTTTGCCAATTTTGGATCAAGTTGACGCAAAGAACCCGCCGCAGCATTCCTGGAATTTGCAAAAAGCGGTTTGCCTTCTTTTTTGTTCAATTCATTGAGTTTTTGAAGCACCCGCTTTTTCATAATAGCTTCGCCTCGAACCTCAATTTTGCTTGGATAAGGCGCTTTCAACATAAGCGGAATGCTTCCAATAGTTTTTAAATTCTCGGTTATGTTTTCACCAATTTCTCCATCCCCTCTGGTCACTCCCCTAATAAATTTTCCATCTTCATAAATAAGAGAAACCGCCAGTCCGTCAAATTTTAATTCACAGAAATAATCCAATCGAACGCCGGATGTAAGTAATTTTAAATTTCTTTTTTCCCAGGCAAACAATTCTTCATCCGAAAAAACATTGCCAATGGAAAACATTTTTATTTCATGCTTCACTTTTTCGAATTTATCCAAAGGTTTTCCGCCAATCCTATTTTCCGGAGCATTTGGATTATTCAGTGCCGGATGTTTTTCAAGAATAGATTTCAATTCTTTATTCAGAGAATCATATACATCATCCGTAACTGCCGGAATATCTTTTATATGATAGGCATCTCGCAAACGCGCGATTTCACTTCGCAGTTTTTGTACCCGCCTAGAATCGGCGAGGCTGGTCCTTTTTTTATTATTTGCATCAAAATTTTGCATACAAAAACTAATAGTTTACTTCAAGTTGTCTTTCTACGGTGCTGGAATTCTGGATACAAGAGGCCCCTCCGTTATTATACCCTTTGGAGATTATAGTGGTTGATGGATTTTTTATGACATTTACTTTCGCGCAACCTTGTCCTGAACTACCCAGACCGGGAACTATGAAATTCCAAGAAGGAGAAGATCCTGAAATCGTTATAGAGGCTCCGGCACAGGAAATATTTGGTCCCGCAGTGCCTGTAAAAGCATTGTTTGCCGGAGAGGATCTATCGTAATATAAAGCACATTCCGCTCCGGCATCAGCGGCAAAAAAAGCGTTATTGGTATCTCTAGCCGAAGTGCCAAATTTAATTTCCTTGAGTGAAATATTTACAACACCCAATGTTATAGCTAAAATAATACTGGAAATCATAACCGCGTAAAGTATGACAAATCCACTATTCCTTTTTTTTATTCTGATTTTCATTTTTATTCCGTCCAATTAAATAAATTTTCTGAAAAAACAATGCTATAAGATCCGGATCCCTGAGTCCATGAAACAGTTGAAGAAATCTTTATTTCATTTGCGCTTACTGTGGTTGCTTGTATCGTACGAGTAAAACCAGAATAAACACCGCTTGAATTAGTATTATAGTTTCCGTTATTTACATATAATTTGCATTGATTAATGTGTGTAGAACACAGAAAGATAGAAGCTGGGTTAGTCAAAGAAACCGAAGTGTCAAAACCGCAGCTGTTACCGGCACTACATGGAGATAATTTGGCTATAAAAGAATTCCAGGTAAGCGAAGTGGTGCCTGTGTATAAAACATAACTGTCCCGCATATTCCTAACATATTCAATGCCCTCCTGTGCCAAATACGAAGCTATTATTTTTGTTTTGGCATAGTTTGTATTGGAAATTCCACTGCCTAAAATAGTCATTAAAGCTACAATGGATACAGAAAAAATTGAAATAGCAACAAGTGTTTCAACTAAAGTAAAACCGCCCCCCTTTGGGGTCACACCAAATTTTGGTGTGCGGGTAAACCCTTTATTGTTTTGTTTAAAATACTTTTTCATATTATTTTAAAGCACAACATCTACTGTTCGTTGCGATATTGAAGTTTGTAGTGAAAAAGGCGTAACAACGTTTTTATAAGTTATGGTTCCGATTAATCTGATTATTATAAACGGTTGCCGCGTATCGCCCAACGGAGGTTCAGCCCCAACTACCGAAAAGCTGGAAACTAGGTCAATTTTGATTTCGGGAGGGGTAAGCACTGTAAAAGTTCCAGAAGCTCCGCCAGAAACAGATTTTTGAATACTGCCGTCAGAGAGTATTACATATACCCATTGGTCTCCAAGAGTAGTTTTGAAAGAAATTCCTGCTCCAGTAGCGCAACTATGGGGATTGGAAGCGGTAACATCACCATCATCTATGCAGTGATAATCATATCCTGTTCGTAAATTTTTTGACATATCTTCCATAATAAAACTTAAATTATCTATAATGGAACGCATGTTTTGAGATTTCGCGTGAAGCAAACTGGCATTCAAGAGAGTGCCTACTCCAATCATAATAACTATCAAAAAAAGAGAAATAGCTATCATGGTTTCTATTATGGTAAACCCACACACTAACTTTTTTTTACTTTTAAAAGTTAGTGTGTGGGTAAACCCCCTACTTTTAGTATTAACTTTTTTAAAAAATTTTCTCATATTTTTTTTCATACCTGTCCCGTACTGAGCTTCGCTCTAGTATTGGGGCTAATTTATCTGAATTCTTCCCGAAGGATATACTCGGATATATGCTTTTATTAATGAAGGGGAAGAAATAGTAATTTGCATATAATCAAAACCGACCAATAGTGAACCATTGGATTTAAAAACTGCGCCGGAATCTGGTCTCTTGAAAGTGATAGATATTGGATTTGTAATCAAATAAGGAATGGAGCTTGCATAACCTTCTATCTGCGATATGTAATTCCCTTTTGTTATACTTATACTATTTAAACATTCTCCGACACAAGCAGAATCTTCAAAAGAATTATCATTATTGAGGTCCGTAAAATAAATAAAATTTTTATTACTGGAAGGATTAAAATAAACCCCATAGGCCGGTTTCCATGGATCTACTGTGGGAAGTTTGCCGGATGGAAGCAACTCGCCGGACAAAGCTGATTTTTGCGCCTCAACAATCCTTAAGGCAATATCATTAGCTAACACTCTTATATCCACTTTCTCTTCAAACTTATCATAATTAAAAAGAACAATGGAAGTCATTATGGAAAAAATACTTAGAACCACTATGAGTTCCACGTAAGTCATGCCTGCTTGCCGGCAGATAAACTTTTGTTTTTTTTTGTTTATATTTTTATATAATTGAAACATTTTTTATTAGAAACCAGTCGGGAAAAGATGCAATTCAAAAAGAAATGCAATCAATACACCAAGAACTAAAAATGGAGCAAATGAAATTTCACTTTTCATTCCATACTTTTTTGAAAAAACGATAAGGAGAAATCCTATTATCGCCCCCGACCAAAAAGCCATTACTGCACCTGAAAGAATTCTATTAAATCCGAGGAGCCATCCCAACCCTAAAGCTAATTTAGCATCCCCAAGACCCATCCAAGTGCCGGAAGACACAAGCCAAATAAGCGCAAAGGGCAGAGCTAATAGTATCCCCGACAAAAATTCTAAAATGGATGGAAGATGAATATAAAATCCATATTCCGTAAAGAAAAACAGTCCAATAAAAGCTACAATACCAAAAATAAGAGATAAGATGTCAGGAATTACTTTATGTTTGAAATCATAAACCGCAATAACCAAGAGAAGAGAAAACATCACGGCATAATAGGCGTAAGAAACGGAAAACACAAGCGTGTTTATGAAAAAAACATCTTGAAACTTTAAAAATAACCCCGCAAAAATCAATCCTGATATAAGTTCCACTATCGGATATTGAATAGAGATTTTGGTTTTGCAATTTTTGCATCTTCCTCTTAGGGCAAAAAAACTAATTAGAGGAATAAGTTCATACCAACAAAGTTTGTTTTGGCAAGTCATACATCCGCTTCTTCCACCGAAAGAGCGTGCTGTATTAAATCTGAATATGACAACATTTAAAAAACTTCCGATAATAAGACCAAAAATAAAGAAAACAATTGTTAGAAAAAAAGTCATATTTTATGGACAAGCATAGCTAGAACCCGCCAAAACAGCAGTAACCTGTTTTGAAGCCCCAGTGGAATCAACGCACCAAGCGACAATAGAACCAGAAGCAGAAGCCTTGAGCGGAACAAAGGCTGCCCAAGCACTTGCGTTATCGTGACATTGCGCAGTATTCCATGTGCTTGCTGTAGCATCTGCGTATGTTGTAACGCTTCCGTCATAAGTATTTTCAGCGGCATTTACCATAGTGCCAATAACATTAGAACCTGAAGTAGCACAAACTCCTTCATATGTTCCAGTAGCACTATTGAGGTAAAAAACCTCTGCTTGTGCGCGGGCATTGGCTAAATTGGATTTTATATTCGCATCAGAACCTTTTGACCTGGCACTGTTGAGTGAAGCTAAAACCACACTTGCCAAAATACCGATTATGGCAACTACGACCAAAAGTTCAATTAATGTAAAACCGGACACTTTACTTGAAAGCGTGTGGTTAAAACCTTTTTTAAATAAATTCATAATAAAAAACATGGTTAAACTAATAAAAAGACCTTTAAATCTATTAATCAATTATATCAAATATAAAAAACAAAAACCACCCGAAAAAGGTGGTTTTTGTTAATAAAAATCAAATTAATAAATTATGGACATGCATAAACTCCAGATCCGAGAGATGTTGATTCTTTAGAGGCACCAGTAGAATCCACACACCAGCCCGAACTCGTAGTAGAACCTTTTAATGATACTATGGCTGCCCAAGCAGTCCCGCTGTCATGACACACTGCAGCAGTTGTAGCCCCTGCAGCGGGGGAAGCGTTATAAACCCAAATGGTTGAGGCAGGAGTTACAGTTGGAGTACTAGCAGAATTAAGCTTTTGGGTAGCATTTAAGATTAAAGGATAAACACCGCCTGTAGTAGCAGACTGACATACGTTAGTATATGTCTGTCCTGAGTCATAGAACAACTCAGCCTGTGCACGAGCATTAGCCATTGCAGATTTTATAGCTGCATCTGTGCCTTTGGTTCTAGCACTGTTCAAGCTAGCTAACACAACGGAAGCCAAAATACCGATTATGGCAACTACGACCAAAAGTTCAATTAATGTAAAACCTTTTTTAAATAAATTCATAATTTTTTTTACTAATAATATTTCAGCCCTAGGCTGATCCGCCTTTAGCGGAAACTAATAATTTTTTCTCCGCCTCTAGCGGAATTTTCGACTTATTCTCAATATCCTACTGTATTATAACTTTTATAATCCCATATATGCAAAAAAGTTATCCACATATACAAAACAGGTTTTAAGAGCTAGTTACTTCCCTAATTTCTAACTTATTCCCCCTGCAATATTATAAATCGGCAACAAAATAGAAACTAAGAGAATCCCTACACCTAAACCTAAAACCACAATCATAACCGGTTCAATCAACCCAACCAAGGTGTCAACCGCATCATCAACTTCTCGTTTATAAAAATCCGCCAGAGTCTTTAAAATCTCCCCCAGTGAACCTGTCTCTTCCCCAATTTTAATCATTTGTACCATAATGCCCGGAACTTGCGCTTCATGTCTCCCAAAAGCGATTGAAAAAGGCATACCTGACTTTACCCCTTCTGCCACATCCTTTAAAATTTCCATATAAACTCTACTACCAACAACTTCGGAAGTAATGTCTATTGACCGAACAATCGGAACACCTGAAGTAAGCATTGTATCCATATTATCCGCTATTCTGGAAAGGTAAAGTTTCCTATAAAGATTACCCACTGCCGGTATAGAGAGACGCATTTTATCAAGATATATCTTGCCTTTCTCTGTGGAGGATAATCTCCACAACCATAAACCCAAAAGTACCAAGAAAATAATAACCAGGAAACCATAATTTACGAAAAAATCCGACATTCCGATAATTATCTGGGTGTAGATTGGCGCTTCTTGCCCTGAATCAAGAATAATAGCCGAAAGTTTCGGAATGACGACAACAAACATAAGTCCCATAACTACAAAAAATGTAACAATAACAAATATTGGATAAATGAGAGCATTCCTTGTTTTGGAAGTAAGCGCATATTGGCGGTTTAAATAATTTGCCAAATGGTCGAAGGTTTCATTTAACTTACCGGTTTCTTCTCCCACCTTAACCATATTAACGTAAAAATTTGAAAAAATATCCGGGTGTTTTGCCAAAGCGCCTGAAATGGAAATTCCGGCTTGGAGATCATCGCCTATTTCTGTAAGTTTTCTTGACAAGATTTTATTTTCTGTATTAGCGGCAAGCATAGTAAAGGCTTTAAGGGCGGAAACTTGCGCTTCAAATAAAGTTGAAATCTGACGGGAAAGAATAACAATTTCTTTCATCGGCACTTTTTGAGTAAAAGAAAAAGAAAAAAAAGATTTCTTTTTCCCTTCATCTTGAATGGAGATAATAATAAGCCCCCTCCTTTGAAGCCCGCTTATGGCTATGTCGCGATTTGGCGCGTCAATTTCTCCTTCTTTACTTATCCCCTTATCATCTACTGCTTTGTATTTGAATAACATAAAAAGATTATATCATGCGCTCAAGACCTTTTGGATTGAGTGAAAATTGATAAGCGCTTTCTATGGTAATTTCTCCGGCGCGAACAAGTTCTGTAAGCGAATGGTTTAAATCTATCATTCCTGATTCTGCTCCTGTTTCTATTACAACATCAATTTCTTGTGTTCGCTTTTCACGAATCAAGTTGGAAACAGCATTATTATTTAATAATAATTCACAAGCAGGAATAAGCCCACCGGTAATTCTAGGTATAAGCCTTTGGGAAAAAATACCAAGCAAGCTGGAGGCAAGTTGTAGACGAATTTGATCCTGCTGACTGCCTGGGAAAGAATCAATAATCCTATCTATTGTTTGCGAAGCATTGTTGGTGTGTAAAGTTGAAAGTACAAGATGTCCGGTTTCGGCGGCGGTTACAGCCGTTGAAATCGTTTCAGTGGTACGCATCTCGCCCACCATTATTACATTCACATCTTCTCTAAAAACTGACCTAAGCGCAGTATGAAAATCTTTGGTGTCAATACCGACCTCACGCTGGTCAATTATTGATTTATTGGGAGTATAGATGTATTCAATCGGATCTTCAATCGTTATAATGTGGCGCGCTTGTTCATTGTTGATTAAGTTCACCATAGCTGATAACGTAGTTGACTTACCTTGCCCGACTGGGCCAACTACCAGAAAAAATCCCTGTTTTTTGCGAGCCAATTCCGCAATAATCGGAGGCAGATGCAGCTCTGAAAGAGATTTGACTTTAGGTACCAATCGAAGGGCAACACTGATTAGACCTTTTTGGAAAAAAGCATTACCTCTAAGGCGCACCTCTCCTCGAAAATCATAAGAAAAGTCTATTTCTTTGTCTTCTGTAAATTTGCTTAATTTCGTCTTATCCAAAATTTCAGTTAAAATACCAAGTACATCTTCTTTGTTTAAAACCGAATGCTTTAAGAGAAAAATGAGTTCTCCTGCTACTCGAATAGCCGGAACTTTTCCAACCCCTAAATGCAAATCCGAACCGCCTTCGCGGATAACGGTTAAAATAAGTTCTTCAAATTCTTTTTTGTAATCCATCCTGTTATAAATTTACATTAAATTAATAATATTCAATCTATTATACCCCGTTTTTGATAATTTCGTTATTTCTAAAAGGATTCATGGTAATTCCCTGTCTACCTCTTAATTATATTACACAACAACCTTTAATAATAGTACTTTGTGGGCAACTTATTCAACTTCGGGGTTTAAATAATAATTTACTCATTCTCACTAATGAAATTGAAAACTTCTTTATATGGAATAATGCCATTTATGGCTTTTAACATAGCATCTTCTCTCATCAAAAGCATTCCATCTTCACGAGCCACTTTATAAATTTCAGAATCAACTGGATTTTTAAGAATCACTTTCTGCATTTCTTTACCTATTTTAAACATTTCAAAAATAGCAATACGGCCACGAGTGCCCGATGGGCATTCGGAAGATGGCACTGTATCATACATTTGATCTTTGATCTCAATTTCCTTTTTGAATTCGTCCGGCAAATCTTTTAGTTCATCTTCGATTTGCAATTTAATACTCGGATCTATGGGGACAAGTCTTCTGGAGGCCGGACAGGTCATTCTGGCCAAGCGTTGAGCAACAGACAAAATAAGAGTCGGCGCTATAAGATATGGATCAACTCCCATGTCAATTAAGCGAGGAATCGCTCCGATAGCGCTATTTGTGTGCAGTGTCGATAAAACAAGGTGCCCGGTCAGCGCCGCTTGAATAGCAAGCTGGGCTGTCTCTTTGTCGCGTATCTCTCCAACCATTATCACATCCGGATCCTGGCGAAGGATAGAGCGCAATCCGGAAGCAAAAGTATATCCAATCTCGGGCATCATTTGAGACTGATTAATGTCGGGCATATGATATTCTACCGGATCTTCTAGGGAAACGATATTGCTTTTTTCTTTATCAAGTTCATTCATCATTGAATATAGAGTCGTAGATTTTCCAGACCCCGTCGGACCGGTAATCAAAATAAGTCCATAGGGTTTATCTATTGCTTCTCTAAGCATTTTAAGATTTCTTTTAGATAATCCTAATTGATCCAATGGCTTAACTCCTTTTTCCGAGTCCAAAATACGTATCTCCACTTTTTCGCCATAATAAGCAGGCATGGTAGAAACACGAAAATCAATTTTATGTCCATCAAGACTGGTACTGAAAGATCCGTCTTGCGGTTTTCTTTTTTCATCCAAGCGCAACTTAGCTAAAATTTTTATGCGTGCTACTATCCCGTTGTAAACATTGGACGGTAAGATGATAGCTGTGTAAAGAATACCATCCACTCGAAAACGTACTTTAACTTTTTCTCCCGTATTTTCTATATGTATATCTGAAGCATTGCCTTCTATGGCATTACGCAATATAACAGCAACAATTTTTATAACCGGGGCATCTTCTACTATCTTTGATTCTTCGTTTGCCTTTACATTTTTAATTTCATTATTTAAAGTATTTGCTTCATTTAAACTTTTCGCATCTAAGGTTTCATCTTGTTTTAGTTCACCAAGCGCTTCTTCCACCTGAACAGATATCCCTTTATATGTTTCCATAATACTCTTGTAGTCACTGTTTGAAATAAGAAAAATTTTAAAAGGAATACCCAGCTTAGCTGAAATAAATTGCAAGGCATCAAGCGCTTGCGTATTTTCTCCATCCAAAATACCAACTTCCAATACTCCTTCTTTGAATTGAATCGGAGCAAAATGGTAATGTGCGGCCGCATCTTCCGGAATATATTTCAAGGCATCAAAAGATGATTCTTCTGTGCTTATTTTTTTTATTGGTATTTGCAAATACTCCCCTTTTATCGCAAGTATTTTATCTTCTGGAATACCAAATTCAATAAGAGCTTCATCAATATCTCCGGCATGCTTTTCCTGGGCAAGATTTTTAATTTCACTTATTTGGCCCTTACTGATTGCGCCCTTTTTAACTAATTCTTCTAAAAAACTCATAATTAATTTAGTTTAAGGAGTTGAAGGAGTTGAAGGAGTTGAAGGAGTTGAAGGAGTTGAAGGAGTTGAAGGAGTTGAAGGAGTTGAAGGATCGGCCGGTATTGGAAACTCTGAAAGATCTGCTGAAGAACTTGTAGTCGTAGACGGCGTAAGCACATCAGAACCAATCGGGGCAAAAGGATTTAATCTTCCTTTATCTACTGGAAGAGTAAGTAAAATACTGGAATCATGTAGATTGATAAAAGATTCATCAGAAAAAATAACATCGTTTAACCCTATATTGTTAACGCTCAATAGCACAGAAAGAAAATTCTGAGCAATTAAAGAATTTTGGTCTAAAGTTTCTGTACTTGTCGATGTTATATCTCCGGAGGAGGAAATCAAATTCTGTTCTTCTGGTGACTTTTTAATGAAGAAAATATAAATCAGAACCAAGATGACCGCAATCGTTGCAAAAATTATTGTGTTTTTTATTTTTGGGGTCATTTTAATTTTTAAGCCAATAAGTTTTAATTGCTAAATCGTATTTGTAAGCCTCAGGTAAAGATGGGTTAAGTCCCATACTTGCATTTGAAGAAAATTGGATTGAAGATATATCCACAATTCTTAAATTATTTTCCAAATCTTTCAAGAAGTTAATAAAATTATTATAAGTTCCCTGAGTAGAAAATTCCAAATTCCAAATTCCATAATTTTTATTTAAGGAAACTGCTCCTCCGTTTTGCGCAACTCCTGCCATTTCTGGTGTTGTATCATTGTTACTTGTCGTATCATATTTTATATCTTTTAATGTCATCCCGTAAGGCAACGCTATTTTTTCTATTTCAAGAATTAAACGAATATTGTCAACGTTATCGGGTAAAAGTTTCTGGAGCTTAGATAAATCTTCCGGGTCAAATGAATTATATTTTTGGGTTAATCTGTCGCGTTGCGCTTCAAGAGCCTTAGAATTATCAAGCGCTTCATCGTAAGATGCTATTTGTTCCCTTTCTAAAGAAATACTATTATAAAGCGGACTGGTAAGTATAAAAAATCCCGCTATGGCAATTCCTATTAAAATGATTGGTAAAATATATTTAAACATAATTAATTTAGCGCACTTCCGCTGTCAAGAAGTGTGCCGGAAAAATCTTCATTTGTGGCATCAAGCACTTTCTTGTAATTAACAAAATTTTGATCGACCGAAAAATTCAGATCAAAGGTGACATTACCTTTTTCATCAAGCGATAAATTTGAAAAAACAGGATCAATTATATTTTTATTTGTCGCAAAAAGATCTGCCTGAAGCGCAACAGATAAATAGCCTACAGCAATTCCGCTCATATCCACTGCTATTTTTTGACTTTTACTATCATCAAAACTATAACTGAACTTGGTATAACTGACGGTTTTCATTGTAATTGCCTGAAGCGCGCTAAAAATGGGAGAAACAGAAATATGGTTATTCAAAATTTGGTTTGCTGCATTTAAACGTTTATCTAAAACTTGGAGCTGAACTATTTTTGAAAGTTCAAAACGGCCTTCTGCTAAATTAAGATCATTTTCCATCTGTGTAATATTTTTCTTTAAAATTCCGTCATAAAAATACAGGGCGCCTGTCGCAATAATTACAGTAAAAAAAATGAAAATAGAAACAACGGTAAAAAGACTGGTGGACTGCGATCCTGCCGCTCGCTCGGCTATTATCGGTTTTTTGGGTATAAAAGATGTTTGAAAATTTTGCTCCATCCCGTTAGAAATTTATTCTTAATTAATAATACTTCATTTCAGTATCCCGTTTTTCAATGTTTGCGTTATTTCTAACGGGATCCATTTTGTTTATTATATTATCTCACTTATTGCAATTTTCGCAATGCTAAACCTAAAGCAACTGCAAATTCCGGGCCTGTGGTTTCAAGAACTTTCCCTAAAAACTCCGGCGCGCCAACTTTGGAAAAAGGGTGTCCTATTTCTATTTCTGCCTGAAAATTACTGGATGCCACTTCTTTTAATCCTTTTAGGAGAGATCCGCCGCCTGTAAATACCACCTTGCTAATGGTCTTGTTGTATTTCTTTTCATATCCTAATAATACATTATTCGTTTCTGAAAAGATATAATCAATGTGAACTTTAATGGTATCAGCCAGGTTTTTTTCAATAGGATTTTCAAAAAGACCGAATTCTTTTTTCATTTCTTCGGCTTTTGGAAACGGAATCCCAAGAGTTTGAGAAATAGAAGAAGATATGTCCGCTCCTCCGCGGTTTATAGTGTGGTGGCTTTTTACCATACCAAATTCCACTAGAGAGAGCTTAGTACTTGACGCACCGAAATCTATCAAGAGCACTAAGGAAAGTTCGTGTTCAAAATTTGCCCGAATAGAAGAAAAAATTTCAATCTCAAAAAATCCGGCTTCCAGGCTGCAATCTGAAACGATAGAACGATATTTTGAAACTGCATCATTTTGAATTGCTACTACAAGCACCTCCGTTTTTTCCGGCAACATAGCGGGTAAATCTGGATTATTCGCTTCTTCAAATGAAGATTCCTTTTTAGGCAGGATAAAATAGTCAAGGGAAACTTCCGTGATGGGTAATGGAATATATTTGCGAGCTTCTGTCGGAATGATTGATGGCACTTCGCTTTCTTTAACTTGAGATGGAAGTAAAATGGTAAAAATCAGGCTTGATTGAACTGGGATAGAAAAGGCGCAAGAAACTGTCGTTACGCCGGATTGTTTTAAGACTTCTTTTAAAGCTTCTACTACTTTTTCAACCGGCAGATTAGTGGTGCGCCCTATTTCCATGTCGGCATAAGGACCAAGAGCGATGGCCCCATAGGTTTCAAGAACCGCTCTTCCTCCTCTTTTTTTTATTTCAACTACTTTTATAGCAGAAGAACCGATGTCAATACCAACAGCGCTATCACTCTCCCCACCCCTAAAAAGATTTAAACCTGAAAGAAAGTTTTTAATTGGATTATCCATTTTATTGAATTACGCTTATAATTATAACATATATGCATTTCTTAAACACTATATTAGACATAGTTTTCCCTGTGAATTGCGTTTCGTGTGAGAAAAGGGGTTCGGATTTATGCTTAAAATGCCTTTTAGGCTCTCCAGCCGCAGAACGAGAAAGCGCTAATTGGATATTTCCATTATTTGACTATCGTCATTTGCCCATTAAGAAATCAATTTGGCTTTTAAAATACAAGGGTAAAAAAAGACTGGCTGGTATTTTTGCGGAGATTTTATATGAAAGAATTATAGAAGAACTTTCAGAATTAAGCCTAATGGAAAATTTTCGCCAGCCGGTTTTAATTCCCATTCCCCTCTCTAAAAAAAGATACAGGGAACGCGGATATAATCAGGCAGAATTAATTTGCAGAGAATTAATAAAAATAAATAATCTGCGCCATGGCGCAGATTTAAAATTAGAGAAAAATATTTTAATAAAAATAAAAGAAACGGAACATCAAGCAAATATTAAAGACCGGAAGGATAGATTAAAAAATCTCGCTAATTCTTTTTCGGTAAAAAATTCCGAGCGGATAAAGGGCAAAAATATAATTTTAATAGACGATGTCACCACTACCGGAGCGACATTGGTTGAAGCCAAAAAAATATTAAAACAATCCGGCGCTAAAAAAGTAATCGCTTTCACCGTGGCGCATTAAAAAAACGGAAGCAAGGCTCCCGTTTTTGTAACACCAAATATTACATAACTATTCATTCATTCATTTTATATATTCGGCGGGTTAACACTCCGTACTGAGAACAAAACTCAACCTCAATGCTTTTTTCCTTAAACAAAAATATGGGATCTTTTACGTCCGGAACCCCCGAATAATAAACTCCGATATTTTTTGGTCCGCAATGCATAAAAATAAACCCTCTTTCTTCATTTCCTGAAGAAAATGTTATGCTCGGATTTTGGAATTTCCTTCCTAATTCTTTAGGGGGAGAATTTAGAATTTTTATTGTAACAGTAAAATAGTTACCGTTACACAAAAATTTAATAAGGGCATCCCCTATACGGCTCGCATTTTGTTTGTCTAGTATCATCGACTTGCTCATTTAGACCTCCTTTAGGACTTTTATATGTCAAAGAAATAATTAATTTACTAATTAGATATTCTAAAGTTATAGTATATCACCTATCATGCAAATTGTTAAATACGTATAACCTTGCGAAGAAAGTCCTTATAATATAAGATAAAATTATGCGAATAGTCATTAAGGTTGGTACTCAAGTCATTGCCAGTAAAAATGGCCTCAACCAGAAAAAAATAAGCAAACTTATCAAAGAAATTTCGTCATTATTGAAACGTGGGAATGAAGTTGTGCTTGTGACTTCCGGCGCTATCGGCGCGGGACTTCCTCAGGTTCCCTTCACCAATCCACACCGAAAAAAAATTGCTGCGGCCATTGGACAGCCTATTTTAATACACGACTATGTCCATGAAGCCAAGAAATATAAAATTTCAATCGGCCAAATTCTTATTTTGAGTGATGATTTTACTAATCATGAACGTTTCAAGAATTTCGTTTTAAATATCAAAGCGATGCTTTCTCATGGTATTTTGCCTATCATAAACGAAAATGATGTTATGAAAACAGAAGATTTGACTATTGGAGATAATGACATTCTCAGTGCTAAAGTTGCAACTGGACTTAAGGCGGATAAACTTTTGATTTTAACCAATCAAAAAGGGCTCCACACAAGCAATCCTGATCATAATAAAAATGCCAGACTTATAAAAAAAGTTACTAAGATCAACTCAAAAATTAAAAATCATTGCTCTCCGGGCAAATCCGATCTGGGTCTGGGGGGAATGCTTTCAAAAGTTCAAGCAGCAAAATATGCGACCCATCATGGAGTAGAAACGCTAATAGGTAATGGAAATGAAAAGGATATAATTATTTCAGCTTTGGGTAAAAATTTTTCCGGTACAAGGTTTATAGCCAAAAAATAAGATGAAAATCAACGTCACAATCATAGGTTTTGGCACAATGGGCAGAGCTATAGCAAAAACACTTTTGAAGGATTCTTCAATCAAAATTTTTACTATTGATATAGATAAAAAAAACACAAGTGGTATTAAAAAATCCGACTTTATAATATTGGCTGTAAAACCACAAGACGCGCAGGAAGCAATTAAGCAATTAATAAAATACGAATTGAATGAAAAAACAATATTAATTTCAATCATGGCTGGTTTTTCCATTAAAAAACTTCTTCGCTTCTCCGGCCATAAAAAAATTGTAAGAATGATGCCGAACTTAGGCATTTCTGTCGGGGCAGGAATTGCCGTTTGGAAGAAAATAGGTTTATCTAAATCAGAAACCAAAAAGACAAAAAATTTCATAAATAAAATAACCGAAAATTTTGAAGTAAAAGATGAAAATACTATAAATAAAGTTACAGCCATTTCCGGTAGTGGTCCGGCCTACTTTTTTCTTTTGGCGGATTGTTTAATTAAAGCTTCAGAAAATCTCGGGTTTACAAAAAATGAAAGCCAAAAACTTATTGAAAAAACTTTTTTGGCATCTGCTATATTAGGGAAGGATTCTGATTATTCCGCTCTTGTAAAAAAAGTTGCTTCCAAGGGTGGCACAACAGAGGCAGCGCTAAAAATTTTCAAAAATAAAAATTTTGATAAGATCGTGTCAAAAGCCGTTCTCGCCGCTTATAAAAGAGCTAAGGAAATTTCCCTAAGTCGGACATAGGGGAATTCCCCTATGTCCGACTTAGGGGAGAAAATAATATGAATAAAATTATATTAAAACAACTAAATAATGCAAAAAAAGTTTCAGCATCATTTGGTCTTTTGCCGCACGTTAAAAGAATTTTAATTCTAAAAAATCTAGCAAAAGAGTTGCGTAAAAATAAAAAATTGATTGTTCAAGCTAATCTGAAAGATCTAAAAAAAATTCCTCAAAATAATCCAATGCGCGACCGTCTTCTTTTGAATAATACGCGCATTGAAGGAATGGCAAAAGAAATTGAAAGTTTGATAAAAATGCCAGACCCTGTCGGCAAAATTTTTGACTGTCGAAATAGACTTGGACTAAAAATCTGCCGAAAAAAAATACCCATTGGTGTAATTGGAGTCATCTATGAATCACGACCAAATGTAACAACTGATGTTGCTGGTATATGTATAAAATCCGGCAATGCGGTACTTTTGAAGGGCGGCGATGAAGCTAGAGAAAGTTATATTGCACTTCATAAAATTATAAGAAGGGCTTTAGTTTTATCAAAAGTTAGTCCTGAAATGGTTCAATTTATTGATCCCAAAATAAAAAGTTCCGTTTTGGATATAATTTCCGCCAATAATTTTGTTGATATTGTTATCCCCCGCGGAGGTTCGGGCCTTATAAATTTCGTTAGAAAAAATGCTACCGTGCCGGTAATCGAAACCGGAGCTGGCGTTTGTCACACATATGTGGATGAAGAAACAAAACTGGATTTATCCGCTAAAATTATTTTCAATGCCAAAACTCAGCGCCCGAGCGTATGTAATGCGCTAGATACTGCCCTTATACATAGAAAAATTGCCAAAGAAATTTTGCCTAAAATAGCCAAGCTTCTAGTGAAAAAAAATGTTGAAATTTTTGCGGATACGGAAAGCTTTAAGATTTTGAAAAGTGCTTATCCAAAAAATCTTTTAAGAATAGCTACGGCATCTGATTTTGGCCGCGAATTTTTAAGCCAGAAAATGTCTATAAAAATAGTTTCGAATATTGGTGAAGCGATAAAATTTATCAATGAGTATTCTTCAAAACATTCCGAAGCGATTCTCACCGAAAATAAAAAAAATGCCGACAAGTTTTTAAAAGAAATAGACGCGGCAGTTGTTTATGTAAATGCTTCCACTAGATTTTCGGATGGCGCCGTTTTTGGACTTGGTTCCGAAATCGGCATTTCTACCGATAAAATTCATGCTCGCGGCCCAATGGGACCAAATGAAATGACAACTTATAAATGGGTTGTTTCCGGAAAATATAACACTCGCAAATAAAAAGACTGCTTTACGGGGCAGTCTTTTAAAATTATAAAAAATTTTTAATTTACTTTTTCGTCCTCTTCACTTGGTTTAATAAAAAACAACAAGTGTAATGAATACCAAACCGGCATTGACAACGCAGTCTTAATAACAAAACCGGCTATCGTTATTATATTGTTCGGATCCATTTTTTGTTTCCTTTCTCTGTTTTAGTTTGTGATTTTTATTTTTAATAACAATCTTTCACCAACATACTCCTAAAAACACTATTTGTCAAGAGAGAGATATTTTATAATTTTTGTTATATTAAAGAGATGAAATATTGCAAAGACTGTGAACCGGCGCAGGAGATACACTGGATAGCATATTTATCTGTAGTGATGAGTTATATAGGTGAGCCTTTTTTTGATTTAATGGAAATGCTTTTCAAAAACACAGCCGAAGCTATCTCTAATAAATCTTCCATCCCCTTTTTAAAAACGATGGTCTTTTTGGGATTTGCGCATTTTTCTAAACACCCAGACAGTAAAGATACTTTACGCACAAAATGTTTTTGGGAAGAAGCGGAAAGACGCGGAATAAAAATGGTTGAATTCCATATGGGTCCGATAAGAGACGCTTTTATCGCGGAATACAAAGGAAAAAGGATAACTTTTGACGGCTTGCCTCGTCCGGAATCATTGGAATCCGATTCGTTGAAATGGATGGATAATAAAGGAATTATGAAAATAAAATTTTTAAAAGAAGGCTTGCCAGTAGCAAAAGGCGGAACAGCTTTCACAAAAAGAAAAGCGCTTGAAATTTTCAATAGCATTAAAAAACCTGTTATAACAAAACCAAATTTGGGTTCTCGCTCTCGTCATACTCTCATCCATATAGATACCGAAGAAAAACTTGTTTATGGATTTAAAAAAGCTAAAAAACTTTCTCCTTTAGTAGTAGTAGAAGAAGAGTTGAGAGGCTATCTTTTCCGAGCCACTTTGGTAGGAGGTAAATTAGTAGGTGTTGTAAGACGTGATCAACCGGAAGTCACTGGAGACGGAATACATACGCTTAAAGAATTAATGGAGGAAGAAAATAAAAGACCGGAACGCAATGGACCAATTTTTCATAAAATTATTATTGATCCGGATGCGGAGATAGAACTTAAGCGAGAAGGAATTGGAATGAATGATATTCCAAAGAAAGGAAGAATAGTGACTTTTTCCCAAAAAACCAGCCGTGGTATCGGCGGAACTACTACCGAAGTGACGGATATTATTCATCCAGAAAATATAAAAATGTTAGAAAAGTTAGGAGCCTATTTGAAAGACCCGCTGGTAGGGGTAGATTTTATAATAGAAAATATAGCTGAGCCATGGTATACCGAACAGCATTGCGGAATAATTGAATGCAATAGTCTACCTTTTATAGACTTGCATCATTATCCCCTATTTGGAAAACCAAACAACGTTGCGGGAAAACTTTGGGACTTGGTCATGCCGGAATCTAAAATAAATTAATTATAAAAAACTAAAATAATACTTTTTTCGGCATACGCAATATTAAATTCATGAACCATTGTCAGGTTCGAGTGCGAGCCGTGAAAAAGTATTATTTTAGTTTTTTATTTTCTCTATGGTAATTTCTGATTTTGGGTCAAAAGCATCGGGGTCCATTTTGAGGTGAGAAATATATTTTTCTTGAACAACAAAATCGCCTAAGAATTTTAAAAAATCCTCTCTTTTACTTGTTTCTCCTTTTTCTTCCAAATGTTCAAGCGGATGTGCTTCCGGGGTGTATTCAAAATGTCCGCGAACTTCTCCATCTTTATAAACCCGTAAGTGATATTGATCTTGAAAGTCTGCCAGCTTTCTCCAACTCAAAACCTGATCCTGATCTACCCAAGCAATAAAATGATTACCAAAACCCCATTCATTATAAAGATGTTCTTTTAAGCTTTCCAAGGTTTTGCCGGGGGCTAACCATCCAATATGATATTTCTGTCTCCCCTTTTTGTGCCAAATAATTCCAATCCTAAAAAGAAATTTACGAGCCGGTAAGAAAAAACTATATACAAAGTCCCAGGTTTTTTGTTTTATTTTATCAAAAAAAGTCATGAAATTATGATACCATATATTTTAAACTGACAGAATAGATAAAAAATATATACCCTATAGTAGAATTTTTTGCAAAAAATTTCACTACGGGGTATACTGAAACAATGGAAACGCAAAATGAATCAAGTAAATTATCAATGTCAGTAGCTATTATCATAGTAGGGGGGTTAATCGCTGGAGCAATATATTTTTCTTCCTCTGCTAAACCATCGGATATAATTGCACCGAAAGGTAATGGAATTCCAGTAACAACCTTGGCTCCCGTTGGAGAAGAAGATAGGACACTCGGTAATCCAAAAGCAAAAGTTACTCTCATAATGTATGAAGATTTTCAATGTATTTTCTGTGGAGCAATTGCCGGTTCACAACCAAACCTAATCCAATCTTTAAAACAAAGAGATCCAAATTGGACCCCTTTTATATCTGAGGTTATTAATAATTATGTAAAAAATGGGGATGTATTGTTTGTTTATAGGGACTGGGCATTTTTGGGACCAGAGTCAATTAGAGCGGCCGAAGCGGCAAGATGCGCCGGAGATCAAGGAAAATTTTGGGAATATCATGATTATCTTTATTCTCACCAAAATGGAGAAAATCAGGGAGACTTTTCTGATTCTAATTTAAAATCTTTCGCTGAAAATCTTGGTTTGGATATTATTGTTTTCAATCAATGTCTTGATGAAAATAAATATGCGCAAGCAGTCTCAGACTCTAGGGATGAAGGAACCGCTGCTGGGGTGAACGGAACACCAAAAGGATTTATTTTAAGAGATGACAAAATTGTCAGCACTATTGATGGAGCAGAATCATTTGCAACAGTAAAACAAAAGATTGAAACTGCTCTCAAATAGTTATGGACTCTATATTTAATTTGGATTTACCGATATTAATAAAAACTATTGGTTATTTGGGGGTCTTTTTTATTATCTTTGCCGAATCCGGATTGTTCTTTGGATTTTTTCTACCCGGAGACTCTTTATTATTTACCGCCGGGTTGCTCGCATCGCAGGGATATTTTGATATCATTATATTAATTTTACTCACCACCTTAGGTGCTATCCTTGGCGACCAAATCGGGTATTTATTCGGTAAAAAGGTAGGACAAAAAATTTTCACCCACGATGAGTCTTTTTTTTTCAAGAAAAAATATATTTCCGATGCAGAAACTTTTTACCAAAAATATGGCAAAAAAACCATTGTCCTTGCCCGCTTTGTCCCTATCGTTCGCACTTTTGTTCCTATTTTAGCCGGGGTAGGAAATATGCACTACCAAACTTTCGTTTCTTATAATATTGTTGGGGGGGTATTATGGGGGTTGGGTATTCCCCTATTGGGATATTTTTTGGGTCAAAAAATTCCAAACGCAGATGTTTATTTATTACCAATAATATTATTAATCATAATTGTTTCCATTCTACCAGGAATTTTTTCTTTTATTTGTGGTAAAATAAAGAAATGTATGAGGCAATAAAAAATTTTAATAAACAGTTTTTATTTGAACCTGAAATCAAAAATCGGGAAAATCTGATAAAAAAATCCGGTTTTGTTGTTGTGGGAATGGGGGGATCTGCTCTTGCTGTATTATTGTTAAAAACTTGGAAACCTAAACTTGATATCATAGTTCATCGTGATTATGGTCTGCCAGAGCTTCCGGCGAGAGAATTAAAAGATAAACTTATTATATTAAGTTCTTATTCTGGTAACACGGAAGAAACAATAGATGCTTTTAGAATAGCGAAGGAAAATGGGTTGAAAATTGCTGTAATTGCGACTGGCGGCGAATTACTCAAGTTAGCCAAAGAAAATAATGTTCCTTATATAGAATTGCCTAATACCGGCATTCAACCTAGATCAGCTCTTGTTTTCTCTATTAAAGCATTTCTGAAATTAATCGGGGAAGAAGATACGCTCAAAGAAATTAGTAAATTAGCTGAAGATCTTAATCCGATTGATTACGAAAAGAATGGAAAATTGTTAGCCCAAAAATTGAAAAGCTATATTCCCGTTATTTATTCTTCAAATCGTAATTCGTCTCTTGTATACAATTGGAAAATAAAACTAAATGAAACTGCTAAAATCCCGGCCTTTTATAATATTTTTCCTGAATTAAATCACAATGAAATGACCGGTTTTGATATAAAAGATCCTACAAAAGAATTAATAAATAAATTTTATTTCATTATTTTAAAAGATAAAGAAGATAATCAAAAAATTTTAAAAAGAATGGAAATGCTGGAAAAATTATATAAGGCTCGCAGTTTACAGGTGGAAACAATAGAGCTCAAGGGAAAAAACATTTGGTATAAAATCTTCTCTTCGCTTATTTTAGCTGACTGGGTAGCTTATTACACCGCTATGGAATACAAGCAAGATCCGGAACAAGTACCAATGGTTGAAGAATTTAAAAAACTCATTTCACCTCACTGATTCATTCATCTTCGCTTTCGTCTTGTTCCCCACTAGGCCATCAGCTACCAAACCGTTATCTTTCTGCCATTTCTTCACCACCGCAACAGTTTTAGGACCTAATTTGCCATCAACCACTAAACCAAGATTCAAGGCTTGATTCAGGAATCTTTGCAATTCTTTCACTGCTTCACCTTTGCTGCCATTCTTTAAGGTAGAGGTACCGAAGTTGTAAGCCGAAGGTCCTGAACTTGTTGAAGGAGTAGAAGAAGTTGCACTAGCAGTTGTATTAGTCGAGATTGAAGCTGAACTTGCTGTAACCGTATTGCCTATGCAAGATTGACCGGTAGTAATGCTAAAACCGGTATTTCTATTGTCACAACCTGGAATAGTAGTAGTGGTAGAAGTGGTAACGTTCCCGGCACAAGCTTGACCGGTGGTGGTGCTGAAACCACTTGTCCTATTATCACAACCTGGAACGGTAGTTGTATTAGTTAAAGTAGTAGTGGTGATATTAGTAATTGGATTGGTAAAGACTGTAGTGACAGTAGAACTTCCTCCTCCTCCACCACCTCCTCCTCCAGCAGGAGGAACAGTGGTAGCGACAGTATTGGAAACGGTCACTGAAAGAGCGGTGGAAGTGGTACTGTTCCCAGCTGCATCTCTAGCTACAGCTGTTAAAGAATGAGCACCATTGTTTGAAGCAGTGGTATTCCAAGTGATTGAATATGGAGAAGTAAAATCTTCCTCTCCCAGATTAGTTCCATCCAGTTTGAATTGCACTCCGATTACTCCCACATTATCAGAAGCAGTAGCAGAAATAGTTACATTACCAGAGACCGAAGCACTGGCTGTTGGAGCGGTGATGGAAATGGTGGGGGAGGTGGTGTCGGAGACAGGAGGTGGAGCGACCACAAATTCAGACTCATAAGCACCTATATCAGGAGAGGTTCCATTGTAAAGGAAACTTACTCCTTCTCCATCAGTCCATTGGATTGATTGATTAAGAGTTATCGTATTGCTGTCATAGTTCACATTGGTAATTCTAAGAGAAGAATCATTGCCCACTTTTATTAAATCTCCTTCAGCAATTCCAAAACCATCTGTAAAATAACTTGCATCGTTTACCGCGATAGTTGTTCCATTACCGCTACCAATAGTTGTGGCTAAGAAGGCACCAGCATCAACTGCTGGACTTCCCGACTGAAGATGATAATCGGAGGTAAATAAAGGATTTTGTTCCAGGCTGTAAGTATCCTTGCCACTGGCTGTAATATATTGGGCTAAAGATAAAGAAGAGCCTAGATATTTAATTGCAACCGGTCGGGTATTGTAAAACAATTCATTGTCCGAGGTATAATCGGTGCATTCTACTCCAAAATCTTTTGATGAACTTGTATTGGAGAAAATATTGTTTTTAAGATGAAATCCGGTTGAGGGACTATAATAATTCGGCTGGTTATACATCGTGGTCAAACATATACTCATATCCGGCCATGAACTGCTTGCACTACCATTATAATTACTAAGTGTATTGTGAGCCACAGCTACGTCATGAGAATTTCCATAAATACTCATTCCTTTTGAATTATATAAATTTTCAAAATTATTATTGACAACAATGTTGTTTCTTAATATCACCCTTCTGCTTATACCAACTAATATACCTGTATCATTACCTGCGGTGTAATTATTTTTTACCACAACATTTATTGAATTATCAACCCAGATTCCCGTCTCCCCATGAAAAATTTTAGCGTTGTTTTCACTACGATTCCCTTCCACTACAGCTTTGTCTGTTATATCTTCCAACTGTATCCCTGTCGCACCGTTATCATGTGTATAGTTATCCTTAATTAAGATACCTGAAACACCACCCGTCCGTATGCCTTGGCATGCATTATCATATATTTCATTCCCTATAACTGTTATCCTCTTCGCCCAATAAGTTTGGTCTTCGTTGCCAGTGGGAGTACCACCTGAAAAGGTACTATAATCATACGATACCTCAATACCATGGGTGAAGTCGGTGCCAGAATATGTCCCTTCCACTTGTCTATTCGAATAGATAGTATTGTTCATGATTGTAGTATCATAAACACGGGAATTGATGAATATTCCATGACTTGTATTATTGTGTGATAAAGAATTTTTTATAGTGACATAGGATACAGGGTTTCCGTTATTTCCATCAGCACTAATGCCCAAGATATTACCATACGCTTCTATCCCATCAATAATAATGTTTGATGAACCGTTGTAGATATATATACCGTATAGTTGATTTGTAACTTTAATACCTTTGAACTGCAAATATTGCTTGTTATTCACTTGTATGCCATTCCATGGGTCAGCCCTACCATTACCGCTGATTATTACTGATTCATTATTATAATTCTGATATGTTATATAACTTGAAGAAGTTCCGGAACCTGCAGGGTAAATCTTTCCGGAATATGTTCCTCCCCTAATATTTATAATATCTCCCGGTGAAAAGGCAGGCATTACGCTAAAACTTTTATAAGCAGAACCGTCTGAACCTGTACATGTTCTTGAAGCAATAGAATAGGTATTGGTACAATTATCTGAAAGCTGATTATCAACGTAATAGGTTGCTGCACTTGCTCCCCTGCCAAACAAAAAACTTCCTCCCAGAAAAATAGTGATAAAAAGTAGAGTTTTCAACAAATTTATCTTTTGTTTTTTAAGCATAAAACTTGTCTTTTTAGTATAACATACAGTTTAAAACTATTGAATAATTATCGCATACATTTTTTCTTTCGTTTTGGGACCAACAAGGCCGTCAACAGCTAAGCCATTGGCTTGTTGCCATATCTTTATAGCAGTAAGTGTCTTGGGACCCAAAATACCATCAATTACAAGATTGAGATTTAATTGAATATTCAAAAATCTTTGTAAATCTTTCACCACCTCACCTCTACTGCCATTGCGAAGAGTGGCGGTACCGAAATTGTAAGTTATGGTAGTTATGACAGGATTTCCTAAACATGATTGACCAGTAGTAGTACTAAATAAGGCACCGGTTGTACAACCAGAATAGTCAGGAACTACGACAGGTGGAATGTATGTTCCTCCTACGCTACCATTTGAACTGCAAACTGAAGTAGGAATGTTAGCACTTGCTTCATCGGTTACATTACCAAGAGCATCTTTTATCACTCCGTACCTGGTGTAACGCGTAGCGCAAGTTAAATCTGTTTCAGTCCAGGAAGGAGTAGCTTGATAGGTATAGGGTCCACCTGAAGTGGTAGCAAAGCCATAGGGAGTGGTATGCAGCCCTACCCCGGCATCGGTCCCAGTAGAAAGAGTCCAGGCAATGGAAGTTTGAGTAACACTGGAATAGGCCATGGTGGGAGGATTGGGGGTGGGAGGAGTGGAATCGGAAGGTGGCGGTGCCGTAAATATCCATCCAGTGTTGTGTCCGCCGTCGATTGAATTTGCTCCCGCATAGAATGTGGCTCCACCAGTGGCATTTGAATAATCAATGTTTAAATAATCACTACTAATTGTTCCAGTTGGAGCGCTTAAGGTCCAACCAGCTGTATCTGTGCCATTTAAGGTAATCATACTTTCTGCAGTGCCTGTAGTGGTAAAAGAACTTACTGTTTGAGTGGTGTCATCAGTAAATTGGACAGTTACTCCGGGGTCTGCTTTGAAATCATTGAAGGTGTTAGAGCCTTGAACAATAACCGGACCGCTTCCCGCTCCGGCAAACCAAATATTGTTGTAAGTTTTCCCTAAATCTGCCCCTTCGCTGTCGGAAAAAAGGAATGTTTTAGAACTTGAAGTCGTATCGGTAAATTTAATCGTGGAAGTTTCGGAATTAATACTAACCGTTCCACCGTCCCATTCATCTATATACCAAGGAGCGCCATTAGGAGAGTTATCGTCATTTCCGGCTACCGTCCAAGTTCCGGAACCCATTGCAACTGTAGACAGAAAGGTTGTATCGGAAAAGAAATAAAAATCATTGGCTGTTACGTCATGGTCATTAGTATCAAAAGTGCCATACCATTGAGAAAATGATTTCGCAACAACTAAATTGTCTTGAAGTGTCCAACTACCACTGCCAAATAAAGTTAATTCATTAATAGTGGCACCGGCAGTTGTTATTGTTTTACCTTCATTTACCGCTTCTAAACTTAAAGAAGTATTATTACCAAAAGTTATTCCGCTTTCTAGGGTTAAAGAACCGACGATACTTAGACTAGTGGAAGTGCCACTATTTATTGAATAATTATGGCCGGAGCTAGCGGCAAAATCATTACAAACTGCCCCAGTGGTTAAAGTTATGATTCCTCCACTACCAAAACCGGAATTTGCATCAATAAAACAATCATCCGAATCTATCGGAAGATTTTCTGCAGCGGGAGCTCCTCCTGTTACAGTCGCCCAGTGTTCAGTAGCATTAGACCAATCACCAGTTCCACCTACCCAGTATCTATCTGCCGCTTCTGCAGTATTTGCCCAGCCCGTAAGACTTACCCCGATTGTAAAAATAAACACCGAAAAAATTGGAATTAATTTTATAAATTTATTTAATGTTATCCCTTTCATTGCAATTATTATATCAAAAAAAATCAAATGAGTTAAATAAGGCGGAGCCGGGCGGATTCGAACCGCCGAGGGGTTTTGAAGCCCCTGCCTCTTTAGCAAAGAGGTACGTTAGACCGCTCTGACACGGCTCCTTTTTATCTAAGTACTCTAGCATATTCTGCATATTTTTCCATGCGTTTTTTTATTTTTTCTGATATACTTTTTGCATAAATTTGGAGAGATGGATGAGATGAAAAAGTGAATTTATGGAGAGATGGGTGAGTGGTTTAAACCAACAGTTTACTAAACTGTCGTCCCCTCAAAAGGACCGCGAGTTCGAATCTCGCTCTCTCCGCCAATTTTTACATTTAGAAAAATTATATCCGATCTGTCATAACCAGAGCCCCCCACAATCCCGAAGAATCACCGAGTTCCGCTTTTAATATTTTCGGCAGGGTTCTTATTTTCATATCCAGTTTGCCAAAAGCATTTTTTATATCACCCATTTTAAAACTGGTATTTTCATTTAAGAGAGAACCTCCCAGAATAAGCACCTCGGGAGACCAAAATAAGATAGCGTTATATAATCCGGCCACCAATGTGGGAACCAACCGGGCAAATATTTCACTGCCTACTTTTTCCGGTTTTTCTCCGTATTTTTTTTCAATAGCTCTTCCAGAAACCAACTCCTCAAATGTTTTATTATTGATAACGTCCAATATATGATGACCGGGTTCAAAACCGAAATTATTTTTGGTAATCTCTTCATTCACTATTCTTACCCCACCTATACCGGTACCTATACCTATATAGGCTACGATAGAAATTCCTCTACCGGCTCCGTAAACACTTTCCCCCAGGCCCGCCAAATCTGCATCATTATACACAAAAGATTTTTCACAAAAATGGCTTTGTAAAAACGATTGGATTTCAAAACCATTCCAATTTTTCAGATTGGGAGAATTAACTATTTTACCATCCATTAAAACTCCCGCTACGCCTCCTACAATTGACTCAATATTTTCCTTGCCCGATATTTTTTTTACAGATTCAATAATCAGATCTTTAAAAGATTCCAAATCTTGAGGGGTAAACACTTTTAAAATCTCTCCGATCTTGCCATCTTTTATAAAAGAAATTCTCGTATTAGTACCCCCGATATCAAAAATTATCTTCATAATTTTATTCTACGACATATCAGCTACTAAAGTCCCCCAGGTAAAATTACTTGCTCCTAGACCTTTCCCGGTTTCAGGATTGTAATATTCCCTAAAACCTTCTTTCTTAATCAATTTTTCGGTTTGTTTTTTTATCATATCCGCCTCTTTGTCAAAACCATAATTTTTCAAACCCTTATAAATAAACCATTGCACGGCAATCCAGATAGACCCCCTCCAAACCCCTTCTGGATTATAAGAAGGCTCTTTCTTGGAAACCGTACGAATACCATATAGGGACAAAAAAGAATTCTCATCCATTAAATAATTCCGGACTAGATTTTCCGCTTCCACTTTCGTATAAATACCAGCGAATAGCGGGGCGAAATGGGACCAGGTATTTATTTTTATTTTTTTATACTCTCCGTTTTCAGTAGACCAAAAAATACCGTCCTCGCACATTTTTTCTCTCATAGTTTTGCTAATCAGTTCTTTATTCTCTTTGGCAAATTTCGCATTCTTGGAATCTTTCAGTATAGCGGATATTTCGCCGAAAATTCTCAAGTTTTCAACCAAGATAGAATTGAAGGGAACATCTTTCACCCAAAAAAATTTCTCCATACAATTAATCGCATCAAAACGACAAGTTCGATTATCATCAACTAATACCAATCTTTTCTTCAGATGTTCATCTAAGGATATTTGCGGATTACTTATATTGAGAGAAGAATCAAAACGGGGAGAATTATCTTCTCCGGACTCATCAGGGTTTATAATACTTATAATGTGATGTTTTCTCTTATCCCGTTCTTTTATTAAATAATGATAGAAGGCGGCAAGCGGTTTCTGCATCTCCTTGAGGAAATCTTTATCCTTCGTTTTTTCATATATACTCCACACGGCGGAACACAACATAGGTGGCTGAGTGATGGTACTGGTACCATCCTTGCCCCATTCAAATCTATGCAAATCTCCAGGCTGCCAATAAATAATATGAGGGATTAATCCATTATCAAATTGCTTGGAAACAAGAGAGCGCAATTCTTCTTTAGCCGCTTCGGGCTCTAATTTAGATAAAACGATAGCGTGAAAACACGAATCCCAAAACCATTGATAGGGATAAGTATTTGGACTGGGAACAGTATACTGGTGCCCGGCAGTTTTTCGCCGATTACCCTTTAATATCTCGTGTACTTCTTTTGTAAAATTCATTATTTTATTCTAACATCTTTATGATATAATTTGTACATAAATAGTGTTAATTTATCTTGGTTTGCGCCAGAATGCGAAGAAAAAGATGGAACTTAGCGATAAGCTTGAAACAAAATTCAGATTGGATGAAAAGCAAAAAAGAGCTTTACATAAACTCAATCTCTTTTCTGTGCATGACTTGCTATTTCACTTCCCTATTAAATATAGCGAGATAAGTGAAATAAAACAAATAACAGAATTAATTCCCGGAGAAACAGCCACAATCTTAGGTAAAATTTCAAAATTAAAAACAAAAAAAGGATATCGTTCAAAAATTCCAATGGGCGAAGCAGAGATAGAGGATTTATCCGGAAAAATAAAAATCACTTGGTTTCATCAGGCATATTTGGCTAAAATGATTCACGAGGGAGAAAGTGTAAAGCTTACCGGAAAAGTAACGGAAGGTAAATATGGTAGATATTTGGCCAATCCGGAATTTGAAAAAACCCCTAATATGCCGATAGATTCCCACGATACTTTGTTTACAAAAGAAGGTAGAAACAATACGGGATTTTCCTTTCCTATTTATCGTGAAACCAGAGGAATAACTTCCAAGTGGTTTTATCATGCTGTAGAAAAAATATTAAGAGACAAAACCTTGGATAATATAAAAGATTATATTCCAGAAAATATTTTTAAAAAATATAATTTACCGACGCTTAAAACTTCTTTGATTTGGATTCATAAACCGAAAAATAAAAAAGATGCGGAGTCTGCGCGAAAAAGATTCGCCTTTGAAGAAGTTTTTTGCATTCAATTGGAACGTCAGCATGATAAATTTGAATATAGAAAAAATAAATCTTTCAAAATAAAAACGAGTGGAAAAGATAAAGAGGAATTTATAAAACGTTTTCCATTTACCCCAACTAATTCTCAAAAAAAATCTATTGAAACGATATTGGATGATATGGAAAAAAATTTTCCGATGTCTCGGCTTTTGGAAGGTGATGTTGGGAGTGGAAAAACTGCAGTGGCTGCCACCGCTGCATATATGACGGTTATACAAAGACCAAATGGACAGAATTTTGGCAATTTGCAAGTTGCTTATATGGCTCCTACCGAAATTCTGGCTGCTCAACATTTTGAATCCTTTATACAATACTTTAAGCACTTGCCAATAAATATCGGACTTATTACCGGTTCCGGTTGTCGCAAATTTCCTTCCAAAGTAAATCCTTCCGGTTGGACAGATATTTCCCGAGCACAATTATTAAAATGGACAGCGAATGGAGAAATACCGATTTTAATAGGCACTCACGCTCTTATCCAAAAGTCTGTCAAATTTAAAAACTTGGCATTTGTAGTAATAGATGAACAACATAGATTCGGCACAGCCCAAAGAAGAAAATTGGTCCGTAAAGATAATATCGCCCCGCATTTGCTCTCTATGACCGCTACGCCTATCCCCCGCACACTTGCTCTTACCATATATGGAGACCTTGATCTATCATTACTCGATGAAATGCCAGCCGGAAGAAAACAAATAATCACAGAAGTTATTACTCCAAATAAACGTGATGAAACTTATGAAAAAATAAGACAGGAACTAAAAAATGGCAGACAACTTTATGTTATTTGTCCAAGAATAGAAGAACCGGATCCAGCCAAAGAAATGGCCGTGCAAGCCAAGTCGGCAATAGCGGAAGCTAAACGTTTGAAAAATGAAATTTTTACGGAATATGAAATCGGCGTGCTTCATTCAAAAATGAGTAAGCAGAAAAAAGAAGAAGTGATGAAGGAATTTGTTAGTGGTGAGTTAAATATTCTTTGCGCTACTTCCGTAGTAGAAGTCGGGGTAAATGTGGAAAATGCAACGATAATAATAATTGAAGGCGCGGAAAGATTTGGTTTGGCGCAACTTCATCAACTTCGCGGACGCGTAATCAGAAGCAATCACCAAGCATATTGTTATGTTTTTGCGGAAGCAAAAAGCGATAAAACAGTACAAAGATTAAAAGCGTTGAAAACCGCTAAAAATGGTTTTGAGCTGGCAGAACTGGACCTTACCTTACGCGGTTCGGGAGAACTTGGAGGCACTAAGCAATGGGGTATTTCTGACCTCGGAATGGAAGCGATAAAAAATTTAAAAATGGTGGAAGCCGCTCGCACTGAAGCCATCCGCTTGATTTCCGAAGACCCGGAACTCTTCAAATATCCCCTACTAAGACAAAAAGTTCACGAAAAAGCCAGGGAGTTTCATTTTGAATAAAAATTATATTTTAATATCCCCAAGAATATCCTGTCGCTCCACAATTTCTATCAATAGAATTTAATGCTCCTTCCGCGGTATAACTACCCAATTCCCATCCTTTGATATTAGCATCAATAATAGCCCTACAATTTCTAGGAAGACCTGTGTCTCCATAAATAATTTTTTTATTAGGATCACCATTAATCTTCCCTAAATAAAATGCTCCAACTATGAGGATAATTACAAAAACAATTTCTGTTATTTTTTTATTTATAATTTCGTGTTAATTAATAAATATTTTTTAATAACTGTCCGCCTGCTACGATTCGAACGTAGGACCCTCTAGGTATAAGCTAGATGCTCTAACCAGCTGAGCTACAGGCGGAGAACTAACAACAATAACTATAGCAAAATAAGGTTAAAATGCAATTTTACGCTTATTCAATAAAGCATCTTGTATATACTGTATCCCCATCATAACCTCGGCAGAGATCGGCCCATTATCAAGGATAACTGAGCATGTTCCCTGCCCAAAACCATTAGTATAAGTAATTGACGATAATTTAGTTTTCTTAATATAAGGCTTTCTAAACTGTATAGTAGGAATATTGAGCGTTTTCGACCAAAAATTTATCTGCTTTTTAATATTCATATCAGAGTATAAATGTAAATGAACTTTGAGTTTTGACTTGGGAACATTAAAAAATTTTAGCCAGCGAATAAATAAAACAAGCATCGCGGGATTTGTATTAGTAAGTCCAATTGAAAATGTTTTTGTTTTTGAACCCTCAGCCCAGTATAAAAATAATCCCGCAATTAAAAACTCTCTACCAGAAATAGTTCCAATTTTTTGTGCAATTTTTTGATATGCAATTCTATTTTTTACTTCGCGCTTAGCCCTCATGGTATTTCTATACCTTTCAATGCGAATAGGACTATCAGCCCGTAATTCTCTGATTCTCTTTTCAGATAGTGGCATATCATGTAGCCATCCACTTAATGTACTTTTGCTTATTTTTAGTTTTTCTTTGATCTGACTATAACTCATGCCCTTTTGTCGCATAACTATAGCCCTTTGCTTATCCTTTTTTCTTGCCATAAAAAAATACGAACCACCAGTTAATAATTACTGATAATTATACACCTGTTCGTATTTTTATACAAACTTTAGTTTTTTATTCCCAACTTTGCTTCGTCTCTTTTCTTCGGTATTATTCCATGCGCGATAATTATCTTATCATACTCATCTTGCTCTAGGGTTTCAACTTCAATAAGTTTAACAGCAATCGCGTCAAGCGCTTTTTTGTGTTCAGTTAAAACTTTCTCGGCTGATTTTATACCATCATTTATGATTCTGGAAACTTCAGCATCAACTTTTGTGGAAACTGTTTCAGAATATCCTTCTTCTCCTCTCATCTCTCCCCAATTTAATTTGCCTCCCTCCCCAACTAAACTAATCGGACCGATTAAATCCGACATCCCCCAACGAGTGACCATGGCGCGAGCTAAATTCGTAGCCACTTGCAAATCACTTGAAGGTCCGGTAGTAATATCGCCAAAAACCATTTTTTCGGCAACATATCCGCCGAGGGACATTGCAATATCATCAATAAATTCTTTTTTGGACTGAAGCCGTCTATCTTCTAGGGGCAATTTTAGAGTATACCCCCCAGCGTTGCCACGAGCAATAATAGATACTTTGTGCACCGGGTCAGCATTCGGCAAAACAGATGCAACTATGGCATGTCCTGCCTCATGATATGCGGTAATTTCTTTTTCTTTCTTGGAAAGTAAGTGGCTTTTTCTTTCAGGACCAAGCATTACTTTTTCAATAGCGCGAATCAGATCAAATTGAAAAACTTTCTTACGATTTTCCCGCGCCGCCAAAATGGCTCCTTCGTTCATTAAAGAATATAAATCAGCGCCGGAAAATCCAGGCGTTCGTTCGGCAATCAATTTTAAATTAACATCTTCAGCTAATGGTTTTAATTTTGAATGAATTTCCAAAATTTCTTCGCGGTCTATGCGGTCCGGCAAATCTAGTAATACTTTCCTATCAAAGCGTCCGGGACGAATAAGAGCCGGATCAAGCACATCTGGTCTATTGGTAGCCGCCATCACAATCACTTTTTCGTTGGGCTCAAAGCCGTCCATCTCAACTAAAATTTGGTTTAGGGTTTGTTCACGCTCGTCATTTCCTCCCCCAAATCCGCCTCCACGAGTACGCCCGATTGCATCAATTTCATCCATAAAGATAATGGCAGGCGCGGATTTTTTGGCCATCTTGAAAAGATCACGCACTCGAGACGCCCCTACTCCAACAAACATTTCCACAAATTCGCTTCCGGATAAATGGAAAAATGGCACTATCGCTTCTCCTGCTACAGCACGCGCCAATAATGTTTTACCTGTTCCCGGAGCTCCGGTTAAAATTACTCCTTTGGGAATTCTAGCTCCTATATCCAAAAACTTTTTCGGATTTTTCAGAAAGTCTACAATTTCCTTCAATTCTTCTTTTGCTTCTTTACATCCGGCAACGTCTTTAAAAGTTACTTTATTGTTTTTATCATTCGGGTCGGTAATACGAGCTTTGGATTGGCCGAAAGTAAATGCTTGCATACCCGCGCCTTTTACCTGGCGGGAAAGATACCAAAAGAAAAAGATTATGAAAAGAATCGGCAAAAGAAAAGGCAAGATATTCACCATCCAATACCAAAATCCGCTTTCATTTTTTATTTCTATGCTCGTTGCCGCTAAAACTTCCGGTTTTACTCCATAATTAAAAAGGGTTTGTGAAAGAGAAGATTCTGTTTCTTTTTTAGAAATTTTTATCGTATCGTCCTTATAGGTAATAGTCAAATTTTCTCCTTCAACTACAATTCCCTTCACCTCCCCGGCTGAAACGCTTTTAGCTAAATCGGAAATAGAAACATCAGGTATGGTCTTAGAAGTATCAGCTATTACCAAATAAAGCGCCGTAATGACCATAAAAATCAAAATAGCTCCAAGGATATTGCCCGAAAATTTAGGTGTTTCCTTTTTCTTTTTGCCTTTATTTTTTGGCTCTTTTTGATTTAAAAAATTAAAATCCATCCCGTTAGAAATAGGAAATCTTTAGATTTCCGTAGTTAATTTTAATCATGAATAACCGTTAAACTATATGATTTCTAACGGGATCCATAGTCAGGCATTATAGCACAAAAATTTAAAAAATAAAAATTCGGTAAAAAAAATAGCTAATGAAATATTATTAGCTATTTTTTATTTTGCTTTTTTTTACTCCACCATTCGTCAATGAAGTAACAGGTTGGGAAAAAAACTATTAAAAAAACAAAGGTTATAATCCCTGCTATTAATTTTGCATTTTCCATATTTCCTCCAGATTATTTACAAAATAACATTAAAGAACTATTTGTGGAGATGGGGGGAAATGAGCCCCCGTGCAGAAGGTTTCTGCAAAAAGATCTACATGCTTAGCGCGCTTTTTGTTTTTAATTGAAAAACTTAAAAACGAGCCAAATATTTTTCAATCGATTCCCTTTGTTTTGGAAAAAAGCCAGGACTTCTTTTTTCCTATCCCGATAATATTATGCCCAACTCTCATATATCGGAAGTCTATGAGAAGGACATCAGCTTACGCCGAAGCGGAAACTGAAGCGAAAGCAAAGTCCGCCGAACCGAAGTAAGGAGAAACAATTGCTCTGACTTTAGAAGCTAATTTTGCAATTAACATTTGAACGAATTTTAATGAGATTACATTCATTCTCAACATGCATCTTTGCAAGTAGACCCACTGTCTATGCCTTGCATCCCCATATTATATTTTCAACGTTCCTTTAACTCGCGTCTGATTTCGCGGTCAGTCTCGCGTTTTTTAATACTTTCACGTTTATCTTGTTTTTTCTTCCCTTTAACCAAAGCAATTCCTACTTTGATTTTTCTCCCCTTATTATACACCGAAATTGGTACTATTGTCAAACTTTTATTTTTCTCACTGCCGGCAAGTGTGGCTATTTCTTTTTTAGTAAGTAAAAGTTTTTTATTTCTGAGCGGGTCATAATCTTTAGGCACGTTGTTTGGTTGATAAGGAGGAATATTGGAGTTTATTAAAAAAGCTTCTCCTCCCCTAATAATAACGAAGGCGCCCTCCAAAGACATTCTTCCTCCCCTAACAGATTTAACTTCCACGCCCAAAAGCTCAATGCCTGCTTCGTATTTTTCCAAAATTTCATAATTGAATCTCGCTTTTCTGTTTTCGGTATAATGAGCCATGTTTATATCTTAACACTCGGTAGTGAGTTTTGAAAATGTGTTAATATATTAGTATGCCAATAAAACCTGAATTAAATGTTTCCGGATATAGGGGAATTTGGGGAGAAACTTTAACGGAAGAAATAGTAATAAGATTTACCCGGGCTTTTGCTCGTTTTACCAGAGAAGATTCCAATAAAGAAAATCCGACTATTTTAATCGGTCGGGATGGACGCGAAAGCGGTCCAGAAATTAAAAAAATTATACTGAGAGAATTAAAAAGTATCGGAATTAATGCCGTTGATGGGAATATCCTCCCTACCCCGACAGTTTTATTTTCTATTCGCAAACATAAATACGATGGAGCTATTATTATTACTGCTTCCCACAATCCGATAGAATATAACGGTCTAAAATTTGTCAATAAAGAAGCTCTCTTTACTACCGGAGAAGAAATAGAAAAAATAAAAGAATATTATGATCATTCCTAATTTTACAAAAGAACACGCTGATAAGATATTAGAAAATGTTAACGTAGAAGCAATTCAAGCTAGAAAATTCAAGGTAGCTGTTGATATGATCAATGCCTCCGCTTGCGTAATGGACCCATATCTTTTTGAAAAACTTGGCGTGGAATTAATTCCTTTAAATAATATCCCGAACGGCAAATTTGCCCACAGGCCTGAACCTATCAAAGAAAATCTGGGTGATATCGCCCACCTGGTTAAAGAATCTAAGGCTGACCTTGGTTTTATACATGATCCCGATGCCGATAGATTGGTAATCGTAGATGAAAAAGGAGAGGTAATTTCAGAAGAATACGGTCTAGCTTTTGGTATAGAAAATGTTTTATCAAAAAATCCGGGTAAAACAGCCGTAATAAATTTATCAACTTCACAAATGGATGTGGATATAGCAAAAAAATACGGCAGCAACTGCATTCGCACAAAAATTGGAGAACCAAATGTAGTGGAAGGAATAATAAACAATGATGGCCTTATCGGTGGTGAAGGAAATGGCGGTGTTATTTATCCTTCTATTAATCTTGCGCGTGACAGCTTTGTCGGTCTTTCTTTGATTTTAGAAATGCTGGCTGAAAGAAAACAAACAATCAGTGAATGTGTCGCAACTTTGCCAAAATATTTTATTAAAAAAGATAAATGGTCGGCAGTCGGAAAAAATTTAAATGAGATATATTCAAAATTAAAATCCCGCTTCAAAAACGCAAAAATAGACCAACAAGACGGTTTGCGCTTAGATTTTCCTGATAGTTCTTGGCTTCACTTAAGATCGTCAAATACCGAACCGATTATCCGTCTTTTTGGGGAAGCAAAAACACAGGAGAGAATAGAAACCTTATTTAATGAAGCTAAGTTGACTTTGAATGAAAAATAAGCTAAACTTTTCTTAGTTAAAACTTTTTATATATCAATTGCGAGAAAGAATAAACAACCAAATACGAGCCAAGGAACTTCGGGTTATAGATGGTGAGGGTCAAAATCTAGGTATTTTAAGCATAAGAGACGCATTAGAACTAGCCCAAAATAAGGGTTTAGATCTGATAGAAATATCACCTAATGCCAATCCTCCGATTGGCAAAATAATGGATTTTGGCAAATATCAATATGAAGTTAATAAAAAATTAAAGAAAGCCAAGGCAGGTTCCAAACCGACGGAAACAAAGTCAATCCAAATAAAAATAGGTACCGGCGACCATGATTTGGAACTCAAAGCAAAAACTGCTTCAAAATGGTTAAAAGAAGGACATAGAATCAAAGTTGAACTTTTCCTTACTGGCCGCACAAAATATATGGATGAAAAGTTTTTAAGGGAACGATTAGACAGGGTGCTTCATTTAATTACTGAAGGTTATAAAGTTTCTGATTCATATAAAAGAACCCCTAAGGGTTTGGTTATAACAATAGAGAAAGCCAAATAATTATAAAGCAAAAAAATTAAAAGAAAAAAGGGAAATGAAAGGAATGAAAACAAATAAGTCATATTCAAAGAGGTTAAAACTTACAAAGAATGGAAAAACGATTTCTCGAAAGCCGGGTTTTAATCACTTTAATGCGAAACAATCGCGCACCCAGCAATTAGCCGGTCATAAGAGGCAAGCTTTTTTGATCAAAAATAAACCAAAGAGTCACTTATTACCATTTTCAGCCTAAGGCTGATCCGCCCTTGGCGGAAGTTTAATTTAAAAAACCATGACAAGAGTAAAAAAAGGAGTGCACGCATTAAAAAGAAGAAGAAGTGTGTTAAAACAAACAAAAGGTTTTCGCCATGGCCGAAGTACGAAAGAACGTCAAGCGAAAGAAGCGCTTTTACATTCCGGAAATTATTCTTTTGCTCATAGAAAAGACAAAAAGTCATATAATAGAAAACTTTGGAATATTAAAATAAATGCGCTCAGCCGCGAGTTGGGCATATCATATTCAAAACTAATCGACACACTAAAAAAGAAAAACATATTGCTTGACCGAAAGATCTTGGCTGATTTAGCAGAAAATAACCCATCGGTTTTTGCTAGAGTTTTAGAACATACAAAATAAAAACCCCTTTAGGGGGTTTTTATTTTGTATGTTTGTTCAGTTTATCTTTTTTAACCAGAGTGGTTACGTCCGCTATAAGTTTTTTAATATTGTCGCCTGCAACAATTTTATCATTCGGGCGGTGGCTTTTTCTGATTATATCTTCTAGTTGTTCACCAGTTTCCCAAGGTCCTTTTAAAATACCTATGGGTTTGTAATCCTCAAAAGCAACAGTAAACTCATGAATAGTGCCAATGCGTCCAGGACCGCATATAACCGCATCGGAAGAGCGAGTAAGAAGAAGATCGCGTCCTGGATAGCCAAAACCGGTGTAAATAATTAAATCCATATAATCAAGAGGGAGCTTATAAATTTCCACATGCTCTTTTTCTGAAGCCGCCGGAGAAAAACCGATTGAAATCCCACCTTCTTCTTTAGCTCCCATAGCTGCCCAAAACGGAAAACCGGTAGTTGCCCCTGTTACTAAAACCGCTCCCTGACGAGCTACTTCCCGTCCAAGTTCTTTTGCTATGTCCAGGGTACCTAATCCGCAATTACTGGTATCAGCTGCCCCGGAAACGCATATTTTTATTTGATTGTGTCCATGCTTGTTGTAAGGACCTGATGAAATAATATCCATAAATTCAATATAATCTTAGTATATCAAAAAGAAAGCAAAACACTATCCCCCAATTGAGGCGCGAACGCTTGAATCCCCAAATTATCCCGGATTTTTTGAGTCAGAAACATTGCAGACTTTGGTTCGCCCATAACTACAAAAACTTTTTTAACTGTATCTCCCATATCTTCAACAAAACGCAGAAGTCCATCTCTATCTTTATGCCCTGAATATCCTAAAATAATAGCAACATGCGCTTTTACATTTACATCTTCTCCGTTGATATGAACTCTTTTTATTCCTTCCTTTATTAATCTTCCCAAACTGCCTATAGATTGATATCCTGTAAGTAAAATAGTGTTATTTGGATCCGGTAAATAATGTTTCTCGTGATGCACTATTCTCCCCCCAGAAGACATACCCGAACCAGCTATAATTATTTTGGGATTTGGCGCATTATTAATCATTTTTGAGTCTTCCGATTGCAGAGTAGAATGAAGACCGGGGAAATCAAATAAAAATTTATCTTTGGACAATACTTTCTGGGCTGTTTCGTTAAAATAATTTTTGTATTGCTTGAAAATTTCCGTTAAACGAATAGCCAAAGGAGAATCAAAAAAAATAGACATTATCGGAATACGACTATTTTCAACCAAATCATTCAGTTCAAATAAAAGTTCTTGCGAACGCTCAAGTGAGAAAGTAGGCACAATAAGTGTTCCTTTTCTTTTGTAATTATCCTCTATTATTTGTTCTAAAAGCTTCTTACGGTCATTTCTAGACTCATGATTTCTATCTCCATAAACGGATTCAATTATTAAATAATCCGCATCGGTAATTTTTTCCGTATCAGGTAATAATGGAGATGGAGAATTACCTAGATCCCCGGTAAAAAGAATTTTCTTGCCATTATAAATAAATTCAACCATTGCTGAACCTAAAATGTGTCCAGCGTTTTTGAAAGATACTTCTAAATTAGGGGTTATTTGTATTTTCTCGTGATAATCAAATGAAACCCACTGTTTAAATGTTTTATTTAAATTTTCTTCAGTATATATCCTCCCCAAATTAAATTGCTTATTGTTAGATAAAATACCGGCAGTGTCTTCCAGCATCGGACCGGCAAGCGCTTGGGTAGGTTTTGTAGAGTAAATTTTTCCATTAAATCCATCATTGATTAATTTTGGAATTCTTCCAATATGGTCTACATGAGCATGAGTAACAAAAAGGATATCTATCTTTCTTGGGTCATAAGAAAAAGGTGTCCAGTTGGTGTCATAAGTTACATCTCCTCCTTCCGTAAGTCCACAATCAATTAAGATTTTTTTACTGTCTATCTCCAAAAGAAAATTCGCGCCCGTAACCGAGCCTGTTCCCCCACAAAATGTTAATTTGGCGGTATTTTGCATTGTTAAATTATACCGCATTTTGAACGGTAAACACAATTTTTTTAAATGAGTAAAATACCGCAAATAATCCGCCAGAAATATCAAAAAGTATGTCGGAAATGGTGTCAAAGAAATTAAAAGAATCTTGAACTGTATATTTGTTAACTAAAATCTCAAATGCTTCCCACCCCGCCCCGATGAGTAATACAATAAAAAATATTTTTAAAATAGGCTTAAGGGAATTATCTTTGAGTGGAAATATGTAAATACAAGCGAAACCAAGCCAAATTCCTCCTAAAAAATGCATTAGCATATCAAAATACCATATTGATGAATACCAATGAAATTCCATAGCTAAAAAGTTCAATAAAAAAATTAAGAAAATAAGCGAAATTAAACGTATTAAAAGTTTTTTGGAGTCCATATCAGTATTATACGTCTTTCAAGAAAAATTCCCCACACTAAGTGGAGGATTTTTCTTAGGGTTATTTCCGATGTATTACCATAGCTTTATAGCTAGGTGGGTACCAGACGGATAAGACCAAGGTCAAACACGATCGAGGCTCCCATAAAATATTGTTCTAGGTAATAATCGGAAATAACCCTACTTAAAGTCTATGCCTTTTAAAAAAGTTAGCAACTGGACGAAACAATTTTTTCGTTTCTGAATTTTTTATTCTTTATTCATCCACTCCAAAACGTTTATATTCGCAAATTTTGGCATTGCCAAACCAATGTTTGATTTCATGTTGCGCTTCTTCCGGTGTTTCGGAACAATGCACAATATTCATTACTGCTCTTTTTTCCTTATTGGCAAGGGCAGGAGAATCTATAGAAAAATCTCCGCGAATTGTGCCCATATCCGCTTTGTAAGGCATAGTGTCCCCGGCTATTTTACGAACCACATCCACTGCATGCACGCCTTGCACAATCATTTTTACCAATGGAGTGCTTGTCATATAACTTATTAACCATTTGCGAACTTCTGGTCCAATTTTGGAAGTATCGCCTGTGCCAAAATCAGCTACTAAATCATATCCGTATTTTTCATAAGTTGTTTTTGTCTTTTCTCCAAGACGAGTTATCCATTCTTCTTTTTTGGGATAATGATTGTCAATTTCATCATGAGTGGGCTGAAACATTTCAAGCGCCACAATCTTCAAATCGCGTTGCTCAAAACGCTTGATAATCTCGCCGATAAGACCTTTTCTGACCCCGTCCGGCTTTATCATTACATATGTCTGTTCTTCTTTTGGATGTTTCATATTTTTATCTTAGCAGATTTTTAAAAATTATTCAACAAAATACAAAATTGTGCTTTTTTCGGCATACGCAATATTAGATTCGTAAACCACATTCAGGTTCGAGTGCGAGCCGTGAAAAAGTACTATTTTGTATTTTATGATATTACTGCATCGAAGCATACCTAGCCATGATTTCTTTTTCCACTTCTTCGCGGTCACGACCGTATTTTGTATAAGAAAGTTGTTTTAGACTGTCTACAATTTCCTTATTCCCCTCTTCCGGCGGTAGTGTTTTTAGATTAAAAGGTTTTGTCGGTTGACCGTTTACCAACATACTCATATAAGCATTATAATTATCCAATTTGGTTATATCTTGAGCACTGAATGTTGGTTTGAATTTTGGCTCTAAGAAATTCGCGTCTTCCGTCCCAACGCGAAACACTGCCATTGAACCGACATTGCCAAAAACCGCATTCTTAATATTTTCCCCTAATTGAGTAATATACTGATGAGCAATATTAAGCGATAGTCTGTATTTTCTGGCCTCGGATAAAATGGAAGCGATAGAGTCGGTTGTTACGTTTTGAAATTCGTCTATGTATAGATAAAAATCATTTATCGGTTTGCCGAACATATCCACTCGGGAAAGCGCGGCCATTTGAATTTTACCTACAAGCACTAGACCAATCAAATTTGCATTAATATCGCCTAATCTGCCTTTGGAAAGATTCACCAGTAAAATTTTTTTCTCATCCATAATCTTTCTAAAGTTAAAAACCGAATTTTGTTGGAGCACCACCGGACGCATAATGTCATTGGAAATAAAATTATCAAATTTTGAAGAAATATAAGGTACAAAGTTTGCCAAGGATTGATCCCCGGTCGTTTGTTCGGCTGAAGTCCAGAACTGTTTTATAATAGGATTTTTACAGCGGGCTAATTTCAAATCACGAAATTCTTTATCTGCTAAAACTCTGGTAATCTCCAATAAAGTTGAGCCAGATTCGGGATCTTCCATAACCAGAAAAGCACTATTGCGAAAATATTGCTCAAACATCGCCCCACCGCCGATTTTCATATCAAAAAGTTTATTAAAGATACCCATCATTTCATTTACCACAAATGTTTTTTGCTCCGGATATTTCGGGTCATATTCCAGCATATTCAGCCCCATCGGTCGTATGGTATAAGCCGGGTCAAAATAAATCACATCATCCATGCGTTTTTTGGGGATACGGGACAAGATAGTTTGAATATCCGTCCCGTGAGGATCAATATAACAACAACCGTCGCCGTTTTTTATATCCTGCGTTATCATATTAAGCATAATATTCGTTTTACCGGTTCCGGTTTGGCCAATAGTATAAAAATGCCTCATGCGATCTTCTCGCGACATATGAATAACAGTATCTTTTCCCCTGTAACTATTTACTCCTAGCACTATTCCCTCTTGTCCCATCTCTAACGGGGCGGGAGCAATGCCAGCTTTTGCTTCTTTTAATTGTGGCTGGCTTCCTATACCGACAGGAAAATGAAACACGGAAGAAAGTTCTTTTAAATTCATAGGCAAAATCTTATCTCCAGAAAATGTGCGGTATGAAAAATCGTGGAAAAGTTCTTTCAACCCACTGTCGGAAATTCTCTCAAACATGAAAGAGTTGCTAGTTGATTCGGTAAATTGATTGAAAGAAGACTCTATTTCCGCCAGTATCATTAAGGCCCTTTCTTTTGTCGCAGCGGAAGCCACAACTCGAATATTTGCTTTCATGATTGTGCTTTTCATCTTATTGCCTATTTTTTCTATTGCGCCTTCATCTACCGCTTTTCTGCCTGCCACATATTTTTCCTCGGTCTTTTCTTTTTTCTTCACACCAAAAAGCAAATCTTTTGAAGCTTTCAAAAACGCCTTATTAAATTTATAAAAATTATCCGCTGCATGTTTTACTGACATCCCTCCTTTAACATCATCTAAAATCAAATGAAATTCATCTATAAATTTCTCGCCAGCAGGAGCTATCACCAGTTGAATGGCAGCACCTTCTCCTTTGGTTTCTAATTTCGAAAAAACATTGAGTAAAGTATTCATTGGATCGTGATCAATTTGATCATAAGTTTTTATAGGGAGAACAGAACGCTCTGAAAAATTAGCATAAGCTCCGATAGAGACACCATTCTCATTAAAAATATTATAATCATCTGTCACTTCACGGATTTTCGCATCATGATAAAAAGCTAGAATTTGTTTCTCAAAAAGCGAGATATTTTTATTTGGTATAGCAGCATAAACTATCACCTCATCCGAGTTATTACTAAGCGCTATTTCTAGCGTATAATAATTTTCTTTTTCATTATTTTTTCCTTCCGAGATAGATTGCATTCCTGCATAAAACTGTTCCATAGCACCGATAAATTCTTTAAAATTTTTCTGTTTGTCGACTTCTTCCTTGGGCGGGGGAAGAGTTATTTCAAAAAGGGTCATATGAAGAGATTTAAAAAGAGGAGTCCCTTCTTTCAAATCAAATATTTTACCTGTTTTTAAATATTGAATTAATACTCGGTGAAAATCATCATCTATGTGCGGATTCTCCATTGTTTCTACTATGGATAATGCATTTCTAATTCCTTTAGTTATCACAATACCCAAAAGCTCTTCCATTTTACTATCATGAGTTTCGGGTTTAAGTGCAAGCACTATGCTTTCCGCTTCCTTTCTATTTATAATGTTGTCTTTGTGGATAATTTCTTCTATAGGTTTTTCTTTATATTCTCCTATAATATCTTTCACCGCATTTTCATTCGCACGTTCAAGTTTCCCTTTGTCTATGAGTTCTTGTTCTCTTTTCGCAACATGAGCGCGCAAATAATCCAACTCTTCTTCCGGAGTTTTAAATTTTGGCGCTTCGCTCAAAAACGACTTTTCCATAATTATAATTATAACATTAATTTTAAAAATTCGTCGAAGGTGTAGTTTTTTCGAGACATTGCGCAGGAGCTTAGAAAATAAAGAAGGTAATCCGACTATTATTTTCTTGAGCGACGAGCATAGCAATCCGCAAGCTTGCGGATATGCGTGTCGAGAAAAAATTATACCGAGAAAGAATTTTAAATCTGTGTCAATATCTCCGGTTCGCCATCAGTAATCAAAATAGTGTGTTCAAAATGCGCGCTTTTTTTGCCATCGGCGGTGTGGAAAGTGTATCCATCTTTATCCAAAATCACGTTTTTTGTCCCATTATTCAACATTGGCTCTATGGCTATAACCATACCAGGTACAAGTTTTGCCCCTGTGCCAGCTTTCCCAAAATTTGGAATATAAGGATCTTCATGTATGGCGCGTCCGACGCCGTGCCCGGATAAAACCTCTACAATGCCGTATCTATGCGGACGAACAAAACTTTCTATGCTATTGCTTATGTCTCCTACTCTGTATCCCGCTTGGGCTGCTCTAATACCCATCATCAAAGCTTTTTCAGTGATTTCTATAAGTTTTGCAGAAGAAGCACTGACTTCGCCCACAGGTACAGTAATAGCCATATCAGTAAAAAGTCCGTTATGTTTCAATCCTAAATCCAAAGAAACAATATCGCCTTCTTTTAAAATTTTATTTTTATTTGGAATGCCATGAACCACTTCATCATTAACAGAAACACATAAAGAAGCCGGGTATGGGAAATCCGCCCCTTCCGGACGATAGTTTAAAAACGCCGGTTCATCATCCATATCTTTTATTAATTTTTCTACATATTTATCCAATTCCCAAGTGGAAATTCCCGGTTTTACTATTTCTTTAACCTTATATAAAACAGTAGCCAATCTTTTGCCTCCTTCTCGCAATATTTTTATTTCTTCCGGGGTTTTGATTATTATCATTTTATTACCGTTCCTAAAAACTTCTCGCCATTTAAACACTTGGCTAAATTATCAATCGGCTTGCCATTCATTATTACCACCTCTATTCCCTCTTTTTCCGCCATTTCCGAAGCAATGGGGTCAAATGGCGAATTAAGACCCGGATTCCAGTCTTTTGGAATTAATTTCCTATATTCTGCCCAAGAAATTTTTTCAATTTTTTGGGCGCTTCCATTTATTTTTGGGTCAGAATCATATACATAATCCGTATTGGATAAATTAATTATTTTCTTAGCGCCTAATGTTTTTGCTCCCTCAACCGCGTCCCAATCTGTACTGCGTCCGGGACCAAAAGCTGCCCCAATAATTATCGGTTTATCAAAAGATAATTTCTCGGATAAATTAAGAATGACCTTTGGATGGGCATATTCGCCAAAGATAACTCTCAGTAATTCGGCATTTAATTTTAAAGAGGCTATCCCTATCCAATCCAAATCTTCATCGGAAGGATTAGTAAGTTCTTTGGCAACATCTTGATATTTTCTGCAAATTTTTCCACCACCGGTTATAATTACAAATTTCTTGCCTTTGGCAACATGGGAAAGAATCAGAGATTTAAAATCCTTTAAAAAATTCAAGTCTAAATTTTCTGGGATAATAAGCGAACCACCAAGTGAAATTACTATCGTTTCTTCCATATTAAAATTTCAATGCTTTAATAATATCTTTATGCACATTTTCTATAGTTTGCTCCCCATTTATTTCAATAAAATTATATCCCGATTTACCGCGAAAATATTCAACCGATGGCATAACATCTTTCTCATACCAATTAAGTCTATTCTGAATTTTTTCTGGCGTATCGTCCGCTCTTTTACGTTCCATCATTCTAGTATAAGACCAATCTTTTGATACATTCATTAAAATGATATTCGGTTTTTCTATTTTATAAAAATCAAAAGCAGAATCAAGAGCTATTGATTCTTCTTTTCTACGGCAAACTCCGTCCAAAACCAGATCTTGGCCTCCGGAAAAATTCTTAATTAAAATATCCGTCCAAATCCAAATTGGTAAAAATACGGGAATAAGACCACCTTCTTTTAATATATTTCCAGCAAGTTTACTGGAATAATTATTTGTTTTTATAAATTCCCTAAATTGATTACCTGTTTCAGTGTATATAATCTCTTTTCCTTGCGACTTTAAAAAATCAGCCAAAAGTTTGGCTTGAGTTCCTTTTCCACATCCAGATCGCCCAAAAAATACAAAAGCTTTTGAATTCATATAGAAAGATTACACAATTTTGGTGAAAAAATCAACCCACACACTTATTTTGGCTATACAAAATAAGTGTGTGGGTCAAGATTTAATACTCCCTCATAGAGATTTGAGCATCTACTTTTTTGATGAGGTCAAGCACTACGGAAACTACTATGAGTAAAGCTGTGCCACCGAGAGCGATAGCGGTAATGCCAGTGAGAGAACGCATAATCAGAGGTAAAACGGCAATGAAGCCAAGAAAAACTGCACCAAGCAGGGTAATACGGCTTAAAACCTTTGAAATATATTGGGAAGTGGATATTCCTGGGCGGATGCCTGGAATAAATGCGCCATTTTTTTGCAGATTGGTAGCCAACGCTTCCGGATCAAAAGTGACTGCTGTATAAAAGTAAGTAAAAAGAAATACTAAAATGAAATAAAGTACAGCGTAAAGCAGGCTTGTTTGTGAAAAAGAAACAAGCACTTTAGAAATGGAAAGTAAAATTGAATTGGAAGAACTCGCTAAAAAATTACCGATCATTTGAGGAAAAAGCAAAAGGGAAAGCGCAAAAATTATCGGGATAACTCCCGCTTGATTAACCCGAAGAGGCAAATAAGTAGAGCCTCCGCCATATATTTTCATTCCCCTTACCTGCTTGGCATAAGTTACAGGGATAGGACGTTCCGCTTCCGTTACAACTACCACTCCGGCAATTACTGCAGCTCCAGCCACGATAAACATCAAGAAGAGAGGAATTTGAGAAACATCAAAAGTAAAGATGAGTTGACTTATTTCTGTCGGAAGTTGAGAAACGATACCGGCAAAAATTATTAAAGATACTCCGTTTCCAATGCCAAATTCTGACATAAGTTCACCAATCCACATTAACAGCATTGAACCTGCAACAACAATAATCAAATTAGTAATACGATCAAAAGCCGTCAAATTTACTAAAATATTCTGCCCTTCTAAAATAGCCAAAAGACTATATCCTTGAATAGCAGCTAAAGGAACAGTGAGCAATCTTGAGTATTGAGTAAATTTTTTCCTTCCCGCTTCCCCTTCTTCATGATAAATCCTCTTTAGGGCGGGAACCATAATGGTTAATAATTGCATAATGATTGAACTGGTGATATAAGGCCCGACACCTAACATTATGATAGAAAGATTGGAAAGCCCGCCTCCAGAGAAGATATTTAAAATGCCAAAAAATTGATTATTCGTAAGAAAACGATTGAGCTCTAATGCGTCTATCCCTGGGATGGGAACTGAGGAAAGCAATCTAAAAACAACCAGTGCAGCAAGCACAAATAAAACTCTTTTTCGTAAAATAGTATCCGTCCAAATCAATTTTATTTTATTCCAAAAATTTTCCATATGTTTACCTAACTCTGATCTTGCCACCTTTTATATTCAGGCGTTTTCTGAGGAGAGAAAAAGTTTCTATTTCCCCTCCTTCTGAAAGAGCCTTCTCTCGCTTCACTATAAATGGTGCGCGAATTGATTTAAACTGATACCCACGATTCTTTGGTAATTTCTTAATGATATCACGAAGTTCGGGACGGCGCTTGTTGCCCGCTCGGGCCGTCTGTCCCTTGCCTCCCCGTCCAGAAGTTTTGGCATGCTTGCCTCCACGACCGACGATTCGGTCTTTTTTATTTTTATGTTCTCTTTTTAAATTATGTATTTGCATTTTTAGTTCTTAAAGTTTTTAATATTATAAAGTTTTTAAAGTATCTGCTTTGTGACTTTATGAACTTGATTTCTTTTCACTTGTTTTACCGTCTTCAGGTAAAACCATTTCTTTATTGGCAATAATAACCTTTTCCGGAATCAGCTTTGTATATTTTGAAGAAATTTGAGCAAGTGCCGCCATAACCGCTTTGGCGTTGTTTAATTTATTTTTACTTCCGGATAAAATTTTTCCCGTTACATCTTTCATCCCAGATAATTTTATAATGTCCCGAACTACCGTTCCTGCCACCAACCCACGGCTTTTGTTTGGCATAATTACAACACGTGAACTTGAAAATTTAGCGGAAACCTCATAAGGAAGAGACATGGTTTTTGTAAGTTTTAATTTAACCATATTTTTCTTGGCATTTCTTATCGCTTTATTTATAGCCAAAGAAGTATCACCCGCCTTTCCTAAGCCCAGACCAACAGAACCTTTCTTGTCTCCTATAACCATGGCAACACTAAAGGAAAACCTGCGTCCTCCAGCTACGACACGAGTAACGCGACGAATACTTAAAATCTTTTGATCAAATTCCGGTTTTGGTCTACCAAAAGATGAAGATCGACGATTGCTATTCTTTTTTTTATTTTCTTCTTCTGCCATATATTTTATCTTATTGATTAAAATTTAAGTCCGGCGGCTCGCGCTTCATCGGCTACTAATTTGATACGTCCAGTATATTTAAATCCATTTCGGTCAAAAACAACTTTATTGATTTTTATCTTATTGCAAGCTTCTGCAATCATCTGACCTACTTGTTTAGCCCGCTCAGTCTTTGTCCCTTTTATTATTTTAACATCACTAGCCTGTGTTAAAGTTTTTCCTGTTTTATCGTCTATAATTTGCGCATAAATAAATTTATTGGAACGAAAAACAGAGAGTCTCGGGCATTTTGAAGTCCCCGCAATCTTTGCCCGAATTTTTGCTTTTAACCTTATTCTCTTTTCGTCTTTTTTAATCATTGATTTTAGGCTGTTTTCTTGCCTTGTTTTCGTCTGATAATTTCTCCCTCATAACGCATTCCCTTGCCTTTATATGGTTCCGGTTTTTTCAATGCGCGGATGGCTGCCGTAAAACTTCCCACTAATTCTTTATCAATTCCTGTAATGGTAATATTGTTTTTTTCAGCTGTGGCCGTAATGCCTTCCGGAATGGCAACAACAACTGGATGAGAAAACCCTAAAGCAAAATTAAATTCTTTTCCTTTTACCTCGGACTTAAATCCCACTCCCTCTAAAATTAATTTTTTTTGGTATGGCGTTTCTACCCCCTTTATCATATTTTTTATGTGCGAAGCATAAGTGCCCCAGAGAGATTTGGAAAATTTGTCATTTCTTTTTATGTTTAAAGTTATTATCTTATCTCCTATATTAAAAATAATGTCATCTCTAAAAGTTTTAGTGATTGTGCCTTTGGGACCTACCACTTTTAAAATATTGCCACTTTTTGTGACTGTTACTCCTTTGGGTATTTGTATTTCTTGTTTACCAATTCTGCTCATAAAATTTTTTACCAAATTTTAAACAACGCTTCGCCTCCGACCTGCTCTTTTCTTGCTTCTTTCCCTGACAAAATTCCTTTTGGTGTTGAAAGCACAAGAAGTCCAGACCCATTTCTAACCGAATGAATGTCTTTCATTTTAAAATAAATGCGACGGGACTGCTTGGAAATTCTTTCTACTTCGGTAATTTTTGGTTTCTTGTTTACATAAATCAATTCAACCTCCAAAACTGGGAAACCTTTTTTAACTTTCTTTGAAACTTGGTCCACATATTTCTCTTTTTTAAGACATTCGGCAATAGCATTTTTCACATTAGAATATGGAAAAGAAACGGATTCCTTTCCGGCAAGGCTTGCATTCTTCAGCATTATTATCATATTTGAAATTGAATCCATAAAGTTTAATTATTTATATTGAACTACCAGCTTGATTTACGAACACCCGGAAGCATTCCTTCATTGGCTAATTCTCTAAAGCAGATACGGCATACGCCAAAATCTCTCATAAAACCATTCCCTCGCCCGCAACGAAAACATCGATTTTTTTGTCGAGTAGAAAATTTTGGTTTCTTTAAAGCTCTGGCTTTTACTGATGTTTTTGCCATAATTAAAATAATGCCTATTTATATAGATGATATCGTGTATTTTTTCTTAAAACCTCATTTAAGGACTTGAGGAGAAATACAGATCAACCTATCTCTTAGACTCATTTATCCTAGCAAATAAAAAGAAAAGAGTCAAATTCTTATTTTTTCTTTTTTTCTTTAATTTCCTCTTCTTTTTTGAAAGGAATACCTATGAGTTCAAAGAAGGCTTTGCCCTCTTTTTTATTCTTTGCCGTAGAAACCAAAGTAATAGCAAGTCCGAAGACATCTCTGATATCCTCATCGGCTGTTTCTGGGAAAATAGTGTGTTCCTTAATACCTATTGTCAGATTGCCAATATTATCTACCGCTCTTGGATTAATCCCGCGAAAATCTTTGGTGCGAGGAAGTGCAATGTTTATTAATTTTTCCAAAAAAGCATACATCCTTTTTCCGCGCAAGGTGACAATCACTCCAATCGGGTCACCTTGTCTGACCTTAAAAGAAGCGACAGATTGCTTAGCCCCCCTTAAAGCTCCTTTTTGGCCGGTAATTTTTGCCAAGCGCTCTCCGATAGCTTCATTTTTATTTTTATCTTTTTTAATAGCTGTCCCGGTACCAACATTTAAAACAACTTTCACCATTCTAGGCGCAGCCATGCTATTTTTATAATGAAAATTGCTTTTCATTTTTTCAAAAACTAACGCTTCTTTTTCTTTTACTGTTAAATGTTTCATATGTAATTAATTAAATTTCTTGACCGCTTTTTTTAGTGATTCTGACCATTTTATCACCAACTTTCTTTTTCCCAACGCGAGTTCTAAAATCTGTTTTGGGGTCCAAAAGCATAACATTTGAAGCGTGCATTGGCATAGCAATATCTATCTTAACCCCTTTCTCTCCGGACTTTTTCGGACGCTGATGTTTTTTCATCATATTTATCCCTTCTACCACAACTTTATTTTTATCAACCAAAACAGCCACAATCTTGCCTTTCTTGCCTTTGTCTTTCCCAGCTATGACTATTATATTGTCTCCTTTTTTTAATTTCATATGTATTTTTATTTAAATTACTTCCGGGGCTAAAGAAATTATTTTCTGAAATCCTTTTTCAGCAAGTTCTCTTGGAATCGGTCCAAAGACACGTCCAGCTTTTGGATCAAGTTTCCCTTTTTCTAATAAAACTACGGCATTGTCGTCAAAACGAATATAAGACCCATCTTTTCTCCTGTAAGCATTTCTGGTACGCACTACCACAGCTTGATGCACATCCTTTTTCTTTACATCTTTTCTCGGACTAGCAATCTTTACAGAAATAACAACCAAATCTCCAAGGGTTGCATATCTTTTTTTTGAACTGCCTAAAATCTTGAACACTTTGCCTACAGTGCCTCCTGCATTATCTGTTATTTTTACCAATGTTTCTGTTTGAATCATACCTGTCCGCCCTTGGCGGAAAATTATTATTTATAAACGACCCGAAATTTTTTATCTTTCGAAATGGGTCTGGTTTCAACTATTTCTACTTTGTCTCCTATTTTATATTTGTTTTCTTCATCATGCGCTTTATATTTTTTATTTATTTTATAAAACTTCCCATATTTTGGATGCTTTACAAATCGAGAAATAGAAACCACTACGGTCTTGTCCATCTTGTCTGAAACAACCACTCCTCTCAAAAGAGAGCCATTATTCTTTTCTATTTCTTTTTTCGCTTTTATTGCCATATATTATTTTTTTCTATTTATCTCTGTTAAAATTCTGGCTACTTGTTTCCTTAAATTTACAGATTCTTTGACATTTTTTGATTTTGACCCCTGTGCCTTAAACCGTAAAACTCTTATATTTTCCTCTAAATCAATAAGCCTTTTCTTAAGCTCGTCTTCTTTCATCCCTTTTAAATTTTCCGTCTTTTTTGTTTTAGCCATATAATTATATATTATGAACTCTTGAAACAATTCTAGTTTTGACCGGAAGTTTAGTTCCGGCTTTCCTTAATGCCTCATAAGCTACTACTTTTTCCACTCCATCTACTTCAAATATAATACGTCCAGGGTAAACATCAAAACAATATCCCTGCGGGTCTCCTTTCCCTTTTCCCATTCCCATTTCCGCAGCTTTGGCGGTAAAAGGTCTGTCCGGAAAGATACGAACCCAATATTTGCCCGCTTTGGTTAAGGTACGGGATATTACCTTTCTGGCAGATTCAATCTGATTTGATTTGACGCGCGCTTGGGTTAAAGCTTTGAGTCCGTAAGAACCGAAGGAAAGCTTTGTCCCTCGAGTTTCCGGCGTGGTTGCTTTTGGATTACTGCGCCCCGTTTGCCATTTTCTAAATTTTACTTTTTTAGGTAATAACATATATTTTAATTAATCTTTTCCTTTTTTTTATCTGCAAAAATTTTACCACGATAAATCCAAACTTTTATACCGACATCACCATATGGTAAATGGGCTTTCCCCCTTTTAAAATCTATATCCGCGCGGAAAGTTTGAAGGGGGATGCTTCCTCGCTTCAGTTCTTCTGTACGGGCAATTTCTGCTCCGCCCAACCTGCCGGAAAGCACTACTCTTACTCCTTGTACTCCATGAGCGGTCATAACCTTTTCAACCATTTGTTTTATCACTCGGCGATAAGGCAATCTTTTTTCCAGTCCTTCGGCAATCATATAAGCAACGATTGTGGCATCAGCCTCCGGGTTTCCTACTTCAACAATTTCAAGTTTAAAGTCTTCTGATTTTGTAAGTTTCAATTTACCAATCTTTTTTAAAATGTCTTCTTTCAGTTTAGTGACTCCTTCACCGTTTCGGCCAATGATAAGACCGGGGCGGGAAGTATGAATAATAAAACGAGTGGTTTTTTGATTTCTATCAATTTCAATTGAAGAAATATACATTCCTCGCAACTTTTTTTCTAAATATTCGCGTATCAAAACATCCCCTTTCAAGTAATCGCAGTATTTTTTGGGGTCGGCAAACCAATGAGATTTCCAATCTCTTAACATTATCAACCTATGCGCATATGGATGGACTATTTTTGACATAATTATTTCTTTACTCCAACTTTTGTCGGAGCTTTCTTATTTTTTTTTGCCTTTTCTTTAACCACTTTTGCAGCTTTTTCTCCTAAAACAAGCATCACATGGCTTGTACGTTTATTTATTCTATGCCCTACTCCCATAGCTGCCGGCATCATTCTTTTCATCACAATACCTTTATCCACTCGCAATTCTTTTATAAATAAATTCTCTTTTTCCTTTCCAGCCTGAAGCGCATTTGCCACTGCCGAAAGTAAAAGTTTTTTAATAGGAAATCCTGCGCGTTTAGCCAAAAAATCCAAAATAGCGATAGCTTCTTCCACGCTTTTCCCCTTAATCAATCCTGCGACTAAACGTACTTTTCTCGGGGCTTGTCTGTAATTTTTTAAAAATGCTTTCATAATAATTTATGTGGCGTTAAGCTTGTAGTTATTTTTTAGTGGTAGCGGCAGCGGCAGCTTCTGTTGCAGACTTAGCTTGGGTTATTTCAGCTTCTTTCTTCTTTTGCTCAAGTTCTTTCTGCATTTTTCCGCCGTGTTTTATGAATTTCTTTGTTGGGGAAAATTCTCCCAATCTGTGTCCGACCATATCTTCGGTTATTAACACTTCAACATGCACCTTGCCGTTATATACGCCAAAAATAAAACCTACCATTTCAGGTGAAATCTGACAGGCTCTTTTCCAAGTTTTTATCATTGGAGTTTGAAGCGGGTTTTTGCCGGCTATCTTTTTTAAGAGTCCCTCATCAATATATAAACCCTTTTTAATTGATCTTGTCATAACAAAAAGCTCCTAACGAGCTTGTTTTTATAATAGCAAAATACAAAATAAAGTCAAATAAAAGGCAAAACTATGCTTTTTATTTTTTAAGCTTGTGTTTTCCTTGATTTGCCAGTTTTGCGGCGAGAAACAATAAATAGATTTGAATATTTCTTTGGACCGCGAGTTTTGCGTCCCCCGGTTACTTTGCCCCACATAGTCTTCGGACGCTTGGTACCACGGCCTTGTCTTCCTTCTCCCCCTCCATATGGATGGTCTACCGGGTTCATAGCAGTACCTCGGACAGTTGGTCTGATTCCCTTCCAGCGGCTGCGTCCAGCTTTACCGTAATTTTCCAGATGATGTTCTTCGTTTGAAACTGTTCCGATGGATGCCCAGCAATTTTCATCTATCTTTCTGACTTCAGATGATGGCATCTTTAAATTCGTATAGCCATCGGCATTGGCCACTACCTGCGCAAAAATTCCCGCAGAACGGCCGATTTTTGCCCCACCTTTTGGCTTGATTTCAATATTATAAACAAAAGTTCCCACCGGAATATTTCGCAAGGGCAATCTATTACCAGTGGTAAGTTCCGCTTTTTCCGATACGATAAATGACATTCCCGGTTTTATGGATTTTGGGATTATTACATATTTTTTTTCTCCATCTTTGTAGACAGCTAGTCCAATGAAAGCGCTGCGATTTGGATCATATTCAATAGATTTTATTTTCGCTGGAATATCTTTTTTGTTATATAAAAAATCTACATCGCGGTAAAGACGCTTATGCCCACTGCCTTTATGCCGCATGGTGATACGTCCGGCGCTATTTCTGCCGACAGAACGTCTAAAACCATAAGTAAGAGATTTGGTAGGGGTAGAGACAGTTAAAAAATCGCGATAATTAATATTCGTCATCTGCCTTCTTGATTTGCTTGTAGGTTTATATGATTTCATCCAATTAATAAATATATGCTAAATAAATTCTATTTTATCTTCTTTTTTAAAATAAACAATAGCTTTTTTGCCTCCTCCCCTTGTTCCTTTTTTACCTTTGGACATAATACTTTTATGTGGTACTGAAAGTATATTTATTCTTATCGGTTGTACCTTATAAAGAGAAAAAATAGCTTTTTTTATTTCTTTTTTATTGGCCGATGCTGCTACATTAAAAGTATAAACATTTTTTGCAGATGCATCGCTTGCTTTTTCAGTTATCCTCGGATTTTTAATTGTTTTTAAAATTATATCTGACATATATTTAAAATTATCCTCTGGATTCCAAAAATTTTACGCTTTTTTCCGGATTTTCTATTAAAAGGTATTGATATTTTAAAACATCTAGTGGATTTATATTTTTAAGAAAAACTATTTCAAGCTGTGGTAAATTTCTGAAACTCTTTTCTGCTTTTTCATTTCGTTCACATAGAGCAGTCAAAACTCTGGGCTTCTTTGAACTGGCGAGGGATTTCCAACTGGAAGCTTTTGAAAGATTTTTCATAACTTCCACCGCTTTTTTTGTTTTTGTTTCAGGGAGAGAGAGTGAGTCAACAAAAAGTATTTCACCGTCTTTCATTTTCTTGGAAAGAACGGAGAAAAGAGCTTGGGCGCGCATTTTCTTTGAAATTTTTCTCTTATAATTCTTGTCGGAGAGTGGACCATGAGTGACTCCTCCTCCAACCCAGATAGGAGAACGAGATGATCCATGACGAGCGCGTCCAGTCCCCTTTTGTTTCCAAGGTTTTTTTCCCCCTCCTCTAACTTCGCTGCGATCTTTCGTATCTGCGGTTCCTGCGCGTTTATTTGAACGCATTCCTTCTACCACTTGATGCACTAAATCCGCGCGCCATTTGGCAGCAAAAACTTTTGAAGGCAAAGTAATTGTCCCTGCTGAAGTTCCTTTTTGATTGTATATTTTTGCTTCCATTTATTTGTTTTAACGGCTTATAATTTCAACTAGACTTCCGCGCTTTCCTGCAATAGCTCCTTTTATAAGCATTGTATTATTTTCTTTGTCTATCAGTATTACTTTCAAATTTTTCTGGGTAATGCGATCACTCCCTGTTCTACCCGCCATTCTCATTCCTTTCGGCACGTGAGTACGCAAACCTCCGCCGATAGAACCTGGCTCTCTTTCAGAATGTTTTTGGCCATGCGATCGGGGACCTCCGTGAAAACCATGGCGCTTCACAACACCTTGAAAACCTTTACCTTTTGAAACGCTTGAAACCTGAAGCTTGTCCCCTAAAGAAAAAATCGAAACATCAATGACATCTCCTTCTTTTGCGTCATTTTTATCCGCCGGTTTTAGTCTGAACTCTTTAAGATTCTTATAAAAAGCTCCCTTCATCGCTCCTTTCTCTCCTTTTGTAATTCTAGTTTCTTTTTGGACACCAAAACCAACTTGTACAGCATTGTAACCATCCTTGGACTTTTCAAAAACTTTAGTTACCATCACTGGGCCTGCTGAAACAACGGTTACTGGAAAAACCTGCCCCTCGGGAGAAAAATACTCAGTCATATTCTCTTTTTTTCCAAGAATAAATTTCATAATAACTATTTAATTGCTTCTAAAGCATCTTTACATCAATATCCACTCCTGAAGGAAGAGATAGGTTAGTAAGCGCCTCAACTGTTTTTGGATTTGGATTTATAATATCAATTAATCTTTTGTGAACTCTTATTTCAAATTGTTCTCGAGTATTTTTGTAAATAAAAGATGCGCGATTAACTGTGTATTTTTTAATTTCGGTCGGCAATGGTACTGGTCCGATTATTTCCGCATCATAACGCATAGCCGTGTCTATAATTTGTTTGACCGAGCTATCAAGAATTTTACTTTCATACGCTCGTACACGTATGCGAAGTATTACTTTACTTTCTTCTCCGCTCACTCGGGCTGATTTCTTTTCTTTAAGAGGAGAAATCTTCTTTCCGTCTGAGGAGGATCCGCCCTTAGCGGAAACTTTTTTCACCTTCTCTTTATCAGTCAAGATTTTTGGCTTTTTTGTTTTTGTTTCTTTAGTTGCCATGCAATTTTAACTCAAGTTTAACCCAGAATTTTTGTAACCACCCCTGCGCCAACAGTCTTACCTCCTTCACGAATAGCAAATTTTTGCGTTTCCTCAAGTGCAACTGGAGTAACTAGTTTAACTGTAATCTTTACTGTGTCTCCAGGCATAACCATTTCTACTCCTTCAGCCAAAGTAACATCACCGGTAACATCCGTTGTACGAATATAGAATTGAGGTTTATAACCTTTAAAAAATGGAGTATGACGTCCACCTTCTTCTTTTTTCAAAACATATATCTCGCAGGTAAAATGATCATGAGGAGTAACCGTACCCGGTTTTGCAAGAACTTGTCCGCGAGTAACATCTTCCTTCTTGAGTCCGCGAAGCAAAACTCCGGCATTATCTCCAGCCATACCTTCTTTAAGACTTTTGTTGAACATTTCAATACCGGTAACAACAGACTTTTGAGTAGGCTTGATTCCGACGATTTCTATTTCCTCGTCAACTTTTATTACTCCCCTTTCAATTTTTCCGGTAACAACCGTACCACGACCTTCAATGGAAAAGATATCTTCAACTGGCATAAGGAAAGGTTTGGATGTATCTCGCACTGGAATTGGAATATAAGTATCAAGAGCGTTGGTAAGTTCAAGAATCTTTTTTGCCCATTCATCGTCAAGAGATTTTGATTCAAGAGCCTTAAGAGCTGAACCTCTAATTATCGGGCAATCTTTGTCAAAACCTTGTTTAACGAGAAGTTCACGAATTTCTTCCTCTACCAAATCAATCATTTCTTTATCATCAACCATATCACACTTGTTTAAGAAAACGATTATTTTTGGCACACCCACTTGTTTTGCAAGCAGAACATGTTCGCGAGTCTGAGGCATAGCGCCATCACTTGCCGCAACTACCAAAATAGCACCGTCCATTTGAGCGGCACCAGTAATCATATTCTTAATGTAGTCAGCGTGTCCGGGAGCATCAATGTGCGCATAGTGACGGGCATCTGTAGCATATTCATTGTGGGAAATATTAATAGTGATTCCACGAGCTTTTTCTTCCGGAGCATTATCAATCTGATCAACGCCACGAAGTCTGACTGTTTTACCAGCCATATTAAGCACATGTAATATTGCCGCAGTTAAAGTAGTTTTTCCATGGTCAACGTGACCGATGGTGCCAACATTTATATGCGGTTTATCTCTTTTAAATTCTTCTGCCATATTCTTATGATTAATGGTTAAAACTTAACATACGAGAACCAGTTGCTAAGGCTTAATCACTAATAAAATTAAACTAATAATAAAAAATGCAATAGAAAAACTGCAAAAGTGCAGTTGTTAGTATAGTAGCAAATTGATAAAAAATGTCAAATCCCCTAAAACTACAAAACCCCTGGCAATATTACCAGGGGGTTTCTTTTGTTTATTCTCAACCAACTACCGTACTCTCGTAAGGATTATCAAAATTATTAATCCTGAAAGTTTTCTTGTATTCCATCAAAAGATTAAGACCTTTTGAAGACAGCAGAGATTTCTCACTCTTCTTTTCTATCTCCATAAATTTTTCAAGGGATATTCTTTCTGGGTTTCCATCAACCCCCCTCTTTTTCCAGAAATTTAATTCGGTCCCAAGTATTATGCTCAACAAAATAGCAGTATAATCACTACCCTCTCTACCGATAGTAGAAAGAAGTCCGTTAACACTTTTTCCAATGAAACCTTGAGTAATAATTAACCGGTTCTCTTGAATTAAATTTCCAGTAAAAATACTTTTTATTCCCTGTTCTGTTTCTGAAAAAAGTACTTCCGCATCAATAGAATTTTCACTCGTAACCATAAAATCACGAGCGTCTACCAATTTGTTTTTCAAACCTTTACAGTCAAGATAACAGTTAACAATCACTGAGCTTGCCAATTCCCCTAATGGAACAATTTTCCCGTAAATGGAATCGTATGGTTTATTCTTATATTTATCAATATCAAATATAAAAAGCTTACCGATTTCATTGGAAATTTCACGATAATACTCTACGGAGAAAAGTTCTCTTACAATATTCATGTGGAAATCATATACTTCATGCCAAGCCTTTTTTGCCTCTAACTGTTTACCTTCATAAAGACACAGTGCCAAAAACTCCAGCATATTTGTTACCTTATCCATAGCAGAGACAACAACTATTGTTGGTTCTTTCATGTACTGTTGGACTCGAGAAAGAAAGGTTTTAATAGAAAGAACATCTCTTATTGATGCCCCTCCGACTTTAACGACGACGTTGACTTCCATAAGAAGTTTCCTTTCAATAAGTTTATATCAAAAAACAGCTTTTTCTGTATTCTAACAACAAAATTCCTTTTATCAAATATGTAAATTTACCTTAAAGGGTTCTCAACCTCCATTAGAGTAAATCTCGCCATTATTTCAAATTCATGCGCTTTTCTGAGAGAATCTTCTTGTTCTAGGTCATTATTCTTTTTCTTTTGAAATTCTCTAACAACCTCTAATAATCCTAGAGTCCTCAAACGTTTCATAACTTCGGGAGTATCTAATTCTAAATATTTATCCTGTCTTTCCGGCGGATGAGGACCATTGTAATCGCCTAAATCCGTTAGTATTTTACGATATAAATCTTTCTTTTCTTCTAAAGATAATTCCAGTGGAATTTTTCTCTTTTCACCAACTCCTATTTCAGGAGAATTATTTAATTCATCAAAACTCATAGAGTAATTATAAACCTTTATTTTCTCGCTGCAATAATAGTTTCTGCCACATTGTTCGGAACAATGTCATATCGCAAGAATTCCATCGTAAATGATGCTCGTCCTTCGGTCATAGAACGAAGTCCAGTCATGTATCCGAACATTTCAGAAAGAGGCACAACTGCGCGGAGCGTTTTGTTCATTCCCCTGTCTTCCATTCCTTCTATAATTCCACGCTTGGAAGAAATATTGCCGGTGATATCTCCCATGAATTTTTCCGGAGTAACAACTTCCACTTTCATCATTGGTTCCAAAATCACCGGCTTTGCGCTTCGGCAAGCATCTTGCACCGCCATAGAAGCGGCAATTTTGAAAGCCATTTCATTTGAGTCAACTTCATGATAACTTCCATCCCAGAGCTCTACGGAAACATTTACCATTTTAAATCCGGCAAGCACTCCGCGGTCTAAACCTTCTCTAAAACCTTTCTCGCAAGGCGCAATATATTCTTGCGGAATGACCCCTCCTTTAATGGTATTAATGAACTCAAATCCATTTGCTCTTTTTGTATTTTTAGGCAAATCTTCTATTTCTTCTTTGGAAAGCGGAACCATAGGTTTAACTTTGATTTTAACGTGACCATAGTTTCCTCGTCCGCCAGATTGCTTGATGTATTTACCCTCCGCTTCTGAAGTTCCCGTAATTGTCTCACGATAAGCCACTTGCGGTTTCCCAACATTAGCCTCAACGGTAAATTCCCTTTTCATGCGATCTACAATAATTTCAAGATGTAATTCTCCCATACCGGCAATAATCGTCTCTCCCGTTTCTTGGTCGGTAGAAACCTTAAAGGTAGGATCTTCTTGCGCCAAACGATTAAGCGCCATCCCCATTTTTTCCTGGTCGGCTTTTGTTTTCGGTTCAATACGTAATTGAATAACCGGTTCAGGGAAAATTATTCTATCCAGTTCAATAGGATGTTCTTCCTCGCAAATAGTATCGGAAGTAATGGTATCTTTCAGTCCCACTGCTGCCGCAATCTCTCCGGCAAAAACTTTTTTTACTTCTTCACGATCATTGGCATGCATACGCAATATTCTGCCGATACGTTCTTTGTTTCTGGTTCTAGGATTATAGACATAAGAGCCGGCAACCAAAGTTCCGGAGTAAACTCTGAAGAAAATAAGCTGTCCGACGAAAGGATCTGTTGCCACTTTAAAAGCGAGAGCGGAAAAAGGTTCTGTATCCGAAGCGTGTCTAAAAATAATTTCATCATTATTATCCGGATCTGTTCCTTCCACGGGAGGAATATCCAGAGGAGAAGGAAGATAATCCACCACACCATCAAGCACCAACTGGACACCTTTATTTTTCAGAGCAGACCCAGCGTAAACCGGAAAAATTTCGTTGGTTATAACCCCTTTTCTCAAAAGTCTTTTCAGGGTATCCATATCCGGACTTTTTCCTTCCAAGTAATCATTCATCACTGCATCATCTTGTTCTACAATTTTTTCAATAAGTTCATGATGATATTTTTCTGCTTCTGGTTTTAAATTTTCTGGAATTTCTTTTTCAACTACCCTATTTCCCATTTCTCCTTCAAAATAAAAAGCTTTCATGGCAAGTAAATCCACTACTCCTTCGTGTTTTTCTTCCAGTCCAATAGGTATTTGCATACGAACAGCTTTTTTAGTCAGACGGTCTAAGATTGTGGCAAAAGAATGTTCAAAAGAGGCACCAGTTCTGTCTAATTTGTTAATAAAACAAATACGAGGAACCTTAGCTTCATCCGCATAACGCCAATTCGTTTCTGATTGAGGTTCTACTCCTGCCACTCCATCAAAAACAACCACAGCCCCGTCCAACACACGGAGAGATCTTTTTACTTCAGCTGTAAAATCAATATGCCCGGGCGTATCAATAATATTAAAACGATGCTTTTTATTTTTATCACCCTTAGCATAGATTGGAGTCCAAAAACATGTAACAGCTGCAGAGGTGATAGTGATGCCTCGTTCTCTTTCTTGTTCCATCCAATCGGTTACAGTTTCACCATCATGCACTTCTCCTATTTTATGAGACATTCCAGTATAAAAAAGTACGCGTTCTGTCGTGGTTGTTTTCCCCGCATCAATATGCGCGATAATTCCAATATTTCTAACCTTTTCCAGTGGGTAATCTCGTTCCATATATTTAAATTACCAGGCAAAATGAGCAAAAGCTTTGTTGGCTTCAGCCATTTTATGAATATCTTCTTTCTTTTTAATAGCCGAGCCTTCATTTTTAGAAGCGGCAATCAATTCGTCGGCAAGTTTTAAATGCATCGGACGTCCTTTGTTTTTACGAGCAGCATCACGAATCCATCGCATAGCTAGAGCAAGACGGCGTTCCGGTCGGACTTCTCTCGGCACTTGATAGTTTGCCCCTCCGATACGCTTAGAACGTACTTCGGTCAGAGGACCGGCATTTTTCATAGCTAAATCAAAAATTTCAAGAGGATTTGGATTACCTGTTTTTTCCTTTATTATATCAAAAGCTTGATACATTACTTTTCTGGCAGTTTCTTTTTTACCATTCCACATAATGTAATTGATGAATTTCTCCAATTTTTGAGAATTGTAAATAAAATCCGGCTTGACTATATTTCTGTTGTTTATTTTACGTCGCATAATTTTTTATTTTTTTACTTCTTTTGGTCGTTTATTACCATAAAGAGACCTGCCTTGTCTGCGTTTTTCAACTCCTTGCGTATCTAAAACTCCGCGTACGATATGATATCTAACTCCAATTAAATCTTTCACGCGTCCTCCGCGAAGCATTACTACAGAGTGTTCCTGTAAATTATGTCCTTCTCCTGGAATGTAAGCCGTAACTTCCATACCATTAGTTAGACGCACTCTGGCAATCTTTCGAAGAGCTGAGTTTGGTTTTTTGGGAGTAGTGGTTGAAACTTTAGTGCAAACACCGCGCTTGAAAGGAGCCGGAAAAAAGACTGGTCTATTTTTCAAAACGTTAAATCCTCGCGCCAAAGCTACCGTTTTTGATTTCGGGTGAGCTTTTACTCTTTTTCTTTTAATTAATTGATTGATTGTAGGCATCCCAGTACTAAAATTTTATTAATAACCTTTATTTTTATGACCTGTACCCAAAAATTTAGTACGGGACAGGTATCTAAATAAAATAGCCCCATAGGACTACGGAAATAATATACTATTTAAAGAGTTAAAATGCAAGACCGGTAATTAAATGAAATAAAAAGGTTAAGATTGGATATAAAAAGTTAGCAAAAAGGACGATAAAGATAACAATTAAAAAAAGCGAGTATTGTTCAAAAAAAGAAATGGCTTTAAAAAAGGAATTCGGCAGAAGAGAAAAAAGTATTTTAGAACCATCTAGGGGTGGAATAGGCACTAGATTAAAAATTGCCAATCCTAAATTTATTAGAACAATTGAGGAGATTACGGAAATAAAATTAACCGAGACTGCGCTATTGATGGAAAAACGAAGAATAAGGCCAAAGAAAATAGCCATGGAAAGATTTGCCAAAATTCCCGCCGAAGCGACGGCGATAGTTCCCCATTTTCTATTAGTAAGATTATTCGGATTATATGGCACTGGTTTGGCCCAACCGAATAAAAAAGAAGAATGAGTTAAAATAAGAAATGCCGGTAAAATAATAGAACCAAAAATATCCAAATGCTTAAGAGGATTCAGGGTGAGACGTCCAGCATAAAGAGCTGTTTTATCGCCAAAACGCAAAGCAATAAAACCATGAGAAACTTCATGGATCACGACAGACATTATAAGTATAACAATAAAAAAGATTGTATCCATATGAATCTAAAAGTTGCGAACCCGTTCTTTCTATGATAGCATACTAGAACTACAATATGAAAACATGCGCAATATCAAAAAAGGGTCCGATAATTGGTGGCGGGTATTCAAATAGAACTCGTGCTACTAAATTCAACCCGACCGGCAGAGTCCGAAAATATCCAAATCTTCAAAAGAGGAAAATTTTTGTGCCTGAATTAAATAAAACTGTAAATATAGAAGTTTCTACTCGTGGCATGCGCACCATCAAAAAAAACGGCATCTATAAAACTCTCAAAAAAACTGGGTTGGTGAAATAAAAATGAAAAAGCCCCTTGAGAAAGCTTAAGGCTTTCCCAGGGGGCTTTAATTTCCCTCAAAAATACGTTCTTCTCTTCCTTCTTCTCCTCCTCCTTCTTGATCCAAAAGAACTATGGGGGTAATCTCAGAATTACTAACTTTCTTTTCTTCTGAAGTTCTTTCTTCAATATCGGAAGAAGGACATAGTACTTTTATATTTTTACCCATGATCTTGCTTCCCTTTCAAATAATGAACAGCCAATGGATTTCGCTAGGAAGTATACGACAATTCTACACAAATGTCAATGCTATCCCTTTTTTGCCAGAACGGCCGGTGCGGCCGATGCGGTGCACATAGGTATCGTAAGTTTGTGGAACATCATAGTTGATAACGTGTGTGACATCTGGAATGTCCAGTCCTCGAGCAGCGACATCGGTCGCTATTAAAATGTTGATATGGTCTTTTTTAAATAAATCCAAGGTGCGAATACGTTCGCGGCTTCTTTTATCGCCGTGAATACAGCCCACTTTAAATCCCAAGCGAGAAAGGTCTTTGGTGAGAGAATCCACGCTATGTTTCATTTCTCGAAAAATTAAAACTTTATCTGAACCTTCTCTTTTTAAGACTTCGTGCAGTTTATCAAGTTTTTCTTCTTTGCTTCTAGTGCGAATAATATCTTGGTCAATATTTTTGGCTGTTTCTCCGGAGATTACGGAGATAAAAACAGGGTCTTTGAGAAATTCTGTGGTTAATTTTTTTACTTCCGCAGAAAGTGTCGCCGAAAAGAAAAGAGTTTGACGTTTTTCTTTAGGAACTTTTCCAAGTATGAAAACCATATCATCACGAAAGCCCATATCCAGCATTCTGTCTGCTTCATCCAGCACCACACTGTGGCATGTAGATAAATCTAATACTTTTCTATTTATCAAATCTTTTATGCGTCCCGGCGTACCAATAATAAACGATACTCCTCTTTTTATTTCTGTAATCTGTCTCATTATCGGTAATCCCCCGACACAAGCCACGGAAAAAATTCCCAAACCAAAAGCCAGCGCGCGAAAATCGGATTCTATCTGCATGGCAAGCTCTCTGGTTGGAGCCATAATTAATACTTTTTCATTTTTTCTTTGTCCTTTAGTTTTAACAATTTTTTCTATTAAAGGAAGCATGAATGCTGCAGTTTTACCTGTGCCGGTATTGGCCATACCAAAAACATCTTTCCCTTCTAAAACAAAGAAAATAGCCTGGTCTTGAATTGGTCTTGGATTTATAAATCCAGCTCTGGCAATATTTTTATGAATTTGCGGATTAAAAGGAAAGTCTATAAAGGTATGCTTTGAAACATAAGGTTTTTCTTCAATTTGTTGCCCTTTTTTAATAAAGCGAGAAAAATCTATGTGCTCAGAAAAACCTCTCTTTTTAGGACGATTATTATTTTTAAAATTCTTTTTAGAATTAAATTTTGGACACCCAAATTTCTTCGGACCGGATAGTCGATGTGTATACATAATGGGTCACTCCCAATATGTAATATAGTCGAGAATGATGTTTAAAGAATAGCATTTCTACTATATTTTGTCAACCCGGTAGTGAGACTTTACGACGCATCTTTGGATGCAGTGCTTCGCACATCGTAAAGTTCTACTAACCGGGTCAACTTTTTTTAGTTTCGTTTATTTTTAAAACCCGCTATAATGTCTCTATGAGAGCTTACCTAGACATTGTAAAAAATGTTTTGGAAAACGGAGAGAAAAAAACCGATCGTACTGGGACAGGTACTTTGGCTATAGCCGGAGCAATTTTTAAACATGATATGAAAAATGGTTTTCCATTGTTAACTACCAAAAAAACTCCTTTCCGTTTAATCGCTTCCGAATTGGAGTTTTTTATTAAGGGAATTACCGATAAAAAATGGTTACAAGACAGGAATAATCATATTTGGGATGAATGGTGTACCCCCCTAAAAATTCCTTACGCTCATGATGAAGAAACAAAAAAGAAAATGTTGGCTGAAAGAGATTTGGGTGCAATTTATGGTTGGGAATGGCGACATTTTGGCGCTGAATATAAGGACTATCAAACAGATTACACAGGACAAGGAATTGACCAACTGAAACGGATGGTAGAAATGTTAAAAACAAAACCAGACAGTAGACAAATGCTGGTACTAGCTTGGAATCCGTTGGATATTGAAAAAGCGGTTCCACCATATTGTCATTATGCCTTCCAAGTAACAGTTATTAATAATCGTCTGAATTTATTTTGGAATCAGCGTAGCGTAGATGTGGCTCTTGGTTTGCCTTTTAATATTGCCAGCTATGCAACTCTTTTACATTTACTCGCCCTGGAAACCGGACTGGAAGAAGGAATGCTTATTGGTTTTTTGGCTGATACGCATATTTATCTTAATCACATTGATGGTTTAAAAGAACAGCTTACTCGAGATCCAAAAAAATATAAATTGCCACAAATCAAGACAAATAATTTCAAATCTATTTTTGATTGGCAATATACGGATTCAGAAATTATAAATTATGAAAGTTATCCTAGGATTCCATTTGAAATAGCAGTATAACCCCGAACTAGAGCAAGCTCAGTACGGGGCAGGAAAAATTTTATGAGCATATCAATCATTGTCGCCATTGGTAAAAATAATGAAATTGGAAAAAAGAACGGACTTCTTTGGAATTTGCCCGCGGATATGAAACATTTTAGAGAAAAGACATCCCTGCACACAGTGATAATGGGTCAAAAAACTTTTGAATCCCTTAAACGTCCACTCCCGAACCGCAGAAATATCGTTCTGACGCTAGATAATTTATTTAAATCAGAAGGAGTTGAAATTGTGCATTCAGTAAATGATCTTTTTTATCTATTGGACAAAACTTCGGACCAAAACGATGAAAATTTTGTAATCGGCGGAGGACAAATATATAAATTATTTATGGATAGGGCTGACAAACTTTATATCACGCATGTGGATGCGGAGTTCCCCGATGCTGACACGTTTTTCCCTCTTATAGACCCGAGTATCTGGCAAAAAACAAAAAGTGAAAAACGCCCGAAGGACGCTTTAAATCAATACGATTTGGAATTTGTAGAATATATTAAGAAACTTTCTTAATTATTTCGTCTAATTGCTTATATAGATCCTCTTTTGTTCCCTCGTTTATAATAGCAAAATCAGCGCGAGCTATGGGTCCTGCCTGGTGGAGATTTTCTATTTGAGCATAATCTCTGGATATAACGTCTTCTCTTTTAAGAGGGCGCAGTGGACGATTGCAAAGTCTTTCTATTCTTTTTTCTGGGGAAGCAAATACTGTTAATACTTTAAATATATTTCCAAATTCTTTTTTCATCTCTAGATATTCTTCCCAAGAGTAGAGACTTTCAACAAAAACACTGGATTTTTCATATAATTCTTTAACTTTTGGGATGCTTAAAATCGCATAAGCCCCCATCCCTAATCTTGCTCTAATTTCTTCTCTGGTTTTTCTCTCATTTGCTTCATTTACTTCTAACCCAATCTTTTTCATTTCATCAAAGGTGATGTCGCCAAAATAAAATTTTGGCCAGCCGGTTTTTTTCATTAGATACTCGACGATTTCGGTTTTACCAGCTCCTGGCAACCCAACTATCGCTAAAATTATTTTAGACATAAGTTTAAATTTTTCTTATATAATTTCTAAAAGGAATTTTTGCCAACCTCAACATTTTTTTTGAAGCTTTTACTATTGGGGTATCTGCGTACTTATCACTTTCATAAATAACTTCTTTTATTCCATTTTGGATAAGAGTTTTTGTGCATTCATTGCATGGAAACAGAGTACAGTATATTTTGCAATTTGCTGTGGAATTATTAGCATTATAAATTGCATTTTCTTCAGCATGGCAGACATAAGCATATTTTGTGTTTTCAAAATCACCTTCTCTTTCCCAAGGAAGATTATCAATCCCAATGCCCCTAGGCCAACCATTATATCCGATTCCAAGAACAACATTATTTTTATTAACTACAACTGCCCCTGCTTGAGTAGATGGGTCTGGAGATCTTTCAGCAATAACATGCGCAATACGCATAAAACATTCATCCCAGGAAATACGCTGTTTGCGAGCTTGTTGTTTTCTTGTTTTAGTAACCTTTTTCATATCATAAATATACTCCCAAAAAACAAAAAAGCCAACAGATTTCTCGGTTGGCTTTTTATCTAAAAATTTTTAATCTTTAACTTCTATCCCCATTGACCGAGCAGAGCCGGCGATGATGTTGATAGCCCCTTCTTTATCTTTGGCATTCAAATCTTTCATTTTCTTTTCGGCAATTTCCCAAGCTTGAGCTTTGGTGATTTTTCCGACTTTTTCGGTAGCATTTTTGCCAGAGCCTTTTTCTATTCCTGCCGCTTTTAAAATAAGCCCTGTAGCCGGAGGAGTTTTTATGACGAAATCATAACTTCGGTCTTCATAAACCGTAATATTTACGGAAACTTTATCCCCCGCCATTTTAGCAGTCGCCGCATTGAATTTGGTAACAAAGTCTCCTATATTTATCCCTGCTTGTCCAAGCGCAGGCCCCAACGGTGGTGCCGGAGTCGCTTTAGCAGCTTGGATTTGTAATTTTATCTTTTTTGTTATCTTTTTTGCCATCCCAGTACTAAAATTTTATTTATAATGAATAATCTTAATCTATACTATTTCCCTTTTTTTGTCTATTTTTTTAATTTTACTTAATCAAAAATTTAATACGGGACAGGTATAATTTTAGACCTTTTTTACTTGTAAAAAGTCTAATTCCACCGGAGTCTCACGACCGAATATTGAAACAAGCACTTTTATTTTTCCACGTTCATTATCAACAGAATTTACCTTGCCTTCAAGATCTTTAAAAGGTCCATCCACAATCAAAACTGTTTCATCTATGGCAATATCAATATTGTGTTTAATTGTACCTGTATCCATTTTCTTAAACAGATATTCAACTTCTTCGCTTTTCAATGGAACTGGATTTACTCCAGCGCCGACGAATCCTGTAACCCGTGGAGTATTGCGAACAACATACCAAGAATCATCTGTCACAATCATATCCACAAGCACATAGCCAGGATAAATTTTTTCCTCCACTTCCACACGCTTGCCCGCTTTTATTTTTATTTTTTTTTCAATTGGTACAATAACATTGAAAATTTTGTCATTCATGCCCAGAGAATCAATACGCTGCTTCAAATTGCGAAGAACAACGTTTTCGTATCCGGCATAAGTATGGATAGCATACCAATTTCTAGTACCTTGTGTTTCTTGTTTCATGTTAATTTAGAAAGAAATTATTTTTTGCAAGCCTTGTAAGAAAATAAAATCAAAAATGCCTAAAAAATAGGCTACTAGAACAGATAATACAACCACAATTAGAGTATAATAAATAGTTTGACGTCTGTTTGGCCAAATTACATGTTTTAATTCTGTTTTTGTTTCTTTTAAATATTCGGTAATTTTTGACATTTTTTAAAAAAGCCCCCTTTCAAGGGCTTTTTTAATATTACTCTTTTCTTAGAAATAGTCAACCCATGCTTACTTTATTTCGTAAGTAATCGTGACATCCGAACTGATTGTATTTTCTCCTTTCGGTATTTCAACCGGAGCCGGGACAGACTCGCTAACACTATCCATCGTTGCCTTAGCACTATACATCACTGGATAATTGCCGGACTCGCTAAAGGAAGTAATCTTTCCTAGTCGAACGCCTAAATCTTTAGCCAAAATTTTTGCTTTTTCTTTGGCATTATCAATTGCTTTTTTTCTGGCTTCTGCTTTTAGTGTATCCTCATTATCTATGGAAAAATTAGGTCCGCTTAAATCAGAAACGCCTAGCGTGCCAAGTCCCTGCATAATTTTACCTACATCATCAGTATTCCTAACTTTTACGGTTATACTTTCAGATGCGGTATAACCAACAATAACTCTTTTCTCGGGTCTGGTCGAATAACTATATTCCGTATAGGGTATTGCTGCTTTGGTATTGTATTGATATTCGTATTTTGGATAAAAAGAAGCATTAGTGGTTTTAATATCTTTATCAGGAATATTATTCTCTTTCAAAAAATCCAGAGATTTCTTCTCAATTTCTGCAACCAGAGTTTGGGCTTCTTTGACTGTTTTAGCATCTTGACTGATAGTGAAATAAATATTAGCAATATCGGGAACTGCTGTAACCTCTCCGTGTCCAGAAAAAGATATTGTATTTTCCGGTCTATTGTTATTTTTATTTTCAGCTAAAAAACTAACCGCAATGGCAACTAAAAAAGCGATTAAGGCAATTTCAAACCCGCGATATAATTTTATTTTGAGTTCCGTTGATATATTCATCCCGTTTAGAAATCATACTATTTATACACATATTTTTATATATAAAAATAGTTGATTTATATTAAATTTATAACTTATTCCCGTTTTGTAAATTTCTAACGGGATTCATATATTTTACCCGCATCACCTACGGGATAATCTATTAATTTAATTAATTTTTAAAATTTCAACCTCAAAATTAATTGTCGCGTTCGGAGGAATTACTCCACCTGCCCCAGTCTCCCCATAAGCATCTTCAGGCGGGATTTTGAGAGATTTTTTTTCGCCAATTTTCATCCCCACTATTCCTTTTTCCCAACCAGGAATAACCTGTCCGGCTCCCAATTTAAAGATAAAAGGCTCTACGTGTCCGAATTTTGGATCAATATTGGAATCAAAAACGGTTCCATCCTCCAATGTTCCCGTATAATTTACAGAAACAGTATCTCCTACTTTTGTAACTTGTTCTTCTGGCATTGTATTTTTATTATTAATTGTAATAAAGACTAAAATTCCTATAACAATAATTACTATCAAAGACCACCAAATTATATTTTTATTCATATTTCTCTTTTCAATCTTAGGTTGGTCCCGCCTTCAGCGGAAAAAACCTATCTTATAATAATAGGTTAATTATACACGAGAATTTCGTTAAATCAAATTCACCTCTTTTTCAAGCATTAAACCGAACTTGGAATAGACTGAAGCGATTATTTGTTCGGATAAATTTTTTACTTCTTCTCCGGTAGCTCCGCCATAATTTACCAACACCAATGCCTGACGTTCATGCACACCTACATTTCCTACCCTTTTCCCTTTCCACCCGCATTGTTCAATCAGCCAACCGGCTGGAATTTTCATTATTCCATTCTCTTCAAAAAAAGGCATATCTGGATAGGTTAAAAGTAAACTATTTATTTTTTCCTTTGTCACAAAAACATTTTTAAAAAAGCTTCCGGCATTGCCAATAATGGCAGGATTGGGTAATTTACTTTTGCGTATAAAAGAAACAGCATCGCTTATATCTTTAGAATTTTTGATTTCAATTTTATTTTTTTCCAGATATTCTTGCAAGGCTTTATAATTTATATTTTCATTTCTCTTTTTATCCAATTTCAAGGTAACGCTTGCAATAAAATATTTTCCTTTTAATTTATTTTTAAAAATACTTTCACGATAACCAAATTCGCATTCTTTTTTGTTAAAAATCCTTTTTTCTCCTGTTTCTATTTCATACGCTTCAACATTTTCCAAAACATCTTTCAGCTCCGCCCCATATGCCCCGATGTTTTGCACAGGCGTAGCTCCGACTGTCCCGGGAATAAGAGATAAATTTTCAATTCCCCAAAGTCCGCGGTCAACCGTAAATATGACCAAAGCATGCCACATTTCTCCTCCCATGGATTTTATAAAAACATTTTCAGGAGTTTCATTGATTATTTCTATCCCTTTCAATTTATTTAAAACAACAATTCCGTCAAAATTTTTGGTAAATAAAATATTACTTCCTCCGCCTAAAAATAATTTTTCGCTATTTTTAAATTCCGGAGACTCAAAAAGTTCTTTTAAATCAGATTCGTTATTTAATTCAATAAAAAACTTGGCCCGGACAGATATTCCGAAGGTGTTCAATTTGATTAAATCGTAATTCTTGGCTATTTTCATATTTTAATTATGACATATTTTTACTCCCTAAGCACAATAATAGAATTGCCATTATTAAGTTTAATGAGTTTTGATGCTTCCCCTTTTAATTCTCCTCCGTCTATGTATAAATCAATAGAATTCCCAAAATATTTTTTTGCCTCTTTGATATTTAGGGCAGGAGTAATCCCCTCTTTATTTGCGGATGGCGCTAAAAGCGGACCAGTTTTTAAAAGTAAGTTTTGCAAAAACTCAGACAAAGGCAGACGAAATGCCAATGTTTTTGTGCCACGGTGTAGGTATTTAAATGAATCATCAGGACAATCTAAAATAACACTCACTGGCCCGGGCCAATATTCTTTAGTTATTTCTTTCTGCTTTTTAGACAAAACTACTGAAAATTTATTCAGTTCATCAATATTCCCTATTAATATAATACAGGGCTTATCAGGACTTCTTTCACGTATTTTATAAATACGCTCTACTACATCTTTATTAAAAGCTTTTCCAACAATTCCATAAATAGTATCAGTAGGCATGACTACAACATCATTTTCATTTAAAACTTTTATAAGATTTTCATCATTCCAAATATTTTCATTCATAAAATGAATTACTTTAATTTAAATTCTCTTTGTTTATTATTCTTATGATTGATATAAATAAATTTTGAATGTTTCGGCATGGCTTTAGATATTCTTTCCGGCCATTCAATAAAAATTAAATGTTCCTTATTGTTAATAATTTCTTCCCAGCCTAAATGTAACAACTCTTTTTCATTTTCCAAACGATAGACATCAAAGTGGAAAAAAAATTTATAATCTTTCAGCCCAATCGGGTATTTTTTCATAATCACATAAGTCGGACTGAAAACTTTGTCTTTTATTCCGAGATGTTTAGCTATAGCTTTTGTAAACGCCGTTTTCCCGGCACCTAAATCCCCGGAAAGACCCACAATCAAAGCGCCTCGTGACCTTTTTTCATTTTTTAACAACTTATTAAGAAATATTTTGGCTATTTTTTCGGTTTCTTTTATACTTTTTGAAAGCATCGTTTTTATATTAGCACATATGGAGTATATTTTGAAATTGGGGTAATTCAATGAAATAAAAAAGGGCTGTCAGTTTATAAACTGACAGCCCTTGTTGTTTGTCGTTAACAAAATTTTTTTAAGTTAACGAACGATTTAAAGAACTATTGAATGACTCTCGGTGTAACAAAAACTACCAATTCCGTATCTTCTTGCGATTTTTTCAAACCGCCGAATACGGTGCTCCCAAGAGCCGGTATAGACGAAAGTCCAGGAATCCCATCCGCGTTATCTTGCTTACTCTGCATTAAAAGTCCACCAATGGCAATTGTTTTGCCATTTTCGACTCTAATAGTTGTCGTTTCCGACCTACGAGCAGTACTGGGAAGATTCTGAGAGCTGCCATTGTTCTCAAATTTTCTTTCCCCGATGATATCGGAGATTTCATGGTTGAGAACTATTCTCAACATTCCATCGCGAGAAATAAAAGGTTTGACCTTCATTTTGATGCCTGTTTCCACTTCTTTTGTAGTGAAATAGTTATAAAAGGCACCACCCCCAGAAAGAATTAAGTATAAGTCTTCCTGGGTTATTTTGATCTCCCCTTCACTTCCGTCTTCTACCACTATCCGCGGTTCAGCAATTATGTTCATCTTGGCTTCATAGCCATTGGCTTTTAATAAATTGCTTAATTGCCCAGTGAGATTTCCCACAAAAATACCGGGGACTTCTTTTTTGAACTCTCCTGTTCCTAGTGCGCCGAGGTTAATATCCCCCCATTGCATTCCAAGATTAGTCCCCTTGCTCCATTGAAATAAAACAAATCGCACCGAAACTTCAATTTGTCGTTTTGTTTTATCAATTATAGCAATAACCTTCTCCAATTCATCCAGTACGTCCGATGGTCCAGTTAAAGTTAGACTGTTCCCGGTTTTTGAAGGAGACATATACTGTTTATAATATTCCGAAATTTGATCCACTACTTTTATGGCTTCCTGATTAGTTGTGATAACTCTTGTACTGGAAAGTTGGCCAAAATTCAAATTTTCTGGGATAGCTTTTCCTACTATATAATAACCTTCCATACAGCGAAAATTAAATCCGCCGACAGAAAGAACCTGAGTAAGAGCAGCCTCCAAAGGGGTATTAATAAAGGAAACAGAAATCGTTCCTTGAACCGATTCATCAACAATGATATTGGTTTTCGTCTGTGTAGCAATATCTAATAAAACTTCTTTTATATCAGATCCGGTGAAAACATTTGTGACTTTGGGCTGAGACTTCAGCCGTTCGTTTCTCTTTTTTTTGATTTCCGAATATTTTTCTTCCGCTTTTTTGGCTTCAGCTGATTCAAGCTCTTGAATTTGCTTTGTGGTCAACGTTGGCTGAGACTTGATCGGAAGCATTTTTGGAAGCGCTTCCGGTTTGGTAAGATTGCTTGAGCAACCCACCAAAAGAGTGATAGTTGAAAAAATTAACAAACCCATAAATAGGTTTTTCATTTAGGCCTCTCTTTCTTTGTGATTTTTTTTGTGATTTTGGATTTTTCTTCCACTGATAAACTTATTTCTGAAACCAACCCTCTGTCAGGTTTCACAATAATTGTCGTCCTTTTTGGAGACTTACCATCATTGGAAACAATTAGTTTTACATCTTTACTCTTCCCTGGTTCAATGGTTAAGCTTTGTGGCTCAACCTTAATCCAAGAATCAGAAACAAAAGAAACATTAATTGGCCGACAGTCGCTGTTAAAAACTTTGACTACCTTTGTTCTTAATGCTCCGACAGGAATCTGTATATCAACTTTTTTCTCAACAACCAGAAATCCGGTTTTATTTTCGTCAATGTGAACTTTTCGATTAATTGAGAAGGCTGTTTGGGAAATTGCCTTTTTGACTTTATTCCCATAATCAAACATTACATCAACTACATACTTACCTTTTGGTAATTTTTTATCCCAGACTCCGATAAAATTTCTCTCGTCGCCCGGAAAAGTAAATACTTCATCTTTTGGATTTCCCATAGCCAGCAATTTTACCTGGCCGAAATTCGTTCTTTTGTCTTCACTTCTGATAATTGCTATACCAGAAACAAAAAGATGAGAATTGCCGATATTTCTGAAAGTCGAAACAATTAGAGTTTTTTCCGCGAGTTGTTCAAAATTTGGCAACGCGTAGAACAACTGATGATCATCTTTGTAACTACCACTTATTGTCTCGTTTTTGATTTCCTGAATCAATTCTTTATTGACAGGGATCATTTCCGCTGAACTAGCCTGAGCTTTTTTTTCATAAATTCTACCCGGCACGTTTAAGATAATGGCAACGTAAATTCTTGATTTGAAATATATTGCCATAGGTTTGTCTTTAACCTCTATCCTGGTCGCACCTACTGGTTCAATCATAATAATTGAATAATATTCGCCAGGTTGAGCATTCAGTGGTACAGAGATTTTAAATTTTAGTTCTTTTTTTTGACCCTCGCTTAAAGCAAGTCTTGTTTCGTCTAATTTAATCCACGATACAGCTGAAAATTTGGAATTACCCATTTTTTCAAAAGTATAAACACCCATCTTGTTGATTGATAAATCAGTCGGATAAATCATTAGGTTTTCGGTATTCATTCCCTTAGACCCAGTGACAGTTAAAGTAATATTTTGACTTTGTCCTCTTGGAATTGTTAATTCCACTTTTACAGGACTCACTTTAACAGCCTTAGCTATATTTATCAGCGACAGACAAAAAAACAACAATATAATGTTCTTTATGAATTTCTTCACTTTTACCTCCTTAGAGTTTTGTTAGTGTTAGGTTAAGAACAGCCAAATATTCTCCGGCATCATCCGAAAGTTTGTTGTTGATCGGTTTTGATACTGTCTGAATTTTTAAATCCAAATAAAGATTAAACGGTTGTTCAAGAATAGTTGGAAAAACAGGAATTTCAAGAAGAACAATTTGTTCGGCGGTTTTGTTCTCAAATAAAATCGGTTCTGCCATATTCGGAGAATATATTTTCCCTGAAAATAGTATTACTAATTTATCAAAAGAATTTTTTCCGCCTGAATTACTTTTTTCTTCTCTGGATAAAACAGGAACAGGACTTCCCGGACTATTGCCGGAAAAAACCACTTTGTGCGGACCAAATAAATTTTCGGCCAATACAATTCCTATTTTTTCTGAAATTACTACATCTCCCGGCTTGTTAATGTTCGCTAATTTGATTTGTTCTTGCGAAAGCAAGCTGAAAGAAAAAATAAAAAAACACAAAATAAAAGCGAAACTTTTATTTTTCACTATAATCACTCCTTTCTTTATGTGTATTATTATGTCAAAGATCTTATAATTTACTTGTGGATAATAGCATAATATATACCTAATTGTCAATAGCTTTTAAATAAACTCTTTTAAAGTAAAAAATAAAAAAAGCGTTCCAATTGGAACGCTTTATATAAAAACAAGCAAGGGAACAGATAAAGGGAATCAGCAATACAGGGTGAAAAATTTTAAAACGCGCCGAGTGTGACAGTCATATTACATGTATAATTACCGGCGTCGGCCGATTTATCCCATGTGTAGGCAGGGTTGATTAAAGTTTGTCTTACTGGAACAGCTTCACTAGCGATAGTTGCATTAGCCCAAATATTCAGATCCATTTTAACTTGACCATTGTGCGGTGCTTCGGCATATTGTTTGGTATATGGGAATTGATGAGCTCCCTGAAGCCAAGTGCCATAGAAGAGATTCGATACGCCGTTGGTCGTAAAATAGATGGAATAAAGAGTCGGAATGACATCATAGCCATTAGAATGCGGTCCAACTTCTTGCCGAGCGAATCGTGGTTTTCCCTGACCCGCCGGATTATCACCTGCTACGGTAACTGAAAATGGACAATTAGCATAAGCTATATTCCAACTTTGCGGCGAGGTATTGTAGTACCACTCTTCATTGCCATAATAAGACTGATGTGTGGTAGTACCAAGATTCACATTAACCGGGCCGGGCATAGTTTCAATATATTCATTGAGATACAACGACAGATTAATAGTGGTACTTTTGGGTGCCTGAGCGAAACAAGTACTTGCGACCAATAAAATAGCCGCCAAAACCGTGAGGATTTTGAATGTCGTTTTCATAAAACATCCTTTCATAAAAGTTTGTTAAACTGTGTGAATGTGGAAAAGTGAGCCTGTTCCCTGCTTATTGTTTTTTTGCTTGTTATTTAAAGATATTTAAAAGAGCCATTCCCATTAAGTATATTATACAAATACAAAAATTTGTCAAGAGGGTCTGAATATTCCCTACTTTTTATGTAATTAGAAGAAATTATCAAATTGGGTGCCTACACCCACACCTATATTTTTATAGTCATAAATCATATAATAGAATGCATGTTTTATGTTTATATTTTAAAAAGTAAAAAAGATGATAATATTTATTTTGGTTCAACTGACGATTTACGACGCAGACTTTTAGAACATAATACTGGTAGGGTTCAATCTACTAAAGGTCGCCGTCCTTTTGAACTTAGATATTACGAATCATATTTCAATGAAGCTGAAGCTAGAAAAAGAGAAGCTTCTTTAAAGAAGGACGGCAGAGCACTAGCCCAACTTAAAATTAGGATTTCTAAAAGTCTGCAATAAAAACATTGGTGTGGGTGCCTATCGAGATTTGAACTCGAACTGAGGGTTCCACAAACCCTAGTGCTAACCGTTACACCATAGGCACCATACGTTGCTATTTATACCAAAAAAGATAGATAAAAGCCACTTTAAAAAATTATAAAAATTAAAAGATTTTAAGAGTCGTGTTGGTCCCCTGTCCTTATGTCCCCGAGGGCGAAGGCTCAGAAATCTTTTGAATTTTTGTAATTTCTATTTGTAATCCGGGCTTTTTTCTGTTATGCCAGCTTTATGGTTTACCAATCTGGCAAAAGCATAAAGGAGACTTGAAAGACGATTTAAATATGCCAGAGTGGATTCTTTGACAGATACTTTGTTTTCTTCTTTTACTTCCACTACTCTCCTTTCCGCCCTGCGAGAAATAGTGCGAGAGATATCAAATAGCGTTGCTAATTCCGTCCCCCCGGAAATAAAGAAGGTTTTTATAGGTGGAAGTTCTTTTTCTATGGAATCAATAATGATTTCTATTTCTTTTATCTTCTCTTCATCAATAGACATAGATGCCCCAGCGAGTTCTGCTTGAATGATAAATAAATTTTTCTGGATATCGTGAACTGCTTGACCCATCTCTAATTTGCCGATAAGAATTTTCTCTTTTTTAGCTTTTACTTTACAAAAACCTAAAAAGGAATTTATTTCATCCAGTGAGCCGAGAGCTTCGGCGATAACCGAACTTTTGGAAATACGCTGGTCGCATCCGAATGTTTTAGTTGTTCCTTTGTCCCCCTTTCTGGTATAGAGCATAATTTAAAATTAACGTCTTATAATTAATTCTTCTTCGGGGGTTTCTTTTTTAAGATTTTCTATAATTTTATCGGCAACAAAATTCGGGTCCATAAATTCATTATAATTTTCCGGCTTACGCTCATCAAATAAATTTGTTTGCATCCCCCCAGGATAAATTGAAATTACTTTAATATTTTTCCCATCTACCTCTTTTTTAAGAGATTTCGTAAATCCCATTGCAGCAAATTTACTTGCACAATATGCTGTTTCATTTATTTTACCTTCCAAAGCGCTTGTTGAAAGAATATTTACTATTAATCCAAAACCTTGTTTCCTCATTTGAACAAGAGCAACCTTAGATCCATATACTGTGCCAAATAAATTAACCTCAATCAAATCGTGAGCTCTTTTCCAATCTGTTTGCTCTATTGGCAAATGTGGCAACCAAATACCGGCATTATTAATCCAAATATCCAGTTTCCCAAATTTTTTTTCAGTAAAATTTACAATATTCTGTAATTCATTCTCCTTTGTAACGTCTGCTTTTATACCCAAAATGCCTTTCTCTAAATTTTTAAATTCATTTTCATCTCTAGAACAAACAACAACATTTGAACTATTTTTTAGAAAACACAAAGCTAGGGCTTTTCCTAATCCTTTTGATCCTCCTGTAATGACTACTACTTTATCTTTCAATTCCATAAGTTAATTATAGCAAATTATTTTGTGCCCAGGGGGGGACTCGAACCCCCATGCCTCTCGGCGCTACCACCTCAAGGTAGTAAGTCTACCAATTTCTCCACCTGGGCATTTTTTGATTTTAGCATAGTTACTTAAACTAAAAAACTCGTCGCGGGCGTACTTTTTAGAAAGCATTGCGCAGGCTGACGAGCCGAGCATAGTAAATTTTCAGCAGAAAATTATGCGCGGTTTATAAAAAGTATGCCAAATAAAGAGTTTTTTAGTTTTCTACTTTTTCTATTTCTTCTTCCGAGACAATTGAGCGCAATTTTCGGCGAACGTCTTTCACCGCTTTAGCGCGAACATAGTAAAGTTTAGACTTGCGAGCGCGAGATTTTTTAGTTATTTCAATTTTATCAATAGCTGGAGAATAAAGCGGAAAAATTCTTTCCACCCCGACACCCGAAGCAACTCTTCGGACTGTAAAAGTCCCGCCGATTTCCGTACCATGTTTTCTGGCTAGTACTATGCCTTCAAAGGCTTGCAAACGCGTTTTACCTTTTTCGTCTAAAACTTTGGACCAAACGCGCACAGTATCCCCTGAGTTGAAATCAAGTTTTTTTCTTTCTTCCACGTCAACTGAAGTAAGTTTAGTTTTATCTATTTTATTTCCTGCCATAATCGTTTTAATCTAACATAAACGAATTTCAAAGGCAAATTTGGGATTTTCTATAAAAATTCGTCTTATGCATTACGCATATTATACATCATATTGGCAATAAATTAATTGGGCAGTCAAATTGACTTTTAAACTTATAAAGAATATCGTTAAATTAAATAAATCAATGTTCTTTAAAAGAAAAGGAGGGAAAAATGAGTACAAATATCTTGAGTGTACAGAGAATTAGGGAAAGGCCAACTAAAATAAGAACTGTAACAATTGAGTACAATAACTATTTATCTACCGAGCCTGAAGAACTGATCAGGCTTAACAACGAATATAAGCGACACGTTCCTGAGTTGCTTGCTTTCGTGAAAAAGAATGAAGGGAATTTTGTGAAACTTCTTTTCACTAGAATGAACCCTAATGGTTCAATAATCAGGAATATTGTTAAAGGGATTCCCCTCGAAGTTCAAAATACCAGCTTTAGCTTTTTCACAAGTGAAACTTTAGATAAGAGTGTTTTCTATGTAGATCCTCAAAAAATATTTGTCAGAACGGATAATGTTTTGGGATTTATCCCATCATTACCTAAAACTGAAATATATCCTTTTGAGAATAATTCCGAAAAAACTCTTGATTTTCTCAAATTTCTGAGAAAAACTAAAAAACTGTTGCTATCTTGCGTTGGAACTGTTCACGCTGCCACAATTCATTGGTGGTATAACAAGAAACACAAGCTTTTTCGTGAAGGAGATTATAGAGTTGAGGGATTCATTCGTAAGGTGAACAAATCCAATTTTGAATATGACCACTTCCGCACTATTGCTTATATCAACAAGGAAGATTGGTACGTTGATGTGATACCACGTTATGAGATTGACCGATTCATAGCGCCGGATAGAGTTCCACGTAAAATAGTAGTTGCGTTCGGTGTCCATCATCATATAAATCCTTGTGATGACGATGAGTGAGGGAAAAATTCTAGGGTATTTACACAATTTACTGTGCAGATACCCTTTTTTATTTTAGATTTATTATTTTTTTGAACTCAAGAGGTAAAGGAGATTCTACTTTTATTGTTTTGTCTTTTAAATTTTTAAATTCTATGGACTTCGCATGAAGCGCCAATCTTTTTAATCCTTTTGGGCAAGATCCATTCGGATTATAAAGAGAATCACAGGCTACTGGATGGTTTATATATTTCATATGCACGCGGATTTGATGCGTCCGTCCGGTTTTTGGATGAATTTCCAGATAAGAGAATCGCTCCGGCATTTTCTTTTTTGGGTCGCTGTCTCCGCGTGCTCGCGGAGCGCTGCCTCTCGGCTCGTCAGCCTGCGAGACACCCAAAAAAGGAACTACCGGAGCGGTAAAAAAGCGTTTCAAAACTCTGTACTCGGTAATTGCTTCGCGAAGTTCTCCCCTTACCCCGCGGCCAGCCAGATGTCGGCGAAAATCTTTCGGACTTCGCCCAATTGGTTTATTTATCGTGCCGTGGTCATTTTTTACAAATCCGGAAACAATAGAATGATAAGTCTTTTTTATTTCTCTTCCCTTAAATTGATTTTTAAAAAATTCATAAGCTTTTTGGTTTTTCACCAAAAGCAAGACTCCAGAAGTTTCTTTATCTAGCCTGTGAACTATTCCTGGTTTTTTTATTTCTTTGCCTTCAAAAAAAATCGGCTCGCCTACATTTTTTATTTTGGGGTATTTTTTAACAACCCAATCGGTAATCGTTTCTTCTTTACTGCGCCCATCCGGATGCACAGAAACACCAGAGGGTTTATCTATGGCTAAAATATTAGAATCTTCGAATAAAATTTTAATTCTCATAATTGAAATAATATATAAAATAAGCTAGAATAGCCATAGTTAGATACAGATGCGCGGTTAGCTCAGTTGGTAGAGCAACCCGTTTACACCGGGAAGGTCGGGGGTTCAAGTCCCTCACCGCGCACCAAGCCCTCGTAGTTCAATGGATAGAACAAGGCTCTTCTAAGGCCTTGATGTAGGTTCGATTCCTACCGAGGGCACAAAAAAATTACAGCGATGGGTCAACAATAGGCGAAGGGGAACTTAAAATTTCAATGGATTTCTTCTCACGTTCTTTAAAATACTCCAGCACTTTATCAATTCTTTCTTTTTTTATTGCTTCCCGTTCATTGGTACTTAAAACTGGCGGATTCGGTTCCTTGTTTATTTTTATAAAAAGATAAAAATCAAACACAAAAGAGAGTATAATTAATATGAATGTTATATAAAGAATATACCTCCAATAAAGATCCGGTTTAATCCCCAACCCTCCTTTTCTGAACCTTTTTTCCCTTTTCAAAAATTTTATTTCCATCCCGTTAGAAATCTTAATATTTATAATTTTTTCTTTTTATTTCCCGTTAGTGAATTTCTAACGGGATCCATATTTATTAAATTACTAATTTACAAAACTCAAAAGCTTTATCTGAAAAGTCGCTGTCCATTGCGGAGCTTTGGACTTGCTATTTTTATCAGCAGATAAATCTCCCCCATTTTGATTTTGAATATCTGCTGAAACAAATTCAAGGTCATATGGAGAGTTTTCTAAAAGAGTTATTAATTTATAAATGGTTCCAAAAGTTCCTAAGGCCTTCATTTCAACCATAAGCGAAGAGTTGTTTTTCGTAGGAGTAACAGAAACAACTTCAGCTTTAACTCCTGCTTCTTTGGCTAATTTTTCAATTGTATCCAAGAAGGGCACAACATCAGAACTTCGCACAAAATGTGTTTCAAGTAAAATCCTTTCCGGCTCTATTTCTTTAATTAAATTAGCTAAGAATTTTGTATTTTCTCTTTGCACATCCTCTGTCTGCCACTTTTCTTGCGCCAGTTGCGATCTCTCTTTTTTATTGTTTATAATTATGTATAAATACACAAAAACAAAACAGGAAAGGAGAAAAAGCATTATGGAGAAAATTAATGATTTTTTTTGAAAGATAAATTGCATATTATGAAGGAATTAAGCTTAGGCTAAATTTAATGTTGGATCCCTGTATAAAATTGGAAATTGGCAAGTCAACTTTTGAAAAAGCTATGTCGTCTTCAAGTGTTTGACGAAATAAAAGCAAAATTTCACGATTTGGCGCTATCCCGCCAATGTCTATTTTTTTGCCTGTTTGTGAATTATTTTGGTAAGCAATTCTTGTAATTTTAATATTCGGCATTTTTTTTAATATAATTTCATTTATCACTTTCTGGGAAAAGATCAATTTGTTTTTTTGAGTATTTTCAATTAAGTCCAACTTATTTTTTAAATCATTAACAACTGCCAATGTACTTTGATCAAGAGGGGTGACAGGGTTGCTTGTTTGTAATTCTAACCTTGCGTTAACGGTATTTTCTTCCACAGAAGAAAGAAAATATGATGGTAAAATAGCGACGGAAGCGATTAAGAAAGATATTCCCAGCATAATAAAAATAATAGAGGCAAGCCTGAGATAAAAATCTCTAGACATTTTTTTCTTATCTTCATTTGGAATTAAATTAATCATGTTCAAAATCTCTTAAAGCAAGCCCTAAGGTGGTAGCAAATGCCAATGATTGATTAAAATTTATTTCCGGAATATATTTCCCCGTATCTCCGATATTTATCCAAACATCGGCCATTTCCACTCTTGTTTTTGTACTGACAGAAAAATACTCGGAAAGTCCTATTAAATTAGAATCCCCTCCGCAAAGAATTATTTTTTTAATCGGAGGTCTGTCTTTCCCCTCTTCGTCTTTATGAGTATGCCAATATAAAAAATGTTTTACTATTTCATCACGCAAAACAGAAACACCGTTTAAAAGTATGGTAGATACTTCGGGATTAGAAGCGTCACGTTTTAAGCCACACTCTTTCTTCTTTTTTTCCGCTTCCTCAAAACTTATCTTTAAATTTTTCTCAATTATATTGGTAAGCATGACCCCTCCCATATCTAAAGTGGAAGTAAAAATGACAATACCGCCGGACACAATAAAAATACCGGTGCGTTTTTTACCAAAATCTACTATCATATAAGTTTCCAAATCACCTTTTTTAATAACGGCCCTAACAATAGCCTGCGCTTCAAGTTCAAACGACTTGGCAGATATTTTGGAATTCTTAAAAATAGACAGGTATTCTTCAATTACATTTTTGGGAATAGCGGCTACTTGTAGTTTTAAACTTTGTTCGTCTTCGCTCAATAATTCATAATCAAATATGGTATCTTGCGCTGAGATTGGTATATATTCTTCAAGAGAAAGTTCTATCGCTTCTCTGACATTTTCTAATCCTAATTTTTCCAGTTTAAGATTAAAAAGATAGACCTGCTCTTCTGGTAAAGAAACCCGAACAGATTTCAGTCCTTCTTCATTCCGAAGCGATATTAAAATTTCTTCCATTTTTTTGGGGTCTTTAATTTTACCAGATTCAATGATTCCTGACGGTATTTTTTTCTCTCCATAACGATTCACCTTAATGCTATTTCCTGTTTTAATAAGTTCCACAAATTTTATGGATTCATCTGAAATGTCCAAGCCAAAAGACGGCAACACTAGAAATTTCGGCGTTGGGAAAAATCTCTTAAAAAAATTTCTAAACATTAGAATATTATACCCCGTAGTGAAACTTTTAACAAAGTTCTACTACAGGGTTATAACCTTTATTTTGCTCGCGTACCAGTAGGAATTTCTTCATTAGGCAAAAGTAAAGAAAACTTGCCGTCTTCGGTAGAAACTGCCAAGATCATCCCCTGGCTTTCAATTCCGCGAATTATTCTTGTTTCCAAATTGGCGACAAACATACATTTTTTGCCGACCAAAACACTGCAATCAGGGAAATACAGTGAAATACCTGAAACTATTTGCCTTGGTTTTTCTTCAGCTAAATCAACAGATAATTTTAATAATTTGTCCGTATCGGGAATTTTTTCTGCCGACAAAATTTTACCCACCATAATATCAATTTTTTTAAAATCTTCAATGGAAATCATATTATTTTATTCTATTGTTTATTTTATCTAAATATCGCTGTAATATCAAAGCGGCGGCAGAAGCGTCTATGCGTCCGCTTTTGATTTGTTTCAATTTGCTATGCGTTTGTGATTTATTTAAATTTTCTTTATTATCTTTTGATCGGCGAGCTTCCACTGACGTTAAAAATTCTTTCTGCTTATAAATTGGCAATTTAAATTTATCTTCCAGCTCTTTAATAAAAATTTCAATCCTGGCAGATAAAATATTCAATTTTCCCGAAAAATCTACTGATTCTCCAATCACAATTTCTTTAATGTTTTCTCCTTTTATAATTTCATCCAGCCTTTTAAAACCATTTAAATCGTTAATTATGATTTCCTTTGGAAAAGCCAACACTCCTTCCTCATCCGAGGTAGCCAAGCCAATCCTTTTAGTCCCATAATCAATGCCTAAAAAACGCATAGTAAGATACTAGCACCCCCACACTTATATTTGCAATACAACTTCGTTGCGCGCCTTTGGCGCTTTGCAAATATAAGTGTGGGGGTAGCATAAAAAATTTATTTCTGGTATAATGCGTGCATGATGAACCAATTAAATCCGTTTTTAGTTAGTGGAGGGTGGGGGTATATTACTATTATATTATTGGTGTGGACTTTGTTTTGGAAAGGATGTTCCTTATGGATAGCGGGCAAAAGGGATGAAAAATGGTGGTTTTTAGCGCTCCTTGTACTTAATACCGCCGGCATCTTAGATATTGTATATATTTTCCTTATTGCCAAAAAGAAGTGGAGTGATGTGCAGGGAATTTTTACTAAAAAAGCACCTCAAAATCAATCCGCTAATCAATAAACTAAAAATGCCTCCGCGAGGAGGCTTTTTAGTTTTCAAAGCTTGAGAAAAGTCTTAAAATAAAGTAAGGTAATGAAACGGAGGCGTGCGTGAGCGGTTGAAACGAGCGGTCTTGAAAACCGCCATGGCGAAAGCCATCGTGAGTTCGAATCTCACCGCCTCCGCTTTGAGCCCCGCGAAAAGCGGAGGCGAGCAAGCAAACTGCTTTGCTTGCGTGTGAGATGAGAACGACGGAATGTGAAATTTTCAGTAGAAAATTTCCATGAGTCGGTGGCTAGGCCAAAATTTTACGACGGGAAAATTTTGAGTCGAAGCCGAACCACCGCCTCCGCAAACATGAAAATTGGAAAAACTTTATATATAACGAATAGAAAAGCCTGGCGAGCATGGCTAGCCAAAAATCATAAAAGCAAAACAGAAATTTGGTTAGTTTATTTTCGTAAAAAAACCGGCAAACCCCGTATTCCCTATGATGATGCAGTAGAGGAAGCATTATGCTATGGCTGGATAGATAGTATAGTTAAAAATATTGATAAAGAGCGTTTTGCTCAAAGATTTTCTGTACGAAAAAATACAAGCGTTTTATCTCAAGTAAATAAAGAACGTATATATAAACTTATCACTGCCAAGAAAATGACAAAAATAGGACTTTCTGCCGTCTCGCATGTTTTTAATCCTCAAAAAAATAAGGGTTCACTTTTTATTTTCCCCATAGATATTATTAAATCATTAAAAGCCGATAGCCAAGTTTGGAGAAATTTTCAAAAATTTCCTGAAGGATACAAGCGAATTAGAATTGCATACATTGAGGGACAAAAAACACGAGGAAAAGAAAAATATCAAAAAACACTTAACTATTTTATAAAAATGACCAAAAAAAATAAACAATTCGGTTTTGTTAAAGTATAGTTTTATATTATTGATTATATTAAAAAATTCTAGGCAAAATAAAACGCCCTATAAAATAATAATCGACCCTGATACAGTGTACTCAGGATGGATGAAAATATCGTGAAATATGCTATATTTAAAAAGCGAAGAATGATTTATGACAGAAAGCCTTTTAATATTTATTTTTTCGTTATTTTTAGTCGTTAAGGGCGCAACCCTGGCGACAAAATATTCCGCCAAACTGGCAGAGAGTTTTCATCTTTCAAAATATGTCGTCGGTTTTATTATTGTCGCTTTTATTTCAATTTTACCCGAAACCCTTATATCAATAAATTCAGCCCTTAAGGGAATTCCGGAATTCGGTCTTGGTACTTTATTCGGGTCAAATGTCGCCGACCTCTCGCTCATTTTTGCTATTTTAATCATCTGTGCCGGACGTGGAATAAAAATAGAAAGCAAGGTAATGAAAGATGTTCGTTTATATCCTTTCTTTTTATTACTGCCTCTTATTTTCGGACTAAACGGACACTATTCCCGCATTGAGGGTATTTTTCTCATTATTGCCGGAATAATTTTTTATTACATAGTTTTTAAAAATAGCAAAGACAAATCAACTGCCTTGCATGATGGAAAAAATAAATGTAAAAATTTTTTTCTGCTACTTTTTGCCATGGCCCTTTTGCTGGTCGGCTCACATTTTACGGTCACCTCAGCAACCACCCTAGCTCAAGAATTGAGAATGACTCCGCTTCTTATCGGCATGCTTGTAGTTAGTTTGGGAACAACGATGCCGGAACTATTTTATTCTCTCAAATCGGTAAAAAGAAAAGATGACGGACTGGCAATTGGCGATATTTTAGGATCGGTTTTGGCGGATGCCACTATTGTCGTCGGACTTCTTTCTTTTATCAGTCCTTTTTCTTTCCCGGTAAAAATTGTTTATATCACAGGGGCATTCATGATAATTGCTTCGTTTATATTGCTAAAATTTATGCGTTCGGAACGAATTCTATCAAAAAAAGAAGGTTATTTGCTTTTAGTATTTTGGATCTGTTACGTAATTATTGAATTCATAATAAATATATAAGGGATTTATCGGCTACTAACTAGATTTAAAACAGGGGTTGGGGTATGCCCCTATTTTGAATAAAATAGGTGTGGGGGTATAATTATACTAATGGATGGAGAAAAAAAAATAGAATGGACTGCGCTGGAATATGAAGAAAAAGAACGAGGCAATGATTGGTTTTGGGCGCTCGGTGTTATTATTGTGGCAAGTTCAATCGCTTCATTTATTTATAACAACTATTTCTTTGGACTACTTCTAATCATAGGCGGAATATTACTTGGATTTTTCGCTGTTAAAAAACCGGATTTAGTTTTTTACGAATTAAATGAAAATGGGTTAAAAATTAAAAATCGTCTTTACCCTTACGAAAATATAAAGTCTTTTTGGGTAAAAAAAGAGGGAAAAAAACCTACGCTTTTTATAAAATCAGAAAGATTATTTATGCCAATAATTTCTATACCAATACAATCGAATCTTGCAGAAGAAATAAAAAAAATCATGCTTTCAAATAATGTCATTGAAGAAGAAATGAAGGAACATCTTTCCGAAAAAATAATGGATTCTCTAGGTTTCTAGTTTGAGTTTTTTAATAAAAACTGCTAATCTTCAATTGTTTGAAGCCCTCATAGTTTAATGGATAGAATGCGAGCTTGCGGAGTTTGCGATGTAGGTTCGATTCCTACTGAGGGCACAATTCATGTTATATTTAGCATATGTTATTTAACGAGGATGACGAAGAAATAATTGCTTTATATAAAAATGGCGACCAAGAAGCATTTAAGGGCTTAATAAGCCGATATTCTTCCCCTCTTTACAATTTTACCGCGCGCTTGACCGATAAAAACAACGCCTCTGATGTGGTTCAAGAAACTTTTATAAAAGTTTGGAAAAATTTGCATAAATTTGATCCTTCAAAAGCAAGTTTCAAGACCTGGATTTTTACTATCGCTAAAAACACTGCCACTGATTTTTTAAGAAAGAAAAAGAGTTTATCTTTTTCTGATATGGAGGAAAGTATTAATAAAGATGGCAGTGAAAATATTAATTCTTTTTCAGAAAATATTCCGGATGAGGAATTAATTCCAGATGAAGCTTTGCAGAAATTGCAAGACTCTATGCTACTTAATAAAGTATTGGACAAACTTCCAATACACTATAAGACGATACTAGTGCTTCATTATCAAGAAGATATGACTTTTGACGAAATAGGAAAAGTTTTAGACAAACCTTTGAATACGGTAAAAAGTCAGCATCATCGTGCAATTGTCCTGTTGCGAAAAATGATTGATTAATGCACCAAAAACAGATTTTTCACCGTATATACACAGACATATGGAAAAAGAATTAATAAAAGCGTTTCATAAAGCTAAATATGAAGAAACTCCAGATTTAGCTGAAGATGTTTGGTATAGTATAACCGTACGCAATAAACGTATCGCTCGCCTAAAATTATGGACCTTTTCTTTTGCCGGAGTTGCCTCTTTAATAGGAATCGTTCCTGCCTGGAAAGCATTATCCAGCGACTTAGCGCAATCCGGGTTTTATGAATATCTTTCTTTGGTCTTTTCCAGTAGCGATTCAATTTTCTCTTATTGGAAAGAACTTGCGTTTTCTATTGCCGAATCATTACCAACAACCAGTATTATTTTATCGTTTTCGCTTGTTTTCATTTTGTTTTTATCGCTCAAATATGCGGCAAGACAAATTATTAAAGGTCAATTATTTTCTACAAGGTTTTCAACCTTATCATTTTAATTAAAAAAATATATGAAAAAAATATATGAAGATATAAAAAGGGTTTTTGAATCAAAGGTTTCAACTGGGGTTTTGGTTGGAATTGGAATTATTATAATTGCTATGTTAGTTTTTTCTGCTGGAATTTTTGTCGGTTTTCGTAAGGCGTCTTTTGGGCGCGCTTGGGGAGAAAATTATGAACGAAATTTCGGAATGAGACCCAATCGTTCTATGTTCGGCGAAGATAATTTTCCAAATGCCCATGGCGCAACAGGGAAAATCATAAAAGTAGAATTACCCGCGATTATAGTACAAGATAAAGACAATACAGAAAAAGTGATTTTGATAAAAGATGACACGCAAATACAAAAAATGAAGGGAGAGGTCGCAACTAATGATTTAAAAACAGATGATTTTGTTGTTGTAATAGGAAATCCCAACGAGCAAGGTCAAATAGAAGCAAAGTTTATAAGAATAATGCCCATAGGTGATATGCCTGTCTTTCCACCACCGGCACCAATAAAATAATATGAAAAATTATTTAAACAAAATTAAAAATTATATTACTCTGCATAAATTTATTAGCACCATTATTCTCATAGTAATTTTACTCATTGGTTATTGGGGATACGGAAAAGCCACAAATACCACTGGTGAGACGCAGTACATAACAACTACCGTACAAAAAGGTACAATAGTTTCATCCGTTACCGCCAGCGGACAAGTTGAAAGCTCCAACCAAATTGATTTGACTGCAAAAGTTTCCGGTACAATTACTTACGTTGGCGTAAAAGCCGGTGATAAAGTCACAAAAGGTAAAACGCTTTTCTCAATTGATAATTCCGATGCAAAAAAAACTATTCGGGATGCGGAAATAAATCTAGAAAATGCAAATTTAGCGCTACAAAAACTTAAAATCCAAAACTCCGATACAAATTTGAGCGCAGATCTGGTAAGAGCTTATGATGACGGTTTTAACGCCGTTTCAAATACATTTCTAGATTTATCATCTGTCATCCCGGGAGTTGAAGATATTTTAAATGAATCAAACCTTTCAGATAATGCCGCTAGAGATAGCGGTATCATAGCAGTAGATTATAAACGGAAGGCTGAAAAATTATATTATGAAGCTCAAAATGATTTTCAAGAAAATGCAGTATTTTTTAGAACACTTGACCATAGTTCATCAGAAACTGATATTGAAAAAATTATAGATGATACTTATAAAGTAACTATTACTTTATCCGATGCTTTAAATAGTACTAAAAATTACGTGGATTATTTGGCGCAAAACACAGGCAGAACTTCTGATTTTTCTTCTTTCCAAGATACTCTTTCTGATTATATAAGTAAGATAAATGCGGACACTTCCAGCCTTTTTTCGGCTAAAACAAACATAACAAGCTATAAAGACACTTCCATAAGCAACAATCTAGATATACAAACTTCAGAATTATCTCTTAAACAAAAAGAAAATGCTTTACAAGATGCAAAAGATGATTTGTTAAATTATTATTTATTCGCGCCTTTTGACGGAATAATAGCGAGCATCACAGCCAAAGTCGGAGATACTGCTTCTGGGACACTCGGTTCAATAATTACAAATCAAAAAATTGCCACATTGTCTATGAATGAAGTGGATGTAGCAAAAATAAAACTTGGAGAAAAAGCAATCATAACGTTTGATGCCGTAGAAAATTTGTCTATGACCGGCTCCGTAGTAGAAATTGATACTATAGGCACGGTATCTAGTGGAGTTGTAACATATGCCGTAAAAGTTGCATTTGACACAGAAAATGACCAAGTAAAACCAGGAATGAGCGTATCAGCATCTATTATTACTGATTCAAAAACCGATATTCTTATTGTTCCTTCTAGCGCAATAAAAACCAAAGGCACTACAAAATATGTTCAAATGTTTACTACCCCACTTGCTGCCCCTGCTACAGGGTCTAGAGGAACACCTTCTAGTGTGGAGCCAAATCAAGTAACTGTGGAAATAGGAATTTCGGATGATACGAATACAGAAATTATTTCAGGGTTAAAAGAGGGAGATCAAATTGTTTCTAGCACTATAACTAGTAGCACTACTAATACCACTAGTAAAACTAGCACAAATAGTTTATTAGGTGGAGGGGCGCCAAGAATGTAATCTTTCTATGATTGAAATAAAAAATATTACTAAAATATATAAAAGTGACGCGGAAGACTTTAAAGCTTTAAATGGAATAACTTTTACCATTAAAGATGGGGAATATGTTGCAATTATGGGACCATCAGGGTCTGGTAAATCAACCCTTATGCATATTTTGGGGGCGCTTGATAAACCATCTTCTGGTACATATTTTCTTGACGGGAAAGATGTTTCTACCCTTTCTGATGACAATCTCGCAGATATTCGAAGAGATAAGATTGGGTTTGTTTTTCAATCATTCAATCTTTTGCCCCGCGCAACGGTATTGCGCAACGTCTCCTTACCGCTTGTTTATGAAGGAATTCATGATGGCGAACGAGACAGGCGCGCGAAGAAAGCGCTGTTTGATGCAGGACTAGAAGAAACCCATTTCGGGCATCTTTCCAATCAGCTTTCAGGGGGACAAATTCAACGAGTGGCAATCGCACGCGCCCTTGTAAATAATCCAACACTTATACTTGCCGATGAACCAACCGGGAACCTTGATACAAAAACTGGAGAAATCGTTTTGGATACATTTCAAAAATTAAATCGTGATTTAGGTCGTACAATTATTCTTATCACCCACGAACAAGACGTAGCAGAACATGCAGATAGAATCATTCATATTAGAGATGGAATGATTATAAGTGATAAAAAAACAAAATAAAAAAACTATGAAAGTAAAAGATATTTTAGAAGAAACATACAGCGCGCTTTTTTCAAATAAAACTCGAACAGGACTTACCATGCTTGGTATTGTTATAGGGATAGCTTCGGTTATAGCCATGACCGCAATTGGACAAGGTTCAAAAAATTCTATCTCGTCAAGTATTGAATCAATAGGGGCAAATTTAATTATGGTTACACCCGGAGCCACACGTTCTTTTGGTGGCGGACCAAACGCTGCCCGAGGTGGAGCTCAAACATTAACGTTACAAGATGCTGACGCAATTCAGTCTCAAATATCAAATGTGGTTGGAGTTGCAAGAGAAGTATCCGCACGCCAACAAGTAACAGCAACAGGGACAAATACAAATACAAGCATTATGGGAACTGAACCATCTTATGAAACAGTTCGTAATATTTCTATTGATGAAGGAAATTTCATATCAGATCAAAATGTAACAAGTGGTTCAAAGGTTGCCGTGTTGGGACCGACCACAAGGGACGATTTATTTGGTGAAAATGCTACCGATGTCGTTGGCCAAAAAATTCGTATTTCTGGCTCAGAATACAAAGTAATTGGAGTTACAAAATCAAAAGGGGGTTCTGGTTTTAGTAATAGTGACGATATAATTTATATCCCCTATACCACCGCTCAAAGATATCTTTCCGGCAATAAATATTTAAGCGAGATTGATGTTTCGGCAGAAAGTTCTGAAGCCTCTCCCCAGGTTCAAACCGACATAACAGCATTATTACTTGAACGTCATAACATTACAGACGCTACGAAGGCTGATTTTAGTACAATGAACCAAGCGGATGTTATTGAGACTGCTTCAAGCGTTGCAAGTACTTTTACTACTTTACTTGCTGCGGTAGCCGGTATTTCCCTTTTGGTTGGGGGCATTGGGATTATGAATATGATGTTAACTACAGTGACAGAACGCACCAGAGAAATAGGATTGCGTAAGGCTATTGGGGCAAAACGAAAAGATATTAATACGCAATTTTTAACAGAGGCGGTTGTTCTTACCTTTGTTGGCGGGACTGCGGGAATAATCCTCGGATGGCTAATATCTTTCATTCTTACCTATTTTGCAGTTTTAACAGCTGAAGTTTCGTTGTATTCAGTATTGTTGGCATTCGGAGTATCTACGGTAATTGGTATTCTCTTCGGTTACTATCCAGCTCGACATGCGGCATCTTTGAATCCAATAGATGCCTTAAGGTATGAGTAAATTATTAGTAATTATTAATTAATCCCAGTAGTAGAGCAAAGCTCACTACAGGACAAGTAAAAAAATGAATAAAAAAACAATTATTTATGTAATAGTGGGAATTATAGTTTTAGTGGGAATGTTTTTTATAGGTATGTCTTATGGGAAAAATAGCACTAGTGGAATGAAAAATGTAAATGGGTTTGGTGCAGATATACAAAATCAAGCTGGCCAATTTGGGATGAATAATAAAAACAATAAAAATATTAGCGGAGGAATTGTAAGTGGAGAAATTATCTCAAAAGATGAAAAAAGTGCTACCGTCAAACTTATAGATGGTGGCTCAAAAATTATTTTCTTTGATACAAATACTGTCGTTTCAAAGATGACCACTGGGTCTTTAACTGACTTGGCAACAAATACAGAAATTTCAATTACGGGAACAACAAATTCTGACGGTAGTATTACTGCAAAATCCATTCAAATAAGACCTCAAATAAAACCAATTACCCCTTCTCAATAATCAAATAAAATTTTAATTTAGTTGTAAAAATACCTTATAAACCTAGTTTATAAGGTATTTTTATGCGAATAAAATAGCTATTGACTTTTTCTCGTAATGGTGCTATCCTTATAACAGAAAATTCTTTCATAAAACAATTATAAAAAGGAGAAACAACAGATGAGAAATATCCTTATTTTTCTTGCTTTTTTCAGTTTTTTGGGGGTGTCATGTTTAGCTCAAAATAAATATGAGCCACTGGAAACAAAAATGTTCTTCCAGTCTAGAGAAGAAGCAGAAAAAGCATTTTTGAGTGGAGAATTCCGATATTATCAACCAAACCCAAAAAATTTAGTTGCCCGACCTCCGAAATCTAGTAAGGGACTACCTTGCCCCTATGTAGTACTAGAGGAAGTAAGAGAATCTAAGGCAGGCTCTCCTGCTTGGGTAATATTAGCATCTGCAACATTGGCAGTGTTTAATTTTGACGGAATACCGTTAATAGATGGTCGTTGTCGAAATAGAATTTTTGAAGCCCATCCTTTACCTTTACCTGCCGGCAAAGACGGGTACACTCCAATTAAGGGAATAGATTATTTTGACGGAAAAGACGGGAGAAATGGCCGCGACGGAAGAATAATAGAAAAAGAATCTTCCTGGATGCAATATGTTGTAGGAATTGCGCTTCTAGGGGGTATCATTTATCTTATGTCAAATCGTAACGCCGGCAATAACACTCAAAACGTTATTTACATTCCTCCTGTAATTTCTACTCCCCCATCAGAAGATTTTCCTGAAAATACTTCCGGAGGCGGAACAATCCCTCCTAATTAGGGACAATTAGTAATTTACACAGAAGGGTACATTAAATTATATCTTCTGTGTACTCTTCAAAGCTATGAATACAAAATAAATACTTGTCATTCATATTTTTGAAGAGTAAATTTATTTTACTTTTTAAAATTTTAACAATTTATAAGAAAAAATTATGAATATAAAAATTAAATTATCAATATTGAGTGTCTTAGCCCTAGCCGGGCTTTTTGCCGGTATAAATAACGTTTCGGCTCAATATGTAGTTCAGAATTGCGATAGCGCTACCTTAAATGGATATGTAGATCCGAATGGGAATCCAACTATTGCTTGGTTTGAGTGGGGTCCTACTCAATCTTTGGGTTATACAACACCGCCTCAAACTTATTATTCATACACGAATTTTAGTTATAAAATTACTGGACTTACTGAAAATAGCACATATTACTATAAAACAAAATTCAGAAATTCTCCACAAGGCGAATGGTCCGGTTCTCTTATTTCTTTTACTACTCCCGCATGTCAAGTTGTAAATCCTCCTATCGATGGTGGCTGGAGCGATTGGAGCGCAAAGGATAATTCTTGTGGAATCTCAGGAGTACAAACTCGCACCTGTACTAATCCAAGTCCGGCAAACGGAGGAGCCTATTGTTCAGGCCCTTCTACTCAATCATATACAAATCCTGCATGTGTTTCTGTTCCAACAGTCAGCCTAACCGCCGGCAGTACAAATGTAAACTATAATGGTTCAACTTATCTCAGCTGGAGTTCCACTAATGCTACATCTTGTACCGCAAGTGGTGGAAATAGCGGTTGGTCAGGAAATAAAAACACGTCTGGTAATTTTTACACCGGAAGTTTGACCAATACAACCACTTACAATATTACTTGCACAGGGCAAGGAGGAAATGTTAGCGACTCGGTGACAATTTATGTTGATTCACAATCCATTTCTAATCCCACCGTTAATTTAACTGCCGATAATACAAATGTAAATTATGGCAGCTCCACTTATCTTCGCTGGACATCAAGCAATGCAACATCCTGCAATGTAAGCGGTGGCGGTTGGTCCGGCAGCCAAAATTTATCCGGCAGTTTTTACACCGGTTCTTTATACAATACGACCACTTACAATATTACTTGCACTAACAGCGTTGGGTCAGCCAGTGATTCGGTGACGGTATATGTAAATAATCAAAATTCAACCCCGAGTGTTAGCACAAATTCTGCTACTAATATTGGCAATAATTATGCAACTCTTAATGGTTATGTAAGTTCAAATGGTAATACAAGCGTAAGCGCTTGGTTTGAGTGGGGTACTAATTCAAATTATTACAGTCAAACAAGCCAGATTAATTATGGTTCAAACAGCAGTACTAGTTATAATTATTATTTAAGTGGTCTTGCACAAAATACTACATATTATTACCGCGCAGTAGCGCAAGGCAGTAATGGCCAGACAGTTTATGGCAATCAAATGATTTTTACAACCACGGGTAATTATTACTATACAAATCAACAGCCTTTCGTAACAACATATTCTGCTACAGGATTAAATAATAATTCTGCTATCTTGAATGGTTATGTTGACCCAAATGGTTCTTACACTACAAGGTGGTTTGAATGGGGAACTTCTTATAGTTATCTGAACACTACTACCAGCAGAATAAATCAAGGCACTTATGCAGGAAATTTCAGTGAAACGTTATACAATCTTAGTCAAAACACCACTTATTATTACCGCGCAGCAGCGCGAGGCAGTAATGGTCAGACAGTTTATGGCAACACCTTAACTTTTACAACAAATAGTAGTTATATATATTATAATTACTATAATACAGCCCCTACAGCTATTACCACAATGGCCACAAATATCAGCCAGTCAAGTGCTAGGTTAGGCGGTCTTGGTTCGGTAAATAATGCTGTTTATACCACCGGATACTTTGAATGGGGAACAACTCAAGCGCTAGAAAACACAACTGTTACTAGAAATATAGGAAATGCGCAATCAAATCCCTTCTTTGAAAATCTGTCTAATCTTGCGTCTGGCGTAACATATTATTATCGAGCAGTAGTTACCAATCAATATGGAACTTCTCGTGGAGATATTATAAGCTTCACCACTATCAGCCCGACTATCACAACCCCGGTTATTTACAAAAATACGACAGTGGTTACTAATACAAGCAATACTAATGGAGCCAAATCGTCTTTGGTAGTTCTTTCCGTCAGCAGAGATGGGGAAATAATAACCAAAGGAAATTCTATTGAATATGTAGTTAATTATAAGAATGTTTCCTCAAAAAATCTAATGAATGTTGTTTTGCAAATTGCTATTCCAAAAGAACTGCAATTTGTGGAAGCAAGCAGAGGTTATTTTTCTTCTGACAACAGTACTCTGGTAGCTAATATTGATACTTTGAATTCGCAGGAAGAGGGTAGCGTACGAGTGACAATAAAAGTAACAACAGATGCGCAAGTGGGCAAAATCGTGGTGGTCACAGCTAATCTTGCCTATACCATAGTCAACACTAAAACCCAAGAAGAAGTTTTTGCATATGCAAAAAACACCGTTCAGGATACTGGAACAATACAGCAAGGGGCTTTGGCTTTCTTATTTGGAAATAGTTTCTTCCCAAGCACTTTAATAGGCTGGCTTTTACTTATCTTAATAATTACTTTAGTGGTCCTAGCTGCAAGAAAAGCGTATTACGGGCCTAGGGCATTGGCTGTTTCTAAAAAATAATAATCAAAAGATCAAAATAAAAATCACTTCAATCTAAATTGGGGTGATTTTTATTTAAGGTGTTATACTGATAATAAAGCAAATGGAAAATTTATATCCGATGCGAATAAATAAATATCTAGCGTGGAAAAAAATTTCTACCAGAAGAGGAGCCGATGAGTTGATAGAAAAAAAGAAGGTCTTTATTAATGGAAAATTGGCTATGCTTGGCAGTAAGGTAAAAGAAAATGATACAGTAGAAGTAAAAGGGGCGGAAAAGAAAAAATATATTTATTTTGCTTACAATAAACCAATAGGGATTGAAACTGGTTCTCCGAAAGAGGGTTTATTTCCCTTGGGAAGACTAGATAAGGCCTCACATGGACTCATAATATTAACAAATGACGGACGCATTACGGATCAATTATTAAATCCAAAATATTTTCATGAAAAAGAATATGTTGTTAAAACTTTAAACAAGCTGCGCTCAAACTTCAAGCAAAAAATGGAAGCTGGAGTAAATATTGAAGGCTATATAACAAAAAAATGCAAAGTGAATATAAAAAATGATTTTACTTTTAGAATAGTATTAACTGAAGGCAAAAAACATCAAATCCGAAGAATGTGTTCGGCTCTTTTCCAAGAAGTAGCTGATTTAAAACGAGAAAGAATAATGAATATAAAATTAGGCAATCTGAAACCCAATGCCTTCCGAGAGATAAAAGGCGAAGAATTAGCTATCTTCTTGGGTTCTATGCTTAATTAAGGCAATTGATCATTGACAAATTGCTTACTATATACTATATTTAATAAACAAAGTAGGTGTGAAAAGAGTCGATTTCTTAAACAAGCTTATTTGTATTTAACAATTTAACTAAAAATCAATGACTGGTACAATAAAAAGACTTACCCCGAAAGGTTTCGGATTCATTACTGGAGAAGGACTACAGAAAGATTTATTCTTTCATAGTAATTCTCTCGTAGGCGTAAGTTTCGACGAATTGCATGAAGGTGATGCTGTTTCTTTTGAAACAGAGGAATCTCCAAAAGGATTGAACGCTAAGAACGTACAACGCGCTTAATATTCATCTTTTCATTAAAAAGTCCCGACCTAAGTCGGGACTTTTTTAATTTATATTTATTTTACTAATCTTGACAAGCGGGATTTCTTGCGAGCGGCATTATTTTTTTTAATAACACCCTTCTTTGCCCCTTTATCTATGATGGCAAAAGCGACACTTAAAAACTTTCCCGCTTTTTCTTTATCTGTCTTGGCAGTTTTCTCAATTTTCTTAATGATATCTTTCATTGCGTGCTTCTGACGATCATTGGACGCCTTCTTACGTAGAGAACCGCGAATTGCTTTTTTAGCTGATTTTATAATTGGCATATATGTAATCTAACAGAAAGTTTCACAAAATGCAAACTGTCCTATAAATGTTATAATAAACACATGATCGGAAGCATAAGGGGAAAAATAATCTTAAAAACTGATAAGTTTTTAATAGTGGAAACGAGCGGAGTTGGTTATAAAATAAACGTTTCGCCGGATACTCTTTCTAAGTTAGCGGCCCCTCGCAAAAGCTCGGGACAAAATGATACTGATGTGTCATTTTGGATTCATACCCATGTGCGAGAAGATATATTAGACCTTTATGGGTTTTTAGATCGTCAAGAATTAGAATTTTTTGAAATGCTGATAAATGTTTCTGGTATCGGACCAAAAGGAGCACTTAGTATTTTGGGTATTGCTTCAATTGAAACATTGAAAAAAGCTATAGGTACCGGAGATACGGCATATCTGACAAAAATATCCGGCATAGGCAAGAAAACTGCGGAAAAAATAGTCATTGAACTTAGAGATAAAATGGAAACAAGTAAAACAGGAACTTCGCTTCAAGGAGAACTGGATGCCTTGGAAGCATTAAAATCTTTAGGATATTCTCAATACGAAGCGCGCGAGGTATTGAAGAAAGTCCCCCCTAACACGGACACAAACACTAAAATACGCGAGGCTCTAAAAATTTTGAGTGGAAAATAAGTTATGCCTGAATTACCAGAAGTAGAAACAACGGTGAGAGGGTTAAAGAAAACAATAATAGGCCTTATTATAAAGGATGTTTGGACCGACCTCAATACGAAAGATAAACGTAAAACTGACACGGTTGCAAACTCAAAATATTTCAAATCTTTTAAAAAAGAAATCAAAAATAAAAAAGTTTTGTCTGTTGAAAGACAGGCAAAAAATATTTTAATAAACTTGTCAGACGGTAAGACCATCTTGATTCATATGAAATTGACTGGATATCTTTTTTATGGCAAGGACCTAAAAATTAAATTTGTGCATGTGATTTTCACTCTTTCTAATAAAAAAATTCTAGCTTTTTCAGATATGCGCAAATTTGGCAAGATAACTTTGCTTGATACAAAAACGGCCCACGATTCCAAACACTTAAAAGATATAGGACCGGACCCGCTTGAAAAAAGTTTCAGTTCAGAAAAATTAAAGAAACAATTGAATAAAAAACCAAATGGGAAAATAAAAACGATCTTGATGGACCAAAGTATTATTGCCGGCATAGGCAATATTTATTCTGATGAAATACTTTGGGAGGCAGGCATACATCCGGAAAGAAAAATAGAAAAGATAAAGGAAATTGAATTCAAAAAGATATTTAAGGTAATGAGAAAGATTTTGCTCAAAAGTATAAAATTCGGAGGTGATTCAATGTCCGATTATAGAAATTTGTCCGGAAGGAAGGGTAAATTCCAATTTCACCATAAAGTTTACAGGCGAACCGGAGAAAAATGCAGAAAAAAGGGATGTAAGGGCACTATAAAACGAAAAGTTATAAATGGCCGCAGCGCGCATTTTTGTTCAGTACACCAGAGATAATTAAATCCATTATTTACATGAGTAAAAAATATTGATGAGGTATTTTTACTATATTATCTTCCCTAGATAAAACAATTGAGTCTGAAGAACATATTATTAACCCGTAGTTACATTTTATTTTCTCCATAGTATTTTTTACTTGCCTGTTTTCTTTTTCTCCCATACCAATTTCTATTGCAATTTGTTTTTTGTTCGCTATTTGTAAGACAAAATCTGCTCCTGATATTGCACTATCATAAGTTAACGTTCCAATACCATTGGAAACAAATTCTCTATAAAAATGAAGCCCAGCAACATCTTCTAAGAGTTTCCCTCGTCTTACTAAAAAAGTTTCATCCAAACCAGTTATACTCAAAAGAGACATTCTTATAGCAGGAGTCATAAATAAATATTTAGATGGTTTTTTGACAGCAACAGCATTTGAACCATGTGGTAAAATTCTAATAATTATTTCTGCACTTTCTAAAGCATCGAGAACAGAGGTTAATGTATTTCTATCTATCCCCAAAATAGAACTTGCTTTACTAATACTAAAACCATCAAGGCTATCCGCCATTATAAACAAAACTTTTTTTATTGTATTCAGCGTTTGAATATCAAATTTCCCAAGCTCTTGTATGTCTTTATTAATCATGCGATCAATGAGAAAATCTATTCTTTCATAAATATTGGAATGCTGTGTTTTCAAAGTAAAAGGAAGGGTTCCTGTCGAAAGAAATTCATCAAAATCTGAATTTTTAAATTGCTTCCATTGTTCTTTAACACTTAATTCTAAACTTTTAAGACGAGAATAGACTTCTTCAGCAGAAAAACTATCATACAAAGCATCTTTTATCTTTTGTTTCAATCCAGTAGTAGGAAAATTATTATTTTTTAACATCTGATATTCTGAAAAACTCAAGGGGTATAACTTTTCAAAAATACCTCTTCTGGCAACATCAGCATTTGTTTGCAATTGTACAGCAGAAGAACCAGTACATACGACAAATACATTCCTAGCTTTATCATACATGCTTTTCAATATAGCAGCCCATTTAGGGTCTTGTTGAACTTCATCAATAAATAACAAAATTGGTTCTTTATTGCTTTCAAAAGTTCTGCCAATCATATGTTCATAAGCTTCCAACACTTCATTTAGAGTAAGTCCTGCAGTAATTACGTTATCAACAGATATATAAAGAATATTATTAGAATTTATTTTATTTTTTTTAAAAACAGATTTAAAATAAAAGAAAAGTTGAGCAAGTATTGTCGTTTTGCCAACCCCTCTTAATCCAGGAACAATAACCCAACGAGATTCTTTTTTCCCTAGTAAAAAATCTTTTATATATTTTTCAATTCTATAGCATCCATATCGTCTAGGGTAAAGTCCATTATCACCCTTAACATAAGGCCTTAACCTATCGTCTCCTCTACTTAATTGATTTTTTATATATTTTATTGCTTCTTCTTTCATAAGTATATTATACTACTTGCTGTTCCTAATCAGCAAGTGGATAACTTTTGCTATAAACCCCTTTAAAATAAGGATATTGTTACTATTTTTCTTGCTGGGGATAACCCCCAGTAAAGAATAATGATATTTCTAAACATTCAAAATACCAAAAATGGCTACTCCACAAGCGACAGAAACATTTAATGATTCTTTTTTGCCTCGCATGGGAATTTCAGCGATTGTGTCGCATTTTTGAAGTATATTTTTAGGAATACCAGTAACTTCCGCACCTACAATAAAGGCATTTTTCTTTTTCAGCTTCACTTTTTTGTAGTTAATGGAATTTTCCGCTTGCTCTATCCCGATAATTAGATACTTCTCTTTCTTTAATTTGCCCAACAGGCTCGGCAAATTTTTTCTATGTTCCCAAGGTACAAATTTTTCCGCTCCCAGAGCGGATTTTGCTATATCTTTGCGAATCCTACCGAAACGGTCAAATGGAGCTGGTGTATAACCGGTCAGGTAAATTTTATCTATTCCTGCCGCATCGGCAGTACGAAACATTGCCCCGACATTCGTTACGCTTCTAATATTATGGATTATTAAAATGTTTTCTTGTTTTTCTTTCATTCTTAAAAAAGTTTGGCTTGGACGTCTTCGAATTTTTGCTTCTTTTGGGCCGGTTCTTGCGTTTTTGATTCTTCAAATTTGCCACTCTTTACCTTTTCAAGCGCAGCTGGCAGTTTCAAGAAAGTATCTTCAAAAGTTTTCATAGCTTCATTCCCTCGTAGCGCAGCGGCTGGATGAAGCATGGGTAGTATATAACGCTCGTCAACGTTAAATAATTTGCCCTGGTCGCGAGTGATTTTTGCAAAAGGTAAAAAATAGTTCATGGAAAACCTGCCGAGTGGCACTATAATCCTGGGAGAAATTATGTCTATCTGTCTCGCCAAGTAGGGCTTATATTTTTCAATCTCTTCTTCGCTCGGATCGCGATTCTCCGGTGGGCGACGTTTTACAATGTTAGTAATATAAACATCTTTCTCTTGCCAACCCAGCCCGCGAATGTTTTTGCGCAACAACTGCCCTGCACGTCCCACAAAAGGGCGTTTTTGCATATCTTCATTAAAACCAGGAGCCTCGCCAATGAAAAGAATCTCGCAATCGGGATTGCCTTCACCAAAAACAAGATTGGATTCCTGCAAGGGTAAGGTTCTGTCTTTTGCCATTTCTTGTTTCAGCTTCTCAAGTTCAACACTTTTGTTCATAAAAAAATTATATCAATAAATTTTGCCAAAACCTATCATTTAATATTATAATAGTATTACTATGGAAAACTTTAAATCTGTATTGCTTTTGGTCATTATTTTAATAGCTATAATTATTATTGGTTATTGGGCGGTCGTCACCCTTGAACCTGGTAATGTAGGGGTAGAAAGACAAAAGCAAGAACAACTCAAACAGCAAAATGAGGAGCTTCAAAATGAGATTAAAAAACTAACAGATGAAATTCAATCATTAAAAGACTCTCAAGTTGTAAAGGAAGAACCAGAAATTGAATCTTCAGAGGTGGCTTCTCCCACTCCTTTAAAATACCAAAGTCTGATAGATGATTTGCAAAAACTTGTGGATGATAATATTTTAATGAAAGAAAAATCTCAAGGCACTAGGGTTGGCACTGTCCAAACATTTTTAAACTTATATAATAAAACTTCTAAAAAGGTGGATAATGATTATGGAGTAGGCACCAAAACGGATATAATAAACTTCCAAAAAGCTGTCTCATTAACTGCCGATGGTCAAGCTGGTTCCAGTACTTTTCTTAAAATGATTGAATGGCTAAAGAAACAATAACTAAATTTATTTTCAACATAGCTACAAAAAAGTGTCGTACGCTTTTATAATGATAACGTAAGCAAGAAAAGAACTTATTATTGTAAAAATAAGTATAAAGATAATTGACCTATCAAAAGCAGACATGACTTTTTAAGTATATCATTTATTTGTTTTAGTAAATAAAAATCCCTTGATTTTTAGGCTTATTTGCTATATATTTGAGTTATTCTATTTTCCCCGCCCGTAGCTCAGCTGGTAGAGCAGATCCCTTTTAAGGATAAGGTCCTCGGTTCGATCCCGAGCGGGCGGACAAACATAAAAATCCCCAGCAGGGGAATTTTATGTTTGTCCAAAGTAGACTGATTAGTTATAATTTTCTCTTTCTGCCCCTAATGCTTTCGTTAATTCTTCAAGAGAATCAAAGACCCCGACTGAACCATCTCTAAAATTATATATAATTTTCCCTCTCATTTCTTTGGCAGTCTTTTTGGTTTCTAAGACTTCTTTATTAATTTGTTGCCCTTCAATATTTGGTTTTTCCATATCTTATATAATAGCACATAAAGCAATTTTTACAAAGCTTCAAGTAAAAACTGTTCAAATACGGATTCGGCATCTTTTCCTTCTTTTCGAGCTTCTGGAAGAAGGTAAGAAAGCTTGCCAGCAAAATCTTTAAGTTCCGATTCGGAAAATTTACTAAAATTCTTTTTTAAAAGCATTTCTTTAACTTTCCAAAAAAGAATACCTATTAATTCCTCCATTACTGCTCCGTTTTCTATAGCCTGGCGGAAATAAATCCACAAATTTAATTTATCTTTATCCCCAAATGCATTGGCTAATAAAAAATTATTGAATTTTTCTGTTTTTTCTTTTGGCAGTTCAAAAACGTTGATTTCCGCCCGGGCTTTTTTAAAAGCATCCAACACTCCCTTATTCAGTTTCCCTTCCAAAAAAATAAAGTAGTTCTCCGACTCACTTATAAGACTTAATTTGCTTAAAATAAAATTTAGAGTTTCCTCTTTTTCAAAAATATTCGTAAAAACTACTGCACATTTTGTAAAAAAAAGTCCCGCTCCCGAGTAAAGGCTTTCCGCTTCCATCGGGTCAAAATCATTTTTCCCGATAAAAAATGTCTCTGTCTCCATTGGCAGGGATTTTATGAATTTTTCATAACTGAAATGCTTATTTTTAACGTCGTCTCCGCAAAAAAGATAAATCATATTAAAATTTAACTGATTTCTTATACTCTACATAAGAGGTACCATATTTTTGAGTTAAAATTTTTTCTTCTTTTTTAAGGAATATAGATTTCGTAATAAAAAAAGAAATAATTGAAAAAATAACTATAAATAAAGCATTAATCATGATTCCAAAACCTAACATCATCAAAAAGAGTCCAAAATGTGTAGGACTTTTGGTATAACGATAGGGTCCGTGACTAAATGTTTCTTTAGTTATATTTTCTTTTTTAAAATTAAGAGAAGATTTCTGTGCCCAAAGAATTAAAAATGTGCCAAGAATCAAAAATAAGATACCGATTGACGCTATAGCATAATTATCGAAAACTTTAAGAGGAAATAAAAAATCCAAAAAAAGACCAAACAAAAATAAAATAAAATAAAAAAGGTAGGAGTATGCTAAAATCCTATGCACTTTGTTTTTATGAGGATTCTCGTTCTCGAATTGCCCCGCTGTATTTTCCATTTCCATAACCTTATTATACCACAAAATATACCGTTATTTAACCTCTCCAAAATTATTACCTGAACCGGAATGCACTATCAAAGGAATGTCAGTTTTATAATGCAAATATGACCGTTCAAGCACTGTCTGCATGGCATTTTTTATTATTTTTTCAGCTTCCGAAAGCTCTTTCCCCTCTACTTCATAAACTAATTCATCGTGTATTTGGAGCACAAGATGAGTCTTATTCAACAGATCTGCTTTTTTTAAGTCTTCCTCCGCATATCTTATGGCTAACTTTATTATATCGGCGGTAGCTGTCCCCTGGACCGGCGCATTAGTAGCGGTACGTTCAGCCATATTTTTTAAAAATGGAATTCTAGAATTTATATTTGGGAAATATCTGCGTCTGCCAAATAATGTTTCCGTATAAAAATTTTTCATCGCAAATACTTTTACTTTCTCCAAATAATTTCGCACGCCGGAAAATTGGTTAAAATAATTATCATAGAATTTTTGCGCTTCGGGACGAGTTCCTCCCAAGCTTTTGCGCAAAGACGAGACTCCCATGCCATAGATAATGCCGAAGTTTATTACCTTGGCTTTGCGTCGCATTTCATTATCTACTTTTTCCATAGGTATGCCAAAAACAAACGAGGCTACCCCTGCGTGAATATCTTTGCCTTCACGAAATATCTGGGTCATTTTTTTATCTCCTGAAAGCATCGCTATCACTCGAAGTTCAATTTGACTATAGTCAAAGGTCAAAAGTTTATATCCTTTTTCCGCGATAAAACCATTTCTTATTTTCTTGCCCAATTCTGTTTTTATCGGCAAATTTTGCAAATTTGGATCTTGGGAAGAAAATCTTCCCGTAGTTGTGCCATTTTGTAAAAATTTTGCATGTAAACGGCCATCTTCACTGACCATTTTAGGAATCACATCAATATAAGTAGAAAGCAGTTTTTGTAATTCTCTATAAGCCAAAATTTCTTTTATGATCGGATTATTTTCCTCCAATTCTTCCAGGACTGAAACTTTAGTGGAAAAAGATCCGTTTACTCCTTTTTTCTTGCCTGATTTCATTCCCATTTTGCCGAAAATTATTTCACCTAGCTGTTTGGGTGAGTTGATATTAAATTCTGTACCAGCTATTTTATATATTTTAGCCGTCAGTTTATCCAGCTCTTGGTGATATTCTTTTGACAAATTTTCAAAATATTTTTTATCTATCAAAATACCGTAATTCTGCATTTCTTTTACTGTATGTATTATCGGTTTTTCTATTTCTTCATACACTTTGTCTAGTTTTTTTTCTTTTAATTGTTTAAAAATATATTCCTGAGCTCTTTCAAAATTATCAGTTCTGGAAAAATGTAAAATATCTTCCAAAGATGGGTTAGTTATATCTGAATTTAAGAGCCAAAGAGCGATAGAAGTTTCTTGAAGTTTTTCTTCGTCTACAAATGATGCCAGACGACCATGCTCGGAGGAGTATTCGCTGCGACCAGAAATATCTTGCCCTTCCAAGATAGTGTGCGAACGACGGAGAGCATGGTCGTCTGGCATTTCCCCCTGTTTATTCCCAAAGAAGTTTTTTAGCCGCGCAAATAAGCTTCTGAATTCAAATTCGGAGAAAATATTTTCAATTTTTTTCAAATCCGCATTTTCCCAAAAAGTTTTTTTAGGCAATTCAAAATTTATCGGGGCATCTGTTCTTATTTTTGCCAAAGTTTTTGAAAACAGGGCTTCTTCTTCGTTATTTTTTATAAGTTCCAATATTCTAGGGGAAATGCCATTTTTTATAAATGCATTTTCATCTTTTTTTAATTTTTTATAAATTTCTTCTATGGTTCCGAAGTTTACAATTAAATTAGTTGCGGTTTTTTCACCAATACCTTTAATCCCAATAATATTATCAGACGGATCTCCTCGCAATCCTTTATAATCCGGTAAAAGTTTCGGCTTAAAGCCAAATCTTTCAACCACTTTTTCTTCATCATATAAAATAGTGTCATTGATTCCTTTTTTTAATGTATATACTTGCACTTTTTTATCATCTATCAGTTGCATAGTATCCATATCGCCTGAAGCAATAATTATATTCATATTTTTGTCTTTCTTTAGTTCTTTTACTATGGTACCCAACACATCATCCGCTTCAAACCCCGGCGCATCATAAATAGGAATATTAAATGCTTCAAAAATTTGTCTGGAGTTTTTTAATTGTGCAATAAGACCTTCTTCTGCCTTCGCTCTCCCTGCTTTGTATCCTTCATAAACCTCATGTCTGAAAGTTTTTTGTGGCAAATCATAACAAGCTACAATGTAGTCTGGTTTTAGGTCAGTAATTATTTTCATCAACATAGTAGAAAGCCCATATAAAGCCCCTGTCGGCTCGCCCTTGGATGATAAAAACTCCGGCAGGGCATGATAGGCGCGGTGTATTATCGCATGCGCATCCAGTAATACTAATGTCTTATTTTCCTTAGCCATTGTGTAAATTATAGCAATAAACGAGGAGCATAAACAAACATCTTAAACAGGCAAGGCCTGTTGAATATTAAATAATAAAAAAAATCCCTCGAACAAAGTGTCCAAGGGATTAAGAAAATAAGTGTCAGCAACATAAGATTCAAATGGTCTGTTGCGGGACCACAACACGAAGAGCGTACCGAGCGCACCACACACGGGCGTCCTCAAACCGGTCCACGAAGACATGCAAGCCGTCAGAGTTCACGATCACGCAGGCAACAAAGAATTGATCCTCAACCTTAAATAGGAAGAAGGTCGCATAACCATCAGGACGTAATCGGTTTGAATACTTTTTGCAAAACATTTTTATTTGGTGTTGTGTTAGGCACAACTTGTCCAAATCAGTTCCGAGAGAACCGAATATTTGTGCAAATGTGGCATCTTTCACCATTTCGTGAACAGCAACCGCAGTTTCTTTGGTTGCCTTGCCTGACTTGTCGGTATTCCAATTTTTAAAATCTGAGTCGATACCAGACTTAAAGATTTCGTTGGCGGTTGCTAGTATTTCTGATCCATCACATGCGTCAATGATAATAGTTTCCGTCTCAAAAAGACGACGGAGATAAGTCTTAACATCAGCAACTTCGTCAACGACACCTTGGAGGATTTCTGCAACCTTTTCGGGGTCACGAACTCCATCCATAATCATTTTGCAAATCATGGCCCAAAGTTTAAAGAGCCGTTCATATTTATTTACATTTTTCTCGTTACTCACGATATGCTCCTTTCAAAGAAATTATTTGCCTGTTACTCACAAGCATATTCTGGGTCCTGCCAGATCAGTTGCAAGGAATCCCTTGCCTATCTACATGCTAGTATATCACTTTAAATTAAAAAGTCAAGGGGGTAATGGGGAGAACAATGTTGTATTATTAAAGGATAAATGGCGACTTTTGACGAAGAAAAACAAAATAAGCAATTGGATGAATTGCACAAGCAGGAAGAGGAAGAACTGGTAGCAGTATTGGCAGAATCAAAATATAAACTTCCTTATATTGATTTGGCTCGTTTGGGAATAGATAATGAAGCACTTCGGGCAATATCCGAAAAAGATGCCCGCGAACTAAAGGTTGCGCCCTTTAAGCTTTTTGGAAAAAATATTTTTATAGCCGTCCGTTCTCCTTCAGATGACCTTCTGGCAAAACTTAAGGACCAGATAGAAAGGTTGGATTTAATTCCTACTTTTTATATGGTATCTCTGGCTTCCTTGGAAAAAGTTTGGGGTAGGTACAAAGAACTTTCCTTGGCGGAAAGTTCAAGAGTTGGGGGGGTAGATATCTCTGCGGAAGTTTTAAGGGAAGCAGCCAAAAATATTAAAACGACAAAAGACATAGAAAAATTAATTGGAGATACAATAGCAGGAAATTCAGTTCATAAAATTTCCCACATGCTTGAAATAATATTAGCCGGAGCGATAGCGGTAAAAGCTTCCGATATACATATAGAACCTCAACAAGAAAGAAGCAGATTGAGACTTCGATTAGATGGCGTTCTCTACGATGTGATATTTTTCGAAAATAGTATTTATCACCTTCTTAATTCAAGAATTAAACTGCTCTCCGGAATGAAATTAACTTCAAAAATTGCGCAAGATGGCCGTTTTAGTATTATTGAGAAAGCTGAAGAATTAAGTATTCGTTCTTCTATGATTCCCGGCGCCTATGGGGAATCGATAGTGATGCGTATTTTGGACCCAAAATCTATTCAAGTAAAACTTGAAGAATTGGGGATAGAACCTTATCTTTTTTCCGTGGTAGAACAGGAAATTGCAAAACCAAACGGTTTAATTTTAGTTACTGGACCTACTGGTTCTGGAAAAACAACCACTCTTTATGCATTTTTGAGAAAAATTTATTCTCCGGAAATAAAAATAATAACCATTGAAGACCCAATTGAATATCACTTGACCGGGATAACTCAAACCCAAACAAATGACGAAAAAGGATACACGTTTTTGGAAGGATTACGTTCCGGGTTACGCCAAGACCCGGATGTGGTAATGGTCGGAGAAATTCGTGATGCGGAAACAGCCAAAACCGCAATAGAAGCAGCTTTAACCGGACATATGGTCTTCTCCACTCTCCACACCAACAACGCCGCTGGTGTTATCCCTCGTCTGATTGACCTTGACGCAAACCCAAAAATTATGGTTTCGGCATTATCTCTTTCTATTGCCCAACGATTGGTTCGCAAGCTCTGCCCCTTCTGTAAAACTGAAAAGCCTCCTATTGAAAATGAAATAAAAACTATGAAAATGGTAATGGATGGGATAAAAGAAGAAGGAAAAAGTCTTTCAAATTACAATATAAACCCGGACGCGCCGATTAAACTTTTCTCGCCTGTTGGCTGCGAAAAATGCAATATGACCGGATACAGCGGGCGAATAGGAATTTTTGAAGCAATTAAAACCGATGAAGCTATAGAAAAAATAATGCTCCAAAATCCAAGCGAGCGAGAAATAAAAAAAGCAGCGCGAGTGCAAGGAATTCTCTCTATGCGCCAGGATGGTGTAGTAAAAATTTTAAATGGAATCACTTCTTTTGCCGAAGTACAAAGCGTGGTTGATTTAAATGAAGAATAAAAAAACTAAAAATAAAAAACACTAATCTCTAAACAATCCTTTTAGGGCTAAGCCCCGAAAGTAACAAATCATTAGAGGATAGTTCCAGGAACTCGTGAAAGCACCAGAACGTCCTATGCAAATTTATATAACCAAAGGCTGATTGCTTAGAGATTAGTGTCTTCTTTTTCAAAAACAAAAGAGGTTATACCCCTTTGTAAAAACAATTATACTATGGTTCCAAATCAAGCAATTGTTGTAAAAATGCTATAATGTGGATAGTATGTTGATAAGTGGCTTACTTATTAACACTTGGAGAAGTATAGCATATAATAAAACCAATGTCAAGAGAAGAAGATAAAACAAAAAAGAAAACTTCTTTAGAAAAAACGTCCAATATTGGAGATTCTTTTCTAGATCAGACTCTTCGCCCTACCCGTTGGGAGGAGTATATTGGCCAAAAACATATAAAAGACAACGTTAAAATCCTATTGCGAGCGGCGGAAGAAAGAGGACATATTCCGGAACACATTCTTTTTTATGGTCCCCCTGGTTTGGGAAAAACTACCCTGGCACACCTCATAGCTAAAGAAACGGGGAAACAGATGAAAATTACTTCGGGCCCGGCTATTGAAAAAGTGGGTGATTTGGCCTCTATTCTTACCAATCTTTCTTCCGGAGACATACTTTTTATAGATGAAATCCACAGACTGAATAAAACAGTGGAAGAAATACTCTACCCCGCCATGGAATCCGGCGTTTTGGATATAATTATCGGTAAAGGACCATCGGCTAGGACCATTCAATTAGAACTTCCACCCTTTACCCTAATCGCGGCAACTACTCGTGTTGCACTTGTGTCTTCTCCTCTCCGTTCACGCTTTTCAGGTGGAGTTTTTAGATTGGAGTTTTACTCTGACGAAGAAATAGCCAAAATTATAGAAAGATCTAGTAGATTACTAAAAACAAAGTTGGATGAAGGAGCTTTGAAGGAAATTGCTAAGCGAAGTAGGTTTACTCCCCGCACGGCAAATTATTTTTTAAAGAGAGCGCGCGATTTTGCTCAAGTACATAAGAAAAATTTGGATCAAAAGACAGTCAGAGAAGCTTTGAATATGCTTGCCATTGATGATATCGGTTTAAACTCCTCGGATAGAAAATTTTTGGAAATATTGATTGATAAATTTACTGGCGGGCCAGTAGGATTGAAAACAATAGGCGCTGCCATGTCCGAGGAAGAAGCTACGGTGGAAGAAGTAATAGAACCATATTTGATTCAGCTCGGCCTCTTGGAACGCACCCCTCGTGGACGGGTGGCTACTCCCAAAGCATACAAACATTTAGGTTTTGATTTAAAAGAGAAACAAAGTAAGCTTTTGTAATTATGTCCGGGCATAATAAATGGGCTCAAATAAAACACAAGAAAGCAATTACTGATGCTAAAAAAAGTAAAATTTTTTCTAAGCTTGTGCGTTATATATCCGTGGAAGCAAAACTAGCTAAAGGTGATGTTAATGCGCCTGGGCTTCGTGCTGCCATAGAAAAAGCTAAAAAAGTTAATATGCCTTCTGAAAATATTGAAAGAGCTGTTAAAAAAGCTTCCGAGCCGGGCACCCAAATGGAATTAATAACTTATGAAGCATATGGTCCCGGAGGAGTTGGAATTATTATAGAAACACTAACAGACAGTAAGAATAGAACCGTTCAAGACATAAAACACATTTTATCAAAAAATGGTTTTACTCTTGCCGATGTTGGGTCTGTCGTCTGGTCTTTCGTTAAAGAAAAAACTCTAGAAGGAATAATTTGGAAACCGAATATGTTTATCCCTGTTTCTGACGCCGATTTAGAATTATTAGACAAACTTGTAGACGAATTGGAAGAAAATGACGACGTACAAGATGTTTATACTAATGCAGAATAAAAAAATACTTGTCCCGTTAAAAAATCAGCGGAATAAGTACTGTCGAAAAATTTTATTAGTTTAAATTTTTTAATGGGATGAGAATTTTGGGGATAGATCCGGGATATGAGCGATTGGGAGTCGCCATCCTTGAAAAGAATAAAGGCAATAAAAAAGAAAAAGTGTTATTTTCCGAATGTTTCAAAACTTCCGCTAACTTAGAATTTTCTAAAAGGTTGTTTCTAATCGGAAAAGAAATAAAAAATATAATAAAAAAATTCAAACCGGAAGTTTTGGCCATTGAAACCCTTTTTTTAACTACCAATCAAAAAACAGTAATGCGTGTGGCGGAAGTGCGTGGAGCTGTTATTTATGAAGCATCTTCAAACGGACTTAAAATTTTTGAAGCTTCCCCGCCCCAGATAAAAATAGCCACAACTGGTTATGGGAAGGCAAATAAAGAACAAGTGATGAAAATGGTGAAAATATTGGTCGAAATAGACAATAAAAAGAAGTCTGATGACGAATTAGACGCTATTGCTATTGCCTTAACAGCCTTTGCTCATATGAAGGTGTAGGGCTTCTCTCGCCATTGGATGGGTTATCCACATATTCTATTGCCAACTCTTTGTGTTTTTGATAGAACTAAAGAAAATAATTTTTATTTAAATAACTTTGGTCGATTAATATTTTTTAAAAAGTAAAAAATATTTTATATGGATGAAGAAGAAAAAGATGAAAATTTAATGATGGATGGTATGGGGAACGAAGATGAACCATTGGATTTGCCGGACGAACCACTTGAGGAAATTGCTGATGATGAAGGAGAATACGACCCGGACAGCAGATATCATTAAGTAAAAAAACCGCCCTGCCGGCGGTTTTTTTACTTCTATTTAATTTTTATAAATCTTTTCTTCCCTATTTTAAATTTCATCCCGTTTTCTGGAATAAAATTCACATCTGTTATTTTTTTATTAGTATCAAGATTTGTTATTGCTCCTTCTTCCACTAATCTTCTGAACTCCCCCTTAGAAGAAAGAATTTTTGCTTCTACTAAAACATCCATTAATGTTTTTCCTTTTCCTTTCAACTCTGTCATTTCTTCCGGAATTTCTTTTTTTTGAAAGGTATTGATAAAATTTTCTTCGGCTTTTTGGGCTTCTTTTTCTCCGTGGTAAATTTTTACTATTTCATAAGCAAGTTTTGTTTTTTGGTCACGAGGACTCTCTTTTATAAAATCATTAAAATCAAGATTTGTACAAATCTCAAAACCTGAGGCAATCATACTATCAGGCCAACTCATTACTTTGCCGAACATATTCTCAGCTGAGTCGTTTAAGGTTACCATATTTTCTTCGGTCTTTCCCATCTTTTTACCAGTTGGGTCCGTTAATAATTTTGTAGTTAAAACAAACATTTCTTTATTTTTTTTCTTTTTCATTAAATCGCGCCCGGCAAGCATATTAAACATTTGATCATTCCCGCCAATTTGAAGATCAACATCCATGGTCACGGCATCATATGCCTGGAAAATAGGATAAAGAAACTCGTGAGCATAAACTTCTCGGCCAGTTTTAATTCTTTCCTGAAACATGTTTCTAGTAAGTAAATTTGAAACGGTAAAATGAGCGGCTAACTCTAACATATCTTTTGGGGTAAGTTTATTTGTCCATTTTTCATTATAAACAAAACGAATATTTGATTTCTTTAAATTCAAAATTTTGCTAATTTGTTTTTTATATCCGCTCGCATTCTCTAAAACCTGTTTATGTGTTAAAGGTTTTCTGGTCGCTTGTTTATCTGTGGGATCTCCAATCTGTGCAGTAAAATCACCAATCAAAATAATAATTTCATGGCCAAGATCTTGAAATTTTTTTAATTTAAGAAACTGTACTAAATGACCAAGGTGTAAAGTATTGCCTGTCGGATCAATCCCAAAATAGAGTTTGATTTTTTTACCGGACATTAAAATTTTTTTCAGCGCATCTTTATTAGGGTAGACGTTCTCCACCCCACGGTTTAAAATTTCATTTATTTTTTCTTCATCTACGATGACTTTCATAGTTCGGATTATATCACATTTTTTGCTATAATTAGAAGGATGGAAAAGGGATTCAGGGAAATAGGAATTTCGAAAAATCTGCTAATGTTTATAGCTGGTTTCTTTATTTTAGCGATTAGTACTGGAATTATTTGGGCTTCTTCTTTAAAAATTCCTGATTTTCACTCTTTTGAAGACAGGAAAGTCGTAAATTCCACTAAAATATACGACCGTACTGGGCAAGTTTTGCTTTATAATATACACAATGATATAAAAAGAACAAATATCCCCTTTGAACAAATGGGCGCAAACATTAAGAATGCAACCGTAGCTATTGAAGATTCCGAATTTTATAATCATAGCGGGATACGAATAACCTCTATTATTAGGGCGATTCTTTCAAATTTATTTCAAGTTGGAATAGGCGGTGGTGGTTCAACCATAACTCAACAGTTGGTTAAAAATACTCTTTTAACTCAAAAAGTAAGCTATGTCAGAAAAATAAAAGAATGGATATTGGCAATAAAAATAGATAATTCAATTCCAAAGGAAAAAATTTTGGAAGCTTATTTAAATGAAAACCCTTACGGTGGGAATATTTATGGAATAGAAGAAGCGGCTAAGACTTATTTAAACAAAGATGCGGCAAGCTTGACTCTGGCCGAGGCTGCTTATTTAGCTTCTATCCCGCAATCTCCAACCATACTCTCCCCTTACGGGAAAAACAGAGAAAAATTAGATACCAGAAAAAATTTGGTTCTTTCTAGAATGTTAACTCTTAATTTTATTACCCAAGAAGAATATGACATCGCTAAAAATGAAGTAGTAAATTTTGTCCCACAATCAACTGTTGGAATTAAAGCTCCCCACTTTGTCTTTTTTATCAAAGATTATCTTGAGCAAAAATACGGAAGCGAAATAGTGGAACAAGGCGGGCTTAAGGTCACTACCACCCTTGATTACAATTTACAAGAAAAGGGGGAACAAATAGTAAAAGATGGAGCTCTCCAAAATGAAAAAGACTGGAACGGGAAAAATGCCGCACTCGTAGCAATAGATCCGAAAACCGGGCAAATTTTGACCATGATAGGTTCAAGGGATTATTTTGATAAAACAGTGGATGGAAATTTTAATGTTGCTACCGCGGACAGCCCAGGTAGACAACCTGGCTCTTCTTTTAAGCCCTTTATATACGCTACAGCCTTCAATAAAGGGTTTACCCCCGACACAGTGCTATTCGACCTACCCACGGAATTTCAAACAACCTGTGACGCTTATGGAAAAGCTTTGCCCGGACACAACCAGAAAGATTGCTATAAACCAGAAAACTATGATAATAAATACCGCGGACCAATAAAATTAAAAGATGCCTTGGCTCAATCCATAAACATCCCGGCGGTAAAACTTTTTTATTTGTCTGGGCTTAGAAACTCGCTTAAAACAGCGGAAGACATGGGTATCAGCACTTTGACTGATGTAAATCGTTACGGCCTTACTCTTGTTATTGGAGGTGGGGAAGTTTCTCTTCTTGATATGACTTCCGCCTATGGGGTTTTTGCCAATAATGGTGTAAGAAATCCATATACCGGAATCTTGAAAGTTGAAGATATGAATGGAAATATTTTGGAGGGGTATATTCCAAATGCTAAAGAAGTTTTGCCTAAAAACACTGCTTTAACTATTTCAGATATCCTTTCCGATAATACAGCTAGATCACCAACCTTTGGCTTAACTTCTCCTCTTTTTATCCCTGGGAAAGATGTTGCGGTAAAAACAGGAACTACAAATAATAATAAGGATGCTTGGACTATTGGTTACACCCCCTCAATAGTTGTCGGTGTTTGGGCAGGAAATAACGATAATGAGGTAATGAAAAAAGGGGGTTCGGCGGTAGCAGGACCAATTTGGAATAGTTTTATAAATGAAGCGTTAAAAACCTTGCCAAATGAAAAATTTGAAGCACCTAATTGGGAAAGTGATCCAAAAACAGTGAAACCGGTGCTTCGTGGGTATTGGCAAGGAAATGAAAACTTTTTTATAGATAAAATTTCTGGCAAGTTGGTAACCGAATTCACACCAAAAGAGACAACAATAGAGAAAGTGGTAACCAATGTACACTCTATTCTTTATTGGGTAAATAAAAACGATATTTTAGGACCACCACTTGCAGACCCAAGCGATGATTCACAATTCAATCATTGGGAAATTCCGGTACAAAATTGGTGGGTGCAAAATAAAGGAAAATATTCAATAACGACATGGGCTGAAAAACCAACAATGGTTGATAATGTACATACTGCTACGTCTAAACCTATTATCTCAATAATTAAACCTGATACAACAACAATTTACTCCCCTGATCAAAAAATACAACTATTAGTATCTAATTCCGGCAATTTCCCGCTTCAAAAAATAGATATATTCATAAATGACACTTTTATAGACACTATCAAACCACCTTTTAATTTTTCTTTTATCCCTGAGGAATTAGATAGTCTGAAATCTGAAAACACCTTAAAATTAATTTCTTATGATACCGCTTATAATAATATAGAAAATACTCTGATCTTTCGAGTAAAACAATAATAAATAATTACACTATATCTCGCGGAGTTTTTTTACCCAGAATTTCTTTTAATTTTAAAAAAATTTGATCTTTTTTTAAAAAAATCTCATTTTTATAAATAGGTTTTATATTTAAATAAACCGTATTGTTTTTTATTTTTATATCTTCGGATTTTATTTTTACTCCAATAACCTGATATAAAATATCTATAATAGAATTTTTTTTAATTTCTTCAGAAAAAAGAATTTTGTTAAAATGTAATAGTAAATCTTTTATTTCAATCATTTATTCATTGGCATTATAAGATAAGTAAAAGAATTATCAGAATTTCCTGATATTACTATGGGTTTTGAGGGTTGGTTTAGCTTTATAGAGATACTATCTGTATTTATGGACTGGAAACAATCAAGAAAATATTTGTAATTAAAACCAAGTGAAACATCTTCTCCTTTTATGGCGGCATCTAAATATGTTTTATTTTCTCCGATATCATTATTCTGAGACGATAATTCAAATATTTTTTCTTTCTGTGAAATTTTTAGATTTATTTGATTAAATTTATCCGAAAAGATATTTGAAATTTTGAGTGCATTTAATAGATCTTGTTTTAACACCACGGCTTCAACCTTAAATTCTTTCGGAATAATTTGACGATAATCAGGGAAAACTCCATCTATAATCCTTGATGTTAAGTAAATATTATTAGAAGAAAAAGAAATTTGGTTTTTATTAAAACATACTTTTATAACATCCTGTATTTCCCCAAAAATTCTCAATATCTCGGGTATGTTCTTAAAGGGAATAAGTATTCCGGGAATTTCTTCAGTATTTTTAATTTTAATTTTTTTCTCTGCTAATCTAAAAGAATCTGTTGAAACAAACACTAAATTATTTTCGTCAGAAAATATATAAACACTTGATATTTCGGGTTTTATATCAGATGGAGACGAACTGTAATATACGGACTTTATGCCTTCTATTAATTTTTTTGATTCTATTTCAAAAGTTTCTCCTTCTACTGCAGGGATAGTGGGAAAATCATCATAAGTCTGGCCTTTTAGTTTTATTCTATTCTTTTTTGTTTTAATTAATAAATTTCCATCTTCACTCTCTAGGCGTACATTCTCATTTTGAAAAACATTAGAGAAAACACCAGCTAAAACTGCTCCAGAGATGGCAACAATTCCTTCTTTCTCAATTTTTGCAGGAATTTCAATCTCTACCCCAATACTTAAATTAGTAGCGCGAAGTTTTAGAGATTTACCTTCTGCTATAAAAAGGATTGAATTCAAAATAGGGAGTGTTAAATTTTTCCCTGTGATTTTTTCCACTTGTAAAATTCCATTTTTAATTTGTTCAATTCCACATTCTAGTTTCATATGTTTATATTTTATATATTTAATTTATTAATACTATTAATACTGTTGATAAGTGAATAAGTAATATGTGGGTTGTTTTTTATAGTTATTTTAATAATTTAATATTGATTATGTTTCTAATAATTTTTATTAATCATTGGTCTTTTTTTAAAAAAAATATGTTTTTACTTTTTGTGTTTTTTTTATTAACAATTTTTACTTTAATTAATACTGCCTTTTACCCTTTTATTCAACAACTATTTAAACAGAATTCGTATTTGTTCTAGCTCCTGCAGTAATTGTGGGTCATTTTTTAGGTCCGCTTTTATTTTTAAATATGAATGTATTACTGTCGTATGGTCTTTACCACCCAATTTTTGCCCAATTAAAGGATAAGACACATTAAAATCTTCCCTAAGTAAATACATTACCACTTGTCTTGCTTTTACTATTTCTTTTCTTCTGGTTTTTTCATAAACCAAAGACTCTTCCAGTGAATAATAATCACTCACTGTTTTTACTACGTCTTTTATAGCTATATTTTTCTTAGGCTTTATATTATTTTTTAATAAATTTTTAACCTCAGGCACCGTAAGAGGTTTATTTTTTAAGCGATATTGGCAAACAATGGTATTTAAACTCCCCTCAAGCTCACGGATATTACCTTGGATAGTTTCTGCGACATACTCTACCAAATCTTCTCCTAAATCAACATTGAGATCTCTTAATTTTACCTTTAAAATTGCAAGGCGAGATTCATATTCCGGCTCGGAAACATCCACTATCATCCCAGCCGCAAAGCGCGATTTTAAACGATCTGCTAATTCTGGGATATAATTAGGGTGTTTATCTGAAGAGAATATAATTTGTTTATTGTTTTCATAAAAAGTGTTGAATGTATGAAAAAGTTCTTCTTGAATTTTTTCCATTTTGCCGATAAACTGAATGTCGTCTATAATTAAAAGATCATATTTGCGATATTTTTCTTTAAAAGAATTTGCTTTATTGTTTTGTAGAGAATTTATAAAATCAGTGGCAAATTTTTCCAAAGTCAGATAATACACCTTTTTATTCGGGTATTTATCTTTTATTGAGTTTCCTATTGCTTGAATCAGGTGTGTTTTACCAAGCCCAGTACCCCCATAAACAAAAAATGGATTATATTTTGTTCCTGGGTTCTCTATTATTGCTTGAGAGGCGGCATAAGCAAGTTCATTAAAAGATCCCACAATAAAAGAATTAAAACGATAACGCGGGTTTAAATTATCTTCTGGATTTATATATAAATCTTTTAAAGGTAATTCCTTATTTATATAAACTTCATTTGTTTTAGGTAATTCCTGTTTCCCGGTTTCTATTTTAGTGATAACATACTCCACCGCTCTCATGTTTTCGTATGCATCAGCTATGGTTTTAGTGATAAGTTTATGGTATTTATTTTTAAGCCAATCACGAACAAATTCGTTTGGCACTCCAACATAAACAATACCTACTTCCTCTTTTAGAATACAAGTGTTTTTAAACCAGGTGCTAAAGTTTGCCTTAGAAACCCCTGCCTCAATTTCCACCAAACAATTTTTCCAAAGTTGCTTTGTATCCATAGGCTATAGATTATACTACACAAATTTTTAATACAATTTTAAAAAACTTATTAACCATGTTGATAAACTGTTAATAATTTTTTATAACTTGGTTTTTGACTTAAGGCAAGTATTTTAGTATACTCTTTAACATGTCACAAACATATCAACCCAAAAAGAGAAAAAGAGCAAAAGCTCACGGATTTTTAGTCAGGGCTAAAAGTAAAACAGGTCAAAAGGTGCTTTTAAGAAGAAGGAGAAAAGGACGTGCTAAACTCACTGTTTCTTCATAGTTTAAGTCTATATATAATTAATGCTTCCTAAAAAAAATAGAGTTGATAGAAAAGGAGTAAACCTTATTTTTAGAAAGGGACGTTTTGTTACTTCTCCTAGTTTTGCTTTTAAATTTACCAAAATCAATACCGATAAAAATAAAAAACAGATTAGTTTTATTGCCCCAAAGAATATAGCTAAATTAGCTGTTAAAAGAAATTTACTAAGGAGAAGAGGATATTCTGCCCTAAAAAAATATATAGGTCAGTTCCCCTATGGAATTTTAGGGGTTTTTGTTTTTAAAAAATATCAAGATAATATTCTAACAATTGAAAATGAAATTAAAGACATTCTTAATAAACTTAATTAATTTTTACCAGAAATATATTTCTATTTTTAAAAAAAGAAGTTGCGTTTTTTACCCTACTTGTTCGGAATATACAAAAGAGGCCATAAAAAGATACGGAATTATAAAAGGTTCTTATTTGGGATTTTTACGCATTCTTCGTTGTCATCCTTGGCAAAAAAATCATATTGATCCCGTGAAGTAAAAACTTGGATTTTTGAGTGTTTTCGTATAAGATAAGATAATGCTGTCAAATATTTGGAATACTATTTTATACGGGCCGCTTTTAAACGCATTGGCCTTTTTAGTTTCTATTATCCCAGGTGGAGATATCGGTATTGCCGTTATTATCCTTACTCTTTTTGTTAAAACTGTGTTATTTCCCCTTTCCCAGCGCTCTATTGAAAGTCAGATCAAAATGAATTTACTTGCTCCGGAACTTAAAAAAATAAAAGATAGTGGAGTTTCCAAAGAAGAACAGGCAAAACAAACTTTTGAACTTTATAAACACCATAAAACTAATCCTTTTTCCGGATGCCTATTGATTTTTATTCAAATCCCTATTATTTTTGCATTATATTATGTTTTTTTAAAGGGAATAAACTTAGAAAGCGGGCTGTATTCATTCATTCACGCTCCAGAACATATAAATATGCTTTTTTTGGGAATTCTGGATATCAGCCAAAAGAATATCTTAATTTTAGCAATACTGGCAGGGATCTCTCAATATTTTCAAGCGAGCCTTATGCCCAAACCGGCTATTTCAGAAAAAATCGACAAATCTTCTTTCCAAGAAAATATGACCAAAAGCATGCAGACACAAATGAAATATGTTTTCCCATTTATAATTGCCTTTATCGCTTATAGTGTTTCAGGCGCAGTTGCATTATATTGGATTACGAGTAATATATTTGCCATAGGTCAACAAATGTATGCCAACAAGAAAAAACGATTAGCCATTGAAGCAGTAAATAATATTCATGAATAAAATTGAAATGCAAAATTTAATAAAAGAGCTTATTGAAAAAACCACTATCCCAGTAAATAAAATTTCTACAGATGAAGATAGGCCTGTTTCTCTCAACTCAAATGGAGACAAAACCACCTGGTTTTCAGTGGAAGTAAGTCAACCGCATTTTTTCTGGGAACGCGGAGGTGAAGCTCTTTTTGCTATTAATCATCTTGCTCGCAGAATGATTGAAGCCAAAACTCTCAAAATAGCCCCCAAGTCGGACTTAGGGGATTCCCCTAAGTCCGACTTGGGGATACCACAAGAAGGATTGGGAATTTTGATTGACATTAATGGTTTTCAAAAAAAACGTATAGAAAATATCCATGCAATAGCGCATATGATGGCCGAAAGAGCTAGATATTTTAAATCAAACATAGAAGTTGATCCGATGCCAGCCTTTGAACGTAGAATAGTTCATGAATTTTTATCTAGTGCAACTGATTTAAAAACTGAATCACAAGGCGAAGGTTTTGCCCGCCGAGTAGTTATCAAGTATATAGGGGCTATATAATAAAAAATTATTTCTTAGCTTATTTTAATTGTAATTCCCAAAAGTATGAGTCTTTTTTGTTTATAAAGAATAAATAGTTTTGATTTTCATCCAAACTGAGTTTTATCCCATCTATTTCACCCCCCCCCACCGAAGCTGGGTCCAATAACATTGTTGTATTACCACTTATAACATCTATTTTCCATATTTCATCGATAAAAGAGACCTCTCCTTGATACCAAGAATCCGGGTACTGAACTCGATCTATAAATTTTGGCACGGCGCAATAAACAACATCGCTTGCCTTCCCCCAAGCGCATTTTTCCGGCAAAGTTTTTACGCCAAGTAAAGTAGAATTTCCTGTATTTATATTAAAGGCACTTAGCGATAAATTATTGTCACCATAAAGAACCATTTTACTGTCCGGACTGGCGAGAGTTGTTAATCCATTTATCCCGCCTAAAATTTTATTAAAGTCTTTTTTGTCTGGATTAATTACATACATAAACCCGGGAACATTCGCAGAAGGTTTAGTTGTAACCGTAATCATTTTGTTATTGGGCCAAAAAGACAGCCATTCGGTAAAAGGAGAACCAAATACTTGAATTTTTGTATTGGTTCCCAAAGCAAGGGTTACTCCCACTGCGGTATTTTCTGTGTTGAATAAATAAAATATTTTTGAGGCATCAGATGACACACTCATATCTGAAATGTTTTCTGGGAGAAAAGAGCCTTTAATTTCATCTGTTCCAACTGAATCCGCTCCCAAATATTCTTTTGGAAGAGTGCCAATAAAAGTTTCTATGGTTTTGTTGTCTTCTTTCAAATATCGCATAACCACGGATTCTCCTTTGTTTCCGAAATATGCCTCATAAACCTTTGGTATTACTGTGGAAGAAAATTGTCGTTCATCTATCCTGTCTGCAAAAGTTTGATAAATGTTTCCTGTGGCTTTATTAACATATCTTAAAGCTGGCATAAACTCAGTTGGAGGAGCAGTTGGAGTTACGGTTTGTCCCCTTTGATCTATTTGTTCTGTTGATGTTGTGATAGGCACATCTTTAAATCTTTCTTTTGTAAAGATTCCGTAACCAGCAATAGGAAAACTGGAAATTTTTTTTAATTTTACGTTTTGAGTTTCCGTTTCTGAAGTTGGTGTATTTTCTGAAACATTAGTAGGTGTCGTCGTATCTACGGGAGTCGTGTTTTTACTTTTTCCAAAAGGTAAAAAGTCCGCTAGAAAATTAGTTCCCTGTGTGGTTTCTGCTAGCTGGCTCGCCGGTTGATAAAAAAAGAAAAATCCAAAAGCAATAACCACAATGATTGCCAGAATTATTATTAATAAGATAAGATTTCTTGTTGACATAAAAAATTAGTATACATTTATTAAATGTTTTAATGAATCGCCATAAAAAGTAAGTGAACGACCTGATTTTATAGCTCCATTTGTTCCTCCACTTCCACTAACTTCTATAGTTTTTCCATCCCCAATATACATAACCACATGGCCTACATTAGGGAATATAGCGCTTTCCCCAATTTTCCAACCCAACAAATCTCCAATCTTTAATTCTTTCCCGTTTACCGAATTGCCAGAAATACTTATTGAAGTGTTATCAAGGAACATGCTAGATGTACGGTCGCCCGAAAAGTCTAGTCCTGCGCATTTATATACTTGTTTCACAAAAGAAGAACAATCAAGATATAAAGTCGGGACGGTTTTATTAATTTTATTTCTGTTGTTTTGACTATAAGTTACTTTCCCCTCAAAACTATTAGCTATTTTTAGAAGTTCAGAACTTCTATTATTAGCTGTTGAAGTACCGGGACAATAAATTTGTAAAAAATCCAAGTCTGTTTTACTCGCGGCTACGAAGGCTTCGTTTGATTCTGCAGCAGGGCCATTTATTTCTATTGTTGCTTGGGGCAAATTATTCAAACACACACTAAGCAACTGAGGATTTATGGTATTTAAAATAAGATAAGAACCCAAAGCTAAGAGAAGTCCCAATACTGCATGAACAATTCTTTCCTTCCCAGCTTCCTTGGAAGACACAAGCTCGCTAGTCATGTATTCTATTCCCCCCATTACAATCATCACCATGGCCATTACCGCCGCAAAACCGATAACCAGTTTAATTATTATATTTAAGTAGTTTCCAAAAGGGCACGGATTGCTGTCAGAGCTCTGAGTATCAATTGTTGTATCTACTCCAGGCAATGAGGCAAGTGGAGTATAGGTTGTATCTGTGGTAGAAGTGGTTGCAGAAGAGAGAATTACGGTATCATATGGATTTTTAACTACTACTGAAACACCTGTGGTATCAAAAATCAACGGATTATTAGGGATGTCCTCTTGTTTTTCAAAAGCTAACCCAGCTATATAATAAGTTCCTTCTTCGGTGTAAGAAGATGTAAAATAAACTGAGCAAGTATTGTAACTTCCGGTTGAATTTGGGATCATGGTGCATGTTCCCCCGTCAGAAAAAGAATAGTCCTGACTAGGCCCGGTATTAACGCTAAATTCAAATATATTATTATATGGAGATTCTGACTTAACCGTTATTTTTACTGTTTGCCCTGGAACTGAAGTTGATGGTTCCGCGGACAGAGTTATTTTAAGATTTTGTGCCAAGCTTTGATTAAACGGAATAAATAAACCAAATGAAAACATCATTAAGAATATCAGAACTATGGTTTTTTTAAAAAGTTTTTGCATATTAAAATGATACACTAATTTGCTTTGTCATACTTTGGAAAAGCGTATTAACATTATTTATGGCGACTTTAATTAAAGCGCTTCCGGATTGTCCGGCTTCCGGTTTGATGGACAATATATTTTTAGGATCTGGTGTTTGTATTTTCTCTCCATTTAAAGACCAATCAAAGACAAGGTCGGATGAATTTATATTTTTAGGTGAAAAGAAATAAGGTTCTACTATGAAGATTTCTCCGTCCGAATTTATTTTAAATCCATCACTCAAGGCTGTTTCCCATTGTACGCCGAGTAATGGGTCATTTCTATAAAAAAGTATTTTAGGATTTGCCGTGCTTAAGGTTATTTTTCCGGAGGCATTAGTACTCCCGGTAATATCGGACACTTTTACTTCAACAACATTTCCTTTATCCAAATAACTATTTTGAAAAATAAAATAATTTTTACCCCATCCGGAAGAATTAGATTGAGCACTTCCATCCTTGGTCCATATATAAGACAAATTGTTTATATTCACTTTCCCGTATTGATTTACTAAATTCGGTATTGCTACCACTTTAAAGGTTCCTTGACTGGGGACCAGTGCTTTCCCTCTATAAAAAGGCGGAGTGTAAGAATCAGGGGCTTCCCAGAGTATATCTACTCCCGATGGCGTTAAAGTCAGAGTTTTTGATATGGTTTCCCCGTCAATTGTGTTTATTATTACAGATAAAATAGTAGACGATCCTGCACTTCCCACCTTAAAAGAAAAAGATTTTTTCCCAATTCCTGCGCTTGCCTCTTGGCCATTTACTGACCAAGAAATATTCGCCTTATCAAGATTGATAGCATAACTATTTAAAGTGGCATCTGTATTTTGATTTGGACTTGGGTATTGGGGGGAAACATTAAGAACAATGTCCGTATCTTGTACCTGAGCACTCGCAAAAGACCCAAAAAGGGTAAAAATAAGCATAAAAAGCAACACTGAATATTTTTTTGCCATTATTCTCATTGTATCATTTTTTTTCTTCCATCTCTATTCTCTCCATGTCTTGTTTTGCTTTCTTGATTGATAATATCTGAGATGGGTCGGAAGTAATAATTTGATCTTCCGTATAAGAAGATATAACCTTTATGGCGACATGTTTTAATCCGGCGAAGAATATTCCTTCCCCCACTTCGGATTCCAAAAGCAAATATTTTTCTTCATCTGTAAGATTGAAGGTTTTTTGCAAAGCGTCTATGGTAGTTGGGGACTGTTTTAAAAGGAGTTGGATGGAAGAGTTGGTAATAATTGGAATTCCATATGGAGATTTCATAAAATCTGCCGCATCTTGGGTGATGGTGGAAAGCCCCAAATAATATTTTCTGCCTCGCTTGGCGATGGAATACAAGAAAGAGGCCGTATCTTCGGATTTCATCATCCACCATGCTTCATCAACAATCAAAAGACGTTTTTTCAAATTCTTGCGTATGGTTATCCAAATATAATGCATTACGATATACATTGCGACTGGTTTTAATTCGTCTTCCATGTCGCGAACAGAAAATACCACGAATTTTTTATTAATATCCACATTTGATGGTCTGTTAAGGAAAGTAGACCAAGACCCTTTTGTATATTTGACCAATCTTTGCATTACTGAATCACTTCCTTCCATTCCTCCCAGCACCATTTCAAAATCCGAAAGGAGTGGCGGTTCAATGTTTGAAAAATCCGAATCCGGAGTTATATCTTTCATCGCATAAGTTTCTGAAATAGCGCGGTCTACCATAGAATCTTCCTCCGGAGTGAGGCCACCTAACATCAATCTGAAAAGTCCGACTAGATTAATAATATTTGATCGGAGAACATCTTCGGCTGATTCATCTTCGCGCGGAATTGGCAAGTCAAAAGGGTTTATGTGATGGTCCGAAGAAAGAGAAATATTAAAATATCGTCCTCCTACGGCTTCAGCTAAATATTCATATTCTCGTTCAGGGTCTATTACTATAATATCCACATCAAACATTAAGGACCTCAAAATTTCCAGTTTTGTAGCATAACTTTTTCCTGAACCGGATTTGGCAAAAGTCACAGAATTATAGTTTTCCAGTGAAAACCTGTCAAAAATTACCAAACTTGAATTGTGCCTGTTAACACCATAAAGTATTCCCATATCGGAAGTTAAGTCAAAAGAAATAAAAGGAAAGACGCTTGAAAGCGGTTCTGAATTTAATTTTTGATGAATGTCCAATAAATCATTGCCGAGTGGCATGACGCTCTTAAAACCTTCTTCTTGCTGGAAAAGAGCCGGTTTGATATAAATCAACTTTGATTCAAGTATTGATTTTATTTCATTTTCAACTTTATAAAGTTCCAAATCATTATCGGCATAAATCGTAATATAAATGCTAACGTCAAACATTTTTTGTTGTGCTTGGATGAGATTATCACGGAGCCCCTCCAGGTCCTGATATGCGGTATCAAGCATCGGATCGCGAACCATCCCCTTTCCTTCGCGTACATTTATTTGGCTTTGAACTTCGGCAACTTTTTTCTGAAATTGTCTTAAGGCAAGCGATGTATCTATGGGATGGATAAAAATTGAAACATCAAAAACCTTATCTAAATTAATTATCGGAGAAAACCAGTTATCACTTAAGAATCTAGGGTAAGAAATTATAAAAAAAGTACGGGCGATTTTGTCACCCAGGTTTATGGTCTTGGATTCAATTTTTAAAGCGGATGGCGCAATAATATCTTGAAGTTCCAGTTTAGCGGATTCATATATTTCTTCTGGCAATACCGCTAAAACTGAAGCATTTGCTCCTTTGGCTTCATCCGTTTTATTTTTCCCGAGCAGTTTATCAAAAATTCCCATAATATTTATACATTTACGCTGGGCGTGACTGCGCCCGGCTCTAATTCTATCTTTCCTTCTAATTCCCCTGGGTTGAAAACTTTATAAAATACCTCCACGACTTCTTCCGTTCCTAATTGAGCTGATTTTATGCCACAGCGCGAAAGTCCTTGCTGTATTACACTTACTCTTTCTTCCAGCTGTGATCTTTTTTCTTCAAAATCCAATTGATTTTTGATCTCCTCTTCCTTTGTATTTCCCTTTGAAAACAAATTTTTTAATATTCCGGATTTTGGCCCCAAATTTACGTGTGTATAAGGCACTACAATAAAAAAGTTTTTTGTCATAATACTTACCGATTCGGTAAAATTTCTGATAAATTCTATATATTCTTTTGTCTGCAATTTAAGTAACGGTTCATTTTGCACTTTCATTCTGTTTTCTAAAAGCAAAAGGTACGGTCTAATGTCCAGCCTTCTTGATTGTACGGATATTTGAATGGAAAAATCCAAAGTATTCAAGAAATTTTGGAATTGAAGTATTGTAGCTTGCTGTTCATCATTTGATTTTAAGGACAAGTTCACTGAATTAGCCAGCACTACCGCCCTAAGCCCCCCGTCTTTTAAGACAACAATACCATCACGGACTTCCTTGATCGGGACAAACTCTTGAGTTGCTTTTGCTTTTAATGCCATATATTAATTACGAATTATTCTCTTCCTTTTTCAAATCAAGAACATCCAAACTCCAAGCTAAATCTCGGAGTTTGCTTCCGCTGAGTCGAACCCCATTTTGATTCATCGTTTCATTTTTTAATTCAACTGCTGCTCCTATCTCTTTTTGTTGTTCCCTTTTTACTTTAATTGTGTGCCTTTTCCAAATATAAAGCTTATTTTGCAGAGTATATTTTATTCCAGCTTCAACCATATTGATAAAAGGCTTGCCGTTTGGATGGTAAAAAGTGAGAGCTACTGATAATCCTGCTACAATCAAAATTGGTATGGCCCCCAACCACAATCCTAATAATTTAAATAATATGTAACATATCCCTGCTCCCCCTACCAAATACACAAATTCCTTAAAGGTAAATGGGCCAAAAATTTTATCTTCTATTTCCAAAAATTGTGGGACTTTGAATTGCATATGAATCAATTATAAACTACAAACTATCGGCCACCTAGCGTCTAATCAATGGGCATTCTGTACGGGTCTACTTTTGGAATTTCAGTGCTTGGTTTTATTGGGATACCGGAATCTTTTGTCATATTAGTAAGAGAATGTTCGGTTTCAACTGTTGGAATTTGAAAAGACCCGGAAAGTTTTTGTGCCAGTATTGGATGTATTTCCTTACCTGTTTCTGAATCAATAGGAAGATGGGCAAGTTCCTCTTTTGAAGGAGCAGGAAGTTCTTTTTCAGCCAACAAATCGGGAGTTTCCAAGTGTTTCAACATTTCTTCCCGGCTTTCCAGGGGTTGCTCTTTTGATTCCTCTGATGTTTGTGTTTGTTTATTTTCAGATATTTTTTTTATTTCAATATTTTTTACAAGTTCCTCGCGAATTTTTTTAAAAACTCTTTCATTCATTTCATTTACTAATATATCTACCTGAGCTCTTGGGATATTCATTCTCTTTTCCAGTTCCTTCGGATAATCTTCTGGATTAATAAGCCCGCAAAGTAACAATTCCGTCTCAATCTCAAGGTCTTCCAACTGTGTATAGCTGTATCCTTTCTCTGCTCTCATCCCCAAAATTATTCCCTTCCAATCAATTGCATCAATAGCGTGTTGGCTTTCTTCTGATAGTCCTGTCTTCGCTTTTTCTATTTTTATTTTTAGTAAATCTACTGTGTTTTCCATAATATTTATTATATAACAAACTTATTTTTAATATCCGTAATTTTAGAACTATTATCTAACGTAGTTGTTCTAGAATCCTTAGTAGGTATATTTGAATTATTTTCTTTTTTTATAAAAGCAGAATAATCTCCGCCAGAAACTATAAAATTAAGGGTTTGTTTCCAATTTAGGTTTTTGTTTTTTAAATTGTCTTCAATTGTTTTTCTTATCGTTTCACTTATTGGGCTAAATATCTTTTTATTTACTTCTTCTGCAATTTTTTCCGCTTCTTCCTTGCTTGTTCCTACATTATTCTCAATATTAAGTGCATATTCATCTACATCTACCAATCCCACTAAAACTAATCCAGTTTCTACTTGGAGATCGTTTACCTCACTTTCAGTGAGTAAATTTTTTTTACCAATTTCTTCTGAGATATTCCCCCAATCAAAAGCATTAATAGCATCTTGTGATTCTTTTGGCAAATTTATCATTTCTTCTTTTATTTTTTGTTTTAATTTTTCAGTCATAAATTTTTATTTTTAATGCGGTTTTTCTCCACTATCTAATTTTGTTCCAGTTCTTATTTTTCTGGCAGCCTCATCTGCTCCAGCTCGGCTATATGCACCTAATTTAAATATTTGATTTAAGGTTTTACTTGTATTCCCTGATATCTTTTTTGCGTAAGCAGTTGTAATTTGATCACTCTTTACATCTAATCTTTGTTTTGCTTCACGTACATCTTTTTCAAAATCTTTTATACTACCAGAGCCCCCACTTGCCAGACTCCCCGCGTCTCTTATTGTTTCCTTTCTGGCTTTTGCAGCATCTAAACTAGCTTTTGCAGTGGCCATAGCTACTATGTCGTTAGCATTTTTTGCTTCTTTTAGATCTATTCTAGCCTTATCTATTTCTTTATCTACTTGTGCTAGGTCAAGTTTTACTGGGAGAGTAGCTTCTTTTAATTTAATCTCTGCGTCAGCTACTTCATCTTTTTCCTTTCCAATCCCTCTTTTTTCTAATTCATCCGCTCTCTTTTGTCTTCTCTCTACTTGCTGTTTCTTCATTTCTGTCCACCCCCCCTTTAAGTTTTCAGTACTGCCAATTCCCCCAACTAAAAATCCTCTACCTAGATTTATACCAGTCTGTTTTTGAAATGCTTTTCCCGCTCCAGTTTGTCGTATATCCCAACTACTCTTTTGCGTAAACTTACCTACATCTTTAAATACACTAGCAGTACGTTTGAGCCCCAATCTTTCCGCACCCTTTGCTGCTTGACTAGCAAGATATCCCCCACCCCCACCCAAAGCTACTCTTCCTGCCAAAGCAGCTCCTCCCGTTGCTGCCCCCAGCGCCAATCCTCCTGCCATTGCGCCAATACTTGTTATTGCCTTCCCCATTTTGCCAGAATATTCTACTGCTAATTTTTTGGCCATGGTCAGGAGCATAAAAATAATAGCGAAAGGAATTATTACACTCATTAAATGTTGCATTATATTTTCCATACCGGTTAAATTTGGGTTGTCAGCATAACTTATAATATCTGTAAGAAATTTAGTAAACAATACAATAATATACAAAAAGAATATAAACAAAGGAGCGAGCATTGCGTTTTCTATCAAATTTTTCCACCATTCTTTGTGACCGAAACCCGGGATATCAAAAGGAACACTGTATGATATAAAAGCAATAGGAGAAAAAATCATAGATATCCAAAGAGAAACCACTCTCCCTACAAAAAGAAGAGCCACTGAAAAGAATATATAGGTCATATAAAGAAGAATTGCGGCAATTATGAGGGTCATAAAAATAAAAGTATACGCATTGGCGTCATATACTGGTTGCGTAATAAGTTCTACAGGATTGAATTTATCAACTAATCCAACTGAAATAGTTTTTTGTCCACCAACCCCAGCTTCTGAATCTTGTAATTCACCATTTACTTTTGGAGCACTTGCATCTTTTGAAGTTATATTATTGTAAAATACTTTTGCCAGAATATTTGAACCATCAATAACTAACTTTGTAGTGAATAAGCTGAAATTTATAACTAAAGCAACTATAATAACTGCGCTAATTAATTTTTTATTATCTGTAACATTTAAGCCGAGGATTGTTTTGATTGCTACATACAGTAAGGCAATTATAAAAAATATATTTGCGACATCTCTCACCGCCCCCCAGCCTTGTTTTACAAAATCATTGGTATATGAGGAACTATTGGTGGAATAATATACAAAGAAGTCAAGAAATTCTCCAGCAACCCGAGCAATAGCGGCAGATACTGACCAAATTATATAAGTTAACTGCGCAGTACAAGCTGAAAGACTAATAGAAGTAAAACTAGTACAACCTAAATCAAGTTCTGTTTGTGCCCTAGCTTCATTAATTTCCACTCTCAATGTAAACTGTTGTTTATAATTTATTTTAAATCCAGCTGAAATAGGCGCCATAAAAATAGCCACCATGATCACCGATATTAAAATTTTTGATAAATGTTTTTTCATTTATTTTTGAAAATAATATTCATAACTGGAAGCGTCTTTAAAGACAGTGGTTAAATTTCGGATATCCACTATTTTGTTGTCAAAATATTCATACACAGTTAATCTATTCCCGATTAGTTGAAGCTGATAAGCTGCTATATCCGGGAAGCTGACTCGTATTTCCTGACCATTGGAATCAATATAACCGAAGGCTTTGGCAAAAGTATGAGAAAGGTCTTCCGCAAAAGTTTGTAGATTGGTCCCTTCTTGGTACCCATACGTTTTTGCAAATAAGGAATTTTTAATAATTTGTCTGGTGAAAACTGTTTCAATCCCTTCGTGGTAACGAACGATAGCATCCGAAGGGGGGGTGCTTGTCTGCCCCAAAACAAGATTTGTCCATGTTCCTGTTCCTGTACTGCTTGTTCCCGAAGTAGTTGTCCAAGTTCCGGAACCTGTACTGCTTGTCCATGTTCCTAAACCATTTCCTAGTCCGACCCAAGTAACACTTCCTGTTCCTCCTGTTCCCGAAGTAGTTGTCCAAGTTCCGGAACCTGTTCCAGTTCCCCAAGTTCCGCTAGTTCCTTCATTGTCAGTTGTCCAAATTCCGGATTCATTAGTTGTAGTTGTAGTTGTTGTAGTGGTGGTGGTAGGAGTTGTAGTTGTTGTAGTGGTAGTGGTAGTAGAAGTTGTAGTATCCCTGCTCCCTCCTCCACTTGTGCTTGCACTAGAAGAATTTGTCGTAGTAAAATTTATTATTTGTGGCGCTGGAAATATTTTTTCTTCACCGCTAGTTGTAATATTTTTTACTGTAGCTCTGAATTGGTATTCTGTGTTTGGTTTTAATCCGGACAAGCCAAATTTTATGTCTCCATAAAGATTGGCATTATTATCCATATTATAAGTTTGTTCTCCGGCTGAAACCCACGATGCGACACAAGCAGGATATACTCCGGTCCAACCGGTCGGGCATCCATTATTAACATTTTCTCCTGTAGGTATCACTAATTTTGCTTCTCTATATTGAAAGTAAGTTTTGACTTTTTCATTTGTGATTGTTCCATCAGAATTTGTTTTTGGAGAGCAATAGGAACCGCTCAATTGAGCAGAAGTTGATTTTATATTTTTTACGCTTTTTGTTTCTACAGTTGTGTCATAACAATTGGTATGAAAGCTTTTTACGGCACTTTCTCCGCCATAAGATATATTTTCTTTATTGGAAAGTATTGCGCAATAATAATATGTTGTATTTGGGCTTAAGCCGGTTATTTGTTGATAAAAAGAATTTGTTTCCTGGGTAGAATTGAAAAGAGAACCTAAACCTGGGGTGAAAAATGGAGCAGAAGTATAATTATTTCCTTTTCCATCTTTAGTAAAGCTTGCTCCTAAGTGAATATCCCCTGTTGAAACCATATTAGTGCCATAAATATCATTGCAGAAAATCGGTGAAATAACCGCTTTTGAATATCTAAAATATGCGGTAATTGGAGACATTTGGGTGACTCCGGTATTACACGGTATCCCTGTTCTTGTGCTATATCCTTCAAATGAGGTGCATCCCAACTGGTAAGTTGTAGTTATAGTGCCTGTCCCATGTAATGTCGCAGTAGTTTGAGTAATATTGTTTGCGGAATCGGTAGAAAAAGAAAGAAAAGAAGGTGTATAGGCTTGCAAAATAAATGGAGCAAGAAATAATGAGATTATTAGAATTTTTAATATATTTTTTTTCATTTCTTTTTTAATAAATTCCGATTGTATTTTCAAACGGATAAGGATTTCCTAACCGTATGTATTTTGATCCTTGGGTTTCATGACCATAAGTATCAACTAAGTCACCTATGTATAACCTTTCTGGTCCTTCTCCAGGGAATTTAGAAAGATCAGTTGCATTTGAGAAAAAGGTAAAATTTAGAAATCCGGGGTCATAGATAAGATCATCGTTTAGATAAAGTGATGGTCGCCCCGATACCAAATTAGAATTAGCATCTGGCATTGTATTTAAATAACCGCTTCCCCATGGGTCTGGGAGTACTTGAAATCCATTATTAATCTTTTTTGTAAAATTATTATAATCATAAAGTATTGGATGTGGATAAGTCATCCTTTTAACGGAATTAACATTAAAGTCACTCCAGTCTGGATTGTACACTAGATTAACTCCTGGTCCCGCTGAAGAGAAATTTGTTATGTTTTGTGGGTTACTGAGAAAGGCCTCACAACCATAAGGTCCTTTCAAAAGATCATTATAGATGTAATTTTTTTTGTCAACGATTTGCTTATATAAGTTATCAGCGCTAGCTATATCATTTCCATTAACCATCTCTAAAGATAATCTTCCGAAAGCATTTATTTGAGTTTTTAATTCGTTTTCATATACGTCACCTCCGTCCGGGTATTGCGCATTCAACAAATCAACAGCATCTTTTATTTGTCCTAATATATTTACAGTAGTTTTTAAAGAAATTATTTTATCTTCGTTGTTTTTTATCATCTGAGAATATCCAGTCAATTGATTAAAACTAGCGGCTGCTTCTTTAGAAACTGCAGGTAAAATTTCCGGACTGGAAAAATAAGTTTTATTCATTATTTCAATGTATCTGCTTAATATTTTATTCAAAATCTGAGCTAATCCAGCTTGAGTTGATATATTATTATCCTGTGGATCCATAGAAGTATTGTTATGGGCATTACTTCCACCATCATCACGAACTCGGAGTCCATAACCTGTTAACAAATAAAATAGATAAGAGTATTGCTTTCTGGCTTCGTAGGAAAGTTCCCCTGGATCATCAGATTGTCCGAAGATTGAACCTAATATACCGCCAATGACAGGGATAGAACTGACAATATTAACAAAGGTGCTGTTCCCGGGCGCTGAATTTGCTCCGGGAATCACTATATTTGTCAATGTTTCTTGCGCGTCTTGTTCCCAGCCCGGATGAGGTCCTGGAATACAATAATCCAATTGATAGATAGCTGGTATAAGTCCATATGCATTGGAACGTCCTGTAACTACATCAATTTTATAAGGTTTTCCATCGGTGGTGGAATTGAGTTCTTTATTTTGTAGCGCGAGTTTATCAGAATAAGTTCTTTGCTCGTCTATTAAAGCTTGAGTAAGGTCTGTGCGGATATTGAAATCCGGATTGGCAGCTAGCCAAGAACTTGTAAGTTGAGAAGGCTCAAAATCCTTTTCTGTTTGGGTTTGAAATATAACGCCTGTGCTTACGTTGCTTGTGGTATACAAAGTTCCATCTGCCCCCTGATTTGAGAGACCAGCAAACCCTTTTTCCATAATAGTGGAAGAGAATTGGCCTAAGAGGGCATCTGTAATAGCCGCAACAGCATCATTTAAATCTGTTGCATTTAGATATGCATTATTTTGATAATTAATTGCTGTCGTAGCCGCCTCGGATATTAATTTCCCCGGTGTAACATACTCCCATCTTTTACATATGCCTATTATGTTTCCTTCAGAATCCTTTTCTCCCGCTATTAAAGCTTTATTATGTTCTTCCCTTGTAAGACCCACTGGGTCGGCGCAACGTTGGTCACCCAAAAATCCATTTGCCTGCGCTAGGGCTTCATGCACAGCCTCCGCTGTTGACTGTGTTGTTCCTTCTAATCTTTGCTGTAATTCATTGTCAGCCATTAATTTAAAACCAAGAGGATTATTAGCCGGGACTTGGGTCATGGCTGTCCAAGCGTTCCATCCGCCTTGGCTGAAATCTTCTTGAAAAGTTATCGCGGAATATTCTGGGTTGGTTTTTTGAATAAGTTCATTCAAAGAATAGCGTGCGTTATCTTGAAATTTATTATTGAAAGCTATAGCTGTATTTTGCATCCAAACTTTACCGAATGGAAATAATTGCGGGTCGCTTATTTCTAAACCAAATTGCAATACTTCATTTTTGGCAATATCTCCAAAGAATTTACTTGAATCTTGGATGAAGGCAGGACTGCCGTCAAAACCGCTATTAATCCAATTAACCGTACTGACAGTTAATTTTTGCAGAAGCATTTTTATAATTAATCGCCCGATGCTTTGGATGCAAGTAGAGTTTGCATTCATAGATTCAGTAGCCGTCTTCGTTGCCTGGGTATTTGCATTAATTGTATCTATTTTTTTTGCTGTTGCTGTTCCTTCAATATTAACCTTAATGGAATCACTTTCACTTGTTAATGAACCCGCTGTATCATCTAGCATTTTAATTTCTCTTCCATTAAGATCAGAAATGCTAGAAATTTCCCCAAAATCTGTTATTGTTTCCCCTGAAAAATTTTCTGAACTAGAATTTAATAAATTTCCAATCCCACTAAACAAGCTTTTTACTCCGCTATTTATTACATTTTTACATTGTGGTAATATGGCAATAGCTGGGGCCAGTCCGGTAGCATATCCTGTTAAACTTTGTGCTTCGGCCTTTTTAGGAATAAAACTCAAAGGCATCAATATTGTACTTATAATTAGGATGGGAGGGATTATTAAATTAGTAAGATATTTTTTCTTCATTTTTTGCTATTTTCCTTTTATTATATCATTGTTTTGACAAAGTTGTTTCTAGGGCCCCCACTGCTTTTATTAAATCATCGCTATATTTTTGATACTGAGAAAGTCCTGAGAGCCCAATAATAGGATCACTTACAATTTTCTCCATATTTAATACGCTTATGCCGGTGTTATTGGAGCTATTTGCTATTTGCAGATGATATTCAGCCAAACTTTGTGGAACATTCATTTCTATTACTTTTTTGGCAAAATTCTGATATGCGTTTCCTATTGTAGATAATTTATCATATTGATTAGTATCATTTATTGTTTCACTGGTAGAATCTGTGGCAAGTCCGTTACTAATAATAATTAACTCGTCCCCTAATCCAACTTCCTGATAACTTTTGAATAGTTTTTGCATATCTTCATAATATTTTTGTTTTGAAACCAAGTTATCGGTAGTACTTATCTTTATATCTGCCTCCGAATAACGATCAATTAAATTGGGATTCACTATATTTTGCCCGAGAGAGCTGGAAAAATTATTAATAGTGTCATTGTCAACTTGCCCGGAAGATTTCAATGCTGAATAACTGGCAAAAAACTCTCTGGCAAACTTTTCGGTTTCCGTTAAATTTGCTTCATTGGCACTTGTGTTTTCTTCTATGTTCAATTCTTTCTTTTTATTTTCTATATAAGTGGCGTCGGGGGTATCATTAAAAGTTATTTTTTTGTTCGGATTTGTCCCCCAGAGAGATTCTTCCCAATCAGGGATGTTGTCATTATCTGTGTCTTTTTCTATTAAGCCTGTAATAGATTGATTCTCTACTTTCAGGGCAGTATCTTTTTCCCCTCCTATGTTAAAATTTTCTCCACTGGAGGACATAAAGAAAATCACAAAAATAATTATCACTAAAACAATAATAACACTTGTTATTATTATAAATTTTTTACTCGGTAAGTATTTAAAATATTTTTCCATTTTTACTTTTCAATTTTATGAACTTTTTACTTGATAACTTTTTAATATCTTGATGTTCCAAAAAGATTTATCGTATCTAAACTGACTATTTGGACATCTCCTGCCGGATTAGTACAGGTTATCATTGTTTGCCCGCTATACCTGCCTAATATTAATTGACTCATTGTTGGAGTAGTTCTGGTTTTTGAGGTTATATAAGATGGAATGAAGTAGTCTGTTGGAGTACCAATAGGTGAACCAATTGGTGTGATTGAAATAGAAGTACCAGACATGGGACAAACATAACCAGTTGCTTCCAATATTGTTACTTCTGTGGCTTTAGTGTTAATTATTTTCCCCCCAAAGACTCCCCCCAAAAAAGAATAAGCAAAAACTATCTTGGCGCTAATAGATACCAAAAAAACTATTAGCAAAACAAAAATGGTGCCTTTTTTCATATCTATATTATAACAATATTAAGAGGTGAGGGCTATCCTTTTTTGTTAATATCTATGGCTTTGGCAAGATTTAACCAATCTTCCAACGTCAGTTCTTCTGCCCTTTTATTCCCAAGTATCCTGGCGGAAGCTATTCTTCCGTATTTTGAGAGAGTTTTTAAATTTGAAGAGAGTTTTTTTCTCTTATGCGCAAAACCAGCGTGAATTATTTCCCAAAATTTCTCTTCATTTATTTTATTTTTAATAAAATTTTTTCTGGAAATATTTTTAATAGCAATGACCACTGAATTCACATTAGGAACGGGTGAAAAGTACCGTGCCGGTACCTTCATAATCGTTTCAGGATTTCCATATGCTTTTACCGAGATTGAAAGAATGCTTTCTTTTTTATCTCTAGCCATAATTCTTTTGGCGACTTCGTTTTGAACCATCAATATCATTCTTTCCGGCTGATTTTTCTCCGTCAGAAATTTTTTTAATATTGCGCCAGTGATATTGTAAGGTATGTTGGCAATAATTTTATATTCAAAATCTGGGTGTTTCTTTCGATTTTGAGCTTCCCGAGGGGCCCACTCGGTAATCCGAGAAGGGCGCAGGGACGAAAAATCGGAAGAAACATCCAGATTTAAGATATCGTCATTTATTAGGATCAATTTCTCATCTTTAATTTCCTTAGAAAATTTTTCTTGCAAAAATTTAAAAAGTTCATAGTCTTTCTCTATGGCAATTACACAGCCAGCTCTTTCTAAAAGTTTTTCTGTCAGTGCGCCTTTTCCAGGACCGATTTCTAAAATAATATCTTCTTCAGAGATTTCCCCAGCTTCCACTATTTTTTTTAGCGCCAAAGCAGACTTTAAAAAATTTTGCCCTAATGATTTTTTTGCCTTGTATATTTTCATATATAAATTGTTTTTATTCCGCCCTTTTCCCTTTCTTTTTCTATAATATCACTGGGAATATCAGAAATGAATTCTGATGGAGTATTTATTTGGCGCGAACCGAAAATAGTGCGGAAATTTACAAACGATAAAAATAATTTTTCTTTGGCGCGAGTAAGCGCGACATAAAAAAGTCTACGTTCTTCTTCCTTATCTTCGGCATTTTTTATTTCACCATCTCTTTGGTGCGGAAAAAGTCCGTCTTCTAATCCTGTGACAAAAACATATTTGAACTCAAGTCCTTTTGAAGCATGCACGGTCATTAATTTTACGGCATTTTTATTTTCTTTTTTTTCTTGATTAAACATCATTCCGTCTTGATCCGAAGCCAAAGAAGCATCTTCTAAAAGTTTTTCTATTCCTGTCCCATCCTTTAAATCATTATATTTTAAGGCTAAAGTAGCCAATTCCTTTATATTTTCCAACCTTTCCATGTCTTCTTCGGTGCCGGAAAGAAGTTCTTTCTCAATGTCGGATTTTTTTATCGTAAATCTTATAACATCAGACGCTTTTTCAGTTACTATTTTTTCTTTTATTTCTTCCAATGTTTTATAGAAATTATCAACTTTTGTTTTTACTTTTATTGGTAATGTTTCTTTTTCGCCGGCGAAAATTTTAGCTAGAGTTACTTTTCCTATTCCCCTTGCAGGGAAGTTTATTATTCTTTTTATATCAGACAAACTTTCTCTGTTAAGTGCAGCCCGAAGATATGCGAGAGTGTCTTTTATTTCTTTTCTTTCAAAAAATTTAACACCCAAAACTTGATATGGAATATTATATCGGAGCATTGCTTCTTCCAACGCGCGCGATTGAAAATTCGCGCGGTATAAAACTGCGACTTCGGACATAGATGCGGGTGTGCTTTGAGGGGGTGTCTCAGATGGCGAAAGGCGAGGTATTCTCGAGCGAACCCTTGGTAGGAGCGACGGCGACGGACAGAGAAAATTTTCAGCAGAAAATTTTCGTGGTGAGTCCGAGAATACCTCACCTGAAGCCCTGTCCATAATCTCTAAAACTTTTGTCGCGACAAAATCCGCTTCGTCACTTTCATCCAATGCTTCGTAAAAACCGATTTTCTCACCGATTTTATTTTTGGTGAATAAATTTTTATCCGGCCTGTATTTATTTTTCTTTATTATTTCGTTGGCCGCCTCTAAGATGTTTTGAGTGGACCTGTAATTTTCTTCAAGCAAAATTATTTTCGCACTAGGGTAATCTTTCTCAAAACTCAAAATATTTTTTAAATTGGCTCCGCGCCAAGAATAAATATTTTGATCGGCATCCCCTACCACGCAGATATTTCTATTTTTTTCAGAAAGCAAGCGCGACATTAAATATTGTACTTCATTTGTATCTTGATATTCGTCAATGTGGATGTAATCCCATTTTTCTTGATAAATTTTTCTAATTTGTTCATTTTCTTTTAACAACTTGGTTGCTTTTAAAAGCAAATCGTCAAAATCCAAAGAATTTTCTTTGACTTTTTTCTTTTCATATAAATTCCAAACTTGCGCCACTATCCCCCCAAAAAAATCATGCGTTCTTTCTTTATAATCCGCCAGAGGAGTAAATTTCCCCTTTTCCCGGCTGATTATGTTGCCTATTTTCTTAGGATCGTATTGTTTCGGGTCCAACCCCAGCTCCTTTAATGATTCCTTTATAAGGGTTGTTGAATCTGATTCATCTAAAATAGTGAAATGTCTGGTTAATCCTAAAATTCTTGCATTTTCCTTTATTATATAAACTCCCAAGGAATGAAAAGTACTAATAAAAGGTATAGTATTTTGGCCTTTGGCATTTTCCTTAATTTCCGAGATAATTCGTTCACGCATTTCTTTAGCTGCTTTATTAGTAAAAGTGACAGCTAGAATTTTCTCCGGAGCGATCCCATTTTTGATTAAATTTAGTATTCTATGCGTTATTGTCTTTGTTTTCCCCGCGCCTGCTCCGGCAACAATAAGAAGCGGTCCGTCTATATGGATTGCTGCCTCTCTTTGTTTACTGTTGAGTCCCCTTAAATGTTCGTCCATTCTTTGTTAATATTAGCACATAATAAAAATAGCCCAAATTTTAAGGCTTTTTGGTGTTTTCTCTAATTTGGTTGTCATGGTTATATAACACTAAAAATATAATGTCAATTAGTTTTCCACAGACTGGGTGGACTTAAAGCATGAAGTGAGCTACCCTTTAAATAATCCCGAATATGAAGCGAAGATTAAACTGTCTAAAAGAATAGAAATGTCAGTAACCATCGCGAGAGCCTTATTTTGCAGCACAATTCTGGTCGTTCTGTGATTCTGCCCTTAATTTTAAAGGGGCTGAGAGGAAAACTTGCGGTAATTAATTTGCCTTATAAAACCTCAATTTAAAATATACAGCTCTATTCTAGCCTTTTCCCTTGTATTTGGGGTGTTTTTTGTGTCTGTTGGCCTTGTAAATGCCCAAGATGTCACAGAAGTTGCTTTGGATCCTAGAAATGTTTCCATTTCCCCTATTATCGGTCAAAATAAGGATGAAATTGACTTAAGTGCAAATATCAACATTTCGGGCAATGCTCTTCTTCCTGCAGTCAACCATGTAAGTATTCCGGGAGAAGCTGAGGCTGGAGATTCCTCTTCTGATCAGATAATTGTTTATGTGGTAAGAAAAGGTGACTCCATCTCTCAAATAGCAGAAATGTTTGGAGTTTCTACTAATACTATTCTTTGGGCAAATGATTTAAAAAAGGGAGCAGTCTTAAAAGAAGGTGACGTTTTACTTATTTTGCCAGTTTCTGGAGTTAAACATATTGTTCAAAAAGGCCAGACCTTAAAGGGTATTGCTCAAAAATATAACGCTGAGGTGTCAGATATTGCTGCATTTAACGGTATTTCTGAAAGTGCTATTTTGGCTATTGGTGAAGAATTAATTATTCCGGATGGAGAAATGTATATTGAAGGAGCAACAAGTAACGACAGTACAAATAAAAATATAAAGACACCGAGCAAGAACTTAGCTGGTTATTTCGTAAATCCAGCTCCAGGAGCTATTAGAACTCAAAACTTGCATGGGAAGAATGCGGTTGATCTAGCTGCCCCAATTGGCACTCCAATTCGAGCTGCTGCAGCCGGAACTGTCTTAGTCGCTCGTATGGGTTGGAACGGAGGTTATGGAGGTTTGATAATTATTCAACATTCAAATGGAACCAAGACCCTTTATAGTCACTTATCTAGCTTAAATACTGGTACCGGTAAAAAAGTTTCTCAAGGAGAGGTAATTGCTAAGATGGGTAATACTGGACATGTCAGAGCTGTTCCAGGTGGGACTGGTTCACACTTACACTTTGAAGTTGACGGAGCAAAAAATCCTGGGGCAACAACTCCAATGTCCTGGGCAAACTAAAAATAAAGATGCACATGTATTTATTGTTTTCGTGTGCGGGATGGGAGAATCGAACTCCCAACCTCAGTTTGGAAAACTGACGTTTTACCATTAAACTAATCCCGCTTTCCGCTCATAGTCGAAGACCCTGAGCTTACCGAAGGGTCGGGCTGCTGGGAATCGAACCCAGTCTAAACGCTCCCAAAGCGCTTGTACTACCGGTATACTACAGCCCGATAAACGATATGATCATAAAAAACAACATATAACGACAACAGTCTAAACGCTCCCAAGGTGCTTGTACTACTGGTACATACAGCCCATGAAAACTTTTTGAGTATATCATAAAATAATATCGCTCACCACTTTTACCCTTGCCTTTTTTTCTTTTTGGCATATGTAAACAACCAATAAATCAACCTGCCACTCTTTTTCTTCTTCATTGATATTTTTATTTAAAAGATAAGTTTGAATTGTCCTTGATAATCTCTTTAATTTCCAAGGGTGCATATTGTCTTCAGGATGGTAATTATCTAATGTTTCATGATTAACACTACCCAAAGTTTCACGCAAAACACTTTTTACTTCCACAAAATATAATTTATTATCCTTCTCAGCCACAATATCTATTTCTCCCCATTTTTTAGTGTAATTTCGGTCTAATATTAAAAAACCATGTTTCATGAGAAACCCTTCAGCTATATTTTCACCTATTTCCCCTGTTTTTTGCGTTTCTGATGTAAAAACTTTTGGCATTCTCTGCTTGTTTCATGTAAAACATCTATAATTATGTTTCACGTGAAACTTTTTACTTAATTTTTATGTCTTTTATTATAATATCCTTATTTTACAACGCATTTTTAACAAAAATACCTCTTAAAGACAACATTTTTCTATGTCCTTTATAAACATTACCAACATAGTTATCCACAGTTTTTTACAAAACCCTTATAAAATGAAGATAAAATAAAGAAAGTATAAAGGACAGGAAAATTTGTGCGGCTAGGGAGAATCGAACTCCCGTCTCATCCTTGGCAAGGACGTGTTCTACCACTAAACCATAACCGCTTTTTATTATGTAAAAAGACCACCAAATATAACCACAATTTAAACAATGTAAAAAGACCACCAAATATAACCACAATTTAAACAATGTAATAAAGACCGTTAAATATAACCACAATTTAAACAATGTAAAAAGACCCTGAATATAATCGCAATTTTAAATATATTTTTATTATAATATTTTAATTAAACTAATGCAATTCTGAATCAGCTTTTATTTTAAGCATTATTTGTTTCTTTATAAAAAAGGTGTAAAATAATATGTATTATTATAATAATTTTGCGCCCGTAGCTCAACGGATAGAGTACCGGTCTTCGGAACCGTGGATGTGGGTTCGATTCCTACCGGGCGCACAAAACAATGAATACTATAAAAAGTTTAATGTCAAAAATTCCCAAAGAGGTTTCACATGTAACGAACACACTTGAAAAAGCGGGGTTTAAAGCATATTTAATTGGTGGATGTGTTCGAGATCTCCTAATGGACAGGGAACCTAAAGATTGGGATGTAACGACAAGTGCCAAACCGGAACAGATCATTGAACTCTTTGAAAAAACAGTATATGAAAACGAATTCGGAACGGTAATGGTTATTCAAGATGATGTTTCACAAGAAACATTACGCCAAATAGAAGTTACTCCTTATAGAATTGAGGCAAGATATAGCGATTTTAGACACCCTGATGAAGTAAAGTTTAGCGATAAGCTAGAAGATGATTTAAAAAGGCGTGATTTTACAGTAAATGCTATGGCTTATAGAAATGGGCAATTAACGGACATGTTTAATGGATTAAAGGACATAGAAGATAAAATGTTAAAAGCGGTAGGAGAATCTGATGACCGTTTTAAAGAAGATGCGCTCAGAATGCTTCGGGCTGTCCGTATAGCTTTACAGCTTGGTTTTTCTGTGTCTTATGAAAGTAGTGAAAGTATTTTAAAAAATGCGAATTTAATAAAAAAAATATCACCGGAAAGAATTCGCGATGAACTTATAAAAATAATTTTGTCTAAAAATCCTTCCGTTGGAATTATAATGCTTCAAAAATTTGGATTATTAAAAAACATAATTCCAGAACTAGAAGAGGGAATTAATTGCGAACAAGGAGGCGAGCATATTTATGATGTTTTTAACCATTTACTTCATGCCTTGCAACACTCTGCAGATAAAAATTGGCCTTTAGAAGTAAGGCTCGCAGCGCTTTTTCATGATATAGGAAAGCCAAAAAGTAGAAGATTAGCAGAGAGCGCTGGTTCGGCTAATAAAAAGAAATTTACCTTCTATGGTCATGAAGTTTTGAGTGCACGAATGGCAAAAAAAATAATGGAACGATTGAAATTTTCCAAAAAAGAAATTGAACTGGTTGAAAAACTTATTCGCAATCATATGTTTTTTTCCGATACGGAGTTAATCACACTTTCTGCAGTACGAAGAATTATTACCAAAGTTGGTCAGGAAAATATTTGGTTGCTAATGGACGTCCGTGAGTGCGATAGGGTAGGAATGAAGAAAAAAGAAGCACCTTATCGCCTGCGAAAGTATTTTGCCATGATAGAAGAAGCGTTACATGACCCGATTTCTGTCGGGCAGCTTAAAATTAACGGAGAATTTATGATAAAAGAATTAGGAATAATTCCAGGTCCGCGAATGGGGTGGATTTTACACGCGCTTCTTGAAGAAGTTTTAGATGATCCGAAGAAAAATACGAAAGAACATCTTTCGGAGCTAGTTAAATCACTAAATATTCTTCCAGATGATGCATTAAGAACTTTAGGTGAGCGCGGGAAAGAAAAAAAAGAGGAATTGGAGGAAAAAGAAATAGAAAAACTGCACACAAAACATGGGGTGAGATAAAAATATGTTAAGATAAAATTATGAGAATTGGAATTTTTGATTCGGGGGTGGGAGGGCTGATTATTGCCAAAGCGATAAGAAAAATGATGTCGGAATATGATTATGTATATTTAGGAGACACCAAAAGAGTGCCTTATGGTAATCGCTCATATGAGGCAGTTTTTGAATTCACTAAAGAAGCGATGAATTATCTATTTAAGAAAGAAAATTGCGCCATTGTCATTATTGCTTGTAATACAGCCTCTGCTAGAGCTCTCCGAAGAATTCAGCGGGAATATTTGGTTGATTACAATGCTACTCGCAGAGTAATGGGGGAGTCTGTTGAAAGAAAAATATTGGGAGTTTTGATTCCAACGGCGGAAGAATGCACTAAATATAAAAGAGTGGGGATATTGGGAACTGCGGGAACAATAAATTCGAATACTTTTCCGAAGGAGATAAAAAAAGTAAATTCACAAAAGAAGAAAAGTTTGCTGCTTTTTCACGGCTCGCACTCGAACTTGGATGCGGTTAACGAGAGTAATCTTGCGTATGCCGAAAAAAGCACAAACTTTTCTTCTTTTACAACAGTTTTCCAAAATCCTGCGCCGATGCTTGTGCCTTTGATTGAAGAAGGGGAGAGAGTTTTAGCCAAAGAATTTCTTAAAAAATATTTAAAGCCATTTTTAAATAAAAAACTGGATGCAGTAGCGCTTGGTTGCACTCATTATCCGTTTTATAAAAGTGAAATCAAAAAAATTCTTGGTCCAAAAGTAAAAATTATTTCTCAAGACGAAATTATTCCTAAAAAACTAAAAGAATATTTTGCGAGACATCCGGAGGTCACAAAAAAATTAACCCAAAACAGTAAAGCTCAAATACTTGTCACAGACTTAACTCCCAATATCCTGAAACTTTCAAAAAAATGGTTTGGAGGGAAGATAAAACCAAAACTGATTAGCCTATAATTTTGTGCCGTGGGGGAGACTCGAACTCCCAAGGAATTGCTTCCACTAGTACCTGAAACTAGCGCGTCTACCAATTTCGCCACCACGGCATTTATTTAAATCTCCAGCCAAATAGGACAGTGATCGGAACCGTAATAATCAGATAATATGCCTGTGCCTTTTATTTTAGCAATGATTTCGGAACTGGCGAAAAAGTAGTCGAAACGCCAGCCAACATTTCTGTCTCTGGCAAAAGTTTTCATATCCCAATAAGTATAAGCACCGATTTTATTGGGATAAAATTTTCTAAAGACATCTATAAAGTTATTTTTTATTACTTTATCTATCCAAGCGCGTTCAATAGGCAAGAATCCGGTATTTTCTTCATTTGCTTTTGGGCGAGCGAGGTCTATTTCTTTATGGGAAGTGTTCACATCTCCGCAGAAAATAACATGTTCACCATTCTTTCGTAATCTCAGGATAAATTTCAAAAAAGTTTCGTAAAATTCAAGCTTGTATTTTAATCGATGAGGGCCTTGTCCGCCATTTGGAAAATAAGCAGTGATGATAGTAAAATTTTCAAATTTTGCGCCAACTATTCTTCCTTCACCGTCAAATTTTTTAATGCCCATGCCGTAAAAAATTTCTTTTGGTTTTTCTTTTGAATAAATTGCTACCCCACTATATCCTTTTCTTAATTTTGAATATGAAAAATATGAATAATAGCCGGGGACATTGCGCGTTTCTTCTGTAAGTTGGTCTGGCTCTGCTTTTGTTTCCTGCAGACATAGAATATCGGGCTTCTCTTCTTTAAATAAAGGCATGAAAAAACCTTGTTTTACTGTTGCTCTTAGTCCATTTGTATTCCAAGAAATTATCTTCATACATTATTATGATAACATAAAGTCGTGAAACTAAGATTTTTTCACCACGAAAATTTTCTGCTGAAAATTTTCTCTGTCCGTCGCCGTCGCTCCTCCCAAGGGTTCAAAAATCTTAGTTTCACGACTTTATTTGTGACTGTGAAACTTTTTATGTACATCTAGTAATTGCCTGTCAGTAACGTGAGTATAAATTTGAGTTGTGGCGATATTGGAATGTCCAAGCATCATTTGAACAGAACGGATGTCTGCGCCGTTTTGCAATAAATCCGTAGCGAAACAATGCCTAATTATGTGCGGGGTAACTTTTTTTGAAATACCGGCCTTAATCGCATATTGTTTCACAATTCTTTCAATAGACCTCTTGGTTAATGGACCAGTTTCTTTTTGAGAAGTTTCCTTTCCCACTTTTACAAAGAGCGCATCATCCATATCTTTTCGCAATGCCAGGTATTTTTTAATGGCATCTTTCGCTTCGGGAGATATAAAAACCACTCTGATTTTTCCCCCCTTGCCACGAATGGAAAATTGTTCAGATCCGAGATCAATATCATTAGTTAAACTACAGAGCTCAGAAACACGAAGACCGGTGGAAAAAAGGAGTTCCAATATAGCTTTATCTCGCAATGATTTTATGTCATTTCCTTTAGGTGCATCAAGCAGGCGGCGAAGTTCTGTTTGGGTGATTAAATCAAGAGATCTTTCCGTGATTTTAGCCAATTCTATTCTTTCAGCTGGCATTGATTTTATTCCTTGTCGTGCAAGATATTTCAGAAAGGCTCTTATGGCTATCAGATAATAATTTTGGGTTTTTTTAGACAAAGTTTCGCCTGTAGCTTTATTATTACCGGTGGATTGGCGATTAAGCCAAAGACGAAATTCCCGCACGGTGTTGTCGTTTATATTTGTTGGATTATCATTTTTTACGAAATCTAAAAAGCGAGTAAGGTAATGGTCATAATTTCTAACCGTATTAAGCGCTCGGCCTCTTTCTATTTCTACATATTCCAAAAATTGAGTTTTAAGCTGTTTGAGGGATGCCATAATCTAATTTTACCATGTCGCACAATATTTTAGAAGGAAAATCGTTGCCTATGAAGAATTTAAGAAACGTGTGGGTTCCCTGTCCTTTTGACTCCGAGGGCGCAATTTCGAAATTCTTCATAGGCAACGATAAAACCTTGCAATTTCAACGACTTTATGCTAATGTGAAGTACATGTTAACCACAAAGAAAAAGCAAACAATTATAAAGAAAAATCAAATTCATGAGAAAGATACTGGCTCTTCTGAGGTTCAGGTAGCTGTTTTATCCACTCAAATAGAAGAATTGGCAAAACATTTAAAAAAACACAAAAAAGACAACAGTTCTCGCAGGGGGCTTATTAAAATGGTAGCTGATAGGCGTACTCATTTGAAGTATTTAGAACGCAAAAACAAGCCTCGTTATAATGCACTCATGAAAAAGATGAATCTCGTCTAGTCTTTTGCTATAATCTATTTATGACAGTAATAAAAAATAAAGAACAAAGAGTTGGAGTTTTTATTGATACACAAAATTTATATCATTCGGCTCGCAATTTATATAATGCGCGAGTAAATTTTGGCGCGGTTTTGAAAGAAGCAGTAGCGGGAAGAAAACTTGTTCGCGCTGTGGCTTATGTTATTACTTCCGAAGCGGGTGATGAAAAGAATTTTTTTGAAGCGCTTAGTAAACTGGGCATTGAAACAAAGACAAAGGATTTACAGGTTTATGGTGGGTTTAAAAAAGGCGATTGGGATGTCGGTTTGGCGGTGGATGCTATTAAATTTGCGCCGAAACTGGATGCGGTTGTATTGGTTGCCGGTGATGGCGATTATGTGCCGATGGTTGAATATATTCAGAACATAGGCACGCAAGTGGAAGCTATTTCTTTTGGAAAATCAACCTCCGGCAAACTTCGCGAAGCCGTGGATGATTTTATTGACCTTTCTCTGAACCCAAAGAAATATTTGATAAATGCGAGATAAGATTTTATAAGTTAACCGGTTCGCGTTCGGACAAAAAGTAGTGTTCTCAAAAATATTGAGGAACAATACTGTAGTCTGAACACGAACTATAGTCCCGACCTAGGTCGGGATAAAAATATTTTATGAAGAAAAAAGAGTATTCAGTTGAAATCGGCGGCAAGACATTGACTGCTATTTTCTCGGATTTAACAGAGCAAGCACATGGGTCCGTGATTTTAAAATACGGTGAAACAATTGTGTTGGCAACAGCTTGTATGTCCAAAGACAGACAAGAAGGTTTGGGATTTTTTAATTTGACAGTAGATTATTTGGAAAAATTTTATGCTACCGGAAAAATTTTAGGGTCGCGCTTTATGCACAGAGAAGGGAAACCATCAGAAGATGCAATTCTAGCTTGCCGAGTGATTGACAGAACTCTCCGTCCGCTTTTTAACCAATCTATCCGTCATGCTGTGCAAGTTATCACCACGGTCATTTCTTTAGACCAAGACGACCCGACAATTTTGGCCATCAACGCTGCTTCTCTTGCTTTGGCGGTATCTAATATTCCTTGGGCAGGACCAATCGGCGCAGTGCGTATTGGAAAATACGACGATGATAATTTGAAAATAAACCCCGCGCAGGGATTGCGACAAGATGATACAAAATATAAATTTGACTTAACTATTTGCGGGAAAGATGGCAACTTGAATATGATTGAAGCCTCGGCTCATCAGGCCAAGGAAGAAGAATTGGAGGAAGCATTTAAAGTAGCAAGTGAGGAAATAACCAAATTAGAAAATTTTCAGAAAAAAATAGTGGCTGAAATAGGTATTCCAAAAAGGGTAATAGAAGAAGAAAAAATATCAGATGAATCAGTAAAATTATTTAATGAAAATATATTACCGAAAATGAAAAGCGCCCTATTTGCCGGAGCCGGAAAAAAGAAAATAGACGAACTACATAATGTTTGGAATAAAATGGTGGCAGAAAAATACCCGGACAGGGATGATTTCACTTTAGAGGATAATCTTTTTGATAACACGGAAAATAATATGCTACACGAAAAGGCTATAAAAGAGAACAAGCGCGCCGATGGCCGGGCGATGGATGAAATTCGGGACCTTTATGTTCAAGCTGGAGGAATTTCTTCAATTTTGCATGGTAGCGGAATTTTTTATCGCGGAGGAACGCATGTGCTTTCTATCCTTACTCTCGCTGGCCCCGAAGAAAAACTTTTAGTTGACGGCATGGAAACAAAAGAAGAAAAAAGATTTATGCATCATTATAATTTCCCGCCTTATTCCAGTGGGGAAGTTGGTCGTATAGGCACTACTAATCGCAGGGAAATCGGTCACGGGGCATTGGCTGAAAAAGCTTTAGCGATGGTTTTGCCGAGCGTGGAAGATTTTCCTTACACTATGCGCCTGGTTTCCGAATCAATGGCATCAAATGGTTCTACTTCTCAAGCTTCAATCTGTGCATCCTCTATTGCCCTAATGGATGGAGGGGTTCCGATTAAAGCGCCGGTTGCTGGCATTGCTATGGGGCTGATGTATAAGAATAACAACGAGTATAAAATTTTAACCGATATTCAGGGACCGGAAGACCATCATGGTGATATGGATTTTAAAGTTGCAGGGACAAAAGAAGGAATTACAGCCATTCAACTTGATGTAAAAGTGGAAGGAGTGCCGATAAAAATATTAGCTGAAGCGATGGAACAATCCAAGAAAGCAAGAATCGCAATTTTGGATAAAATTGAAAAAGAAATTCCTACACCAAGAGCTCATATTTCTCCTAATGCACCAAAGATTCTGATTATCAGAATTAAGCAAGACCAAATCGGTATGGTTATCGGAAGTGGAGGAAAAACTATTAAAGACATAAAAGATAAAACAGGGGCGGAAATAACTATTGAAGATGATGGCACAGTGTATTTAACTGGAAAAGATGATATGGCGGAAAAAGCTAAAGCTATTATAGAAGAAATGACTCATGAATTTAAAGTTGGAGAAGTGTTGAAAGGGGAAGTGGTTAAATTGGCGGATTTTGGAGTGTTTGTCAGATTAAATCCTTTTACCGACGGGATGGTGCATATTTCCGAAATGGCTCCGTTTCGCGTAGAACGAGTTAGCGATATAATAAGAGAAGGGACAATTGTGCCAGTGAAGGTTATAAAGATTGATGAGGAAAGAGGGAAAATCAGCTTATCAATAAAAGAAGCAGATAAGAATTTTTTTAAGAAGCCTTAATGTTATTTAAAAACTCTTTCTCGGTATATCTTTTTCTAGGGTACGGATTTTTTGAAGCTTAAAAAATCCTGAAGTTCTCGGCTCGTCAGCCTCGAAACCCCCTAAAAAAGATACACCTTCAACGAGTTTTTAAAATCAATTATGGAAAACGAAAATAAATTTAAAAATAAAAATGTGGAAACCTATACCAGAGATATGGTAAAGGCTATTGAAAATGATAAAGGAGGATTGATAAAAAAAATAATTCACGAAGAAGAAGAGCATGAGGCTCAAAAGAAAAATTTATCTCCCGGCTCAAAGAAAAACAGGATATTTATGTTTATAAGCGTAGCACTTATATTTATAGCTTTAGCTGCTTTGTTTTTTTTGATATTTTTAAATAAAAAAATCGGCACCGTTTCAATTGTGCCACAAATGACTTCAATTATTTTTACCGATAAAAGTGATTTTAAAGCAATTGACGGACTTAATAAAGATAAAATAGAACAGACTGTTTTAAATCAGGTTAATGATACTGGAACGAAGATAGGGGGAATAGATGGCATCTATCTTACGGAAAATAAAGAAACCGTAGGTTTTAAAGAATTTATAAAAATTATAAAAGGCAGTTTGATTGCTGACCAGACGAGCTTAATTAGCGACAATTTTCTATTAGGAGCGTATGTAAGCGGCATAAAACAGACATCGCCCTCAGCAGGAGATTTTTTCATCTTGCTCAATGTTCGTTCTTTCTCCGATATATTCCCAGTAATGCAAGCTTGGGAGAACAAAATGTTATATGACTTGGGTGGATTTTTCGGAATAGAAATAACTCCCAATACCAATTATTTATTTACGAAAAATTTTGAGGATGGCATAGTGGCAAACAAAAATGCGCGAATTCTTTATGATAATAATGGGGGTATTGTTTTGATGTATATATTCGCCGACGATAATTTCATTATCATTTCCAATTCCGAATTAGCTACCCAGGAAGTAATCCTTCGACTGAATTCCAGTAAGATAAAAAAATAAAAAAGATTTTTCTGCTTCTTTTGTCTGGCTATTTATTTGCCTTTTTGGGTGAAAGTGCTAGTATTTGGGTATGTTAGACAAGAAAAAAATTAAAGAAAAATTGGAAAAGGAAAAAGAAGTTCTTCTTGAACAGCTTCGTGATATTGGAAAATTGAATCCGGAAACAAATGAATGGGAAGCAATTCCAGAAGAAAGAGATTCCAGAGAATCAGACCAAAATGACATGGCGGACAGATTTGAAGATTTTGAAGCAAGAAGCATTATGATAAAAGCCTTAGAAGGAAGAATGAATAGTGTTTTAAGCGCGCTTAAAGGATTGAATAGGGAGTCTTTTGGCAGATGTGAAGTATGCAAAAAAGATATTGAAATGGATAGAATGGAAGTCAACCCTGCAGCCAAAACCTGCAAGAAACATTTGAATGGGTAATTAAAAAATAATATAAAATTAATGACAAAAGTAAAAAATTTTGTCGGTACGGATTTTTTGAAGCTTAAAAAATCCTGAAATTGGCTCGCCGTCGCTCGCCAAACCCCTTAAAATCTTTTCTTTTGCCATTAATTTTTTAATAATCATGAGTTTTGCAAAAGTTTATTCAGCACAAGTAAACCTCCTTTCCGGTCAAATCGTAACCATAGAGGTTGATTTATCGCGTGGGTTGCACACTTTTAACGTGGTAGGACTTCCGGATAATGCCGTAAATGAATCAAAAGACAGAGTAAGTTCGGCTATAAAAAATTCCGGTTTTAAATCTCCCAAAGCCAAGAACCAAAAAATAATCGTCTCCCTTTCACCGGCCGACTTGAAAAAAGAAGGGCCGTTTTTTGATCTGGCTATTGCCCTCGCCTATATGCTGGCGTCGGAGGATTTAAAATTTGATTCTGAGAAGAAGATTTTTCTTGGGGAACTGGGTTTAGACGGAACGCTGCGACGTATCAGGGGAGCGTTGCCCCTCGTTCAAGAAGCCAAGCGAGCCGGATATGAAGAAATCTTTTTGCCGAAAGAAAATGCGGTTGAGGCGGCATTAGTGGAAGGGGTAAAAATTTTTGGCGCAAGCAGTTTAAAGGAAGTGGTGGAACATATTAATGAAGAAAAAAACAAGGAAAATAAAAAAATAAAAATTCAACCGAAAACAGAAGTAAATTTTAAAAAAGAAAGAAAAAATTCCGACTTTTCTGATATTAGAGGACAAGAAGGCGCGAAAAGAGGATTGGAAATAGCGGCTGCCGGCGGACACAATATTGCTATGTACGGTCCTCCTGGTACGGGGAAAACAATGTTGGCGAGAGCCTTCTCTCAATTATTGCCGGACTTAGGGTTGGAAGAAGTTTTAGAGATCACCGGAATACACTCTGTTGCTGGAGTAACGCGAGGGGAATTAATTTCCACTCCGCCGTTTCGCTCTCCGCATCACACTTCTTCTTATGTCTCAATTATTGGCGGAGGAACTTATCCGAAGCCTGGGGAAGTGACCTTGGCACACAGAGGCGTTTTATTTTTAGATGAATTCCCGGAATTTGAAAAAAGAGTAATTGAATCTCTACGACAACCATTGGAAGATAATGTTGTTTCAATTTCTAGAGCCAAAGGAACAGCTTCTTTCCCATCAAATTTTATTTTAGTGGCGGCAATGAATCCTTGCCCATGCGGGAATACCGGTTCAAAACAAAAAGTTTGTATTTGTAGGCCGTCTGATTTGGATAGATATAAAAGAAAATTGTCGGGGCCGATAATGGATCGTATTGATTTGTGGGTTTCTGTCGGTAATGTTGATTATAAAAAGTTGGGGGAGGAGGGAAATGGGGAGAAAAGCGAAAAAATAAAATACAGAGTGACAAAAGCGCGGGAAATTCAAAAGAAAAGATTTGAAAAATTTGGTAGAAAAATACAAACAAATAGCGAAATGAATGTGAAAGATTTATCCGGAATGATAAAACTGAAAGAAGAAGTAAGAAATCTACTGGATGATAGCGCCGAACGTTTGGCCCTCTCCGCTCGTGCTTATCATCGGGTTATCAAAATCGCCCGCACTATTGCTGACCTGGAAAATTCAGAGGAAATTAACTCAAATCATATCTTAGAGGCTATACAATACAGACCGAAAGTGAATAGTTAAAAAGCAAAGAACAATATTTTTGCCGGTACGGATTTTTTGAAGCTTAAAAAATCCTGAAATTGGCTCGCCGTCGCTCGCCAAACCCCTTAAAAACATTGTTTTTTGCTTTTTAGGTTATCCACAGGTGGGTTGTTGACAGTGAACGCTCGTTCACTTATACTTTAGGTAGGTCATTTATAAACAATTTAACCTATATAAAATATGTCACAAAAACAATATATTAAAACTGTTGAAAGAGAAATCCAAAGAATCAATAGAATAATTGATTTGAAAATTCTTCGCGGGGAAGAATATTTTAGGGAAGCTAGAGACCATAAGCTTCTCTTGAAAAAAATACGCTTTTATAACAGGCAGAATTTTTTCAGAAAATTATTTCCAACTTTTTCTGTCCTTTTTTAAATTTCGCTCCGTTTCTTCAAATTTTTCGTCCCTGCGCCCTTCTCGGAGTACCGAGTGGGACCCTCGGGAAGCTCAAAATTTAAAGAAACTTCGCTCAGATAAAAATGAAAAACATTTATCAGACAAAACTGGAAAATTTCTACGGGAAAAATAAAAGAATGCCCACCTATTCTGAAATGCTGGAGCTTTTCAATTTCAAATCCAAGAATGCTGTTTTTAAGATTGTAAATAAGCTGATTGAAGCGGGAATTGTTGCTAAGGACCATCTAGGAAGGTTGATGCCGACCGAGATTTTTAGTGAAATACCAAAACTCGGTTTTGTTACCGCTGGATTCCCAGCTACGGTAGAAGAAGAATTGACCGATACAGTAAATTTGGATGATTTTCTAATAAAAAATAAACCATTAACTTATATGTTAGAAGTGGATGGGGATTCTATGATTGATGCGCACATAGAAAAAGGGGATATGGTTCTCGTAGAAAAAACAAATCAAGCCAAAGACGGGCAAATTGTTATCGCGGAAGTGGATGGAGATTTTACAATGAAATATTTTAAAAAAAATGGTTCCAGGGTTTGGCTAGAACCAGCCAATAAAAATTATAAACCAATTTATCCAACTCAAAGCTTGAATGTGATTGCGATATTAAAAGCTGTAGTTAGAAAATATTAAACAGAACAAAATAAAAAGCCCCTAAGGGGCTTTTTATTTTTTATCTCGAGATAAAAGATTAAGCAACTGCGTCTTTTAGGGCCTTGGCAGCTCTGAATTTTGGAACTTTCTTAGCAGCTACTTTGACTTGCTCTCCGGTCTTTGGATTGCGAGCTGTTCTAGCAGCGCGTGCCTTTACGGAAAAGATTCCGAAGCCGGCGATTGATACTTCGCCACCTTTCTTCATGGTGCCGATGATAGCGTCAAACAAACTGTCAACAATTTCTTCAGCTTGTACTTTTGTACCACCAAGCTTTCCATGTACTAACTCAGCTAATGCTTGTTTATTCATATTTTTAAAGGTTATTTTTATAATGCTTTCGACCGTTTGCTTATATAAATACTATCCATACATTATATATCAAGGGTTTTTTAAGGCAAGCTCCCACACTTTCTTCTCTGAAGCGCTAAAAAGCGTATTGTTATCAATATCAGGGAAGATAGTGTGGGGGCAAGTGTGTCTAAAATAGAAAAAGAATAATTTTTAAAGGGGTTTGGCGAGCGACGGCGAGCCAATTTCAGGAAATTTTAAGCTTAAAAATTTCCGTACCGACTAAAAATTGATTCTTTTTCTATTTTTTACCTCGCATATTCAATAATTCTGGTCTCTCTTATCATTGTAACCTTGATTTCGCCAGGGTATTTCAATTCTTGTTCTATTTTTACGGCAATATCATGAGCCATTATCTTAGCTTCAGCGTCGGATACTTTTTCCGGAGTAACAAAGATGCGAATTTCACGGCCAGCCTGAAGCGCATACGATTTTTCCACTCCCGGAAAAGCATTTACCAATCCTTCAAGTTCCTGTAATCTCTTCAAGTAATTTTCCACTGAATCACGGCGAGCTCCGGGTCTGCCACCGGAGATAGCGTCAGCTGTTTGGACGATTACCGCTTCTATTGTTTCATACGGATAATCTTCATGGTGGGATTTCATTGCGGTGATAATGCGTTCGTCCGCTCCGAATTTCTGTAAAATTCTTATCCCTATTTCAATATGTGTGCCTTGTACTTCGTGGTCCAACGCTTTACCGATATCATGTACCAGTGCCCCGGCTTTAGCTATCGCCACATCTGCGCCTAATTCCTCGGCAATCATTCCAGCGATGTGCGCCATTTCAATGGAATGCTGAAGCACATTTTGTCCGTAACTGGTGCGGAAATATAATCGTCCAATAATAGCAACAATACGTGGGTCAAAATTAAATATTCCGCATTCATATACCGCTTGTTCTCCTTTTTCTTTAATGATTTTATTTATTTCTTCTTTTGCTTTTTCTACTAGCTCTTCAATCTTGGCTGGTTGAATGCGCCCGTCTAAAATCAAGTTTTCAAGCGCAAGACGGGCAACCTGGCGTCTAATTGGGTCAAAGGAAGAAATAATTATTGATCCTGGAGTATCATCCACAATAAGTTCAACCCCGGAAGCTCGTTCAAAAGCCCTTATATTTCGGCCTTCTTTTCCAATAACTTTGCCCTTAATTTCATTGTTTGGAATATTCACTATGGTTGTCATTAATTCAGAGGCGGTGCTTGAAGCAAGACGCTGGATAGAAGTGGCTAAAATGTCTTTTGCCCTGTTATCTAGCTTTTCTTCATTGCTATTTTCAAGTTTTTGAATTCTGATCAAAAGATCTTCCTCGTATTTCTTTTCAATGTCTCTCATTAGCTCTCCTTTTGCTTCTTCTTCCGTTAGTTTTGATACCCTTTCTAATTCAATTATCTTTTCCGCTTCTATTCCCGAGACCTTTTCCTGAATTTTTTTTACTTCTTCTACCTTAAGTTTAATATTTTCAGTTTCTTTATTTATTTCCACTTGCCGAGCATCCAAAAACTCATCTTTTTTTATAAGTCTTTTTTCTGTTTCTTTATATTCCTCTTCTTTCTTTTTCTCTTCCTCTTTTAGCTCAGCAAGCCTTTTCTCTACTTTATTTTTAGCTTCATCTATAAGTTTCTGCGCTTCTTCTTTAGCGCCAACCAACATCTGCTTTATATCTATTTCTATGGATTTTCTCTTTCCCAGCGCAACAACCATTCGCAAATAGTATCCGATTCCCGCGCCCAAAAGGAGCACTCCGACTCCGATTAGAATTATTGTTAATAAGCTCATAAGCCTTGTGTCGGCTTATAAAAACAAACCACTATATTTGCGATCCTATTTCTTTACTAGCAATTCTTGCAAAGATTTGATTTATCCCGCTAAAGCGCGGGAATTTTCTCTTTAAAAACTTCATAAATATATGGAATATTCCTATAAACCAATCGAAAATAAATTTGTAAAATTCAACGGATATAGTATAACAAATTGCACTTATTTTGTCTACGGGTTGCATTTTTTCGTAATACGTGCTATGATTTTGGCAAATAAAAATGTTCTTAATGCACTAATTCACTCATCTATTTTCAGGAGATTTTGATGAAAAAAACCCGAAAGTCTAAGAGAAAAAGAAATTCACTTGAAAAAGACATTGACGCGATAATCAGTTTTCTTGAAAAAGAAAAAATTAAGAGACTAATAATCAGAAGAGAGATGGATAAAGCCAGAATGGCCTTCTTAAAAGTTGCAGAAAAACTCACTACTCCTGATTTTAGAGAATTGGATAAATTAATTTCAAGAATTGGTCGGTGTTCTATGACGAGAATTAGCAATCCTCCCCGTTGCAGTAATAGGTATAGTCGTCGTTCAGGCCACGGGGCGAGATAGTTTTTAATACACAAAGCCTCATCAATAATATTGATGAGGCTTTTATTTTTCCTTTTTAAAACTAGGATTTGGAGAGAGGAGTTTTTGACTTAGTAACTATTTCATCAATAATCCCATATTTTTTAGCTTCTTCGGCATCCATAAAGAAATCTCTTTCTACATCTTTTTCTATTTGAGGTAGAGGCTTGCCCGTGTTTTTAGCTAAAATTTTATTTAAATTGTCTTTTGTTTTTAAAATATGTTTTGCGGTAATAGCAATATCCGTAGCTTGCCCTTCCACTCCGCCCAATGGCTGATGAATCATTATTTCCGCATTCGGCAAAATAAATCTTTTACCTTTTTTCCCTGCGGATAAAATAATGGCCGCGCCGGACGCTGCTACTCCCACACAGAAAGTGGAAATATCGGGGCGGACATGATTCATGGTGTCTACTATCGCCAAAGTGGAAGTGACAGATCCTCCAGGAGAATTTATATACAAAGCTATATCTTTTTTTGCGTCTTCGGATTCAAGGAAAAGAAGCTGAGCAATGACAATATTCGCCACATTATCGTCAATCGGACCGGCTAAAAAAACTATTCTTTCTCGTAAAAGACGAGAATATATATCATAAGCTCTTTCTCCAAATTGTGATTTTTCTATGACTGTGGGTATCAACATACAACTATTATAGCACTATTTTTGATTTTCTAGAAATTGAAAAACTTTTTCGTTTGTGAGAACATTTTCGGCATGAAGGGTGGCTCGTTCCGGGTCAGCATCTTTATAATGTTCCAATATTTTTGCCACCTCATTGGCCACTTGTTCTTTATCTGCTTCAATTTTTTCTATTTCAGCAATTTTATTCAGAATAAGTCCAAGTTTTGCTTTCTTTTCCGCATCGATCCTGAATTCTTTTCTTAAATCAGGGACTGTTTTATTCAGATGTTTCAAATAATCTTCAAATTTTAATCCCATTTGAGTGATGTCAGATTCCATCCTATACAAAATCTTATCCAATTCCACTTCAATCAAAACTTCCGGCATTTCAACTTTTAAGTCATCAATTATTTTTTCGACGATTTTCAATCTGGTTTTCTCTTTTGCTTGATTTACTTTTTCCAGCTTTATATTTTCCTTTAGTTTTTCTTTGAAATCTACGACATTCTTAAAGGGTCCAAGCGCTTGCACAAATTCATCATTAAATTCAGGTAATTCCTGCTTTATTTCCTCTTTCTCTTTTTCGTTATCGTGTTCTTCTCCCTCTTTATGTATATGTTCCTCTGCCTTATCCGCCATATGTATTTTAGGAGCGCGAGATTTTCTGATATCCGTGATGGTATCTTCTACTTCTTTTTCTGTTACCTCTGTGTTTTTTTCGGCATCCGTTGTTTCGGAAATTATTTTTTTAGCAATCTGTTTGTAATCGGGAAGTTTCATTTCCGGCATAGTGGCTGTTTTAATTTTAAATCCCAATGGGTTTTTGCGGGCAAGTTTGGTAATAGAAATTTCCGGACGGCTTATAGCGTCAATCCCGTTAGAGGCAGAGGATCGCTGCGAGCCCTCGCGGCCTCTAACGGGATCAATTTTATTTTCTGTTATCTCTCCGCTAAGAATTTTAGGGTAAATATCTGAGATAGCCATTTCTGCCATTTCTCCTAAAATTTGTGACTCGGGCACTTTGGAAAGCAAAATATTCTCTGGAACTTTTCCTTTTCTAAACCCATCTATTTCCAAATTATCCCCGATTCTTTTTAAGGCCTTGTTGAAATATGTTTCAAAAGCATCAGCTTCAATTTCACCTTCAATTTCCACTTCGCTTTTTGGAAGTTTTTTAATACTTATCTTTGGCATTAGTTTATAGCATTTACATCAACATCAATATTTGTGTCTATCGCGTTTAAATCTTGTTCCAGTATGTCTAGTTCATTAACATCTGTCTCCGCAGGGGTCATGTTTTCTGATTGAAGGTTTTTCTGTTCCAACGCGCTTTTTACTTTTGATTGCCAAATGTAAATCCCGCCGATAATAAGAATAATAACAATAATTATTGAGCCAAGGAGCGCTCCGTTTGATTTTTTTTCTTCTAGTTCCATATATATTTATTTTAATTTATTTATAATTTACTGAGTGGTTTCGACGTTACCATTTGTTTCTATTTCTGCCTCCATTTTGATCTTGAGATTGTCTTTCAATGATTTAACAGCATCATTAAGCGTTTGATGAATTTCTTTTATAAGGGTTTGTATTTCTCCCGCTAGCGTTTTTAATTTAGTTTTATCTTCTGTTGAAAGTTGATTGGTTGATTCGGCAAGCAAAACGTTTATCTCCGTGATTTTTATATTAACTTCAGCCAATTTCGTTTCAGTATTTGCTATAAGACTTTCTGCCTTTGCAACGTCAACACCCTTTGCTTTAAGTTTTGTTATCTGGGAATTAATTTTATCTTTTAAATTACTTATTCTCTCCACCGCGTTATCAAATCTTTCTAAAGCTTTTTCTCGGCCCTCAATCCTCGCCTCTTCTATTTTTGCCTTAACTTCATCCTTTTCATTTTTTAAAGCTTCTTTTAAAGCCTCCATTTTATTTTTTGCTTCTTCTCGTAAAGTTTTTACCCCTTCTTTTAATTTTTCAATTCGGGTATTGACTTCAGCCCTTACCGTAGCATTAACTTCAGTTTTTGTCTCAGTATTAACTTCATTTCTTAACTTTACTTCTTCTCTTATATTTTTTATTTCTTGTCCTAAATTTTGTACGGAAATTGATGCAGCTGTATTAAGTTTAGCTGCCTGTGCTATTGAAAACGATCCTAAAGACGAAAGAACTAATGTACCTATAATAAACAAATTTAAATATTTTTTCATAATTTTACGACGTTAAATTGATAATCAAACTAAACTAGATTATAGCAAAAAATCAGGACAATTGCTATTCTCGTATGCTTGTTTGTTTTGACTTTTAATAAGTGTTCGGGTATAGTCATTTACAGTCAATAAATTATAGAAAGTCGAAGATCTATAATCTTTTATTATTAATAATTTTAAAAAAAATTATGTTATTAACTTCGTTTATCATTTCTATTCTTGCTTTGTTTTTTGCCGGCTATCTTGTTTTTTGGATTAAGAAAAACGATATGGGAACAGCAAAAATGCAAGAAATATATGAGGCAATTAAAAAAGGGGCAAACGCATTTTTAAAAAGACAATACAAAACAATTGGAATTATCACGATTGTTTTAGCCTTGATTCTTTTTGGGGTCTACGCTCTTAACGGAAAGCCAATTTCAGGTTTCCAGGTCAGTCTCGCTTTTATTTTGGGCGCTTTGTGTTCCTGTCTTTCCGGTCTTGTCGGCATGTGGATTTCTGTTCGTTCAAATATCAGAACGGCTTCCGCAGCTCAAACAAGTTTCAGTAAAGCGTTAACTATCGCTTTAAGAGCCGGAGCGGTTTCCGGTATTACGATAGTGGCATTGAGTTTGATTGGCATTACTGGACTTTATTATATTTATGGCGTTTTAGGATATACAGCTGTGGAAATACCCGCTTTGCTCGTTGGTTTTGGATTCGGAGCCAGCTTGGTAGCTTTATTTGCCCAACTTGGAGGAGGAATTTACACCAAAGCGGCGGATGTCGGAGCAGACTTGGTTGGTAAAGTAGAAAAAGATATTCCTGAAGACGATCCTCGCAATCCTGCCGTTATTGCTGATTTGGTTGGGGATAATGTTGGAGACTGCGCTGGTAGAGGAGCGGACCTTTTTGAATCAACAGCGGCGGAAAATATTGGAGCAATGATAATAGGGGTTGCTCTTTTCCCTCATTTTGGCATTAGTGGAATTATTTTTCCCTTAGTTATCAGAGGATTTGGATTACTTGCGGCAATGATTGGAGTTTTGTCAGCAAAAGCAAAAGAAGAAGATGAACCTCTAAAAGCATTAAACAAAGGATACTTTGTGACTTCTGTTTTAGTGACTATTGCTTTTTATTTTGTGACAATGAACATGCTAGGCAATATTTTATATTTCTTTGCAGGATTAGTCGGTTTATTGGCCAGTATCGCTTTCGTATTTATTACTCAATATTATACGGAACATAAATACAAACCGGTGCAATCAATAGCAAATGCTTCAAAAACTGGACACGCTACGAATATAATTGCCGGACTTTCCGTAGGATTTGAATGTACCTTTGCAACAGTAGTAACAATTTCAGCAGCTTTGCTTGCTTCTTTTAAATTAGGAGCCATGACCGGTTTTGCTTCCGGCGGACTTTATGGAACAGCAGTAGCTACGATGGGAATGTTGGCTACCGCCGCTTATGTTTTAGCTATGGATACTTTCGGACCGATTACCGATAATGCCGGTGGAATTGTGGAAATGTCTGGAGCTTCAGAGCAAGTCAGGGAGAGAACGGACAAACTTGATGCTGCCGGAAATACAACCAAAGCTTTGACTAAGGGATATGCAATGGGTAGCGCGGCCTTAGCGGCTTTCTTGCTTTTCTCTTCATATTTACAAGAAGCGGGAATAACAACCGTTGATTTGGCAAAAGTGGAAGTTTTCGTGGCCGCTTTGATAGGGGCAATGTTAATCTTTTTCTTCTCCGGTTTCACTATGAGAGCGGTAGGAAAAGCGGCTGGAAAGATTGTGGATGAAGTTAGGCGTCAATTTAAAGCAGACCCCGGACTGATGGCGGGGACCAGCAAGCCTGATTATGCAGCTTGCGTTGATATCACCACCAAAGCGGCTTTGAGAGAAATGATTTTGCCTGGATTATTGGCAGTGGTAGTTCCAATCCTTGTTGGAGTCTTTTTGAAAGCGGAAGCGGAAGCGGGACTGATAATGGTTGGCACTATTGCCGGCATCCTCTTGGCTACTCTAATGAACAATGCTGGTGGCGCTTGGGATAATGCTAAGAAATATATTGAAATGGGAAATCTGGGTGGAAAGGGAAGCGATGCTCACAAAGCAGCCGTCACAGGAGACACTGTTGGCGATCCGTTCAAAGACACAGCTGGGCCATCCTTACACGTGTTAGTAAAATTACTCGGAACTCTTTCTCTGGCCCTGGTTGCGTTGTTTATGTAAGAAAAACACCTTGTCTTTTAAAGATAAAGTTATTCACACATAAAATTCATAGTTATGTTAGAATAAAAAAATGGGAAATAAAAAACCACATTTGATTTTCATTTACGGATTTGTAGCCGTTGGAAAGCTTACTGTTGCCAAAGAACTTGCGAAATTAACTAAATATAAAATTTTACATAATCATATGATTGTTGATCTTTTCGGTGATCTTTTTGGCCATGAAAGGCCAGGAACTGTCGAGAAAGCTGAAATTAAAGAATGGTTTTATTTTGAATTAACAAAAAAATTAATAGGTACAGGAGATAATTTTATTTTTACTCATACGTATTCAGACTCATATGTTTCTAAAACTGGAATGACTGATTTAGATTTTGTAAAAAAAATTAAAGAAATAGTAACTGAATTAGGAGGTATTTTTTGTCCAGTGTATCTCTTTTGTTCCGAACAAGAAATGCTTAAAAGATTAAAAAATAAATCACGTAAGTCGCATAAAAAATTAAGATCCTTGAAAATTATGAAAGAATTAATGAAAAGAGAAAATTTTAAAACACCAGCACCACTTAGAAATAATTTTTTAATGGATACAACTGAAAATTCTCCTAAAAAAGTTGCAAAAATGATAAAAGAACATTTTAAATTAGATTAAGTTTTTTAATATAAAAAAGCCGAACATATTTCTATGTCCGGCTTTTGTCTTGACGGGTTAGTTAAATTAATTAACTTCCCCATCCGTTTTTTAGTACCATAGTAATCACCTCCTTTCTTTGTAAAATTAATCTATCATTGCCTTTACATTATTTTCGTTGATATTGGGGTATGTTCCTTCTTGATCTATTAAACTAGAAAAAGCTAATCTTTCACCGTCTCCCAATAGAGGCAAGATAACTTTTTCTACCCTAGGCATTATACAACATGAGTTAGGATCAATAACATTTATTTTCCCTAACCACCTAAATGGAGTAGCGCGACAGCCCCCACCACATATTTTTATATATCGACAATTGCCGCAACCAAGAGAATTTACTGTTATTTTTTTGAAATCAGTAAGCCAATCAGAATCTTTTATTGCATCCTTTATGGATTTGTTCTTTACTGATCCGTATTTGATGTTTAATGCTGGACAGAATATCAAATCACCATTTGCATTAATGCAAATATTTGCAAAATTATACTCACAAGAGTGACCAGAAAGATTCATTGGAGCATAATCTTCTTTTTCTATCCAAGAATAATAAACATTATCTATCCTTAGAAGAAAAGGTTTGGCATCTAATTGATGATTTTTTATAACATCAACATACACATTGAACAACCTATCATAATCAGAGAAATTTACAATATGGCTGTTTTTTTGTGTTCTGATTGTTTTCCAGAGCTGGCTTAAACGCCAGCAATAAATTCCAGTTTCTTTTAGCTCTTTATATAAAGGTAATAATTCTGAAACATTTTGCTCATAAACAACCGTTTGAATCATGATTTTACATCCTGGTAGAAACGATTTTAAATTCTTAATGTTTTTTATGGAAGACAAATAACTACTACCTTCGCGTATTATATCGTTAGTTGCCAACCCATCTAAACTAGTTCTAAACTCTTTTACCTGAGAGAGTTCAGAAATAATATTAAGATTTTTTTGAGAAAAATGTTTCCCATTGGTTGATATTATTACTCTTGATTCTTGACCACAGGCCTCTATTATTTCAGGCCAACGAAGGTAGCGGAAAGGTTCTCCGCCAGTGAGTGTAAAATTTACCACTCCAAGTTCTTTACATTCAGCAATAATTTCCAGCCATCTTTGATGAGATAATTCATCTTTGCGATATAGAACTGAATTTTTTTCTCCAGCATGACAGTAAAGACACTGCATATCACAATCCCCAGTCAATTCTAATCTAACTGAATTAAACATTTTTGTTCTCCTTATTTTGTTTTCAATGAATTAGTTATTTATTTATAAAATAACAAATTAAATTGATTTTGTCAATACTAAAATATTTTTAATATTTTTTTATGTTATTTTAATAAGTGATATACTTTTTATATGAAAAAATTAACAATAGCTGTTGGAACAACTTCTCTTCAAAAAATTAGCTATCTTAAAGAAGTTTTAAAAGAACTTGGGATAAAAGCAGTTATTAAGTCTATTGAAGTAAAAAGTGGAATTTCTACTCAGCCGATAACATCAAAAGAAACTAAAATAGGTTCCATTAATAGAGCAAAAAATGCGTTAAAGAAAGTTGAGAATGCTGATTTTGCTTTGGGAGTGGAAGTTGGGTATCACAAATATTTAAAAAATAAATATGAAATTTTTTGCTGGGCTACTATTATTGATAAACATAGTCACCAGATATCAGGACAGTCATATAAATTTTCATTACCGGAATATCATCAAAAAATCTTAAAAAGTGGCAAATATCTGGGTGATAATTTAGATGGATATTCAAAAAAAGTAAAAGATTCTATTGGTGTATATATAGATAATGCGATTCGTCATCGTAAGCCTTTTATAATAAGCGCCCTAAAAGACACCCTGGTTAGATATTTAAGAAAAGAAGATTTTTAATTTTATTCCTCCTTCACTTCCACTTTTTCGCCGTCGGTGGAGGCGACTTCTTTGCCGTCGCCTTTGATGTCTATTCTCCAGCCAGTGAGCTTGGCAGCCAGGCGCACATTTTGTCCACCTTTGCCGATAGCTAGAGAAAGCTGGTCATCAGCGACTTCTATAATAGCTTTATGTTCTTTTTCATCTATTTCTATGGAAAGGACTTTAGCCGGAGAAAGAGAATTGGAAACAAATTGTTTTGGGTCTTCGGACCAAGGAATAATATCTATCTTTTCACCCAAAAGTTCTTGAGTAATGGTATTTACCCGAGTGCCTTTTTGTCCGACACATGAACCAACCGGGTCAATATGTTCATCATTTGAATGCACGGCTATTTTTGAACGAGCGCCCGCTTCTCGAGCCACCGATTTTATTTCTACAATTCCATTTTCCACTTCCGGCGCTTCAATAGCAAAAAGTTTTTCTATAAATTTAGGATGAGTACGAGAAAGACGAAGATTGATGCCTCTGACTGTGTCTTCCACTGAATATAAATAAGCTCGCACGCGCTGGCCTCTTTGGAAAAATTCTCCCGGAATTTGCTCTTCCGCAGGCAGAATTCCAGTGGCGCGGTTAAAATCAACATAAACATTTCCTCTTTCTATTTTCTGCACGATGCCTGAGACTATTTCTCCTTCTTTTGTTCCATATTCATCTATAATAGATGTTCGTTCCGCTTCTCGAATTCTCTGAATAATAACTTGTTTGGCGGTCTGGGCAGCAATACGTCCATAATCTTCCTTGGCTTCAAGCGGGAAAACAACTTCATCGTTCAATTCCACATCTTTTTTTATTTTTTTTGCGTCCTCCAGCATTATATGATGCTCTCCATTGAAGCGAACACGCTCATCGCCTTCATCTTTCACCGAATATTCCTCGTCTGTTTCATTTTCTTCTCCTATTTTTGCGATAGTATCATCCACCACTATTTTTATTTGAAAAAAATCCGTTTTGCCGGTTTCCAAATCAAACTTTGCTCGGATGATTTGTCCTTTTTTACCATAATCTTTTTTATAAGCGGCGGCCATAGCTTGCTCTATGGCGTCTAATATTTTTTCTTTTGGAATTTTCTTCTCCTCCTCTAATTGTTCCAAGGCTGATTTGAATGTTTTTATATCTAACATAATGATTTAAAATTATGAAAATTAAAAAATTTAAGGCGTCGTGGGTTCCCTGTCCTGTTGACTCCGAGGGCGAAGGCGCAAAAATTTTTTGAATTTTTATAATTTATATTAAATTTTTAAATTAAAAAGCCCTGTTTCGACAGGACTTGTACAATTCATAGAGTATCACAAGCTATATTAAAATGCAAGGACTTTAGAAAAAGTAATAAAAATGTTGGAATTAGAAAAACAAGAAAGGTTAGTCCATAATTATTGGCATTTGTTTAAAGATTATAAGAAGGCTAATAATTTAGTTGGAGAAGATATAGTTTTTTAAAAATAAATTTAGAAGCTTTGCTAGATCTTTTCCCGCGGTGATAAAAACAAAGTCTGAGTTTTTTTTATTTGTTTAAAAATTCTTTTACTTTTTTTTGAAAAAATGATTGTATATTTGATTTTGATTGTTTTTCAGACAGCCAAATAATCGCTTCATCGTCCAAATCTTCCGGCGAGACAAGTTGTTCACAAAATAATCGGTCATTAAAAGCTTCTTGGTATTTTTCTTTTGCATCTGAAATAATGATGTCCAAGGTAGTCATATTTTTTAAAATTATATGATATAAATCAACATAATCTTTAAAAGATCTTCTTCGTCCCATAGCGTATGCTTTCATAGAAGCGATATCCGAAATGGAAGCCAGCGGTACGATATTTGTATCAACTGTTTTTTGCTTTAAAATAAATGGATAATGAATAAACGACACTTTTACTCCGGATACTGAAACAGTAAGCTCATTTTTAGTGTTTATCAAAATAGACGCCTTCCCTAATTCATTTTCAACTTTTTCAAGCAGTGTTTTTTTTATGGGATTAAAAGAAAAAAAATCCAGATCAACAGAAATACGATGCCCTATTTGGAGAGCCAGAGCTGTGCCTCCGGCAAGATAAAAATCATCACGCAAAAAAGCGCATTTATCCCATATTTTTTTTGTTTCTTGATTTAGTGATTCGTAATACATCCGTTTTTTGTATTTAAAACATTAGATTGGCTAATTTTCGCGCAGATGGTCTGATAGCTGAATCAGAAACAGTATCAAGTACTCTTTTTACATTCCTTGCTCCATAAAATGATTTTATCCATTGCCAATGATCTAAATTTCCATAGGAAATGGCATTTGTAATTACAGTATTTTCCATCTTTAAGGGGTCGCACAAAGGAAAGTCGTATGACCATAATATAGTTTTAAAATTGTCAGGCATTTTATTCATACTTACCATTATAGCATAATTTTGATTTTTATTCTTTCATTATAAATAGAATTTAGGCATTTTTTGTAATTATCTCTTATAAAATAACGCTAAAAAGGGGGCTGGGGATAGATTGGGGATAAATCGGGCTAGGGGACTTGACATTTTGGCTAATTAGGTATATTATACTATTCAAATAAGGATTTGTCAATTTCTTTGAAAATGACGCTCTTATGGAAAGTCTATAAGAGTTAAATAATAAAGTTTAAATTAAAAAGGAGGCGTTATGAAAACGCTCAGTAACATATTGTTGGTTCTTTTATTTTCTGTTTCTGTTGTTTTTTCACAACAGCAGAATGGTATTCCAAGCGAGAATGGCTGGGAATTCGTTTATGATGCAGCCTCCATAACTGATTCATCAAAAACGAGTTCATCCCTTGAAGGAGAGGGACAAGTCTTTCGGACCTATGGAAATGTCTATTACAATACCGAGTGGTATACTCAAACCGATTGGGTAAAAGATCTTTGGGAATCTCCCATTTTACACGATACGCTTTGCATAAATTGCAGGCTTGTTTCTCAAGTAAATGCTTCAGAAGTTTGGATCAGTTATGCTTTTCAGGGAACTTTTGGCTGGTATGCCGGATCTGGCAAGAAAATCAGCATGGATTCAACCAAATGGCAGGAAGTAAGACTGGATGTGTCTTGGATAAGGAAGAAGATAGGACCGCAAAGGTTCAATAAGATCTATTTATGCTTCCAACCTCTCGCTCTGGACAGTTGCTATATCGGAGCGGAAGTGATGTTGAATAAATTGAGTGGAATAGACAGCTTGGGCAATGAAGAAATTTATGACGATTTCAAAGGCCCGATTGCTACTCCAGTTGGAGTTGAAAGAATTGAAGGGCAAATCCCGAAAAGATTTGTTCTGGAACAAAACTATCCCAATCCTTTCAATCCGACGACCACTATCAAGTTTACTGTTCTAGAAAAAGGACAAGTGAATCTGACTGTTTACAATCTTCTCGGACAAGAAGTAAAAACTCTTGTTTCTGAAGAAAAACAGAAAGGAAGTTACGAGGTAGTCTTTAATGCCGCAAATCTTCCAAGTGGAACGTATTTCTACAGACTCCAAATAGGAAGCTCTGTGGAAACAAAGAAGATGCTATTAGTAAAGTAAAAAGCATCTAAAATAACAAAACCCAGCTTTGCAAAACAAAGTCTGGGTTTTTTTATTAACACTTGCATTTTCTTTTTTAAAGGTTGCAGGGTATAATATAAGTATATTTATTAATAAAATTAATGTTTAAAAACCATGCATACATATAAAAAATTTTTAATAATTTCTATTTTAATAATTGGAACACTGTTTGCATATAATGTTTTAGCGATAGCTCCTACGGTTGATGTTTACGCCGTTCAAACTTCCATTGGCTATGGTGAATCAACAATTGTAGGTTGGAGCGCGATCAATGCGACAGGGGGGTGTGTCGGTTTTGGGGGTGTATGGCCACCAAATACAGAAGGTCTTTCAGGAAATATGTCAACAGGTTCTTTAACTAGGTCAAAAACTTATACCATTCGTTGCGCTGATGACCTTGGAAATCTTGTTACAGATTCAGTAACGGTCAATGTCGCTCCCGCTCCAAGTTTGATTGTGTCTCTTTCCGCCAGTCCGACTTCCGTGACTTCCGGCAATTCTTCCACTCTCACTTGGTCTTCTGCCGGGTTCACAGATTGTGTTGCCAGCGGGGATTGGTCCGGGGCCAAAACTACTTCTGGCAGTGAATCAACAGGCAATTTAACTTCAGCCAAAACTTATACCATTGGTTGTTATATAGCAGATGCTTGTCTCCCGTCATTAGGAAATACTTCATTATGGACAGATAATCATCCCCCATCAACTAATTTGGGTATGTCTAGTGTATGGTGTGCAAGCAAAACCAGCAAAACAGCTTGCGATGGAGCAAGAGCAAGTCCCGGTGGGACGGACCCCGTCCAATATGTTTGCGAATGGACGCCTGCATCTGTTTCAGTTTCTAAAACAGCAACGGTTAGCGTTAATACTCCTCCCCCTACTCCTACCGGTTTTGAAATTATCCCAGGTTGCGAAAGAATTGATGTAAAATGGAATGCGTCAGCAGGAGCGACAAGTTATCAACTGTATCGTGATGGAACTATAAGATACAATGGTTCTAATTTAGAATATCCCGATACTAGCGTTGGCACTACGACGCACACTTATTATGTTACTGCTACAAGTTCTTCCGGTGTTGTTTCTGCTCCATCTATCACTCATGCCACCGCTGCGCGTCCTCTTTCTTCCCCTTTATGTCTTACCCCGTCTTTGAATCTTTTAGCAGACCCGCTTGTTGTGGCGAAAAATAATCCTGACCAAAGTTCCGAGGTTGCTGCGTATAAAACTAATGTTCAAATGGGGACAGTTAATTTCTCAAAAAATGTTCCGCCAACTTCTGGTTTGACAGTAAATATTCCTCCTGACCCCTCAACAGAATCAGCAAGTGTGGCAAAGGGGAACCTTACGGTAGGCGCGGGAACTGCCACAGCAGCAAGGTATCAAATAACAGTAACCGGAACCGGAACTGGAACAAATTATAATTCAGTTTCTGACTCAGTAAGCGTGCCTGTTGACGTGGTGTCCGGGACTCTAACTGCTACTTCTTGTGTAATTGCCAGTGGCGCATCCACTTGTAATTCAACAATTACTTGGTCTACGCAAAATCCTCAAGGAATTGTAGCAGTCACCAGCGATACTAATAGTACTGGAGGTTCTGCTCCGAATACTGTCGTAGCTGTTGGAAATCCAGGCAGTCAATCAATTCCCATTTTTTACCCAAGTAGAAAACTTTATCTTTACAATTACGGCCTTCGTCTTAATCAGGTTGATGTAGCTCCTACTGCTACTTGCGCATCTGGCACTTCTTGGAATGGAACTATTTGTTCGCCAATCGCTTCAGCGCCGACTATTACTTCTCCAACTGCCAGCTGTATTTCTACCACCTCTGCCCTCTTAGGAGCAACCATGACTTCAACCGGGGGTTCAAATATCACCGCTTACGGAATTTGTTATGTTAAAGACAACCCTTCCATTCTTCCTTCTTTAGGCAATAGCACTTGTCAAACTACTACTGGCTCTTGGAATGCCGGCTTTACTTTTGCTTACAACATCGGCAGTCTGTCCGCTGGCTCCACTTATTATTTTAGAGGTTATGCCTCCAATAGTGTGGGAACTTCTTATACTCCGCAGTATTCATATTCATCTTTTAATTGCTCTGCGCCGCCTACTCCTACTGGCCTTACCGCCACCCCGGCAGCTTGCGGAACGGGCAGAATTGATTTGTCTTGGACCGCATCATCCGGAGCTGCAAGTTATAAGGTCAAGCAAGATGGCACTATTTTAAGTACTGATTTTACAGCGACATCTACCGCTATTTCCGGTCTTGCCAATGGGTCAAGCCATACCTTTAGCGTTGCCGCAAAAGGTTCCTCCGGTGTTGTTTCCGCTTTTTCATCTAATGTCTCGGCTACCGCTCCACCAGCCTGCAGTGGCGGAACAGTATCAGGAACTCTTACCCCAAGTCCTTATTCTTGCGAGATTCCTGTCGGTTCCAGTGGTTGTTATGTGGATATAAATTGGAATACAATATTCCCTTAAAAAATATTATTAAAAATAACCAATAAAAAAATGAAAAATACATATAAAAAATTTTTAATAATATTTGTTCTAATAGTAGGAGTATTGTTCACTTATAATGTTGTTTCAGCTCAACCTGTTGCAAGTATTTCAGCCAGTCCGACAACTGTGGTTTCTGGTGGGTCATCTACTATTACCTGGTCATCCACCGGTACGACAGGCTGTACCGCAAGCGGTGATTGGTCAGGATATAAATTTTACCAAGGTAGTCAATCAACCGGTGCTTTAACTTCAACAAAAACTTATACAATTCAGTGTGATGATGTCGGAGTTGATTTTAGCAATATAGCATCAGTAACAGTTACGGTTACCCCCTCAGTTACCCCTCCATCTATCTCTTCTCCAACTGCTTCCAGTATTACTACTAGTTCTGCCACTTTGGGAGCAAATATAACTTCAAACGGAGGGGCAAGTAGTGTAACCCACGGTTTTTGTTTATCAAACAATCCTAGTTCAGTCCTAAGCAGTTGTACGACCGATAGCACTCCTGTAAATACCGGTTCCATTACCAAAAATTATACCGGCCTTGCTTCCGGCACCACTTACTATTATGAAGGTTATGCTAGAAATAGCGCTGGAACTTCCTATACTTCAATGACTTCTTTTACCACAAGTTCATCTACAACTGCTCCTTCTATCTCTTCTCCAACTGCTACTGCTATTACTGCTACTTCCGCTTTCTTAGGAGCAAATATCACTTCCAATGGAGGAGGAAGTATTTCAGACCACGGTATTTGTTATGTCGCCAATGATCCATCCTTTGTTCCTATGTTGGGCAGAAGCAATACTACTTGCTCGCATCTTGGCGCTTTTTCAACTGGCGCTTTTTCATCTTCCTATTCCGGTCTTTCCCCTAATACCACTTATTACTTCACAGGTTATGCCACCAATAGTGTCGGGACTTCTTACACTACAACTGCTCATTTTACCACTTTAACTAATGCTATAAATGGTGTCTGTTCGTCTCCGGCTACTCATTACACTTGTACTTCTTCGGGGGCAAGCACCAACAAAGTAAGCGGCGCCACTTCTTGGACCTGGACTTGTCCTGGGTCTAATGGGGGAACTAATGCATCATGTACAGAAGCTAAAGGCACTTCTGCGGTTACCAGTTCTTACCCTGTTGCCAATACTAATGTTGCCAATGGAAATTCGGGAGGGCAATCAGTTTTTATCCCATATAGCTCTAGAGCATTTTATCTTTATAATTCTAGTTCTGTTCCTCCCCTTGATGGAATTACTGTGACATCTTATTGTGCCAGTGGTAGCCAATGGAATAGCAGTAGTGGTACCTGCGCAGCAACTATTAATGGTAGTTGTTCTCCGACTCATTATAATTGTACCTCTCCAGCCGCAAGTACTAATGAAGTAAGCGGCGCCACTTCTTGGACTTGGACTTGTCCCGGATCAAATGGAGGAGCGAGCGCTTCTTGTTCGGAAGATAAAACTCTTCCTGATTTAACGGCGGGAGATATTACTCCAACCATAACTTCTGTGGGAACTGCGCTTATTTTTTCTTCAACCATTTCAAACATAGGCAATGCGTCTACGGGCACTCCTTTCAGCAACTTCTTTCAAGTGGCAACTGCGGCAAATGGCGGTGGCATAGTCAGCGATCTTGCTCCTAAGTCAATGGCGACCTTAACTTCAAATACATCAAACACTGCCACTTCTCCTTCATATACTTTCACATCCATCGGAACATACTCAGTGAGAGCTTGCGCGGATAAAACTTCATCAGCGGGTGGAGGTATTATTGATGAATTAAACGAAGGCAACAACTGTTCTGGCGCTTGGGCAACTATAACAGTGGTAAATGCTGATACTCCGATTGATGGTTCCTGCGCATCAAATCATTACTTCTGTTCGTCTCCGGGAGCGGCTATTGATAGAGTAGACGGCGCCTCTTCTTGGACTTGGACTTGTCCCGGGTCTCACGGCGGGAGCGATACATCCTGTTCAGAAATAAAGATGCTGGACAACGGTTCTTGCGCAACGACACATTATAATTGTTCCGTAGGTACGAGCGTCAATAATGTGGAAAATTCCACTTCCTGGACATGGCAATGTAATGGTCTTGTAACGAATGCATCTTGTTCGGAGTCAAAAACCAAGAAGCCCGGATATAAAGAAAATTAACATATTAAAAATAATATTTATCAAAAAATCTCCCAATTGGGAGATTTTTTGATATAATAAACTAATGCAAATCAATAAGGAGCAATTGAAAAAAGTTATTTTAGACTCGGGAATTGTTTCGCGTTCCGAACTTGACGAGGCAGTTAAAAAAGCAGAGGCAAAAAAACAAAAACTCGGCGATATTTTGTTGTCGGATGGTAAAATATCTGAAGCTGATTTAAAACGAATGGAAGCTTTTGTTTTAGAAATACCTTTTGTTAATTTAATTAATAAAAAAATTGATCCTTCCGTTCTTTCTCTTGTTCCGGAACCGATTGCCAGAAATCATAACATTATTGCTTATAAAAAAAGCGAGACAGGTTTGGAGGTGGCCATGCTGGATGTTGACGATTTGCCGATAATAGATTTCATCAAAAAACGGGCGGGCGGAAAAATTCTACCCCGACTTACCGATACCGATTCAATAAAATCGGCGTTGGTGCAGTATAGAAAAAGTTTGCAGGCCGATTTTGACAACATTATTCAAAAAGAATCCTTGTCTCTGAAAACCGATAAAGATTCAAAAGAGCTGGAGAAAACGGAAAAAGAACTGAAAGACTTGGCTGAAGATTTACCGGTAATTAAAATCGTTGATTCCTTGATTTCTCACGCCATCTTGCAAAATGCTTCCGATGTTCATATTGAACCGGGAGAAAATGAATTGATTGTAAGATACAGAATAGACGGTATGTTGCATGATGCTATGATTTTGGATAAAAACACAGCGCCGGGCATTATTACTCGCATAAAAGTGCTGGCCAATTTGAAGCTTGATGAAAAAAGATTGCCTCAAGACGGCAGATTTAAAATAGATCAAAATGGAGACAAAGTTTCCTTTCGTGTTTCCACTTTGCCGACTTTTTACGGCGAAAAAGCGGTAATCAGAATTTTAAAAGAAGGCTCACAGGGTTTTTCTTTGGAAATGCTTGGTTTTCATGGGGAAGGATTGGAAAGGATTCACGATTCCTTAAAGCAAAAAATTGGAATGATTCTTGCTACCGGACCTACCGGAAGTGGAAAAACGACCACTCTTTACACCATGCTTGAAATTTTAAATAAGCCGGAAGTGAATATTTCCACCGTAGAGGACCCGATTGAATATCAAATGACCAGAATAAATCAAACTCAAGTAAAACCGGAGATAGGGCTTACTTTCGCAAACGGACTTCGTTCTCTTCTTCGCCAAGACCCGGATATAGTGATGGTTGGAGAAATTCGCGACGGGGAGACGGCCGGATTGGCTATTAATGCCTCGCTTACCGGGCATCTTGTTTTGTCTACTATCCACACCAATTCCGCCGCGGGAGCAATTCCAAGATTGATGGATATGGGAGTTTTGCCGTTTCTAATAATTTCAACCGTTAAAACAATTATTGCCCAGAGGCTGGTGCGAAGACTTACCCCAAGCAAAGAAAAATATTTTTTATCAGCGGATGAACTGAAGAATTTGGCAAAGCTTATTGATTTGGACCGCATGCTTTTGATATTAAAAAATGAAAAACTTATAGGACCGGGAGATACGTGGGGAAAAGTTCCTTTTTATAAGCCGGTGGGGAACAGCGAATCGCCGGACGGGTATTCGGACCGTATTGGAATTCATGAAGTGTTGAAAGTGACGTCTTCCATCAAAGAATTGATTATTCGGGGAAGTTCTCAGGATGAAATAGAAGCGCAGGCGAAAAAAGAAGGGATGATAACGATTCTGGAAGATGGAGTCTTTCAGTCGGTTTTAGGGAATACGAGCTTAGAAGAAGTGTTTAGAGTGGTTTCCGAGTAGTTTCTTAAAAACAATAAATAAAACATTATGCTTTTTTTATACAAAGCAAAACTAAAGAGCGGAGAAATTATAGAAGGAACGATGGAATCAGCAGACCGCTTTTCTCTTTCCCGCGAATTGAAATCTCGCGGGAATATTCCTATATCCATAAAAGAGAAAAAAAAGAGTTCTCTTGACCCTTCAAAAATATTCGGGTATTTCTTTTCAAGAGTGAAAATTGGAGAACAAATTATTTTTACCAAAAACTTGAGCGGGATGCTTAAAGCCGGACTTTCTCTCTTTAGAGCCTTATCTGTTTTAAAAAAACAGACAAAAAATGCCGCTCTTGATAAGATTTTAACGTCACTTTCCGATGAAATAAATGCCGGGGGGACGCTTTCTTCCGGAATGGCAAAATTTCCGGATGTTTTTTCAAAACTTTTTGTTTCAATGACGCGCGCCGGAGAGGAATCCGGCAATCTCTCCGGCGCGCTTTCCGAAATAGGTATGAATTTGGAAAAAGCGCATTCTTTGACTAAAAAAATAAAAGGAGCACTTGTTTATCCGGGAGTAATTCTTTCCGCTATGATTTTAATAGGTATTTTAATGTTTGCTTTTGTCGTGCCGACACTGGCTAGCACATTTAAAGAACTTGGAGTGGAATTACCCACTTCAACCAAATTTATAATTGCCTTAGGAAATTTCTTTTCTCAATATTTAATTTTATCTCTTGTTTTAATAATAGGATCCGTGGTTGGAATAATTTCTTTCTTGCGCGCCTCTTTTATAAAAAAATATGTTGATTTTGTAATTATAAAACTCCCTGTTATCGGCGATATGTCCAAGGAATTGAATACTGCTCGTACCGCGCGCACTATGTCTTCTTTATTATTGTCAGGCGTATCTATAATTAGGGCGATTGAAATAACAGAAGATGTAGTACAGAATGTCTATTATAAAAAAGTTCTGAATCAGGCAAAAGAAGAAATAGAAAAGGGGGCTCCGTTCTCCAAAGCTTTTGAAGAGAGTCCGGATCTTTATCCAGTGATGATGACAGAGATGGTTCAGGTGGGGGAAGAGACTGGGAATCTGTCGGATATGTTGCTTCAAGTCGCTTCTTTTTATGAAGGAGAGGTAGAAAATAAAACAAAAAATCTTTCCACCATTATTGAACCGGTTTTAATGATTATTATCGGCGCCGCCGTCGGTTTCTTCGCCATTTCCATGATTACCCCTTTGTACTCGGTGATGGATAATATAGAATAAAACTTGACTTTTTCTTTTAAAAGTGTATTGTTAACAACAAAGACAATCATTGTTATTTAAAAAAGGAAGGAAATTATGGAAACTGCGCTCTCTCCCATTCTACGGTTGAAAGAACCCTCTTACCAAGGGAAACCATATCATATTATTGCCAATAAACTTTTTTCCAAAAAGATGGCAATTATTCTTAAACCAACCGAGAAAAGATTTAATGTTAAAAACGATCTTTCCGAACTTTTGTCAGTGAAAGGGAAAGACAGAAAAATTGATCGGATTGATCCTAATTTTATCGACTGGTTTGGAAATGTTACGATTAACGGACGCAAAGAAGAAACTGTGTCATTCTTGTATGAGTTTTTAAAGGATTTGTCTCATAAAGAGATAATATCGATAAGTAAAGAATATCGAGTATATAAAAAATTCAACATATTCGATGCAGTTTTATTGATCCAAAAGATTATTGATATCAACGAAATCTGGATTCCAAACGCGACAAGAATTGCTATCCTTTTGGAAGAACAACACAATAATCTGGAGTGCAAACTGGAAGTATTTTGTGTTACTGGCGGAAAAATCAGAGTTCGTGTATACGAAACTAATCCCGCTATCAGGTACAGTGTTGGTGGATTTATTGTTTTTGGTAAAAGAGACGAGATTTAAATTTGGGCCCTTTGATATTTTTTCTATATCTTGGGGCCTTTTAATTTTTCACTTCCTGCCAAGAAAGTATTTGGTAGTTGTCGGAAGTTAAAGGAAAACTCGGAGGGGGAGCGTAAAGCAGATTGGCATCATAGGCTATGTTTCTGGTAGTGTATCCGGTTCCATCAGTATAAGCAAATCCATATCGGTCGTGAGAGGCAATCATTCCATAAAGAGAAATAGTAGAACGGTTTTCGTATTCACAACTACTTCCCCCATAATAAAATCTCCCCACATTGTCGTTTTGCGCTATTAGGGCGGCGTCTATTTTTAAATCATTGTCGCTAATCATCCCAACTTGAATTCCTCCCTGTCCGATTAATCCCAGGGAGTCTGTGCCATTATAGTTGGTATAAAGAATATCATTATTTACTATGATATTTTTAAATTTTGTTGTATCGGTCGGCACTGGTAAATCAGCGGCAGTAATGGTTAAACGAGCATTATTTATTTGACCGTCAATTACCAGATGGTCTTCCATAAAAATTATCCCATTTAACGGGAAAGGATAATTGCCTTGGAGAGTTTCTGTGCCAACGCTCCAACTTACGCTAGTTCCCCAGCAATCTCCCAAATCCGCCCAAGAATTTATTTTATATAAATCAAAAGTATTATTGGTTTTTAAAACTATATGGTATCCGACATATCCACTTCCGGCAGCATCTCTATAGAATCCATTTTCCGAATCTGCGTCATCTTTTAAAGTTGCCAAATCCGTTGTAAAACCTGAAAAATCGATTGTCGGCTGGCTTATTAAACGTCCGGCTTGAAATACATCCGGGCGGGAAGGAATAGAACTCGGATTTGCTTCGGCTGCTTGGTAACTTTCGTCAATCCCGGTTGCCGGAGGAACTCTCACGTGGGTATGCACCCCGATTTCATTTTCACCATAATGGTCGGGGTCATTGTAAGTTGTTACTCCGCTGGTAATTATATTATGAGCAAGCCCGTCAAAACGAATACCTCCATTTGAATGAATAGGCCCGAAAATTTCTGTGCCTTGTCCAAATCGCATATTGGCATGTCCGGCAAAAGCAAATTTGGCAATTGATGGTTTTGCCACCCTGCTTTCTATTTTTCGCAAAATTGAAGGGTCTGCTAAAGTGGAACCGGTAGATTTTATTTTAACCAGAGTTGAACCCATTGAAGGGGCGGTAATTTCAAGAGAAAATTGTCCGACAGTAGTTCCATTTTTGTCTTTTAAGAGATGTACATAAGGTCCATCCACTTCAGTGCCGTCTTTATAATCTGATGGAGCATGAGCCAAATGCCAGCGATAATAATCTATCCCAGCTTCAGCTATTTGAAATGATTGTTCTCTGTTAAAAGTTTCCCGTCCGCTTTTTATGGATATGGCTGCCCAACCCGCAAGCGCGGTAATAATACAAATAGATACTGCGCCGAAAATCACCACGTAAATTAGAAGTATTCCCTTATTCTTTTGAATATTTTTCCTTTTCATCTCATTATAAATTATCTTTCAGGTTTCTTATTGAAACTTGAGTAGTCATTGTTAAAGGCGAAGGCGGTTTATTAATATCTTTATCCAGAACGACCGTTATCTTTACTAGACGAACAGCCGGTATGCTGACTGGAGAAGGGAGAGATGAAGTAGTTCCATCATAATTTTCGTCATAATAGTCAAAAATAACGGTGTTGGTAATGTAAGGAATAAAAGTTGTTATAACTTCATTGGAAGGGTTATAGGAAAGCGGGCTGCCTGTCGGTTTTATTATTCCTTTTTTTATGGAACCATTATCAAGAAAATATCTTACTTTCTCTCTCAATCCGTCATTATCTATATCCGAATAAATTGAGAAAGTTGTAGTATTTGCTTGGTCAATAGTATAGGCTCCGGTGTCGGCAGGCCCTGCTGTGCGTATTTCCGCTGTGATTGTTTTAAAGGCTGTCCTCGTAGCATCAACATCTTCCAGTCCGTTTGAGATAAATGTATTGTAATTAAAAATATTTTTTACAAAGAGAGTTATTGCCATTAATATCATTATAAAAATAGACATAGCAAAAAGAATTTCAATAAGAGTAAACCCGCATATTAACTTTTTTTTGTTTTCTTTATCCATATCCATTTTATTAAGGCACTAAGACTATATTTTTTTGCTGCCACCCAGGAGAAGAGGATGTAATATCAATAGAATTTATTGATGCTTGGTAGCCTGTTTTGGTGACAGTCAAAGTATAATTTCCTGTTTCAAGTCCATTCCAAAAAACTTGACCTGGAGTTTCACATAAATCAGTAGAAGTTATTTTAGTTTGGTCAAAATCGGATTTTTGCAAGTGAACAGATGCTCCATCTATTGCCGTACCCGAAGAATCTCTTACGGAAACCAAGAGCGCCCTATTTAAATGTTCTACGGCAATAAATTGGATTGATTTGTTTTCATTAGGATCAATGGAAAGCGGACTGATTGGTATTGTCCCGGCTATATCATAAGCGCTTTCTGATGGTGAAATTGAATATAAATCCCATTCAAGATCTGTTATGTTTTTAAGTCCAGTGTCATTTGTGGTAAAAGTTTGAGAATATTTTAAGACCGAAGGTGTACCTATTAATTTTGCTCCCGATAGAGTGAAAGGAATACTTGGCAAGGCGACACAAGAATTGTCTATACTTGAAACATCAAGCGAGCTTAAGAGGTCAATAGAAAAACTTACTTGAGTAACCTGTTGCATTACAACGGTTGCGTCTAATTTGACCGGATTCGGACCGGCCACTCCGTCGGACGGATATGTTTGATCTTGGGAATATCCCACCTTGGTTGCAGTAATATTATAAGCATTTGTGCCTGGAACAGCGTCAATTATTTTCAGCCATCCATCGTTATCCGTTACTTCATCTATTATTGTGTCTGGGTCTGTTTGGGTATTTACAATGTGAACAGAAGCTCCCGGAACCGGAATTCCCGCAGAATTGAAGACTCTGATGAATAATGCCCCGTTGGTGGAAGTGCTTTCAAGGGCATGCGGAGCAATCAGGGTGGTAAAGTTTAATATTGAAGAATACTTGCAATTTGAGCAAGAAATATCAAGATCCGCCATTTTATAATCAGCAGGAGACAATCATTTGGAATTCCGTCGATTGTTCCATCAAACGGGTCGTCAATGCTTCTAATTGAGGTCACAATAGTAAAAGAATAATTATCTCGTAGAACATTTTCAGTTCTTGTGATTTTCCCCGCCGGCAATCCTCCTATAATACCCACATCTTGATAAGGCAAATTGCGGATAATTTCAAATTTTTCATTGGCTATGGCGGTAGCGGCAATTTTTGCCCGCGATACTGAAACACTATTCATTAACACGCCAAAAGATTGATAAGCGGCTAAGGCTACCAGAATAAAAACTGCGGTACCAACCAATATTTCAATCAAAGTAAACCCGCGCACTAGAGACTTTATTTTTAGTGTGTGGGTAAACCCTTTTTGATGAAAATTAAAATTCATAACCAGTTATATTTTAGCAAATTATGATATACTTTACTATATATGACCAAAAGAAAAATAGTCATAGGCAATTGGAAAATGAATCCGCTTTCTTTTAAGGAGGCGGAAAAATTGTTTACCGACATTGCCAAATCTGTTTCTAGTATTAAAAAAACGGAAATTGTGGTTTGCCCTCCGGTTTTGTATTTGGAAAAGTTGAAAAAATTTTCCAGGAAAATATCTTTAGGCGCACAGAATGCTTTTTGGGGAGATACGGGCGCCCATACCGGAGAAATTTCAGCTGAAATGCTTTACAATATTGGCGTTAGATATGTTATTTTAGGTCATTCGGAAAGACGGGTGGCAGGAGAAAGCAATAGTGACGTAAACAAAAAAGTAAAGGCATCAATTGGGGCAGGGCTTTACCCCATACTCTGTGTGGGAGAAAATATACGAGATGAAAATCACGAATATTTGAATTTTGTAAAAAATCAAACGGAGGAATGTTTAAAAGGAATTTCCAAAAATTCTATTTCAAAAGTGATTATTGCTTATGAACCGGTTTGGGCCATAGGCAAAGGGGCCTTCCCCGCAACACCGGAAGAATTTCGTGAGATGAATATTTTTATTAAGAAAATTTTGAGCGATAAATTCGGAGTAAAAGAAGCTTCAAAAATTAAAATAATTTATGGCGGGTCTGTAGACGAAAAAAATGCCGAGGGTTTTATTAAAGAAGGCCAAGCCGACGGTTTTCTCCCAGGGAGGGCTTCTTTAAATTCAAAAAAGTTTTCACAAATTATAAAAATATGCGAAGCATCAAGCAAATAAAAAATTTAAGAGGGAAAACCGTGCTGGTCAGGGTGGATTTCAATGTTCCTATAAAAAACGGCAAAGTGGAAGATGATTTTAGAATTAAAAAAGCAATACCCTCAATAAAGTTTTTAATTAAAAAGGGGGCAAAAGTGATTTTAATCACACATTTAGGCAAAGATGGTAGGGAAAACCTTGAGCCGATAATTAAGTGCTTCTTTAAAATTTCAAAGTGCACGAAATCACAAGTCAGTTTTTTTGATAACATAAGAAAATTTAACGGCGAAACGGAAAACAGCCTATCTTTTACAAAAAAACTTTCAACCCTGGGCGATATTTATGTGAATGAGGCTTTTTCGGTTTCTCACCGCATGCACGCTTCAGTGGTTGGCCTGCCAAAATTTTTACCTAGCTATGCCGGTTTTCAATTTGAAGAAGAAGTAAAAAATTTATCCCACACTTTAAAAAAAGTAAAGCATCCATTCCTTTTTATTCTAGGCGGGGCCAAATTTTCCACGAAAATGCCTGTGATTCAAAAATATTTAAAATTGGCGGATTATGTTTTTATAGGGGGAGCCTTGGCGAATGATCTTTTAAAGGCAAAAGGGTATGAAATAGGAAAATCTCTGGTAGATGATACGGATTTTAATTTTAGAAAGATTCTTCAAAACAAAAAATTAATTTTACCGGAGGATGTTTTAGTTAGAAATGACACATTTCCCGCACGTGCTGGATTTGTGTCATTAAAAAAAGTGAATGAAGTAAAAAAAGATGAAGTTATTTTGGATATTGGGAATGAAACAGTAAAAAACTTGGCTCAATTAATTAAAAAATCAAAACTTGTCCTTTGGAATGGACCATTAGGTAAATATGAATCTGGCGGGGAGGAAGCCACTAAAAAAATACTGAAATTAGTAGCAAGGGCAAAAACGGAGAGTATTATTGGTGGAGGAGATATTGTATCTATTGTGTCTAAGTTGAAAATGGAAAAGAAATTTACCTTTGTTTCTACAGGCGGCGGAGCCACTTTAGATTTCCTTATCAATGGGACCTTGCCGGGCATTAAAGCGCTGAAATAATTTTCTCTTTTATTTCTTTTGCTTGTCCTTCTTTATATTCTTTGGTTGGGAAATTGCGGAAATTATCACCAAGATGTCTAGGGATTAAATGAATATGGAAATGTGGTATTTCTTTACCCACTACGGATTCCTGCACATAATCGCATTTAAGCGAATTTTTAAGCACGAGCATCATTTTTTTTGTTAGTTTGAATATTTCGGAAATCAATTCATCGTCTGCTTCTTGCATCCAAATAATATGTTTTCTGGGGATTATTATCAGATGTCCATCTGAAACCGGTTTAATATCAAGAAATGCCAAAAAATCCTTATTTTCATAAACTTTATCACACGGAATTTCTCCTTTTGAAATTTTACAAAAAATGCAATTTTCCATTCTGATATTATATCAAACTATGCTAAAATTTGCTCTATGCAACGATATTCTGAACTATTAAGGACAATTCTGGAAAAAAGAGGCATAAAAACCGGCGCTGAAGCCGAGATTTTTTTGAATCCGGATTATGAACGAGACTTACATGATCCATTTGAAATGAAGGATATGGAAAAAGCTTGCGTAAAGCTTTTTGAGACGATAGAAAACAAAGAAAAAACGGTTATTTATGCCGATTATGACTGTGATGGCATTCCCGGAGCAGTCATTTTAAAAGATTTATTTAAAAAAATAGGTTATACAAATTATGAAGTTTATATTCCAGGAAGAAATGATGAAGGTTATGGATTGAATCTTTCTGCTATCAAACAATTTACTGAAAAAAGGGTAAAACTTTTAATAACTGTTGATCTTGGCATTACAGCCGTTTCTGAAGTGGCGCAAGCGGAAATTGATGGAATTGAGGTAATTATTACGGATCACCATTTACCAAAACAGAAAGTTCAGGATATAAAAAATAATTTTTTACATCCTGGACTTTCTTTACCTCACGCTTATGCCATTTTAAATCCGAAAGTGGATGCTTATCCTGAAAAAATGTTATGTGGATCTGGAGTAGTATTCAAATTAGTGCAAGGATTTATAAAAAAATACGGCGAATTTTACAAAATAAATATTGGTTGGGAAAAATGGTTGCTTGATATGGCTGGTTTAGCTACGCTTTCCGACCTAGTGCCTCTTTTAGGGGAGAACAGAGCTATCGCGTATTTTGGGATGAAGGTTTTAAGAAAATCTTCCCGTCCTGGTTTACAAAAACTTCTCGCTAAAATGAACATTGATCAAAAATATTTAACCGAAGACGATATCGGTTTTATGGTAGTGCCTAGACTAAATGCTGCCTCACGAATGGATAATCCCATGAAAGCGTATGAACTTCTTTCCACTGAAGATGAAACAAAAGCGGGAGTTATTGCGAATCATTTGTCAAAAATAAATGACGACAGAAAGATAATAGTTGCTAATATTATGAAAGATGTAAATAAAAAATTTGGCAAAAGTCCTTTGCGGGAAATAAAAGAAGTCATCGTAATAGGCAATCCATTGTGGAGAGTAGGAGTATTGGGACTTGTAGCCGCTAAAATATCAGATGAATATAAAAAACCGGTTTTTGTTTGGGGTAAAGATGAAAATGATCTTATAAAAGGTTCCTGCCGTTCCGATGGATCGGTATCTCTTGTTGAGCTTATGACTGAAACCCGCGAATTTTTTATGGAATTCGGTGGACACGAATTTGCCGGTGGATTTACCGTGCATAGCGAGAAAATTCATTTCTTGGAAGAAGCTCTTTCTGTTTCTTACTACAAAGTAAAGCGCGATAAAATAGAATCGGAAATAATTTATGATATTAAATCCGATTTGGGTGCGGTAAATATGAAAAATTGGCGCGAGATAGAAAAACTTGCTCCTTTTGGACTGGCTAATCCAAAACCGATTTTTCTTTTTGAGGATGTGAAAGTGGAGAATATTAAAAAATTTGGCAAAAATGGTTCAGGAGAACATTTAGAGATTACCTTTTCCGATAAAAGTGAAAATAAAATCAAAGCAATTTCTTTTTTCTCCAATAATGAATCTTTTAAAACCTCTTTGTCTGAAGGCATAAAAGTAAATCTTCTGGCCACCTTTGATTTATCCAGGTTCAGAGGCAGGGAAGAGCTAAGACTGCGAATAATTGATATACTATAAAAATGAAAAAAGATAAAATTACAATTTATACAGATGGGGCGGCCAGAGGGAACCCTGGACCGGCTGGTTGGAGTGCTATTTTAATTGACGAGAAAAAAATTTTTGAAATTGGCGGAGCCTCTAAACATGCAACAAATAATCAAATGGAACTTACAGCTCCTATTGAAGCGTTAAAATATTTACAAAAGACTTGCGTTAGGCAAGACCTAGCGCAAACGGTGGAGATTTTTTCCGATTCAAAATATGTAATTTTAGGAATTACCGAATGGATTTTTAATTGGCAGAAAAATAACTGGAGAAATGCCGCCAAAAAACCGGTTTTAAATAAAGAGCTTTGGCAAGAGCTTTATAACCTTTCGGAACAGTTTAAAATCAAATGGACTTATGTCGAAGGGCACAGCGGATATAAATATAACGAACGCGCGGACGAAATTGCCACCAATTTCGCGGACGGGAATAAAATAAAACTTAAAAAAGAAAAATAATTTTTTATAATCTTAATTTTTAAATGCAAGATAAAATTTTTTATGCATCCTGTTTTGGTTTTGTGTTCGGAGTGCTTTTGCGCTCTTTTCTTTTTTTAAATTTACATTTTATTATTTTCTTGGCGATAGTTTCTTTGGCATTATTCCTATTTTTCACTTTTATCACAAGAAATAAATGGGGGATTTTAATTTCCATTTTTGTTATAGCGTCTTCTTTCGGAATTTTTAGATTTCATATAGTTGACGTTCCCGCATCTTATGTTTTTGAATCAAAGGTTGGCCAGAAAATTTCTTTTTCCGGAATCATTATTGATGAGCCGGACATCAGGGAAAATAATCAAAAATTGACCATAAAAAAAGAAAAAACAAAAATTCTGGTAACCATGAATCCGGATGAAAATTTCAGTTACGGGGATGAAATAAAGCTTGAAGGAATTTTGGAAAAACCGGAAAATTTTATGACAGACCAAGGCATAGAATTTGATTATGTAAATTATTTACGTAAGGATGGAATATTTTACGTAATGAGATATCCTGAAATTGAAGTTATTTCGCGCGGAAACGGAAATACGATAAAAAGCGCGCTGTTTTATGCAAAAGAAAAATTTTTAGACAAAATGAATTTAGCCATCAGAGAGCCGGAATCATTATTGATGAGCGGTCTAATTTTGGGAGAGAAATCCTCTTTTAACGAGTCTTTAAAGCAAAGTTTTGTGGATACGGGCACAATCCATATTGTTGCTCTTTCCGGATACAACGTGACAATCGTTGCCGAATGGATAATGAAAATTTTTTCCTCTTTTCCGAAAAATATAGGAATCGGAGCCGGAATAATATCTATTTTGCTCTTTGTTTTAATGACCGGCGGGTCTTCTACGGCAGTGCGGGCGGGGATAATGGCCACTCTTGCCTTGTTCGCTCGCCTTATTGGGAGAAATTATGATGTAACGCGGGCACTAATTTTGGCTGGGGTATTTATGATTTTAATAAACCCTTTTGTTCTTGCTTTTGATGTTTCTTTTCAACTGTCTTTTATGGCGACGGTAGCCGTTATATTTTTTACACCCAAAATTGAAAAATATTTTTTGTGGATTACTCCTCGTTTCCAGTTGCGAGACATTGTTTCGGTCACTTGCGCCTGTTATATTTTTGTTTTGCCCTTTATTCTTTACAAGATGGGGAATCTTTCATTGGTGGCGTTGCCTGCTAATATTTTAATTTTGCCTTTTATTCCAATCACTATGGTATTTGGTTTTTTGACCGGTTTTGCCGGACTTATTTGGTATGTTTTTTCGGTTCCTTTGGGTTTTATTTCATATCTGATGCTTCATTACGAACTGGCTGTCATAAATTTTTTCTCCAATATTCCATTTGCCGCTTTGTCCGTACCTAATTTTCCTTTTATTCTCACACTCCTAATTTATGCCTATTTTATTTACAGACTTTTTGGCAAAAGCATTAGAAATTTTTTTCAACGTTCTCCCAATTTAGATTAGTGAAAAAATCTTCTATATATTGTTTTTTACCACTTGGTTGGTAGTCAGTGATGTAAGCATGTTCCCACATATCTAAAGCTAAAATAGGTGTGCAATCTTGAAGTTGTCCCAAATGTTGTTCGTCAATCCATGCATTTAGTAGTTTCTTTTCTTTCCTATCAAAATAAAGTATTACCCAACCAATTCCTCTGATTGTTGCTATGGCTTTAAATAACTGAAGCCATTTTTCGTATGATCCCCATTCTGAAATAATAGCTTCTTTTAATTTACTATCTTCCGTCAGAATCTTTGCGCTGCCTGATAATGAATTGAAATAAACTTCATGATTTCGCATGCCATTGTACTCAAAACCAAATCTCCTTTGTAGCCCGCTTAAGACAGCCATATTTGTCTCAGCATTTTCCGATAATTCGTTGATTTTTTCAAGAACGAGGTTTGTATGACTTACATATCCAGCATAGAGCTTTAAATGTTCTTCTACATTTTTCTTAGAGATATCTTTTAATTCACCTATGTTAAATTTTATCTCTTCAAATTTTTTCATAATTTTATTTATTCTAAATTAGATTTATAATAGAGAGATTAATCGTGCTACTATTATAACATGTTTGAAAACTATAAAAAATATTGGCTGCCTTTCTTTATATTTTTGCTTTTAGTGGCAAATATTTTTATTTTTTATCTTGATTGGCAGAATTCTCACAGAGGTCTCACTTTTGCCATGCTGGATGTCGGGCAAGGAGATGCTCTTTTTATTGAATCACCTACGGGAACGCAAATACTGATTGATGGAGGACCGCCGAAAAAAATCCTAAGCCAGCTTTCCAGAATAATGTCTCCTTTTGATAGAAATATTGACGCTTTTGTTATTACCAATCCCGATGCGGACCACATTGCCGGATTTTTAGATGTTTTGAAGATTTATAAAGTAGATAAAATTTTTGAATCAGGCACATTAACTGATTCAAAAACATACCAAAACTTAAAAGATAAAATAAAAGAAGATAATATCCCGAACATTCTGGCAAAAAGGGGAATGAGATTGGATATCGGCGGTGGAGCAGTGATTGATATTTTATTTCCTGACCGTGACGTGTCATCTTGGGCGACAAATGATGGATCGGTTGTAGCGAAGCTCACTTACGGCGATATTTCCATAATGCTCACAGGAGACGCGACAAGCAAAACAGAGCAAATAATTTTAAAAGGAAATTCAATAACACAACTTAATAGTGATATTTTAAAAGTAGGGCATCATGGTTCGCGCACTTCTTCCTCTTTGGAGTTTGTGAAAGCTGTTTCTCCAGCCTATGCGCTTATTTCGGATGGTAAAGATAATAAATACGGACATCCGCACCAAGACACATTAAATACTCTCGCTTCGTTTGGCGCAAAAATTTTCAGAACTGATCTTTCGGGTACCATTGTTATGAAATCTGACGGTATCGTTCCGTCGTTTTATTTCCAAAAGTAATAGTGATACAATTAAACTATGAAAGACAAACAAATAGAAAAGTTAATAAAAGCCGAAGAAAAAAGGCAAAAAAATATTATCAATTTAATTCCTTCAGAAAATTATGTTTCTAAAGACGTTTTGACAGCTCTTGGTTCTATCTTTGACAATAAATATGCCGAAGGATATCCACATGCAAGATATTATGGAGGTCAAGTGAATACGGATAAATTAGAAATTCTCTGTCAAGAACGCGCCTTAAAACTTTTTAAATTAAAACCTGATGAATGGCATGTAAATGTTCAGCCTCTGTCCGGCTCGCCTGCAAATTTGGCCGTATATCTGGCACTTGCCCCCAAGGGAAGTAAAATTATGGGGCTGCCTCTTTCTTCAGGGGGACACCTTACTCATGGTCAGAAAGTTTCCATTACAGGCAAAGTTTGGGAACAATTACCTATTGCCATAGATTTTAAAACCGAACTAATTGATTATGTAAAGATGAAAGAAGATGCTATGCGAGAAAAACCCACAGTCATTATTGTTGGTTTTACCGCTTATCCTCGTTTTGTTAATTTCAAAAAATGTCGTGAAATTGCGGGTAGCTGTGGAGCTTTTTTGATGGTAGACATGTCGCACTTCGCAGGACTGGTGGCCGGAGGAGTTTATCCTTCGCCGTTTGAATATGCCGATGTGGTTACCACCACTACTCATAAAACTTTAAGAGGAGCTCGCAGCGCTATGATTTTTGTGAGAAAAGATAAAAAAATAGCCGATAAAAATATTTCAAGCTTGATTGATAAAGCAATTTTCCCTGGGTTACAAGGAGGTCCGCATATGGGTCAAATTGCCGCTATGGCAATTATGCTTAAAGAAGATAATACTCCGGCATTTAAAAAATATGCCAAACAAATTGTGAAAAATGCAAAAGTTTTTGCCGATGAATTGAAAAAACTTGGTTGGAGAATTATTTCCGGCGGTACCGATTCTCACCTTATTTTAATGGATACTTGGATGAACGGAAAAGGAATTCCTGGCAAAGAAGCAGAAGCCAAACTTGAAAAAGCAGGCATTATTTGTAATAAGAATACTATTCCAGGAGAAACTCGTTCTCCTTTTGACCCTAGTGGGATACGCATGGGTACTCCTGCGGAAACTACCCGGGGCGGGAAAGAAAAAGATTTTATACAGATTGCAAGAAAGATAGATAAAGTTTTGAGGGGGAAATAATGTATTAGTTTTCAATTTAAGCTTTTTTCTGCTATATTTTCTATATGGCAAGAAAGGGAAAAATAATAGTCATAGATGGAACAGATGGAAGCGGGAAGACTACCCAGACAAATTTGCTTATAAAACACTTTCGTAAAGACGGATACAAAGTAAAGTTCATCCATTTTCCGCGCTACGAAGACAATTTTTTTGGAAAATTCATAGCGCATTGCCTTTCGGAACAATATTATAATTGGGTGAATATTCATCCGAAAATCGCTTCCGTTGTTTATGCGGCGGACAGATGGGAATCTAAAGAACAAATTCAAAGCTGGATACGAAAAGGATACATTGTGATTATGGATCGCTACATTTCCTCAAACCAAATACATCAGGGAGGAAAAATCGCGAATGTAAAAAAACGTAAGGCATTTATCAAATGGCTCGCCGAAATGGAATATAAAGTTTTTAAAATTCCAGCACCGGATTTGACCATATATTTATCTTTGCCTATTGAAATGGTTTTAAAATTGATAAAAGACCGCAATTATAAAGGCGCCCGCGCGTATTTAGGCAGTAAAAAAGATGTGCATGAGAAAGACAAAAACTTTTTGAAAAATTCTATAAAAAGCGCTCTTTGGTTAGTTAAAACGCAAAAAAATTGGATAAAAATTGAATGTATGGAAAAAGGGAAACTAAAAAGTTTCCCCGCTATCCATGAAGAAATTTATGAAAAAGTTAAAAAGATTATTAGATAATTAATTAAAATTATATGGAACTAAAAGAATATCAAAAGAAAGCATTAACAACAGCTATTCACCCAGAGAAATATAAGGTTATTTATCCTGCTTTAGGGCTTGGAAATGAGTCTGGAGAAGTAATGGGTAAAATTAAAAAATGGTTACGTGGAGACGACGGTGAAGGCATAATGAGCAAGGAGCGTAAAGAAGCATTAAAAGGAGAACTAGGAGATGTTTTGTGGTATTTGGCAGTATTATCTCATGATTTAGATCTTTCTCTTGAGGATATAGCTAAATATAATTTAGATAAATTACAATCGAGAAAAAAAAGAGGAATATTGAAAGGAGATGGAGATAAAAGATAATTCAATGAAAGAGAAAATAGAAAATTTAATAAGAGAAACTCTTAAAAATCTCAAAGTAGAGGCTGGAGATATTATTCTTGAACATCCGGAAGATTTTAAAAATGGGGATTATTCTACGAATGTAGTTTTTGCTATAGTTTCTAATTTTACACCTATTGATGTTGAAAAAAAGAAAAGATTATTTGATGGAGGTTTAGTTGGTGAAAGAAGTGGAAATCTTAAAGAGCTCGCAGAAAAAATTGTTAAAGAATTAAACAAAAATTTACTTGAAGAAATTTTAAAAATTGAAGTTGCTGGGGCTGGCTTTGTAAACTTTTATTTAACACAAGAATTTTTTGTCAATTCCGTAAAAGAAATTTTAGAAAATAAAAATTTTGGACAAAACAATCTTTTTGTAAATAAAAAAATAATGGTTGAATATACCCAGCCGAACCCATTTAAGCCTTTTCATATCGGGCATTTAATGAGCAATGCCATAGGCGAATCTATTTCGCGAATCATTGAATTTTCCGGAGCGAAAACAATTCGCGCCAATTATCAGGGCGACGTAGGTCCGCATGTAGCCAAAGCCATTTATCAAATGCTAAAAAATAAAAATGATACAAGTTCTGCCATGTCAGAAAATATGTCATTGACTGAAAAAGCCAGTTATATAGGACAGTCTTATGCGGAAGGCAATGATGTTTATGAAAAAGATGAAAAAATTAAAAAAGAAATTGATGAAATAAACAAAAAAGTTTACGATAGGAGCGATAAAAAAATAAATGAAATTTATGATTGGGGAAAAAGAATCACCCTTGAAGCTTTTGAAGAAATTTATAAGACACTTGGTACGAATTTTAATTATTATTTTTTTGAAAGTCTGGTAGCTCCAACAGGCCAAAAAATTGTAGAGGAGAAGTTAGGTAAAGTTTTTGAAAAATCGGACAAGGCTATTGTATTTAAGGCCGAAAAATATGATCCAAAGCTTCATACTCGGGTTTTTATCACTTCGCAAGGGTTGCCTACTTATGAAACCAAAGAACTCGGACTCACCAAAACAAAATTTGAAAAAGAAAGTTTGGATATGTCGGTAGTGGTTACGGCCAATGAACAAGAGGATTATATGAAAGTAGTGAAAAAAGCGCTTGAAATAATGAATCCTGAGATTGCTTCCAAGATGAAACATATTGTTCATGGGATGATGCGCCTGGCTTCTGGCAAGATGTCTTCCAGGAAGGGCAATGTGATTACCGGAGAATCTTTGATTTCAGAGGCGTGTGATGAAATTCTGGAAAAAATAAAAGACAGGGACTTTACAGAGGAAGAAAAAAGGCAAATTAGTAAAGATGTCGGAGTTTCAGCCTTAAAATATTCCATTCTAAAACAAAATATTGGCGGAAATATTATTTATGATTTTGGAAAATCCATTTCTTTTGAAGGGGATTCCGGGCCATATTTGCAATATTCCTATGCTCGTGCCAATTCTGTTTTGGAAAAGGCAAAAGCAGAAAATATCTTGCCGGGCTTTTTATTGGATGATAAAAAATCCGAGATTCTTCCATTAGGAGACATAGAAAAATTATTATACAGATTTCCAGAAGTTGTTTTAAGGTCAGCAGAAGAATTTGAACCGCATCATATTGTAAATTATTTAATAGATATCGCTCGCGCCTTTAACACTTATTATGGGAACACAAAAATTATAGACAAAGACGATCCAATGTCGCCTTACAAAATAGCTCTCACCTTGGCTTTCTCTATGGTTATGAAAAATGGACTATATCTTCTAGGTATAAAAGCCCCAGGAAGGATGTAAAAATCCATATTTTATGCTAAAATCAGCTAATATATGGCTGAAAATGAATTAAGTAATCCCATGCGAAACAACGGTTCACAAAGTGAACCTGTTTCTGACGGGACAGGGAAATCGGAATCCGCGCTTCGAGAAGAAGCCGTTTTAAAATTTTGGAAAGAAAATAATGTATTTCAGAAATCTTTAGAAAAAAAATCACCGAGAGGAGAATTTATTTTTTATGAAGGTCCGCCGACGGCTAATGGCAAACCGGGGATTCACCACCTTGAAGCGCGAGCATTTAAGGATGCTATTCCGAGGTATAAAACAATGCGAGGATTTCATGTGCGTCGCAAGGGCGGGTGGGATACCCATGGTTTGCCCGTTGAACTTCAAGTGGAGAAAAAATTGAACCTAGATTCAAAAATTGCCATTGAAAAATATGGTATTGCAAAATTTAATCAGCAATGCAAAGAAAGTGTTTGGGAATATGTTGACCTTTGGGGTAAATTTACCGAACGCATCGGTTATTGGGTAGACCAAGAAAATCCATATGTGACTTATCATAATAATTACATTGAATCTGTTTGGAATATTTTAAAAAAAGTTAGTGCTCAAAATTTGCTTTATAAAGATTATAAAGTTGTGCCTTGGTGTCCGCGTTGTGGAACAGTTCTTTCCTCACATGAGCTTGCACAAGGATATGAAACCATAAAAGACTTGTCAGTGTACGTAAAATTCAAAATAAAAGAACAAGAAAACATTTTTATTCTTGCTTGGACCACTACACCGTGGACACTACCAGGCAACGTAGCGCTTGCTGTAGGCAAAAATATTGATTATGTAAAAATAAAAAAAGAAAATGAATTTTTGATATTAGCAGAAGAAAGACTTTCCGTTATAGACGGTGAATATGAAGTTATTGAAGAATTAAAAGGCAAAGATTTAATTGGTTTGGAATACGAACCGCTTTATCCATTTTTACAAAACACTATTTCCGGAAAAGAAAAAGATAAAATGAATAAAGCCTATAAAATTTATAGTGCGAATTTTGTGACCACCGAAGATGGCACAGGGATAGTTCACACTGCCGTGATGTACGGACAGGACGACTTTGTGCTTGGTAATAAAGTAGGTCTGCCGAAACATCATCTCGTTGGCTTGGATGGAAAATTTTTAGCCGGTACAGGATTTTTGGAAGGCAGATTTGTACGGGATGAAGATGTGGCCGTGGATATTATAAAAGATTTGGCTCAAAAAGGACTTCTACTGAAAAAAGAAAAATATGAACACTCCTATCCTCATTGCTGGCGTTGTCATACCGCCCTCATTTACTATGCTCGTGATTCTTGGTATATCAAAATGTCCGACTCGAAAATCAAACAGAAAATGATTGAAGAAAATAAAGATATTAATTGGGAACCGGCACATATTCGTGATGGACGCTTCGGCGAGTGGTTGAAAGACATTAAAGATTGGGCAATATCGCGCGAACGTTATTGGGGAAGTCCGCTTCCGGTTTGGATTTGTGAAACTTGTAAAAAGATTGAGGTTGTTGGAAGTTCGGAAGAATTGAAAGAAAAAGCAAAAAAATCCGGGAATAAGTATTTTATAATGAGACATGGGGAAGCGGAGAATAATCTTGAAAGTGATACTGATTATAAAAATCTTAATCTCAACGCTAAATTAACAGAAAGAGGAATAGAAGAAATATTAACAAGTTGTAAAAATTTTAAAGAAAAAATTGATATAATTATTTCCTCGCCACTTGAACGAGCAAAAGAAACCACTAAAATAGTTTGTGGGCAGGTTGGTTTTCCATTTGAAAAAATCATTTACAATCAAAAAATTCAAGAATGGGAAGTTAGCTCCATTTTTAAAGGAAAGGAAAAAGCTATTTTTAAAAAATATTATGACGAAGATTATCTAGATAAACCAGATGAAGCTTTACCTGATGGAGAGAGTTTTGCGGAGGTAATTAAAAGAGTCGGTCAATTTATTTATGAGCTGGAAGTACAATATTCTAATAAAAATATTTTGATTGTCGGCCACGAAGGAGTAACTAATGCCTTAACTTTTGTAATAAAAGGATTGTCGTTAGATAGCTTATCAAAATTAAATAATCCATTTACTCCTATAAAAAATGCTGAAATAAGAGAATTTGATTTTATTCCGCTTCCGCATAATGAAAACTATGAATTAGATTTGCACAGGCCTTACATTGATGAAATTCCGCTCGTTTGCGAATGCGGAGGAAAAATGACGCGTACCAAAGAAGTTATGGATGTATGGCTTGATTCCGGCGCTATGCCTTTTGCGCAGGACCATTACCCCTTTGACTTTGCTCGGGGTAAACCTTTTGAAAATAAAAAATTATCATATCCGGCTGACTTTATCTGCGAAGCGATAGACCAGACACGCGGGTGGTTTTACACTTTGCATGCGGTGGGAATTTTAATGGGAAAAGGGAAGGCATATAAAAATGTAATTTGTTTGGGACACTTGCTTGATGCCAAAGGGAAGAAAATGTCCAAATCCCTCGGGAATATTGTAGATCCGTGGGAGATGGTAGAGAAATATGGCGCGGATACACTGCGTCTTTGGATGTATTCAATAAACCAGCCTGGGGAATCAAAGAATTTTGATGAAAAAACAGTTTTGGAACTTCATAGGCAGGTTTTTGGCTTGCTTTATAATGTTTTGGCTTTTTATGAATTATATAGAAATAAAAATTTAGAAAATAATAATAGACCAAAATCAGATAATATTCTGGATATTTGGATTTTGGCCAAATTAGATGAATTGATAGAATTAATAACAAAAAGTCTTGATAAATATAAGCTACTTGAGCCAACAAGAGCTATTCGCGATTTTATCGGCGACCTTTCTACTTGGTATTTGCGTCGTTCACGAGACAGAATTAAAGAAGGTAATATTGAAGCCAAGCAAACTTTATATTTTGTGTTGAAAAATCTGGCGAAATTAATGGCTCCATTTGCCCCGCTTGCCGCCGAGGATATTTGGTTGAAATTAAAAAATAAAGATGATGCAGAAAGTGTGCATTTAACAAGTTGGCCTGTTAAAAAGTTTAAAATTTTCTCTTTCAGTAAAACTAGGGTTTTAGAAAGCATGGAAACAGTCCGAAAAATAGTTACTCTTGGTCTTGAAGCCCGCCAGAAGGCAGGAATTAAAGTTCGTCAGCCGTTGAACCGATTGGAAATTGTAGCTGGGAGACTATTAAATGATTATCTTGAAATAATAAAAGATGAATTGAATGTTAAAAATGTTGATTATTTATTAAAAATAAAAATAGGTTTATATAAAGTAACTCTTGATACGAAAATTACTCCCGAATTAAAACGAGAAGGAAATTATCGCGAACTAGCCAGAGCTATTCAAGATATGCGCAAGAAAATGGGGCTTACCCCGAGTGATATTGTTTCTCTGGTTGTTGAAACAGATGAAGAAGGTAAAAAATTAATTCAAAAATTTGAAGTTGAAATAAAGAAAACTATTCTTGTGTCAAAAATAGAATTTAAACAAAACAATGGCGAGGAAATCAAAATAGATGAGCTAGTTTTTAAAATATTTATTCAAAAATGAACGTAGAAAATAAAAAATTGGTAATCTTTGACTTTGACGGAGTGTTGGCCAATACCTTGGAATTTTCTTTTAAAATTCATAAAGACATAAACGGAAATTTAACTTGGGAAAAGTTTCAAAAATTTGCTATGGGAGATTTCCATGAAGAAATGAGAAGATCCGTTGAAAAAGAATCTCATATTATTCCTAAAAATTTCTATGAACTTTATGAGAAAAACCTTAATGAGATAGGGATTAATGAGGTCCTGCGAGCCACTGTTTCCGAACTCAGGAACAATCATAAGCTTGCTATTGTTTCTTCTACCAGTAGTTCTTACATTTCTAATTTTTTAGAAAAAGAAAAAATACTTAGTTATTTTAATGACATTCTTGGGCAGGATGTGCATACCAGTAAAATAGTAAAAATAAATACTTTACTTGAGAGATACAAAATAATACCGAATTATGCTGTTTTTATTACTGATTCCCTAGGAGATATTCTTGAAGGAAATGAATGCAAAATCAAATCCATAGGTGTTACCTGGGGAATCCACGGAAAAGAAACGCTTAAAAAAGGCAACCCATCGGCAATCATCGATGACCCAAGAGATTTATTAGAAACAATTCAGAATGTGTTAAAATTAGATTCTAATGCATCACATTTATCACACGGAAGGAATAATATTGGGGAGCAATAATTTCGGGGAAACCGGAAAATATTATGCCATTTTTACTCGCGATTTGGGGATGATTTATGCTTCTGCACAAGGGGTGCGCAAAATGTCTTCAAAACTACGTTTTGTTTTGCAGGATTTTGCCTACCTCAAAATTGACCTGGTAAAAGGAAAAGATTTTTGGCGAGTAACAAATGCATCAAAAACAAATAAACTTGAAAATTTATCCAAATTGGAAATTTTTGAAGTTTTTATAAATATTTCAAAATTATTAAAACGCTTGCTGGCCGGAGAAGACCCAAATAAAGATTTATTTGTTGATTTGATAAATGGATTATCGGTTTTAGAGAAATCCAAAACAAAAGATGAATTACGCAATATTGAAGCTGTTATTGTTTTACGTACTCTTAATAATTTGGGATATATAGGAGGCAATGAAGTGTTGCAAGACTTCATCAAGTCGCCATTTGAGGAAGATATAATCTTTAAAGTTTCGGAGAGCAGGGTAAAAATATTGCATCAAATAAACAAAGCCCTCAAAGAGACACATTTGTAAAATAGCTTATCCTGTAAGAGATTTTTAAAATCTCGTTCGGGATGGTATAATAATTTAATGCCACTTCACGATAGAGATAAATTAAATAGATTAGAAGAGCTAAAAAGCAAGCTCTTTAATAAAGATTACCAAACAAAAATCGAACATCGCGACAGCTTCCCGCATTTCCAAAAAAGGGAAGTAATGGACTCTTGGATAAAAAAAGAAAATACTGAACCAAACTTAGGAGAAAAATTTTTTATGAAAACGTCCATGTTTAAGAAATTTTTTATATTTTCCATAGTTTTTTTTATTTTAGCAATAGGCTATGCTGCTTATACATTTTTTGCCAATAGCAATAGTGTTTCCAACGACAATATCGATATTTCCGTACTCAGTAATGCTTTCACTGCCGGCGGAGAGGATTATTCTCTTTTACTGGAAATAACAAATAAAAACAATTCTCCCCTTGAACTTGCTGATCTCATAATAGAATATCCGAATGGTTCACAAGAGAGTTCCCAGGGAGACAGCGATCATTTGCGTCTATCTTTAGGGACAATTCCAGCCGGAGGAATAAAAAATGAGAATGTAAATATAATACTTTTTGGCGAACAGGGAAGTACGAGTGAAATAAAAATTTCCCTTGAGTATAGAGTAGAAGGTTCAAACGCTATTTTTGTAAAAGAAAAAACTTATAATGTTTCTATAAATTCCACGCCCATAAATCTTTCAATTGACGCTCCCACTGAAGCAACTTCCAATCAAAATATCAATCTTGGCGTAAAGGCTACTTTAAACTCTACTAAATCTGCCTCTAATATGCTTCTGAAAGTTGATTACCCAATTGGTTTTCAATTTGTGAAAGCAACACCTGCGCCGTCCTTGGGTAATAATATTTGGAATCTAGGAGATCTTGCACCTGGCATGGAACGCAGTATTTCCATTTCTGGTAAAATGATTGATGTTTTTGATGGAGAACAGAAAGTTTTTAGAGCGTGGAGCGGATCCCAATCTCCTACAGACAAATCTTTGATCGGAGTTGTTTTTAATTCTCTAGAACATATTGTTATGATAACGAAGCCCTCAATTAATGCAGAGCTTCTCGTAAATGGTGTTTTGGATACAAAGTATGTTATAGACACCAAGACTCCGATTCAAGGACAAATACAGTGGACAAATAATCTGGAAACAAAAATAAATAATTTGAAAATTGTGGCAAAGATTTCCGGCAATGCGGTTAATCGGGGGACAATATCAGGAGGACAAGGTTTCTACAGTTCGTCGCAAGATATGATAACTTGGGATAAGAATTCTCAAAGCCAATTTGCGGAAATAAATCCAGGAGATTCTGGATCCGTATCTTTTTCTCTTTCCTCTCTTTCTCTTTTTTCTGCCGCTGGCGGGATTATATCTTCCCCTTCTATTAATATAGATGTTTCTATTACAGGTGAACAGGCGCAAAGCAGTGGTAGTATTACGGAATTAAGCAATGAAAGTTCCAAAGTTATAAAAGTTATTTCCGATATTGGACTTTCAAATAAGGTGCTTTATAGTTCAGGGGTATTTACAAATAGCGGGCCAATACCTCCCAAAGTGGAACAGAAAACAACTTATACTATTGTTTGGTCCCTTTCCAATACTGCAAATAATATTTCAAAAGCCAAAGTAGTTTCTACCCTTCCGCCCTGGGTGCGATTTATCGGGTCATTTTCCCCAACAACAGAAGATTTAACTTTTAATGATTCCACAAAAGAAATAGTTTGGAATATCGGAGGAATTCCAGCAGGTACCGGCATTACCGGAGCGGACAGAGAGGTTTCTTTTCAAATAGAGCTTACTCCTTCGCTTTCCCAGGTTGGCACTATGCCTGTTCTCGTAAACGATACAACTTTGACCGGATACGATGATTTTGCTAATGTGGATGTGAGAGTAAATAAAGCATCACTTAATACCAGATTGCTAAATGATCCTAGTTTCCCAGCCAGTGGAGATAGAGTGGTAGAATAATAAAATTTTTATGGAAAAAAAGAATGAAAATTTGATGGAAAAAATAATTTCGCTTTGTAAAAGACGAGGGTTTGTTTTTCCAGGCTCTGAAATTTATGGAGGACTCGGCGGTACTTATGATTGGGGACATTTCGGAGTAGCTCTAAAAAATAATATTAAACAAAGTTGGTGGAAAAAGTTTGTGGACAACAGACGCGACATGTATGGTATTGATGCGGCAATTTTAATGCGTCAAGAAGTTTGGCAAGCTTCTGGACATGTGGCAGGTTTTGCGGACCCAATGGTGGAATGCGAGAAATGCAAAAAAAAATTTCGGGCAGATCAAATTGAAATTAAAAACAAATGTATAGAATGTGGAGGTAAATTAGGCGAAACAAAGCAATTTAATATGATGTTTCAGACAAAAGTTGGGGCATCGGAAGACTCTTCTGCCGTATCATATTTGCGTCCGGAAACAGCTCAAGGGATGTTTGTAAATTTCAAGAATACCGTGGATGCTTTTCATCCGAAATTGCCTTTCGGTATGGCGCAAATTGGCAAAGCTTTTAGAAATGAAATAACTCCCAGGGATTTTGTCTTTAGAGTTCGTGAATTTGAGCAAATGGAAATAGAATATTTTATCAGAAAAGAAGATTGGGAAAAATATTTTGAATATTGGAAAGGCGAGATGCTTGAATGGATGGAAGAAGTGGGGATTGATATGTCAAAAGTGCATGAGCTTGAAGTTCCGGATGGAGATCGCGCTCATTATTCCAAAAGGACAATAGATTTTGAATTTGATTATCCTTTTGGGAAAAAAGAACTTTTCGGTCTTGCCTATAGGACAGATTTTGATTTAAAAAGTCACAAACTTGACTATATTGATGAGGAAAAAAGTGAAAAAACAATTCCGCATGTTATAGAACCGACTTTTGGAGTGGACAGAGCGGTACTAGCCTTATTGTTATCTTCTTATTCTGAGGACCCCGAAGGAAAGCAAGAAGCTTCCGACGGGGCAGGCGAGAGAGAACCAAGAGTTTATCTCAAGTTTAAACCTAATATTGCTCCGATTATCTGTGCGGTCTCTCCATTGCTTAAAAATAAGCCAGAACTTGTTGAATATGCGAACACAAAAGTATTTGCTCCTCTTAAGGCGGAATTTGGCCGAGTAATTTGGGACGACAATGGTAACATTGGCAAGCGTTATCGCCGACAAGACGAAATCGGTACGCCATTTTGTATTGTAGTTGATTTTGATACTTTAACTGATGATACTGTTACCGTCCGCGATAGAGATACGGGAGAACAGGAAAGAATTAAAGTGGAAAATCTGAAAGATTATATTAAAGAAAAAATATAAATGAATCCCGTTAGAAATCCAATAATGGGAAAGTAGTGTAAAAAATTATTAATTATTTTAATTTCTAACGAGATGAAGTTTAAGAAAACTATTTTTAAAAATGGCCTGCGAGTAATAACCGTGCCGATGAAAGATAATCCGACGGTGACTGTTTTGGTATTGGTGGAAGCAGGGTCAAAGTATGAAGCAAAAAAGATAAACGGCATATCTCATTTTTTGGAACATATGTGTTTTAAGGGAACAATCAAGAGACCAAAAGCGATAGATATTTCAAAAGAATTGGACGCTCTCGGTTCTGAGTATAATGCTTTTACGACTCAGGAATATACTGGATATTATGCAAAATCCGACGCCAAGCATTTTAAGCAGATTTTTGACGTGGTTTCGGATATTTATTTAAACTCAACTTTTCCGGAAGCTGAAATGCAAAAAGAAAAAGGTGTTATCGTTGAAGAAATAAATATGTATGAAGATATGCCCAATCAACATGTTCAGGATTTAATAATGCAGCTTCTCTATGGCAACCAGCCAGCAGGATGGAATATTGCCGGTCCCAAAAAAAATATTTTAAATATGAAACGCGATGATTTTATAGAATATAAAAAGGCTCATTATTTGCCGGAGGCAACAACAATAGTAGTGGCGGGGAAAGTCGGCGAAAAGGAAATAATAAAGGAAACAAAAAAAGTTTTTGAAAGAATTCCACGTGGTAAAAAAGCGCAAAAGTTGAAAGTAAAAGAAATACAAACAAGACCTGAGGCCTTGATTAGTTTTAAGAGAACAGATCAAACGCATTTCGTTTTAGGCATGCGCAGCTATAATTTATTTGATAAAAAAAATGCAGCGCTTTCTGTACTGGCCGGAATTCTGGGAGGGGGAATGAGTTCGTGGCTTTTTCAGAAATTGCGCGAAGAACTAGGCGTTTGTTATTATGTGCGTGCCCATAATGATATTTATACCGACCATGGTTTCCTTCAAATTTCTGCTGGAATAGACAATAAGAGAGTAGACGAAGTTTTAAAAGTGGTGCTTCTGGAATGCAGAAAATTAAAAGAAAAAGAGATTTCCGAAGAAGAACTGAATAAAGTAAAAGAATTTTTGATAGGCAATATGAGGCTTTCTCTTGAATCAACGGATGAAATTGCAAGCTTTTATGGGTTACAAGAGCTTTTAAAACATAAAATAGAAGAAGCCGAGAAAAGGGCCAGTGAAATCAGGAAAGTTACAAGAAGCCAGATTAAATCTTTAGCGAATCATATTTTTAAAAATGATAAGCTCAATTTAGCCCTTATCGGACCTTTTAAAAGCAGATCCAGGTTCTTAAAGATATTGAAGTTCTAGATATTTTAAATTAGGTATTTTTGTGGTATTATACCCGTATGGTTGAGAAGAATAATATTACCTCTTTTTCAATAAGTACCGGTACCATAATCCGATTCTTTCTTGTCGCGCTCGGACTTTTTTTAATTTGGTATTTGCGAGATTTATTTCTTGTTCTTTTGACTGCTATTATCTTAGCTTCTTTTGTGGAAGCAGCCGTCCCTCATTTTAAAAAGATAAAAATTAACAGAATTTTTGCAGTGGTTATAGTTTATATTTCCACAATTCTTATGCTGGCTCTTTTATTTTATCTTTTTGTGCCACTTTTAATAACGGAAGTTTATAATTTTTCCGTTTTCTTGTCTTCTTATGTTCCAAATTCTCCAATTTTAAATTACTTCACCAATGATGCATTTTCCGGAGCGAAAGATATTATCAATAATCTTTCACATAGTTTGTCTCTTACTACTCTTATTTCTACTTCCAATGCCTTTATTAGTAATCTTTCTGCAGGGTTTTTCCAAGTATTTTCTGTAGCTTTCGGAGGCATTTTTAATTTGGTGCTGATTGTTCTTATTTCTTTTTATCTTTCAATTCAAGAAAGAGGAATAGAGAAATTTTTAAGAATTATTTTACCTTTAGAATATGAAGAATACGCGGTTGATTTATGGGGACGTTCACGCCGAAAAATTGCGTTATGGATGAAGGGACAATTGCTTTTAGTTGTTTTAATCACCATTTTGACTTATTTGATGCTTTCTCTTTTGGGAATTCAATATGCTCTTCTTCTGTCCATTATCGCTGGTTTAATGGAACTTGTGCCTTACGGTATTTTGGTTGCGCTCGTTCCGGCTGTTTACTTTTCTTTTCTTTCTGGGGGAATTCCAAGTGCGCTGATGGTTGCCGGAGCTTATACTATTCTTCATGAATTTGAAGTTTTTCTTTTTTCTCCTTTGATTATAAAAAGCGTAGTAGGTCTTTCCCCGTTGGTGGTAATTCTTGCGGCGACAATAGGATTTGAATTGGGCGGATTTTGGGGGTTAATTCTCGCCATTCCGGTGGCTGTTTTTGTAATGGAATTACTGGATGATCTCGAAAAAAAGAAAGTTTCTTCCAGAAATAAATAATGAATCTCGTTAGAAATTATGATGAAAAAAAATAGCTTTTACATTACGACAACCCTGCCTTATGTAAATGCGCCTCTTCATATGGGGCATGCGCTTGAACTTGTGCGAGCGGATACGATTGCTCGGTATAAAAAACTTATCGGGTACGATGTTTATTTCAATACCGGAACAGATGAACACGGTATTAAAGTATACGAAAAAGCCAAAGAAAAAAAATTAAAAGTTCAAGATTTTGTTGACCAAGGTTTTGAAACATTTAAAAATCAGCTAAAAATGTTCGGCATTACAGGAGAAGCGCATTTCGTTCGCACCACAGACAAACATCACGAGAGTACAGCGCAAGAGTTTTGGAAAAGAGTGAAAAATAACGGCTTTATTTATAAAAAAAATTATGAGGCGAAATATTGTACGGGGTGTGAGAGTGAGAAAACAGATTCTGATTTAAATGAATGCGGAGAGTGCCTGCTTCATCCGGGGCTGGAATTAAAAATAATAAATGAAGAAAATTACTTTTTTAAATACTCGTCCTTTGGCAAACAGCTTTTAGATTTATACGAAAAGAATCCGGATTTTGTTGTTCCGGAATTCAGACTAAATGAAATAAAAAATTTTGTTCAGGGCGGTTTGCAGGATTTTTCGATTTCCAGATTAAAAGAAAAAATGCCGTGGGGAATACCTGTTCCCGGGGATGATACTCAAGTGATGTATGTTTGGTTTGACGCGTTAACCAATTATATTTCTACTCTTGGCTGGCCCGAAAATACTGAACAGTTTGAAAAATATTGGATAAATGGCAATCCTACGCAGTATTGCGGAAAAGACAATACTCGTTTTCAAGGGGCAATGTGGCAAGCAATGCTTATGGCTGCGGGGTTACCCCCCTCGCATCAAATAGTAGTTGATGGTTTTATTACGGGTGAAGGTGGGATAAGAATGTCTAAAACTCTTGGTAATGTGGTTGATCCGAGGGATATTGTGAATGAATATGGGACTGATGCATTGAGATATTTTTTACTTCGCGAAGTTTCTTCCTTTGAAGACAGTCCTTTTACCATGGAACGATTCAAGGATGCATATAATTCGGGGCTGGCAAATGGGTTAGGGAATTTATCTTCAAGAATTTTAACTCTTTCGGGAAAATATTTGGAGAAATACCCGGAAATTTCTGAAAATCTAATTTCACAGGAATTTTTTGATTATTTGGAAAAATTTGATATTCAAAAAGCGACTGAATATATTTGGCACAAAATAAGTGAACTCGATAAGTCTATTCAAGAAACAGAGCCGTTTAAAGTTGTAAAAGTAGATAAAATAAAAGGAGAAAAAATAATTTCTAATATGGTTGTTCAATTATATGAAATAGCCAAAATGTTAAAGCCAATAATGCCTGAAACTTCAGAAAAAATAAAAAAATTAATCAAAGAAAACAAAAAACCGGAAAAGCCACTGTTTTTAAGGAAAGAATAAAATGATTCCTAAATATATTGATATCCATGCGCATGTGAATTTTAAAGCCTTTGAAGAAGACCATGAGGCTGTTATTCGAAGGGCCCTGGATAACAATACTTGGTTTTTTAATGTCGGTACCCAGGTTGATACTTCTCGTGCTGCTGTAAAAATGGCAAATAGATATCAAGAGGGTGTTTTTGCTGTCGTTGGTTTGCATCCGATACACACAGACGTTTCATATCATGATAAAAAAGAATTGGGTGAAGGAGGAAAAGAATTTGCTTCCCGCGGTGAGATTTTTGATAAAAATATTTACAGAGAATTTTTAAAAGATCCGAAGGTTGTAGCCATAGGCGAGTGTGGTCTGGACTATTATCACATGAACGGAGAATCGCTGAAAAAACAAAGGAAAGCATTCATTGAACAAATAGAACTGGCAAATGAAGTTAAAAAGCCCTTAATGTTGCATATAAGAGATGCATACAAAGATTCGTTGGAAATTTTAAAAAAATATGCAAAAGTAAAAGGCGTAGTCCATTTTTTTGTTGGGAATACGAAAGAAGCAAAAGGCTTTCTTGATTTTGGATTTATGCTTTCTTTTACCGGTGTTTTAACTTTTACTCATGATTATGACGAAGTGGTGAAAAATACTCCGCTTAATATGATATTAACCGACACGGATTCGCCTTATGTGGCGCCAATTCCATATCGTGGAAAACGCAACGAGCCCGTATATGTAAAAGAAGTGGTAAAAAAAATTGCCGAAATTAAAAACTTGCCCGAAACGGAAGTCGCGAAGGCCATTATAGCGAACGCCAAAAGACTTTTTGACATTTAAGAACAAAATTGCTAACATACTTAAGTCTCACTTGTTCCGACCCTGAAGTCGGAACACAAACCCTCGCCGACGGTGGGGTGAAGGTCCGAAATGAGATTTATTAAGAAATAATTATTAATTAGGCAAATGGAGAGTAATAACGAAAATATAGAAACAAATTCCCGCGTATATGAACTCGGTTATCTTTTAGTACCCACTTTATCTCTAGAAAATATGCCAATTTCTTACGGTAATCTGAAAGATCTTATTATTAGCTTGGGAGGGGAAATAATTTCGGATGAAATACCGAAAACAATAAATTTAGCTTATACAATAGCTAAAGTCACCCAAAATGTACGAAATAAGTTTGATATGGCATATTTCGGTTGGGTTAAATTTGAAATAAATCCGGAAAAAGTTTTAGAATTGAAAAAGAAACTTAATATTGACCCAAACTTCATTAGATTTTTAATCCTGAAAACAGTAAGAGAGAATACTATTGCCGCTAAAAGATTTATACATAAGGATTCCAGAAGAAAAATGCCGACTGTAAAAAAAGAAGGAGAAAATGAAACATCTCTGCCTATTGATAAAGAAGAAATAGATAAAGAAATAGATGCTATGGTCGCAGTATAAATTAATTATATTATAAATTTAATAAATAAAAATTATGTATTTAAATAAAGCAATTGTAATAGGAAATTTAACTCGCGACCCGGAAATCCGTTCTCTTCCTTCAGGGATAAAAGTTTGTTCATTTTCTCTTGCCACTAATCGTGTTTGGAAAGATAAAAATGGCGCGCGCCAAGAATCCACAGATTATCATAATATTGTAGTTTTTGGACGCCAGGCAGAAACAATCGCCCAATATATGAAAAAAGGAAGTTCTTTATTGGTCGAAGGCAGAATGCAGACAAGAAGCTGGGAGGATAAAACAAGCGGAGAAAAAAAATACCGCACAGAAATAGTAGCAGATCGTACTCAATTTGGTCCGAAGAGCGGAAGCGGAAATACAAGCGGAACATCTCAAAGCGCGGAATCCGGTAAGACGTCAGGTAAAAAAGATTCTGAAACAATTGACACCATAGAATATCCGGAAGAAGATATTAATCCCGAAGATATACCATTTTAAAAATAAATAAATTTATGAAACAAGATTATTTTTCAGCCAATAATATAAAATATATAGACTATAAGGATGTTGAAATCTTAAAAAAGTTTTTGAATCCTAACGGTAAAATAGTAAACCATAAACGCACCGGCGTAACAACTAAGAATCAACGCCAACTCGCTAGCGCTGTCAAAAATGCGCGGTTTTTAGGCTTGCTTCCCTTTATTGCCAAGTAAATTTAAATTATAAATAAACCTCATCACCAGGTGATGGGGCAAAAGAAAACATGCTTCAATATAACGAAATTAGAGAAAAAAAAATCATTATATATGATGATGAACCTTGCGAGGTGATAGATTCTCATGTTGCAAGAACCCAACAGAGAAAACCGCAAAATCAAGTGAAATTAAAAAGTTTAATTTCCGGTAAAACGATTGCGGCCACTTTTCATGTTTCCGATTCCGCCGATGAGGCAGATATAGAAAAAAGAGAAATAAAATTTCTTTATCATAATAGAGGTGAGTATTGGTTTTGCCCTCCAGAAGACCCCAAAAATAGATTTAAATTGGATACATCTCTCATTGGTGATGCGGGTAAATTCTTTAAAGAAAACGGAATAGTCACTGCTTTAGTTTGGAGTAATGAAGAGGATGAAGAAAAAATCATAAAAATAACCTTGCCTATTAAAATGGAATTTAAAGTAAAAGAGGCGCCTCCGGCTGTGCGAGGGGATACTTCTAAAAGTGGTAATAAAATAATTACGCTGGAAAATGGTTCAACTATAAACGCTCCGATGTTTATAGAAGAAGGAGACATCATTCGCCTAAATACTGAAACAGGGGAATATGTAGAGAGGGTGTAAAATAAAAAATCCAAAATAGCTGCTTTTTCACGGCTCGCACTCGAACCTGAATGTGGTTCACGAACCTAATATTGCGTATGCCGAAAAAAGCACTATTTTTGATTTTTTATGCTTCTTCCGAAAACTTTTTTCGAATCTCTTTCAATATCTGTTCGGATATTTTTTTATTTTCTTTTAAGAAGGTGCGAGTAGAATCATAACCCACTCCCAATTTTACTTTTTCCCCGCCTCGCGTCGGCGAGCTTTCGCGAGTCGAGGCGGGCTTTGCTTCCCCGCTAGGTAGGTAGAAATACGAGTTTCCGGTTTTTTCTACAATTTTAAATTTCTCACCCAAAGCGATAATCTCGCCTTCTTTGGAAATTCCCTCGTTGTAAATAATATCAAATTCTGTTTGCTTAAACGGCGCAGCCACTTTATTTTTTACTACTTTGACGCGAGTGCGACTCCCGACGATATCTTCTCCCTTTTTAATTTGGGCGATTTTTCTGATATCCAGTCGGACAGAAGTGTAAAATTTCAAAGCTTTTCCTCCGGGAGTAGTTTCGGGATTGCCGAACATAACTCCGATTTGCATTCTGATTTGATTTATGAAAATAACCGCTGTCTTGCTTTTGGCCACAATGGCGGTAAGCTTGCGAAGCGCTTGAGACATCAATCTCGCTTGTTTTCCTACATGATATGCTCCCATGTCTCCCTCTATTTCGTCTTTAGGCGTAAGAGCGGCTACAGAATCAACCACAATTACATCAATTTTTCCTGTTCGCACCAAACTTTCAACGATTTCAAGCGCCTGTTCGCCGGTATCTGGTTGAGAAATAAGGAGATTGTCAATATTCACTCCAAGCTTTTTTGTATAATCCGGATCCATGGCGTGTTCGGCATCTATATAAGCGCAGACCCCTCCAAGTTTTTGCGCTTCAGCCACTATGTGCAAAGAAAGGGTCGTTTTGCCCGAAGACTCAGGTCCGAATATTTCAACGATTCTTCCGCGCGGTATCCCGCCAACGCCCAAAGCCATATCAAGTCCTATAGACCCTGTCGGTATCGTATTAATGTCCACCTTTGGCGAGTCGCCGAATTTCATTATTGATCCTTCTCCAAACTTTGCCTGAATTGCCTTTACAGCATCATCCAGCATTGATACCCCTACAGTTTTATCCTCTTTTTTCTCTTTTTTCTTTACCATAATTGATATATTAATTGATAATTTTTTTCATCGCTATTCCCAAATTCATCTTTCGCTTTTATATTGATTATATTATAACCCGAAAGCAAAGCAATTGTCTCATTGAAATTTCCTTTTTGGTCTATTGAAATTACGCGTCCATTTAAAGTTAAATCAACGGCATTTCTGGCATTTCCTGTTATTTTTACAATATTATCCGCAACTTTTGTTCCGTCTATTATATTTACCTCTTTTATTTTTACGCCAAAAATCAAATCTTTGGATATAAAAAAAGCATAGATAGCAATAAAAAGCAGAAAAGTGGAAAAAGAAACTATTTTAAATATTTTTTTTGCATTAATATCCATTACATTACATTTTCTCCATTTTCGTTGCGAGTGATTTTCTCCAATACTTCCCGAGGCTTTGCGCCATCGCCTGCGCTTATTACTCCGCGTTCTTCCAATTTATCCATCAGCCGTGCAGCCCGAGCATAACCCAATTTTAATTTCCTTTGAAGATATGAAGTTGAAGCTTTGCCGGCTTCCACTACGCACAATCTTGCCTCCTCATACATTTCATCGTCATTTTCTTCGTCTTCGTCCAAAGTGCTCTCAAAAATACTTTTATCTGCCGATACGGAACCTGTGGTTAGTGATATTTCATCCGACACTTCGTCTTTATATTCATCTATCAAGTATTTTACAACTTTTTTAACTTCGGATTCCGATATAAATGCACTTTGCAAACGTTCCGGCTGAGCATCCCCGGAGGAATACAGCATATCTCCAGCGCCCAAAAGTTTTTCCGCCCCACCAGTATCCAATATGGTGCGCGAATCCACTTGAGAAGAAACCTTCAAAGCAATACGGGCCGGAATATTAGCTTTTATTAAGCCGGTAATAATATTTACTTCCGGACGTTGAGTAGACAAGATTAAATGTATGCCGACAGCTCTGGACATTTGTGCTAAGCGAACTATAGCAGATTCTAGTTCTCTCGGATAAGCGGACATAATATCTGCCAATTCATCTATGATAATAATTATGTATGGTAAACGGTCGGCATCAACTTCTGTCTCAATCCCTTCGCTATTCGTCTTAGTTTTCTTTGGATTTTTGCCAAATACGTTAGCGTGATAAGATTCTATGTCCCGTACAGATTCCGTTTCCAGTATGTCATAACGACGATCCATTTCTTTAGCTGCCCATTTAAGAGCTAAAATTGTCTTTTTGGCATCAGTTATAACAGGAGTAAGTAAATGGGGAATATTATTGTAAAGAGTAAGCTCTACGCGTTTTGGATCAATTAATATAAGTTTTAAATCATCTGGACCATTTCTATATAAAAGGGAAGTAATCATAGAATGTATTGTCACTGATTTTCCGGAGCCGGTCGTTCCTGCTACCAAGCAATGTGGCATCTTCGCCAAATTGCCGAATAATGCTTTGCCTGAAATTTCTCGGCCGAGCGCCATAGTGAGAGGTTTTGAAGAATTTTGGAATTTACTATCCGAAAGAAGCGTGGCCAATCCCACTATTGATTTTGATTTATTTGGAATTTCAATGCCAACGAGAGATTTGCCCGGGATTGGAGCTTCTATTCTAATCGGATGCGCTGCCAGGGAAAGAGCCAGGTCATTTTGAAGTCCGACGATGCGTGAAAGTTTTACTCCTTCGGCTGGTTTCAATGCATAACGTGTTACCGTCGGTCCGACAGTAATTTCATCCATCTCTACTTCAATACCGAAATTTGCCAGAGTACGTTTGATAATATTTGCATTGGCTTTAATATCTCCCGTATTCGGTTTGCCTTGATCTTCTTCCAAAAGTGAAAGCGGGGGAGGGACATAGGTGGAAATTAATCCGCCCTTTCTTTTTTTAATTGGGATATCTTCCTCTTCCTCTTCTTCTTCCTTATTTTTTTTATTTAGACCGAGAGACCCTAGAGCCTTTTTAACTTTTTCCTTCGTGTTTTCCTCCTTTTCTTCGGGCATAGATTTTTCCACTTCCCTTATTTCATTTTCATTCAAAGTATCCTGGGTATTATCAAGGGTTTTCTTTCTTCTGATAATGTTCCAAATATTTTTAAAAAATGGAGCGAGATTTGGTTTTGCATCAAACATTACAAGAATAGAAATTATTAAAATCGCGCCGAGAAAAATTAAACTTGCATAAACATCAAAAAGATACACCAGTGGTGTTGATAAAATTCTTCCTAAAAATCCGCCGGTGTGTTCTTGTGAAATTGCATCTATCATCCCGAGACCGGAAAGCAAAAACATTGTTGCGCTTATTGCGCGCGTCCATCCGATGTTCGGAGTTTCTGATTTTATAAATGATGATCCGAGCAATATAAAAAGAAGAGGAAGAAGAATATATCCGACGCCAAAAAAATAATTCAAAAACTCATAAGTATTTCTTCCTGCCACTCCTCCCATGTCAAACATAGACATGGACATCAAAAGAAACAAAGCTAACACAAAAAAAAGAATTGCCCAAATGGTATGCTTGGTTTCAGTTTTTAACCTGTTTATAGAAGAGTTGTTTTTGGAAAACTTTTGCCTGTCTTTCTTTGCCATATGCAAGTATTTTAGCATAAATTACTCATATCAAAAAGCAGATTAGTATTTTATACTGCACGGATATTTTCTTACTAAAAAATTCCTCGTGCTCGCGCTGTCGCGCTCCCAAGGCAGTCTAAAACACTTCTGCTTTTTGATTTTAGAAAAGTGGGCAAGAGTTTTTAGCAAGACTTGCGCAGGCCGACTGGGCCGAGCATAGCAAATTTTCAGCAGAAAATTATGGGTGTCTTGATAAAAATTGCTTACCTACTTTTCTCTTTTTAAGACTTGCTTTTTTTCTTGTCCTATATATAATGGACAACATGTTAGGAGAGGATAACAACCTAAAAGACACCTCAAAAGACTCTATAAAAGACCCTGAACAAAAGTCCTTGAGTTCGTACGGGGCAGGCACTCTAAATGTGGCAAATGTTTTACCCTATAATAAAATAAGTAAACTCATTACTGCTCTGTACATGGTAACGGACACGATGGAAAAAGAAGAACCAATACGTCTAAAGTTAAGGACACTTGGAGTGGAAATTATATCAGACATAAATTCTTTACCAAAAGGGACATTTGGTAACCTTAATGAAAAAATTACCACAATTCTGTCCTTTTTAAATATTGCTTTTGATATTGGAATGATATCAGAAATGAATTGCAATATTTTAAAGAAAGAGTTTACGGAGTTGAAACGATCTATACAAGAGTTTACAACCCAAAACCATCTTTGGTTTGAAGAATTCATTCTTCATTCCTCCGAGAACGAAAGTCCAACTTTTAACAAACAAACGAAGATTCAACCCCCAATAAATAATATGTCTGTTAATAAAAGACAAAGTACTAGAATTGGTGTTCAAAAGGGAGGTACTTTGTTAAAAGCTTTGTCTAATAGAGTTTCCATTATGTCTGATAAAAATAATCCCGTCTCATATGCTCCACCGGGACGAAATCATTTGGGATTTGAATTATTAAAACAACAAAGAAGAGAATCTATTTTAAAAATCATAAAAAATAAACCCGAAGGAATAAGTATAAAGGACATTGTGTCTGCTATCCGTAATTTTGGCGAAGAGATAGGAGAAAAAACTTTACAAAGAGAACTTGTTTCCATGGTAAAGGACAATGTCCTTAAAAAGACTGGGGAGAAGAGATGGAGTCAGTATTTCATAAATTAGGTTCTAGTGGCTAGATTCTAGCTTCTAACCCATTGCTTCCTATCAAAAATTATGTAATAATAGGCTTATGGGTTACCTCTTAATTTTGCTTTCCAGAACCTAGCTAATAGGGCCTAGAACCCAATTTTTGAGTTATCTCCCACACTTACTTTACTGTTATTCTGCTTTTTCAAAACATGTGTAAATTAGCTTTATTTTTAGCCCTTGAATTGTATTCTCATCAATACTCCTTGGCAGAATAAAAAGCTACAGTAAAGTAAGTGTGGGAGTTATCCACATAATATATTGCCCTATCTAAAGGTTATATATTATAATGTTTGGGTGTTTACGGATCACGCATCTTATGTGTGTTCTGTATTCGCAAATTGTATTTGTTTTCGTTCACGATTTCGTCGAAAAAATCTTGAAAGAGAACAAGCCCGACAAAGGTCAAAAATTTGTTCGGGTAAATCCATACACTTAAAGGTAAGTGTGCGGATAAATGAAAGGTCATTGAAAACTAAATAATCCCGTTAAAAATTTTTTCAAAAATTTTGGCTCGGGATGTTTTCAGTGCATTAGTTTAAATCTGTTCATTATTAAATTTATTTGTCGCATTATTAAATTTATAAGTTATAGGCAAATAAAAAAAATAATGATAGAAAAAATACGCTTTTAGTTTTGTCGAAACTAATTAATGGCGTAAAAAAAAATTATGAGTAAATTATTAAAATCAAAAATTCTTCTTGCCCTTATGGTTGTTGCAGTAGTAGCAATAGTAGGAGTTTCTTCTACTCTCGCTTATACACATACAATAACCTTAAGACAAGGTTCATCCGGTGCTCAGGTTGCTTCACTTCAATCAGCGCTAGGGGTTACTGCAGATGGCCAATTTGGTCCAATAACTAAAGCAGCTGTAGTATCTTTCCAGTCAGCTCACGGTCTCGTAGCCGATGGAGTTGTAGGTGCTATGACTGGCGCAGCATTGTCAGGCACAGTTAGTGGTTCTTACCCAGCAGGTTGTACTTCAACCGCAGGATATAGTTCAACAACTGGTCTTCCATGCAACAGCACTTCATCTTTACCAGCAGGTTGTACTTCAACAGTAGGATACAGTCCAACAACTGGCGTAGCATGTTCAACAGTAGTTACAGGTCTTCCAGCAGGTTGTACTTCAACCGCAGGATATAGTCCAACAACTGGTGAATCATGTTCAGGAACAACAACGGTTGTAAACGCAAGCGGTGAAGGTTCAATCACAGTAACTTATGATGCTGTTCCAGCAGATAACTTAGCTATTTACAGAGGGGAAAATAAGGCAGCCATGGCCTTGAAGATCAAGGCTACGGGTTCTGACATGAAAGTTACTCGTCTTTGGTTAGACATTAACACACGCATTTGGTTGTCCGCAGACTCTGTGTCCCTATTAGATGGGTCAACGGTTATCGCAACCCTTCCGCTTTCAGCTTCAACAGTTGAAGAAGTTACGGTAGGTTCTGCTTGGAGACTTCAATTCAACAGTTTGAATTTTGTGGTTCCGGTTGGAACGACAAAAGTGTTAACAGTAAATGTTAGCCGTCCAACAGCTACAGCAGCTGACTCAAGTGTTACTATTGCTACTACCAGTACCGTAAGAGCAGTTGACGCAGCCGGTATTTCAGACACATACACTCTTACAGGTCGTACTTGGAATATGGCATCCGCAGCCGCTGCTGTTGGTACATTAACAAATACTTTAAATGCCAATTCTCCAGTAGCTCAATCAGTTTCTGGTCTTAGCACTACAGCTGGTACCTTGACTGACGTTAAGTTAATGGATTTTGACCTTAAAGCAACAACCGGAGCAGTAAATGTTACAGCTATTGCTGGTACTATCACTACTTCCGGCTCATGTACAGCAGCGCAATGTATTTCTTCCCTTGAACTTCGCGATGGAGCAACAGTTCTTGATTCCGTAACCGGGGCTGGCACATTTAGCTTCACTGAACAAGATATTGATGTTCCTAAAGATGGAACAAAGACATTGTCTATTTGGGCTAAAGTAAACCATATTGCTGCTAGTTATGTAGTAGCGGGCGATTCAATTTATGCAATTGTAAACAGTGTTACAGGCACAAGCGGTCCTTCATATACTGCTGCTAATAACACAATTGCAGTTACAGGATATGCACAACACCTATTCCGATATGCTCCTACCATCGCATTTGTATCAGCTACAGCAACTCCAGAGGATCAGAGTACTTCTACCACTCTTAATACGGGAGGTAACTATACTCTTGCCTTCTCTGTTACTGCTCCTTCTGGTAGCGATATCTTTGTTAATACCCCTGCATTCATTGTTGGTCAAGCTAATGTTCCTACAAAAACTACATTCGGTGTAGGAGGAACTATTGTGGTATCAACAGCTGTATCAGGAGCAACATTAAAGGGCGCTGGCAATACTGCTACCTGGGATAAAATTCCTGCAGGCCAGTCTAGGACATTTACCCTTTCAGCACACATTCCACATGGTGGAAATGCTGGTTATGTTGGTATAAAGATAAATACTGCCGCTACTGCCGGTATTGCTTGGTCTTCAGATGTAGATGAAGATGGTTCTACGGATATCCTACAGGTTTGGGGTGTTGATGACCTCAAGACTGGTTTGGTATACGTAACAGCAAACTAGTTAGAAATAACGATAACTTTGGTTTATACGCCTTAAAATGTATAACAAAAAACCACCCCGACGGGGGTGGTTTTTTGTTTTGCTTTCATCGTGTATAATAAATATGTGACCAAAAATATAAATAAAATATTAAAATATGGCAGTTATTTTTTAGTTTTTTCTTTACCTCTTTTTTATATTAAGAATACCTTTTTCCCCTATACCAGTCCCAAAACTTTTTTATTTTATGGTATCGTAGAGATTCTAACAGCTTTCTGGATTTATGCTCTTATTACGGACTCTTCATATAGATTAAATAAAAAAACTTTATTATGTTTTCTACCATTAACGTGTTTTATCATTTGGATGACAATTGCTGGAATTTTAGCGGTCAGTCCAATGCTTTCATTTTGGTCATCAATCAGCAGAGGAACCGGATTATTGACCTTATTTCATTGTTTTGTCTTTTCTCTAATAATTTCTTCTTTGATAAAACGCGATGGAGTGAATTATTTATACAAATTAATGCACTGGTTTATCAATAGCGGTTTCGTTTTAGCGCTTTCCATATGGTTTGGGATTGAGGGGTTTAATATTTTAAAAGATGACGGAGGGGGCGGACTAATGGGGAATTCTTCTTTTACTGCAACTTATTTGATTTTTATTCTTGCCTTTGGATTTTTTCTTTTTACCTCTAAATCTATTAGTAATAATAGAAATAAATGGTGGCTGGGAATCAAACTTACAGCAATACTTCTATCCCCAATTTTTATAAATATCTCTGGTTTATTTACCAACCGTGGAATTTTAGGTAGCGCTCGGGGAGCAATATCGGGAATAGCAGTAGGCTTAGTTGCAGCTTCCGTGTTTTATTTATTATTTTCACAGAAAAAAAATATTCGTATTTTAGCTATAGCATTAATAATTATCGGCTCTATAGTTTTTTCTGTCGGATGGGGACAATTATTTAATCCAAATACTTCATTACATAAATCATTTGTTGAAATTGCCAGCGGAACCCGCTTTATTTTTGCCGATATTGCGCAGGAATCAATGGAGAAACATCCTTGGTTTGGTTATGGTCCGGAAAATTATATGATTGCTTTTCAAGAGAACCTAGATACAAAAATGTTTCTTCCCGAATACAATTATGAGATTTGGTCAGATCGAGCGCATAATATTTATTATGATACAGGGGTATCCGGAGGCTATCCTGCCATTGTTTTTTATGCGCTATTTATTATTTCTATAATGTATGGTCTTTACAAATTACATAATAAAGGAATATTTAATCGCATAGGAATTGCTATCCTAGGCGGTCTGGTAATTGGCTATGTCTTCCAAAATTTATTTGTATTTGATTCCCTAGTTTCAATTATGACCTTATTTGTTCTAGCTGGAATTGTTTTTACTTACCAAGATAGTTTAGCTAAAGGAGAATTTGTTTCAAAACCTATTAGTTTGTTTATTAAAAATACTGTTGGTTTAATGTTGTTAATAGTTTGTTCCATATCTTTGGTATTTTTTGTATTCAGGCCAGGGAAAAAGATTTTTGATTATTATAGAATTGCCGAAATGCCGATTGATATTCGCGCGAGCCATTATAACGATTTATTAAAGGGATCTTCCATAGGAGAACAGTGGGATTTTAGCGACATAGCCGATAACACATATAAACTTTACAATTCCGATATTACCAGAATAAAAAACGATAAAAGTATATTGCCTTATGCAGTAAATGATATAAAAGCATTGCTTCAATATGCTGAAAAAATTGCAGAGAGAAATAAATTTAATACTAGATTAAATATCAGCGTAGTTTCCCTATATAATATCCTTAATTATTTGAGCGATAATCCATATGATCCAGTCTTAGAGGATCACTTAGTTAAAATTTTTAACGATACTAAAATTATTTCACCTAAAAACTTGGAAATTTATTGGGCTATGGCTCAAGTTTATATGTGGAAAATGGACTATACTGAAGTAATAGATACCTATCAAAAAGCTATTGCTATTGATCCCAGTGTTCCTTTTTCCCATAATATTTTAATTATATTTGCTCAAAATATAGGGAACAAAAAGCTATATAATGAATCTTTATTAAAAGCCAAACAAGATATCCCAAATTTTTCTTTTTCTCAGTAAATATTTGTAATTAAACCGATGACAAAAATACTAAAAATATGCTTATGGATGCTTGCTTTTACTCCGCTTATTGCAGATAATTCACTTTTTTACTCTTCCAGCACCACAGAGAGCATCTTTTTAAGAGGGCTCTTGTTTTTATTGAGTATTCTCTTTGTGTTTAACTTTTTTTATACGAAAAAGTTTAGAGATAACATAGTTGAAAAAACAAAGATAGCTGTAAAAAATCCATTATTTATTTCTATCTCGGTTTTTGTTTTTATGTTTATAATAAGTACTATTTTTGCCATTGACAAGTATAGTGCTTTTTGGGGAACCATAGAAAGAGCGGAAGGATTAACCGGAATCATATATTTCTTTTCTTTTTTTATTTTCAGCTTGCTTATTTTTGAAAGAAAAGATTGGCTTTGGTTTTTCAAATTGAGTTTATTGACAACCTTGGCACTTATATTTAAGGAATTTGTGCAGTTTTTGGGCGGAATGAACAGGCCGGATTCCTTTTTAGGCAATCCCACCTTTTTAGCTGGTTACTTGCTTTTTCCAATATTTTGCTCCCTGATTGTTTTTAGTGAAGTAAAAAATAATTTTTGGAAGTATCTTTCTATAGGAATATTTTTATTGTCTATTTTAGGAGTTTTTATTACAGAAACTAGGGGAACAATAGTTGGGTTTATTTTGGGGATTATTTCTGTGTTGATTTATGGAGTTTTAAAAGGGAAAGATGTTTTCTATAAAAGATTAAATTTACACAAACTATCAATTATTATCTTGTGTTTAATTATTGTCTTTTCCGCTGTTTTTATTTTAACTAGAAAAAGTGAAATATGGCAAAAAGTTCCCGGATTGGGAAGAATTACTGTCATAAGCAATGAAGATTCTTCAACCCAAACGAGATTAATTATGACAAAATTAAGTATAGATGCCGTTAATCCAATGCAAAATGGCTTGAAGAAAACTTTGATAGGCTGGGGACCGGAAAATTTCGATCTTGCTTATGCAAAATATTTTAATCCCGAACAATTCAAGTACGAAATCGGGTGGTTTGATCGAGCACACAATAAAATTTTTGATGTACTGGTTATGAATGGTATTTTAGGACTTATGGCCTATCTTACTGTTTGGTTTTTACTGTTTAGTTTTGTTTTAAAGAAAAAAGGTTTCTCTTTAACTAATACGGGGTTACTTTTATTTGGAGTTTCTCTTTTTGTGCATCTTTTATTCGTTTTTGACCAAATAACGACATATCTTTACTTCTTTGCCATATTGTCTTTCATATTATCTTCAATGCTTTCTGATAATCCCGAGAAAGGAGACAAGGAGTATAAAAATAAATATGATATTAACAAGAGAAAAAGTGTTTTTATAGGCATATTTTTTTCATTCCTGGCATTGTTCTTATCTTTTATTTTTTTCAAAAATGATTTACCGGCTTATATTCAATTAAAGAGTTACGCTTCTTTAAGAGAAAAAAGTGAAGTAAAAACCATGTTAAGTAAAATTAATTCTGTATTTGAACCGCTCACAACAGCTCAAGCGAAGATCAGATATGATTTTTTATCTTTTGTTTCAAAAAATTATAATGCGAAAAGCGAATCAATCGTAAAATTATCCGACATTTCATTTCTTAAGGCGGAAGAGTATGCTGGTAAAAGGCCATTTGATTTGCAATTTTTAAACCTTTTGGGTTTGACTTATACCACTCAAGGCAAAAATTTAAATAATTCTGAGCTTCTTAAAAAAGGTGAAGAATATTTCAAAAAAATTCTTTTGTTTTCGCCTAATAAGCTGGATTTTAATTATGGTTTGGCTTTAAATTGGCTATATCAGAAAAAATTCAATGATTCTTTTAATCTTTTTGAAAAAATTTTTAACACCGCCCCGGAATATTTTTCTCAAAAAGATGCAGGGCCTGAAGGAGCTTACATTCTTTTTTTACAGCATTTTTATGAAATCAAAGACGAGAATAATTTTATTAAAACCGCTAAACGACTAAAAGAGAATAATTATTCTGATTCATCTGTACTTGACCAAATTATCAATCTAATACAAAAAAATAACTTTTGGCCTTATGTTAATTTTATTCAACAATAGGTTATTATAAAAATATATTTATGAAAAAAATTATTGTTACAGGAGGAGCAGGATTTATTGGGTCACACCTGGTTGATGCGCTTGTTGAGGATGGATACGAAGTTCACATAGTTGATAATTTATCTGCTGGGAAAAAGGAAAATGTGAATTCTAAGGCAATTTTGCACATTGTGGATATAAGAGATAAAGAAAAATTAATTCCAATCTTTAAAAATGCGGAATATGTTTTTCATGAAGCAGCTGTTCCCCAAGTGCAATATTCCATAGAAAATCCAATTGAGACCAATGAAATCAACGTCGGGGGCTTACTTAATGTTTTAGAAGCCTCAAGGTTAAATGGCGCTAAAAGGGTCATTTTTGCCTCTTCCTGCGCTATATATGGGAATCAAGATAAATTGCCGCTAATGGAAGAAATGATAGCCCAACCTTTATCTCCATACGCCACTCAAAAATATATAGGGGAAGCGTATATGAAATTATATTCGCAAATTTATAAATTAGAAACTGTTTGCCTTCGTTATTTTAATGTTTACGGTTCGCGCCAATCTGTAAATGGGTCATATCCTTTAGTCATAGCAAAATTTTTAGACCTTAAAAAACAAAACAAACCGCTTCAAATAGTAGGCAGTGGCGATAATACTCGCGACTATGTTAGTGTCAAAGATGTAATTAAAGCTAATCTTTTAGCGATGAAAAATGATAAAGTCGGGAAAGGAGAAGTGATAAATATTGGCGCCGGGAAACAATATTCAGTCAATCAAATTGCAGAGCTGATAGGCGGTTCAATAGAGCATATTCCTCCGCGTATTGAACCACAAAATTTTCAAGCAGATATAAATAAAGCAAAAAAACTTTTAAATTGGGAGCCGAAAATAAAATTGGAGGAGGGGATAAAAGAGTTAAAGTAAAAAACTAATCATCATTAAAATCACTGTCTTCCAGTTTATATAATTTCCAATATTTGCTGGTTATAGACATATTTTTAGTAAGAGGAGTAGTTCCTTTGTAGTCTTTTAAGGTCATTGGTTCCACTTTGCTTCCTCCGGCTATCGCATAATCATACATAGATATTTTTTTATCTCCGCAAATATGGATTATCGGATGTTTGGGTTTTTCTTCTATAATATCTTTTAAACCTTTTGCCACTCCTTGAGCGAATAAATATGTGCCATAGCGGTCAGTAAAAGCCCTTGGATGTTCCCAAGGCATACTGGTAAAATTTGTTCTCACCGTTGTTACCATCATATCCTCACTGTTATATGTTTTGGCAATTTCTTCGGCAATATATTTAGTAAGGCCATAATAATGTTTCGGATAGGGAATACCATCTTCATCCTCCATAATTTCATCATCTATTCCGGGGAATATGCAAGCGGTATTCAAATAAATAAAATGCTTCACTCCGCTTTTTTTTGAAACATCCAACATTCTTCTGGTGCCATTGACATTCATTTCATAAGCTTCCTCTTTTTTTTCTTCACACAGAGGGATGCTGGCTATAGCGGCCAAGTGTATTACGGTATTTATTTTATGGTTGGAAAAATAACTTAAAATACTTTTATCTTTTAAGATGTTCAATTCGGCACTACTGGGATATTGAGCGTTTGGAAATATTTTTTTGCAAGCCTTTCCAAGTTTCCCAGACCCCCCGGTAAATAATATTTTTTCTTCCTCAATCATAATATTAATTAAATAAAATTTCCGTTTTTTAACATCTCCTTTATTTCTTTTTTGTTCATAAGAATATCATTTGATGAATATTCTTTAAATGGTACTTTCTTCAAATGTTTATATTTCTTTTCCAAGCCGTCAATTTTAACCTGGGGCAAAATTACATAATAGTTTTTATCATACTGGTAAGTTGAGGGAGCCTCATTTTTGCCTATTAAACATTCATGTATTTTTTCTCCCGGTCTGACCCCGATTTCTTTTATCGGTATTTTTTGATTAGCAACTTCTTTTATTAAAACTTCAGCTATATCTATAACTTTACAGGCAGGCATTTTCATCACGAAAGTTTCTCCGCCAAAACTATTTTCAGTGGCTTTAAATAAAAGATGAATGGCTTCTTTTAGGGTTATATAGTACCTGGTCATTTCTCTATCAGTAATGAGTATCGTTTTTAGTCTATTTATTTGGTCTATAAAGAACGGAACTATACTACCATTGGTTCCCAAGACATTTCCACCGCGAATGCAAACGAATTTTGTCTTAGGAGAATCAATGTTGGCATTAATCATCAATCTTTCCCCGACCGCTTTTGTCATTCCATAAAAATTGAACGGGTCAGCCGCTTTATCAGTAGAAACATCAATAACTTTTTTGACTTTATTTTCTTTGGCGGCATCTATTACATTTTGAGTTCCGATTATATTTGTTTTTACTGCTTCTTCTTGTTGTTCTTCGCAAATTGGAACATGTTTCAACGCGGCCAAATGAAAGATATAATCCACTCCAACTGAGGTTTTAACCAAATGTTTATAATCTCTAATATCTCCAATTATATACTTTATTTTAGAATTATTAAAACTCCTTTGCATATTTACCTGTTGCAATTCGCTTCTTGAATAAATAATTATTTTTTTAGGTTTCTTTTCTAATAGTTGTCTGGTCAGTTCGTTTCCCCAAGATCCTGTTCCGCCGGTTATTAAAACAACCGAATTTTTAAAAATTGACATATTTTACTTGTTTAATATTAGTTTAATAATTTTTTCCGATACATTCTTGTCGGAATAACCTTTCGGCTGTTCCCAACTAGTTTTTCTTTTCAGCATTATTCTAACACATTTTAGGATTTTAGCACTGTTTAATCCGGATAAAATATTACTTCCACATTCTATTGTCTCCGGTCTTTCTGTAGTCGTTCTTATGGTTACGGTAGGAACCCTTAATATACAGCATTCTTCTTGGACGGTTCCACTGTCGCTTATGGCGCATAAAGCATTTTTTTCCAATTTTACAAAGTCAAAAAACCCAAATGGTTTTGATAATTTTATTAATTTGCTCTTTGGCTTGATTCCAAATTTTTTCATTTTCTCCCTAGTTCTTGGATGCAGACTTACTATAATCGGCATTTTATATTTCCGAGCTACCAAATCAAGCCCCTTAAAAATTTCTTTTAATCTTTGCGGGTTATCAACATTCTCTGCCCTATGGGATGTCACTATAAAATAGTTTTTCTTTTTTAAGCTTAATTTTTTTAATATTTTGCTATTATCTATTTCTTTTCTGAAATGAATTAAAACTTCATTGATGGGATTACCGGTAACGATTGTTTTTTTAGGGGAATGTCCCTCCTTCATTAAATTATTGTAACTGCCCGGAGTATAAGGGAGATTATATGAAGATATTGCATCTATTGTGTGCCTATTTTTTTCTTCCGGAACCGACAAATCATGGCATCTGTTTCCGGCTTCCATATGATAGACAGGTATCATCATTTTTTCAGCGACGATTGAAGCCAAACCACTATTTGTATCTCCCAAAATCAATACTTTATCAGGATTAATTTTTTTAAGAATTTTATAAGTTTCTCCGATTATTTTACTTAATTGCGGACCAATGGATGAATCAATTGCGTTCAGATAGAAATTCGGTTTTCTTAATTTTAGTTGTTCAAAGAAGATATCTTTTAAACTGGATGAATGGTTTTGCCCGGTATATATCATCGTATGTTCTGAATATTTATCCAATTTTTTAATAATTAGGTTTAAACGAATTATTTCCGGTCTTGTTCCTAAAATAGTGGCTATTTTCATAATGTATTATCGTTATTTTCAATAGTAACTTTCAGTATACCACGATCTCTTTTTTTTACAATTTAATGATAAATTAGCTTATCAAAATTGTTTATTTAATTTAATAGTTGTATCATATCGGTATTATGAGAATAGCAATTTTAGATACTTACAATCCCGTTGTTGATTTTAAAGACGCCGGACAGATTATTGAAGGATTAAAAGATTTAGGCATTGATGCTTTTTTTATTTCTCTCAACAACCCCAATCTTGAGGCGCATAAACCTTCTTTCAAGGTTATATCGGGTAATTTAGTCGATATTAATTTCTGGAAAGAAGTAGACGTTGATATAGTTTTATTTATTTCGCGCTTAAGTCCACATTATACGGAAATTTTAAAAACCATTAAAAATAGTGGCAAAAAGGTTATTGTAAAAGCTGACAGCGATGGGACCATAGGGTATCCATTATTGCCGAATTATTTAAGAATATTAAAAATAAATCGCAACCCGATTAGATGGGTATTAAGTAATATAAAATGGAGATTGCCGATAGGTTATTTCGTAAAAAGAAAATTAAAACAGATAGAGCTTGCTGATGCGGTAATTTTTGAAACTCCTGCAGCATTAAATAACGCAATAAATATTTTATATTTTTGGCATTATGATAATTTAATAAAAAAACTTTTTTTTATTCCGGATCCAGTTTCTGATGATATTATAAATATAGACTTAAACAGTAGTAAAAATAATACAATAATTTCAATTGGCCGGTGGGAAGATGAAGGGTGTAAAAATACAATGGCTATGTTAAACGTGGTGAGAGATTTTTTAAAGATTCATAGGGAGTACCAATATATCATTATTGGGTCAGGTAAAAATAAAGTTTTATCTTTTATAAAAACCCTACCATTGGAAATTAGCTCAAGAATAATTATAAAAGGTTCAATAAACCATGGACAAATACCCCAACTCCTTTCAAAATCCAAAATATTTTTTGCGCCGTCTAATCTTGAGAGTTTTAACATTGCCGCAGCCGAAGCGCTTTGTATGGGATGTTCTGTTGTTGGGACCCCTCTTGAAAATTTTAAATATTTAACAGCTAATGGATTTTCAGGATTAATTACAGAAGACTTTAAAGAGTCGTCTTTTTTCAATGCCTTAATTAAAGATTCAAAAAAGTGGGAAGATAATCAATATAATCAATCTGAAATTGCTGATTTTTGGAGAAAAAAGTTAAATAGAAAAAGAGTAGCTCAAGAAATATTAAATGTTTGTAAAAAAATTAGTGAATAGAAATTATTTAATTATTCTCTAAAAATAAAGATTCGAAAATTACAGCATTTTTATTTGCGTCATGATTTTCGAAAAAGATATTTTTTGCGTTTTTAGTTATAGTTTTTGAAAATTCTTTATCTGTTAGTAATTTTTTTATGGCTTTTTTTAATTTTTCAATGTTTTCTTCATCTACAACTTCGGCAAAATTGCCTTCTTTGGCGTATTTTGTCAAAAAAGCAGAAGCTGGGGCATGAATCAAAATAGGTTTCCCGGCTATCATGTAATCATTTAATTTCCCGGGCGTGGCTGTATCAATAATTGCCTGGCTTTTTGTATGCCATGAAAGGGGAAGAAATAAAATATCAGCTTTGCTTTGAATTTCCGGCATTTCTTTTGGAGAAGCCACTAAAATTTCAACTTTTTTTGATTCCACTATCCCTATTTTTTTAAGATAATCTTTAGGATTTGGAGAATAAATTTTAAGTTTTATGTCAATGTCATTGATTTCTTCAACAGCCTTAATTAAATTTTTTAGGCTTTCTAATTGTGGCCATGCAATACTGCCGGTAAAAACAATATTATATGGTGATAATGGTCTATGGATTTGTTGATTGTTTTGTAATTTAATATACGGTTCCGGGAAAGTTGAATTATGAATAACAACTATTTTTTTTAATATTTTTTCTCCATAATATTTTTTATAAAATTCTGCCGTTCCTTCATTAGTTACAATAATCTTTTGCGCGTCTTCAAATATTTTTGGTTCAAAAATACCGGCAATCAATTTGCCGGGGAAGAGGAGGTTGTTTCCTTTATAAAGGTCAAAAAGAAAAATATGAAACGGTTTTCCTGTCAATTTGTGCAGAAGATATGTGCTTATTATTGCTGGTCCATAGTCTGAAAAACCCACCATAATATCAATATTTTTTTCATATATTACTTTTTTTTGTCTTAAAATAGCGAAAATTTGTATCAATATGATGAATGTTCCATTTAGCATTCGCATTAACGAAGAACGCTTAAGTATGGATTTTAGTCTGCCAATAAATTCTCTTCGCTTGCCATACTTGATATTTTCACTTCCTTGTTCTCTGGCTTTTTCTTTGGTTATTTTTGGATTATCGTAAAAAATATACTCTCCTTCAAGCCATGTTCCAATTTTAGCTGAAATATTGTTAATATTATAAAAACTTGTTAGGATACAGTAAGAGTTTGGGTCAGTGTCTCTCAGCAGATTATATAGATTTTGTGGTCCACCCAATAATGGTGGAGCGTAGAAGGATATAAAAAGAGTTTTTTTTAATTCATTATGCATAAAAAAATAAAAGTTGTTTTTGTAATAAATAATTTTTTGGTTGGTGGAGTTGAGCGACTCTTTTTTGATATTATTTCTTATTTTGATAAAGACAAATATGACATCAAAATAGTGACTGTATTTGGTTCCGGACCGCTGGAAAGTTCTTTTCGAACCCTGGGGATACCTATCTATTTTGCCGGTCCAATATGGTTTTTCTCTAAAAAATTACCCTTCATCTTTTACTGGCCGTTTATTGCTCCTCTCACTCTGATAAGGATAGTCTTTTTCTTTCTTAAGAGCAAGCCGGATATAGTGGTTTCCTCATTATTTCAAGCAGATATTTTTTGTATGGTTGCTTCTAAAATTATAGGAGTTAAAAAAAGAATTTTGGTTCAACTTGACGTCGCACATTTTGGAAAATTATTATTTTTTATAAAAAAGACATTTGCTTTGCCATTTTCTACTCACATTGTTTCCGGCTCGGAAACAATAAAAATTTTTCTAATTGAATATTTTAAAGTTAAAAGTGAAAAGATTACAAGAATTTATAATGGAATTAATTATGAACACTTTGAGAAAGGGAGGAAAACAGCACTGAATAATATTCCAGTTATTGGGATTATTGGCAGATTGGATAAAATAAAAGGACATATCTATGCGTTAGAAGCGCTAAAAATCCTTAAAGAGAAATACAATTTATCCCCTGTGGTTCTTTTGGCTGGAGATGGTGATTTGCGTGAAAGTTTGGGAAAATATACTGTGGAAAATGACCTCAATTCCGTTAAATTTTTAGGTAATGTTGATAATGTTCCGAATTTCCTATCTAAAGTTGATATTTTAATCATTCCTTCTTTGAGCGAAGGATTTGGGCTTGCAGTTCTTGAAGGTATGGTCTCGGGGAAAGTGATTGTTGCTTCTGATATAAGAGTTATGCATGAATTAATAAAAGATGGAGAAACTGGGCTTCTATTTAAATCAGAAAATGCTGAATCATTGGCAAATATTCTTTTGAATGTTTTAAAAAATAAAGAAAAATGTGAAAAATTACAAAAAAGTGCTCTCTTATTTGCCGAGCAAAATAAAAAATTATTTGATACTCGTGAAGTATCTAATAATTATCAGAAATTAATAATTTCCAAGTAGTTTTTTAAAGGCTTTTATTATATTTAGATTTATTAATAACTAAATAAGGAACTTTTTTCATCAATTAATAAAATTTTATTCTTAAAATTTTTTTTATTTTTTTTAATTTTTCAATGATTATATTATCAGGGAATAAACAGAGTATTTTTTTAACAAGTGGAAAAATAAAATATTGTAATAAAATTTCTTTATATTTTTTATTTAAAAAATTATTAAAATTAATTGGATAAACAGCTGATTTTTTATTTGCTTCTTTTATTTTTTTGAACCACTTTTTAGCAAGTAATAATTCTTTTATAGACAAATTGTTTTTTAGTGAAATTTTCTGATGTAAAATATATTCTTCATTAGAAAAGATAACCCCTAGAGTTTCTAAAAGTTTTTTTCTTATTGAAATTTGAAATTCTTGATCTTCGTCACTTTTTTTCTTTAGGATGTTTAGGTTTGTTCTGTATACCAAAAGTACATCTGCAATGACGGCAATTTTACCAATTCTAGAAATTCTAGACCATAATTCATAATCTTGGCAACGTATAAATTTACTATTATATGATAGATTATTATCTAATAAAAATTTCCTTCTCATTATTGAAGCGCCATTAGCAATCGGATTATAGAAAATTAAACTAAAGGAACATTCATCGGGGGTTAAAGTGCATCGCCATATTTGACCATTACTAATAATTTTTATAGCTCCACTACTTAATACAATATCAGTATTTTTGTCCATGAATTTAACTTGTTTTTCAAATCTATCTAACAAACTAATATCATCCCCATCCATTCTCGCAATGTATTCACCCGTTGCCAATTTTAACCCAATATTAGATGAGTTTGCTCTGTTTATATTTTGGGGATTCACAATCAATCTTATCCGTGGGTCAGTATAACTTTTAATAATATTCCTTGAATTATCAGTAGAACCATCATCAATTATTATAAATTCAAAATCCCTAAACGTTTGATTTAAAATGCTATCAATCGCTAGTTTTAAATACTTTTCTTCGTTATAAACAGACATTAAAACAGAAATTTTAGGATTATTTTTTATATTAATATTTTTTTGATGATTTTTTAGTTGGAACATATTTTTATTAAGTTTTTACTAATTTTATTTTGTCTGCTGGCTATTCTAAATAGTAATCTATTTTACAGGAGATACTAATAAAAGTTTTATAAATTATCATCATTAATTACATCTCGTAATTTGGAAATATATTTATCCATAGAAAAACATTTTTTTATCCTCTCTCGACCAGCTAAGCCCATTTTTTTTGCCAAACTTTTATTCTCAATTAATTTAATCATAGCATTAGCCATCATTGTGGTATCGTATTCATCTACAAGCATACCCGTCTCATTATTTATTATTACATCTGGTATACCTCCATGATAAGTTGCTATAACTGGTAGTGCTGCCGCCGAAGCTTCTAATATTGCTACGGGTGTACCCTCACTATCGCCCGATTCTGCTATTATTGAGTGTTGCACAAAAGCTAACGAATTTTGCATATATTTTAATACTTCTTTTGGTTTTAATATACCAGGGAAGATGATATTATTTTCTTTTTTTTGAGTCTTCACTATATTTTTACATGTATTTAACAATTCTCCATTTCCGCCAATTATTAATTTTGCCTCTGGGTATTTTTCTAATACCTGTATAAATGCCATAATAGTAAGATAAGGGGCTTTTTTATTTACAAAACGTCCAACACTAAAAAAAATATTATTATTAAAATCTGGACGATTGTTTAAAAAGGCATTACTTGGGCCATAACAATTTAATATTAATTTATTATTTGGGCAACCCAAACTTAATATTTTTTCTTGCATTTTTTTTGATACAACAAATATCGCTTTTGCTTTGTAAAAAAGCTCTTTGTATTTTTTAGAATAGTGTTCTAATACTAATTTTTCACTAGCATCAAATCCATGAAAATGAACAAACAAAGGAATATTCGCTTTTTCACACACAGGAAGCATCGCACACCCTCCTGGTCCATATTGTGCAAGCACTGCTTCAATTTTATTATTTTTTAATATTTTTACTAATGCTTTTTCTTGTGAAAATATGTTAAATTTCAAAATAGGTCTAAAAAAATTATTAATATGTCTTTTGTATTTATTTACAATTTCTTTACTATTAATCATATTAGGAAGCCAATCTGAATGAAGTACAATAGACGCTGGTAGAAGATCGACTTGTGCTTTTATAAATGTCTCAGAATAAGCATTAGGACTTAGCCAAGTAATGGCAATTTTTTTATTTTTTTGTGTTTTCATATTTTTATTATTAATATTTATCTATTCTACTTGAAATAAGATATTTCCCCAGTCTTTGTTCCATTTTGATGTTTGTTCATTTTCATTAGAAATTTCAAAGTAAAGGCATTCATAAATAATATCGAATTCTTTGTTTCCTGTTACATAGTCACCTTTACCAATAGAAAGATTAAAATAATATTGACCAGGGGCCAAATTGTGATTTTTTAATATAAAACTAATAACACCTTCTTTGTTTGCTGTAAACTTTTTATTATCAAAAAAAATTCCTACCCGTTTATTTTCAATAGTAGATATAGACCCAGAAACTCGACAATCTTTTGTTGAATAATTTGATTTATATTTTATCCATATTTCCAGTGATTGATTTGTGTTGTAGGTATTATTTTTTTTAATATTTTTAAAACCGACGGATATTATTTCTATGTTATCATTTGGAAATTTTCGATGTTTTTGTACTATTTTTATTTCTGGTTCATTTGTATTTTTCCCCTTATTAATTACATATTGATTAATAACATTCTCTATATCTCCTGTATAGGTAATCGTTCCTTCTTTTAATAGAATTCCCCTTTTGCATAGTTGTTTAATTACATCCATATTATGACTTACGAAAAGAATAGTTCTACCTTCGTTTTTTGTTATATCATTCATCTTCCCCAGACATTTCTTTTGAAATTCGGAATCGCCAACGGCAAGCACTTCATCAATTATTAGAATATCCGTATCCATATGGGCTGCCACGGAAAAGGCGAGACGGACATACATCCCGCTTGAATAAAACTTAACCGGTGTATCCAGGAATTTTTCTATATCGGCAAATTTTACTATTTCTTCAAACTTTCTGACAATATCTTTTCTTTTCATCCCTAAAATAGCTCCATTTAAGAAAATATTTTCCCGGCCGGTAAGTTCCGGATGGAATCCGGTTCCTACTTCCAGCAAACTGCCCACGGTTCCGTTTATTTTAATTTCTCCGGTAGTTGGCGGAGTAATTTGTGAAAGTATTTTTAACAGGGTAGATTTTCCGGCGCCATTGCGCCCAATAATTCCAATAACTTCTCCTTTCTCCACTGTGAAGTTTATATCTTTTAATGCCCAAAAAACTTCTTTTGTTTCCATTCCGATAATCTGTTTTGTTTTTGTTTTCAAAAAAGCGAATGGACTTTTAAAAATATTGGTTATGACATCCCGAAGAGTCACATATCCGCCCATTTCATGATTAATCTTATATTTTTTCCCTATTCCTTCTATCTCTATAATTGGTTTCATATTGGTATGTTTATCTTAAATAATATCCGCGAAATAACGTTCGGTTTTCTTAAACGCATAAATTCCTAACAACATTAAAACAAAAGTAGCTACAAGAGAAATAGCAATAAGCAACCAATTTAATACCGTAGTTCCCAAAAGAGCGGCTCGAGCGCTTTGAATTACACCCATCATTGGGTTTAGAGCCAAAATCCAAGAATATTTGCCTACGATTCCAGCTGGATAAATAACAGGAGTAATAAACATTAATATTTGTATAAAAAATGGCAAAATATAACGCACATCCCTGTATTTTACGTTGATTGAAGCAAGAAATAATCCGAGTCCAATGGATGCCATGAAAGTAATAATTAGAAGCAGGGGAATTATCAATAAACCTATTAGGTGTGGCGCATAGCCATAGTAAATTATCATACCTACAAGAATAACTGAAGCGATAGCGAAATCTACGAACTTTGTCATTACTGAAGATAGAGGCAATAGAAGTCGAGGAAAATAAACTTTAGTAATTATTGCTTGATTTACAATTAAAACGTTGCTGGTATCGGAAAGCGCTCCCGAAAAAAATTGCCAAAAAAGTAATCCTGTATATACGAAAATAGGATAGGGAACACCATCAGAAGGTATTTTAAGCAATCCTCCAAAAAACACAGTAAAAACAATCATGGTGATAAAGGGTTGAAATACCGCCCAAAGAACTCCGATGGCAGTTTGTTTATAACGAACTTTCAAATCACGCCAGGTGAAAAAATACAAGAGTTCCCTATATTCCCAAATTTCTTTTAGGTCAGAAAAACTGAAGAATTTTTTTGGTTTTATGATAATGTTATGCGTGTTGCTCATAATATTTAATATGTAAAAATAATTTGGATTGTTCTTATTATAATACCAAAATCAAGAAGGATATTTCTATTTTTAATATAAAATAAATCATACTCAAATTTTTCTTTTGAATCCATCACGCTTCTGGCATACCTGAACATTATTTGCGCCCAACCGGTTAATCCAGGCCTTATCATTTGCCTGAACAAATAATGAGGTATCTCTTTTTCCAAAATTTGAACGAATTCTGGTCTTTCTGGCCGCGGACCTACAAAAGAGATATCGCCCTTTAGAATATTAAAAAGTTGAGGCAATTCGTCTATATGAGTATTGCGTAGAAATTGCCCGGTGGCGGTAGTTCTAGGGTCATTTTTACTGCACCATTGGGCTCCATTTTTTTCGGCATCTATAAACATCGTTCTAAACTTGTATAGAATAAATTTTTTATTATTTTTGCCAATACGGGTTTGTTTGTAAACTGCCGGACCTTTAGAACTGATTTTTATCAAAAAGACAACTACTAAAAGTAATGGCGAAAGCGCAATAATCCCAATAATTGCCAATAATTTGTCTATAATATTTTTTATATTGTCGTTGATATAATTTTTAGATTTTATTTCGTTTATAAACCACTCTTCTTTTATTTCATCCAATGGTATTCGCAATAATAATTTCTCGTAAAAATCTGTCAGGGATATTATTTCAATATTTTTTGACACTAAATTATATGATTTTTTTAAAATTGTCGGGTCAGCAAAAGACTTATTATCAACAACTATCGTGGTGTACTCATTATAATTAATAGTATTTCCAACCAATTCCTCTTTACTGCATTTTCTTATTGAATAACCCAACTGAGGATGTTTTTCAATATGCTCAATTATAGAGTCGTTTAAAATCGAGGAAGATATTAAGAGTACTTTGTGATTATTGTATTTTTGTTTTAGAAACCAAGAGAAAAAATGCCTCCATAAATAATCAATAATTGTAAATACCGCTATAAAGATAAATAAATTTGTTTTTGGAGTTATGGAAAAAAAAGATCCGAAAATGTAAAAAATACCGAGAGATAAGACAACGTTTATTAAAGCGCTAATTAAAAGCTTTTTTTTGTTTTCAATGGTTGAATTTATATTTGTGTACGAATATAAATCGATAATATAAAAGGTCATTAGCCAAATTAACAGCAAAATCGTAAAAGGCAACAGGTGCATTTGAAATTTTTCCAATGTCTTTTCTCCGCCGTACCTTATTACCAGCATTATAAATAACGAAAGATAAAAGCCCAAAATATCTCCGAGCAACACCAAATGTATCTTGTGTTTGTTTATTATTTCCTTAAGCATTTACTCCACATAATATCTAATTTTTACCAATTAGTAAAGCTTGATTTACTCTGCGAGAGATAGTCCTTCGTAAACCTTAACTTCCCCGGACACCTGGTGTCCGGGAAAGTTTTCCACATTTCCCCTTTTTATTATTTTATGAGATAATGGTTAAATTATATTTTATAATTTAACTTAGGTATCCATTTCCCCCAGACTAGGTTTGGGGGAAATGTTTTGTTAAACAAATGGCGTATAGAAAAACCCCTCTTGTATTTGGAGAATATTTTCATGTTTACAACAGAGGTAATAGTAAACAAGAAATTTTTCTTGATGATAATGACAAAAATCGTTTTGTGAAATTATTATATCTATCTAACTCAAAAAATGGGGTTAGTTTTCGTGACGATATTGTAGATAAAAAGATTGATGCTTGGGATTTTGAAAGGGGAGAACCCCTTGTATCTATTAGCGCATGGGTTTTAATGCCTAACCACTTTCATATTTATATGACTTCTTCCCCTAAGTCGGACTTAGGGGAAAACAAAAATAATATTTCTGAATTTATGAGAAAATTATTGACTGCTTATACAAAATATTTTAATACAAAACATAAAAGAGTAGGTAGTTTATATGAAGGAAAATTTAAATCCATTCATATTGAAAATGACAATCAGGCAAAGTATCTTTTTTCCTATATACATCTTAACCCCATAAAACTTATTGATTCTAGTTGGAAAGAAAATGGAATTAGTAATACAAATTTAGCTTTAAAATATTTAAATACGTATAAATGGAGTAGTTATAACGATCATCGTGGAATTTTAAGAAAAGAAAGTAAAATTTTACAATTAAGTGATTTTCCAAATTATTTTTCTAACATTAAAGACTTTGATTCAGAAATTTTTTCTTGGTTGCAATATAAATAATTTCCCCTAAGTCGGACTTAGGGGAGAGTTTTCCACAGATTTTGTTTTAATTTATTTGTTTTTATTATATAGTGAAAAAATATGGAAAAAATAAAAATGTTATTTGCTCACAAAATTTTTAAAATATTAGGGTGGGCTTTTTTAATTTTAGTCGGGTTGTTTATTGTTTTGGTTATCGGCCGTTGGATATATCTCAACAAGCAGGCGAAAACAGATGAGCAAGTAATAAAAATCCACAATACCAAACTCACATTAGATGATGTAATGGGGAAGAATCTGCCGCCAGACCCTGGAGCTTTAGCCGATACGACCATACAGGGGGTTGATGCTAATAATAATGGTATTCGGGATGATGTGGAACTGGCTGTTTTTAAAAAATATCCAAATCTATTTCACTAATGCGTTTATTTTAGCATTGGTATCTTGGGTTGTTTTTATTAAATCAAGAAATGTTTGGGACTTAAATTGGTCTGCTTCTATTCTCATAGCGTTAAATCCTTGAATAGCTGAAATTAAACCTAAAAGTAAAGCTAAAATTACACCCAGGGAAACTGTTTGAAGTAAAGTAATAGCTTCCCCATGCTTTTCAAGCTGTTGCTTGTTGGCTGTGTTTATTTCGTCTTGTACCTTTTTGGGGTCAAGATCAGGATTTTCTACTTTTTTAAGGTCTATTTTTTCTTTTTTAAGGTCAAGATTTTTCATTTTATTGAGGAGGGTTTCTCCTAATCATAGAATCCAGTATACGATTCTTTTCTTCTTGAGACATTTCAGGAGGTAAAGCTCCATTTAATATTTCTCTAGCTTCCTCATAAGTAAGAGCCCCTTTTTTCATTAAGGCATTCATTACATTAAAAGTAAGTTGTAGCACATCCCAATTTCCAAATCTAACTCCCATGGGTTTGATTATACCAAACTTTCCTAAAAAACCATAAAGCAAACGCCCGATTACTTTAATCATTGTTTTTATTGATCCCTTAATGGTACGGGATAGGTATTAAAAAGAATATCTTTCAAAAATTACAGAATTTGGTATAATATAAACATATGCCACGAAACATGATAATTACAGCAGAATATTTTCGGCAGTATAGACAAAAATTAGGTTTTTCTAGTCAAGCCAATGTAAAGGATTTTTTTGGAGCTAAAGATATAACACCTACGGTTGATTTAAATTATATAAAACTTTTAAACGAAAGGCTTTATAACATTATTGATAAAATCAATAATGCCGTTGCGATGGAAATAAAAATAGACGATCTTGCAGCTTTCAAAAAGGAACATATAGATCATACCTTCGAAATAATAAAAGAAAATAATATTTTACCAATATTAAATAATCAAGGGAGAAGACCGGAGCAAGTTTATTATTCTTGGATGAGAGGGTATGTTTTTTCGAATTACTTTTTAAAAGCACTCGGATTAGTTTTTGAAGTTGATACTTCCAGTATAGATTTAATCGGGGATGATGATTTAAAAAATATTGAAACCTTCAAAAGAACTCCAAAAGCAGATTTAGAAATAAAACTAAATGAAAAAGAAAAGGTTAGAATAGAAATGCAATCTGGTTTTACTGGGATAAACGATATAAAACAGCACAAAGTTTTAGAAGCAAAAAGAGTTTTTCGCGATATAGGAATTCATACTTTGGCAATTCATTTTGATTTATATAATGGACAAGTAGCCTTTATTAAATTAGATGAGATTGAGGACAATAGTATGAATTGGGTTACAAGACAACAAATGGAAGGGCAAACTGTTTTTAGTATTGATCAGAATTATTTTATTTGGAAGATCACGGAGAACCCTATTAAATATAAAGAAATAAATTTTAATTAACCTTTTATATGAGTAAAAATAATAAATTAAAAATAATTGATTTATTTTCTGGCGTTGGTGGTTTAAGTTATGGTTTTGCTCATAATGATAATTTTGAGATATTGGCATCAAATGAGATTTTACCAAATATGGCAAAAGCTTATTCATTGAATCATCCGAGTGTAAAAGTTTATGCCGAAGATATAAAATACTTTAATGCAAAAAAGGTTGAAAAAGACCTTAATATAAAAGCAAATAATATTGATATTATTATTGGAGGACCTCCCTGTCAGGCGTATTCAACCGTTGGTAAAAGATTAATTGATGATCCAAGGGGAAAACTTTTTCAAGAATACTATCGGGTATTAAAGGAATTTAACCCTAAACTCTTTCTTTTTGAAAATGTAAAAGGACTTTTATCAATGCAGGGTGGAGAATTACTAAAAACTATTATTTCTCTTTTTGAATCACTTGGATATAAAGTTCAGTGTAAACTTTTAAATGCTGCTGATTATGGTGCACCACAAATAAGAGAACGAGTTGTGATTATTGGTTCAAAACTAAAAACTGATTTTAAATATCCAGAACCTACCCACTATAACCCAGAAGAAATATCAAATTTACCAAACAAGAAACTCAAACCGTATTTAACACTCGAAGAAGCGATAAGTGATTTACCATTTATTAAGTCAAACGAAGAAAGTTTTGAATATGCCTCTGAGCCACAAAATGATTTTCAAAAATTAATGCGTAAAAATGCCCCAATAAGATTAATGGATCACAATTCACCTAAAAACAATGAAAAATTAGTAAAAATAATGGAATTACTGCCAGATGGGGGGAGTCCAAATGATTTACCTCAAAATTTGCGTCCAACATCAGGTTTCCAAAATACTTATTGTCGTCTTTGGTGGAAAAGACCGTCAACAACCATAACAAGAAATTTAGGTACTCCTTCTTCTTCAAGATGTATTCATCCTAAAGCACCAAGGCCGTTAACTACAAGAGAGGGTGCAAGAATTCAATGTTTTCCAGATGATTATCAATTTTACGGAGCAAAGAGTAGTAGAAACCTACAAATTGGAGATGCGGTACCCACATTCTTATCAAGTACATTAGCCAAGGCTATTTTATCTAATTTTAAACAGGAATATGAAAATATCCACGGATAGGTTTTCTAAGAAAAAAAGAAGCGAAATAATGTCAAAAATTCGCTCAAAAAACACAAAATTAGAAAAAGAGTTTATATTGGTACTTAAGAAAATAATTCACAAAAAATTTCAAACGAATGTTATTTCAATCAAGGGAAAACCCGATATAGTTTTTCAAAAAGAAAAAGTTTGTATTTTCCTTGATAGTGATTTCTGGCACGGTTGGCAATATAATCGTTGGAAATACCTACTCAAAAATAATTTTTGGCAAGAAAAAATAGAAAATAATCGCAAGAGAGATAAAAAAACTACTAATTATTTAAGAAAAAATGGTTGGACCGTTTTGCGTTTTTGGGAACATCAAATAAAAACTGAAATTGATAAGAAGGAAAAAATAAATATACTTGCGCAAAGAATTGGATAGGGAATTTATCCAAGGGAACAGTTTTACAAAATGGCGAGACTTATAAGATAAGAGTACATATGCAAGATGCAACTAAAAATGATTACGAAGATTATCTTCCTTCTTTAATTACAATAAATATTCCAATTTAGTTTCCCCCAAACCTGGTTTGGGGGCGCAAGGAAAGAGATAAGAGCTATAAAATAAAAAAGAGGTCACTTTTTTGTGACCCCTTTAGCTTTTATTGTTGTATTTTAAACAAAAGAAGCATTGCCCTGGATTTGCTCTGGATAAGAACATCCTCCTACATGAGGACCCTCTTTATAATCGCCCTTTTTTACCGCCAAAAATATTGCACATCCGACTAGTGCGATTCCACTGCCAAGAATATAAAGCAATTTCATACAACCTCCATATTTTATATAGATTAAAAGAACAGTGATTTATCTTTCTTCTATTATAATATATCCTGTTCTTTTGTCAAATGAAATTATTTAATGGATGTTTTAGTAATAAAAAAAGGGATTTTCTATGAAAATCCCTTTATCTCAATATTGATGAAATTTAAGCCCTGTATTTTGTAAAACAATGTTTAGTCAAAAAGAAGAGCATTATATTTACAACTAAAAGCAATAATGAAGAGTTGAAAGCGAACGGCATCTTATCTTTTAAAACAAAGAAAATTAAAAACGATACTATACCGTAAGTAAAAAAATTATTTCTTCGATTTGGTTTTTCCATATAAGCCAAGCCGCTAAAGAATAATTTTTTTCTAAAGGATTTATTCCTATATCTCATCTGCACAAAAGCTACTAGATTGGAAATTTTATCTACTTTGCCATGGAACCCCTTTTCCAGTATTCTTTTTAAGAATAATAAATTCAGCATTCCTTTTAAACTTGCCAAAGTAAATACTATCCAAACAAGCCAAAAAAATTTGTTTTCCATTGTAAGCTCCTATTTTTACTGATAAAGAACAATTGATTAACTCTTCTTATTATAATATATCCTGTTCTTTTGTCAAATAAGATATTTCCCCTAAACCTGGTGTGGGGAAAGGTTGTGCTATACTTAAAACCAATGGCAAAGCATTTTTTGAAGACTTTAGTTGTTTTTATAGGAATGATAATTTTGGGACTCATTGGAGTCTTTTTGGTAAGTTACTTTGATAAAGGAGGGGAATCAGTAAATACACCCAATAGTAAAGTACAGGTTGCTAAATAAAGTTATTGTGCTATGCTATACATACCGCAAAGAAGATAGGCAAACAATAAGTCCTATTTAGTGGGTCGATATTCTTCCACATGTCAGACATGTGGGGAAATGAAACTTGCGGCGAAAGCCGTTTTTTTTGTTTAAAAAATAGGAACAATAAAAAATTATGTTACAAAAATCAAAAAAAGAAGAAATGATAAAAGGTCTTGAGAAAACAATCAAGGAAGCTGAATCTGTCGTTTTTGTAAACTTTCACGGGATGAAAGTCAGTGACGAAACAATTCTTCGTAGAGAATTGAGAAATCAGGGTGTGGATTATAAAGTGTCCAGAAAAACATTACTTAATCGCGCATTGCTTAAAAAAGCAGAGGGAGAAATTCCTGAACTCTCCGGTGAAGTTGCTATAGCTTGTTCTAAAGACCAGACTGCATCTCCGCGAGAGATTTATAATTTCCAGAAAACCCACAAGGGTATCTTGGAAATTCTAGGAGGGATTTTTGAAGGGAAATTTATAGGCAAAGAAAAGATGACAGAAATAGCCATGATTCCAAGCCGTGAAATTCTTTACGCGCAGTTTGTTAACCTTATTAATTCTCCAATCCAAAGATTTGCTGTCGTGTTGGATCAAATCGCAAATTCAAAGAAGTAAAATTCTAATTATAATTTAATCATTAAAAAACTATGGAAAAATTCAAAGATATTATAGAAAAAGTGGAAAAAATGTCAGTGCTTGAACTTCACGAGCTTGTCAAAGCTTTGGAAGAAAAGTTTGGAGTATCAGCTGCAGCTGTCGCGGTTGCAGGTCCTGCTAATGGCGCCCCAGCGGAGGAAGAAAAAGATTCATTCACTGTTGTGCTTGCTTCTGCTGGTGAACAGAAAATAGCCGTTATGAAAGTAGTGAAGGAAGCTTTAGGTCTCGGTCTTAAGGAAGCGAAAGATTTAGTGGATGCCGCTCCTTCTACTTTAAAAGAAGGAATGAAAAAAGCCGAAGCTGAGGAAATCAAGAAAAAAATTGAGACAGCAGGAGGAAAAATCGAGCTTAAATAAAATCAACCCCCTAAATCCCCCTTGTCAGGGGGATTTTTGTATTAGAAAACCAAGAATAATGTTTTTAAGGGGTTTTGAGCGCGACGGCGCGAAAACTTCAGGATTTTTTAAGCTTCAAAAAATCCGTACCGGCAAAAATATTGTTCTTGGTTTTCTAAAAATAAATGATATAGTAAAGCTATGAAAAAGGTTGCCTTTATTTCCGTTTTTAACAAGGATGGCATTGATAAATTTGCCAAAGGTTTGGTTGATTTGGGTTGGGAAATAATGTCTTCTTCCGGTACGGCAAAATTTTTGAAAGAAAACGGTGTCCCATGCACGGATCTCGCAAATTTTGTAGGTGAACCAATTTTAGGGCATAGAGTAGTCACTCTTTCCAGAGAATTTTATGCTATGCTTCTGTCTCGTCCCAATAATGACGAAGACATGGATGAGCTAAAAAAATTAAAATTACCGCATCTTTCGCTTGTTTGTTGCGACCTGTATCCGCTAACCGAAGAAATTGCCAAAAAAGACGCTACCCTTGAATCAGTAATAGAAAAAACAGATATTGGCGGACCGACGATGTTGCGCGCTGCGGCCAAAGGCGGACAAATTGTTGTTTGCGATAAAGATGACAGAGTAAAAGTCTTGAATTGGCTGAAGAGTGGCGAACCTGAAGCTGAGTCATTTAAAAGGATACTTGCCGGGAAGGCCGAGTATGTTGTTGGAAAATATTGCATGGCTTCGGCGGAATATTTAAGTAAAGGCGCATATAAAAATATTTTTGGAGAACAAATAAGCGAATGTTGTTACGGAGAAAATGCTTATCAAATTCCTTCTTTTGCTTATAAAACAGGGGAAAGTGTTTTTAGTCCGGATAAATTTAAATTGCTTACCGAAACTCCGCTTTCTTACAATAATTTTTGCGACAGAGATAAAGTTTTACAAACAATCACGCACATCTCTGCCGGTTTTGAATTAAATTTAAATAAAAGTCCGTCGTGCATAGCTATTGCAGTCAAACATGGGAATGCTTGCGGGGTAGGACTTGGCGAGAAACCGATTGAGGCTATCACGAAAATGATTGAAGGCGATATCAGGGCAATTCACGGGGGATCTATTTTCACGAATTTTAAAATTGACGACGAAATTGCCGAGGCATTGATTCATTACAAAATGAAACCGGAAAGCAGAAGATTACTTGATACGGTGACAGCTCCGGAATTTACCGACGGTGCCGTTGAAATACTTGCCCGTAAAAAAGGCAAATGCAGAATTGTGGCAAATCAAAATTTAGCCAATCTTTCCGGTGATTCTCTTGATAAAAAAGAACGCTTACGATATATAAGAGATGGATTCTTAACTCAACCGAATTACACCTTTGTTCCAAATATAAAAGAGGCAACAGTAGAAGGGGATTTGGAAAAAATAAAAGAGAAACAAACAATTGCGGATTTAATTTTGGCTTGGGCTATAGGTTCTACCAGTAATAGCAATACGATAACGATAGTGAAAAATGGAAAATTGCTTGGCAATGGGGTAGGGCAACAAGACAGAGTCGGCGCGGCCAAACTTGCCATATCCAGAGCGGATGATGCGGCAAATTCTCTAGACGAAAAAAATACCAAAGCGGATTTATCGGGCGCTATTGCCTACAGCGATAGTTTTTTTCCGTTTCCAGATGGTCCGAAAGTATTGACAGACCGCGGGGTTAAAACTATTTTTACCACTTCAGGTTCTGTAAATGATGCCATTGTCATAGAATCTTGTAAAAAAGAGGGGGCCACTTTAATAATGTTTCCCGATAAGGTTGCCAGAGGTTTCTCTTGGCATTAAAATTATGCCCAACATGATTTCTCTAAATTATATGAAAAAAGACGATACAACATTTATTATTTCACCACTAGACGGAAGATATAAAGAAGATGTAGAAGATCTTGGTCTGATTTTTAGTGAGTATGGATTGATGAAATCCCGTTTTATTATAGAAATAAAATATTTTTTGGCGCTTTCTAAAATCGGGGCGATGCCAAGAAAAATTACTCCGAAAGAAGTTGCATATTTGAATTCTTTAGCCGATAAATTTTCCACAAATGACCTTGCTCGCATAAAGGAGATAGAAAAAGTAACGAATCATGATGTGAAAGCCATAGAATATTTCATTAAAGAAAAAATGAAAGAGAAAAGTCTTTCCGATTGTTTGGAATATGTGCATTTGGGCAGAACTTCGGAAGATATAAATAATTTATCTTACGCTCTAATGCTTCGAGAAGGAATAAAAATAATAAGCGAGAAATATAAAGAAGTTGAAAAAGCAATTTCAAATTTAGCCAAAGCAAATCGCAAAACCTCTATGCTTGCGCTTACTCACGGCCAGCCCGCTAGCCCTACAACTTTCGGCTGGGAGATGAACGTATTTGCGGAAAGATTAAATTACGGTCTTAAACAACTTGAAGAATTTAAATTAAAAGTTAAATTAAATGGAGCGACTGGTGGAGATAGTGCCCTTTATAATACCTATCCGAAAATAAATTGGCGCAAATTTTCAAACGATTTTATTTCCAGCCTGAATGAAAAAAAAGGCACTAAATTTATAAATAATCCTTTTACCACTCAAATAGAATCCCATGATACCTACAGAGAACTTTTTGATATTATTCGCGGACTGAATTTGGTCTTAATTGATTTCTCTCAGGATATTTGGAGTTATATTTCACGGGGAATTATCATTCAGATTCCGAAAAGCGGGGAGGTGGGTTCCTCAGCTATGCCTCAAAAAGTTAATCCGATAAAATTTGAAAATGCGGAAGGCAATTTGGGTTTGGCCAATTCACTATGTGAATTTTTTGGCAGAAAACTTACAATTTCTCGCATGCAAAGAGATCTTTCCGATTCAACCGTAGAACGCAATTTTGGATTAGTTTTTGCTCATGTAAAAATTGCCTTGGTTTATATCTCAAAAGGGTTGAAGCGTATTAAAGTTGATAAAAATACGATAAAAACTGAGCTTGAAAAACACTGGGAAGTTGTTTCAGAAGCCTATCAAGTCATTTTGCGCAGTGTTAGCATTCCAAATGGTTATGAACTACTAAAAGAATTTACTCGCGGGAAAATAGTTGATAAAAAAGCAATGCATTCCTTTATTAATGAGATAGCTAAAAAATACAACTTGTCAAAGCCTGTCTTTAACAAACTCAAAAAAATCACCCCAGAAAACTATATTGGAAACCGAGGTTTTTAAAGATTGATTTTTACTATAAAAGCGGTATTATATATAAATGGATCCCGTTAGAAACCGCGGTCGCAGTTTTTAGAGGGATAGTGATTTTAATTATTATTTAGGCTAATTTACAGGGATAGTTTATTCTGTTTTGAATAGACCGCGACCTGTTTCTAAACGGGATGGAAATTCTAGGAAAAATATTGGGTAGTCCAGCAAGAGTCAAAATAATGCGACTTTTTTTGTTGAATACAAAAAGCAGTTTTAGTAAAAAAGACATCACAAAAAGAAGCCGAGTGAGTTCAAATATCACAGGACGGGAAATTAGACTTTTAGCTTCTGTCGGTTTTATCAAAAAACACAACAATAATTGGGCTTTCAACCCGCTTTTTAAATACGGAGGAGAATTTGACAGACTTTTAATAAGTTCTGATACTTTAGACAAAAAGACGATTGTGGATAATTTTAGAAAAGTCGGACGGGTGAAATTTTTACTGGTTTCCGGCATTTTCATTAAAAATAAGGATACCTGTGTTGACTTGCTGATTGTCGGGGATAAAATGAAAAAAAGGAAAATTGAAGAGGAAATACATAAGCTTGAAGCTGAAATAGGGGCAGAGCTCACTTATGCTGTTTTTGACACCAAAGAATTTATTTACAGATTGGATATGTATGATAAGCTCGTTCGAGATATTCTTGATTTTCCTCATGAAATAATTTTTCAAGCGAAAGAGTTTTTCCCCACACAAGCTTTTAAAAAGGCCTAAAAATTGATATAATATATTTACTTGAAAATATTTAAATTAAAAATTTTTATCGGATTTGTCGTTGCAATTTTGGTAATAGTCGGTGGTTTTACCGCTGACGCTTACACTCACACGA
>JBAZKU010000002.1:0-17986 GCA_041650615.1 Minisyncoccota bacterium
TATCAGCTCCTGCGTGCTCACATAATTCCAAGAGAAAGAGTAAAGCTTAAAAAAATAAAAAATGGGTATGGAGAAAAATAGAGCTGAGATAATAAGAGTCCAGACATTCAATATATAACGCTCCGGTATTGAACCTTCAAATCTTACGGCAAAAGCCAGCAAAACTGAAAAAGATATTAAAAAGATGTCTGCAATCAGAAAAGCGATGAATCGGGAAATCGATCTTCTCTCCCAAAAAATTTTTCTTAAAAAAACATTCATATATACCGTTATTTTTTATAAAAGCTGCGAACGCACTTTATCACATAAAGAACTTCCTTGTCGGTCAGCTCTGGATAAGTTGGCAGCCTTACAGATTCACCCGCTATTCTCTCGGTGATGGGCAGATTAAAACCTTCCATCCCCAGCCCTTTTAATTTATGATTCGGGATTGTATCCCTGATTAAAAGTTCCACCCCCTTTTTGTCCATATACTTCTTAAACTTCCACATATCTTTCACCTTTATAATATATTCTTGGTAGATCTGCTTTGGTTGTTGAATCGGTAAAAGACAGGGTAAATTTTTCAACCCCTTATTGTACATCATTCCTATCTCCCTCCTTCTCTTTAACATTGAAGGATAATACTTAAACTTTATATTTAAAATCGCAGCTTGAATATTGTCTAATCTGCTGTTATATCCCCACTCCATGATCTTTGGCGCTTTTGGCTGGAATCCATGTAACGCTCCTTGAGTGATATTCCAATGATTTCTCATCAATAAAAGCCTTTCGTACAACTTTTTGTTATCGGTAACTATCCCGCCAGCATCCCCGGCTCCACCCAATGTCTTTGGAGATATAAAGCTGAAACAGCCTGTATTTCCCATACTCCCTGCCTTTTTACGGCCCCAGTAAGCCCCTAAAGCCTGGCAAGCATCCTCTACGACCCAAAGCTTATGTTTCTTGGCTATCCTCATGATTTCATCCATATCACACACCTTCCCCGATAAATGAACGGGAACGATCCCTACCGTTCTTTTAGTAATTGCTTTTTCAATTTTAGAAACATCCATTAATCCGTCCTCTTTAACATCTATTAAAATAGGTTTAGCTCCCAAATGGACTATTTCCTCAATAGAAGAAATAAAAGTATGACCCACGGTTATGACCTCGTCTCCAGGCCCACAACCCAAAACTTTATAAGAAAGTTTCAAAGCGTCGGTTCCTGAATTAACTCCGACGGCATATTTCACCCCAACAAATTTTGCTAATTTTCCTTCAAATTCCAGCACGTCTTTCCTCAAAACAAAATTCCCCAGAGAAAAGCATTTATCAATAGCCCTCAATATCTCTTTTCTATGTGCCCTATAATACCTACGATATCCTGAATTGATAAAATCTACTTTATATTTCATATTCTTATATAACAAGGAGAATTTATATTATATGTTTCCAAAATAACCTTTCTGATCTCTTTCGGATCCTCAACAATAAAAGATTTGATATTGGGTAAATTCTCTAAAACTTTTATTTCCTCATCTTCAGAGATAAGATTATGACTAAAACCCAAAAACTTATACTTCTCACTGCCTTTGACCCCGATAATTTTTACATTAGCATTATGCAAGCAAACAGCGTTTCTGACCATCTCATAGGGCCTGAAGGTAACAAAATTTATCATACTATATAAATACGGCTTAAATCCTGATAAAGCCAAGCCTGCGGCAATTATCATCGCACTCTGTTCGGTTACGCCAAGATTAAAAAACCTGTCTGGAAATTTTTTCTGGAATTCCTCAATATAATTAAAACCGACGTCGGGGATGATTAAAACAATCTTCTCGTCCTTTTCGGCCAATTCTATAAGAGCGTCTATAAACTCCCTTCTTGTGTCTTGTCGTTTTGTTATTTCACCCATTTGATTCTAGCTCCTTTAATGCTTTATTATATTCCTCTTCCGACAAATTTTTATAATGATACAAATTTTCTCCTTCCATATAGCTCACCCCTTTCCCCTTAACGGTTTTGGCAATAATAACCACTGGTTTTCCCTGAGAAGAACTTTCTAAGGCTTTTTCAATTTCTTCGAAATTATGCCCATCAATTTTCAGAACTTCCCATCCAAAAGCCTTCCATTTGTCTTCTAACGGCTCAATATTCAAAATATCTCTAACCCTACCCATTGCCTGCAATTCATTAGCATCAACAATAACAAATAAATTATCCAGCTTATGCTGGGCCGCTATCAAAGCCGACTCCCAGGTGGTTCCTATCTGCATCTCCCCGTCGCTCATCAGAATAAAAACTTTCCCTTTCTCTTTCTTTATTTTTTTCGCCAAAGCAAACCCCACCCCGAAAGGTAAACCAAAACCCATTGAACCGCCAGCCGCTTCTATACCTCTGACATAAGGCTCTGCCAGCCCAATATACTTACTCCCGTCTTCGCAATAAGTTTCTAAATCTTCTTTCGGGATTATCCCCTTTTCAGCTAAAAAATAATAAACTGACGCAGCAACCCAACCCTTAGAAACGACTATCCTATCCCTGTCTTCTTTTAAGTCTTTATCAAGATTTTGTACAACGCCCATGTACAAAACCGTTAGAATGTCGATAGCAGAAAAGCAACTTCCTACATGCGAGCTCTGCGCAGCATAAATCATAGAAATTGTTTTGATTCTTGCTAACCTTGCTATCTCTTTATATTCTTTTAATGTCTTCCCCATGTTTCTGTTTTATTGTGACAAAAACGACACAACGTTCTGCCATTATTTACGTCCCATAATGGTTCACATCGTATTGCCTCTTCAAATGTCGTAATTTTATTTTCTTTTAAAATTATATACAAGGGCACTATGTGATCAGCTTCTAAATATGCTCCTCGAACTCCGCATTGCTGGCACGTAAATTTATCTCGTTCAAATACTGTTCTTCTCCATTCTCTACGCCTAAAACAAGCTGCTAATCTTTTTTTCAGGGGAGAAATACCGCCCTTCCAAAAATAATGGTTTTCCCCTCTTGGTATATTCTTTTGATTTGCTCTCGCTTTCCTAATTTTTTCTTTTATTTCTTCTGAAAGATGTTTACCGTAATTCCAAACCTTCTGGCCAGATTTATATAACTTTTTTTTCGACTCACTCATCTTCTTCTTGGTTTCATCGGAATGATGTTTCCCCCAAAGGGGATGTTTTTCTTTCCTCAAATGTGGCTTTCCTTTATTCCAAGGAGTGTGTCCTTTTTGGAAAATACTTCTTTCGACAATTGCTCTTCTTTGTTGTTCAGAAAGTCTTTTACCCTTTTTCGCCGATGGTCTCCCTATTAAAAATTTCCAATAACATTCCCGAGAACAGAACTTTGCTTTATTTATTCGTTGCGGTTTTAATTTAAATTCCTTTTTGCAAAAATAACAAGTTTTACTTATCCATTTTGTCCTCGATTCTCTTTCGCATTTTTTAGAACAATACTTTTTTTGATATTTCTTTAATTCTTTTTTGTCACATTGTTGGCAAATTCTCTTTTTCATATCTATCATTATATCAAATCAAGAAAAATCGTCGAAGTCTTTTTTCTCTATATAATCTCGAGTGCTTTCTGTCGGCAGTCGCTATTTTTTTGTAGTTTGCAAAATTATCCATTAATAAAATACCTTTAATATCGTTTTAACGATTATCTTTAAATCTAGCAGAAAAGAACGATTTTTTACATACTCCAACTGAAGCTTGGTTTTCGTCGGTCTAATTTTCTCCATATAAGTTTTTTCCGGGTCTTGGCTCCCTTTTAGGACTTCGCCCTCATGAAAATTCCATAGAGATGCTAAATCCGTCATTCCAGGTCTCAACGAAAGAATAATCTTTTTTTCTTCCTCAGGCATTATATCGACATATTCCTTAACTTCCGGCCTCGGCCCAACCAGACTCATCTCCCCCTTTATCACGTTAATCAACTGCGGCAACTCGTCTAACTGGTACCTCTTCAGGAACGGTCCGATTTTTAATAGCCTCGGATCATCTCCAGCTGTTGAAGGCCCTCCAAGGCTTTCAGCGTTCAAAACCATAGTCCTGAACTTAAAAATGCGGAAAGGCTTTCCGTTTCTACCTATTCTCTCCCCGTGATAAAAAACTGGACCAGGAGAACTGAATTTTACCAAAATTGCAACGGCTAAAAGCAGCGGTGAAATCAAAACCAGTCCCAAAAAAGAAAAAATGGCATCAAATAGTCTTTTCATTGTTTTTTAGGATCCCTAAAGATGAAAACTACCTTAAAGGCGTATTTTCTTAGAGACGGAAAGAGAAACAGAAAACTATCGATCTTCTCAAATAATTTTAGCAAAAGCTTCCCGCCAGGTAAACTCAAAAACGGGAAGAAAATAAATGAAACTATATGGAAGTAACGGACCTCTATTTTATTAAAATAATCTTTGGCAACTTTCAGGTCTTTCTGCTGGAAAATATGGCTTTCGGCCCAGTTTGTTCTCCTACCGGTTATTTTATTTATCTTTCTTTTAAGATTGGCTATGGGGTTGTGCCCAAAGGTTTCTATCCCGATTAACAGCCCCTCCGGCTTCAAAACTCTTACCAATTCCGGGTAGACCCTATTTAGGTCCAGAGAAGAGAAGGTGCCACCGTCGAGGATAACATCGAAATAGTTATTGGGAAACTCCAACTTTTCGCAATCCATTTTCAAAAATTCTATCCTATCCCCTACTTTTTCGCTTTTTGCTCTATCTCTGGCAACCTCCAAAGACTTTTCTGAAAGATCGATGCCTACTAGTTTTTCTGCTCCGGCTTTCAAGGGAAAAACGGAATGAATGCCGTTGCCACAGCCGTAATCTAAAACTTTTTTGCCTTTGCAATTATCTTCTAATAATCTATAGAAAAATTTGAAACTCCCCAAAACCAAAGGATCAAAACCCTCAAAATCTCCCTTCTGTTTTTTGTGCGAAGCCTCCTTTAATAAATTTTCTGCCTGAACATCGTAGTATTCAACTTCTTTTTGTTTTCTCTCTTCCATGCGTTTATTTTAACATCTTTATAAACCCTAAAAGAGAACCCATTCCATAGCCAAAATGACGATAGATAAAGACAATGGGCATTATAAATAGATACCTAAAGCCCCTTCTAAATGCAATACCAATAGAAAAAAATAAATTCAGCATAAGGTAGCTTCCGAAAATAAGATCAAATATGATCCTGGCCGGAAAGAAGAAAATCCCAAAAATAAAAGTTAATAAAAAAGTTAAAATGAATAAGAGAGGAATATAATGACGCAAATTGAATGGCGCTTTAACAAATTTAAACGGTAGAATAGCCCATACTCCGTCTTCAAAATTATGTCTTAAAAAATCTTCCAAATTTGATTTCGGATAGTAATAGGCCACGATATCTGGAGCCAAAAGGATCTTTCCTCCTGATTTTTTAAGTCTCAGATTAAATTCAAAATCCTGGCTTTTGCTCAGTTTTTCGTTGAAAAAACCGATTTTGTTGAAAACCTCTCTCTTATAGCACCCACCGAAAACCGTATCCACCCAGCGAGGTTTTTTTGACCCAATTCTGAAATAGGACCCTCCAGTCCCGAAAAAAGAAGAGAAACAATACGCTATCGACTTTGCAACTAAGGTATCTTCCGCCGGAACCGTCTTTAGCACTCCCCCTACGTTATCAGCATCATATTCTTTTAAATATTTAACGCACTTTGAAACGTAATCTTTCTCATAGATAGCGTGAGCCCCCATTAACGTTATAATCTCTCCCTTTGATTCTCTGATGCCGATATTAAAAGCAAAATTGGTAAATTTCTTAGGGTTATCCAATATCCTTATATATGGAAACTTTTCTGAATAATCGTTGATGATTTCTCTTGATTTATCCTCCGATATTCCGTCAACTACTAAAACCTCTATCTTATCCTTTTGATAGTCCTGTTCGGCTATAGAACCTAAACATTTACCGATAAGTTTTTCTTCATTCCTACAGGCAACAACGATTGAAACAAAAGAATTATTCATACAAATTTCTGAAGTTAATGAATTTATAACCTTTTTCCTTACAATAATTTATTAACCAGACGTACCATTTTTTATATTGAAGGAATTCTTCGCTAAAATACTCCTGGTGAAACAATATGGATACATACCTTTTGTTTTCCTTTTCCGCTTTATCTAAGAGCCCTGCCGTTTTGTTCTTAGCTTCCGCCAGGTTTAAATTTTGCTTCAAATCAAATAAGTAGCTGTCCATTAGGTGAAAAGGGATTTCTGCTATTCCATCAATTTTATGCGTTTGATCTAGCTCACCCGACAGAACACTAGAGTCAAACAAATAACCGATCCGGGCCAAATTTTTTAGCGTATCATCATTCAGTCTCAAATAATGCATTCTTATCCCAAAACCATCCAGACCGCTTATGTTTTTAAAATCTTCGTATTCCCTCCTCATTTTTTCATAATTGTCGTAACAAATTCCATGGAGAGCGACATCAAAACTATATCTCTTTATTAAACTTATGGCCTCCCCCGCTTGTTTCTTAGAATAACTTAACCCCTTTCCATTTGACGTTGCCACAAAAAAAGTTGAGTCAACCGAATTCTCCCGATCAAAAATTAATAATTCCTCTAAATTATTCCAGGCATTTTTTTTAAATAATCCTGATATTTTTGCAGTGAATATTTTTAGGGAAATCCTGCCATTAACTAATTCTAAAAACGACCGAAAGATGTATTTCGGGATAATTAAATCCTTCAAGATGTGCTCTCGCACGCTCAAATGATCTATGTCGTGGGAGATTATGATTTCCATTGATTAAAACGTCCCTCTCTTAAAAAACTTTAAAATAATTTCTATAAATAACCTTGCTTTACTTATTTTGTAATAGGGGGTTAATTTACCGCCAAATCCTCTGAAATATTTCTCGATTTGAGGTACCATTGAGCCCTCAAAATCGAAATATTTTATTCCTAATTCTTTGGCGTATTTAATAGCCTCCCACATTGCCAAAGCCCCTGCCCCGTGATGCTTTGATTTGTCATCATAGCCACCCAGCAAATAATAGGCAGTATCTCGATCATATATACAAAAACTAGCAGCAATTGGTTTTTCCCCCTCAAACGTCACAAAAGCATAGCTATTACTATCGTTTGAAAAATTAAAAAGAATCTTATCCAAATAATACTCTTTGATTTTTTTATTTTGTCTTAAGAATGTTTTGTTTATCAGAAGTTTTACTTCCTTAACATCGTTAACCTTTTTAGAAATCAAATTGTCCTTTAACGCCTTAGATATATCATTTCTTCTTTCTTTTGACATTTCCTTCTGGATTTCTTCTATGGACTTGTTCAAATCTAAAACGTATGTGTAGCAGGGATTTATTTTGAACTTTCTCCAAATAAAAGGCTGGGTATCTACAATCTTTTTATCTAAAGAAAGCAAAACTATTGAATATGGTAAACTATCTATCAGCTCAGCCACAAGTTTAAGCACCTCTTTCCATTTATCCATAATAGCCACTTGGTTTTGTGCGTCCACCTGCATAATTGGGCCGATTGAAGGAGAGAAAGGAGGATTTTGATATATATTTAAGCCAAATTTTTTTTCTTTAAATAAAGGAAATCCGCCCACTAATTTCCCGTCATCCTCATATATACCAAAAAACTTTACTTTATCGCTAAAAATATCTAGCCATTCTAGGCTGTTAAAGATATTTCCTAATTTTTTAGCCAATTCAGAATATTTTTCTTTATCGGCAGCGCTCACGATCTCTTTTATTTTCATAATTTATTTTAAAAAATTAATGTCACCACAAGGCGGATCAGCGGAAAGAATAAAAAATCCTTAATTTTCTTAAAATCCCCATTACTGTTTTAACTATTTTAAACAATCTGTAATTCGAAGGATAATCCCTAAATGTCTTAATCGGTAAAAGCATTATTTGTCTGAATTTTTCTTCATCAAGCCCAAGTTTTTTTATTACATACTTTCTGTCCTCCATTAGCTTTTCTTCTGTCGGATAAGGATCTTTTTTCATTTCCTCTAACGCCGCTTCTCTTGTTATCTGGTCGGAACAAATAAGGCTGGATAAATGAGCCCTCCTTTTGTCAAAACCAAATTTTTTAGGGAGGATATATCCCTGAAAAAAACGGGTGTACACAGATTCGTAATGTTTGGCCCCATAATTTTTCCAACCGAATTCTTTTTCTAAGAATCTCTTAGTCTCTTCCCTGTTATATGGAATATAGTTCAGGATGCGAACTTTTTTTATCTTTTTTATAAAAAAGTAATGAAAATAATCGAAAAGACTAATCTGCGGAAAACTTTTCAGCTTGATCCTACCGAATTTTTTGTGCACAGCCCTAATATGCTTTAAGTCAGTACAATCGTAACCCCAAGCAGACGGCATTATTTCTTCACTGACAACATTACTCCCTGTGATTATATTTCTTATCCCCCTTTCTGAAGCAACCTTATAAAGTAAAGCTGGGATTGCATGGTCCGTGGGTATTTCGCAATCAGCGACAGAGGCTCTCAAAAAAGACAACTGCAAGTCTTTGAATTCTTCCCAGTCAATTACATACGTATATAGATCAATATTCAGTTTTTCAAGCATTTTCTTTATATTATCCACCGATTCCTCTGAATTCCATCCGTTGTCTAGATGAACTGCTAACGGACGTAAACCAAGTTCTTTGACTTTATATACAACAAAACTGCTGTCTACACCTCCACTGACCCCAACTATACAATCATATTTTTTATTCTTCCCTTCGTCTTTTATTTTACCTATCAATCCATTTAACTTGTCTCTTCCGACTTCGGGAGAAAAAAGATATTTTTTAGAATTCTTATCGTAACTTATACAGTGGTTACAGGTCCCATTTTCATCAAATATTATATCCGGATCCGATGTGTCCATAATACACCTTACGCAAATTCGATATTCTTTTTTAAGATCATTTTTCATAAATTATTCAATAAATCTAATTCTTTTTGATGTGGAAAATTTATTAACACTGCCCTTTGTCTTCCATAGAAAATAAACATACTGCCAGCAGCAACGGCTGATGCGCCAGCCATAATTGCCTCTTTGAAATCTTCTATCTTACCTGCCCCGCCGCAAACAATTAAAGGGATACTTACTGCCTTTGAAGCCTCACTAATTAAACTAAGGTCAAAACCCTGCATTAAGCCGTCTCTGTCTATTGAATTTAAGAATATCTCCCCTGCTCCCATTTTCTCTATTTTACCTATAAAATCTTTAAGGTTTAGACCGGTCTCTTCCTTGCCGCTATTAGTAAATATTTCGTAATTTCCTGATTTGGTTCTCTTCACGTCAATTGACACTACAATACTTTGACTGCCAAAAATATTTGCAGCCTCCTTAATAAACAGAGGGTTCTCAACCGCATAACTATTTATGACAACCTTTTCAACCCCTAAATTGAATATTCTCTTGATATCATCTATCTCTCTTATTCCTCCTCCATAGCCAAAGGGCATGAAACACTCACCAGCAATTTGAGATATAAGTTCAAAATTAGGTTTCTTTTTCCCAACAGTAGCCGAAATGTCGAGCAGAATCAACTCATCAACTTCTTTCTCGTTAAAAATCTTCACAGCATTTATCGGATCCCCGACGTATTTTGCATCCTTAAAATTTACCGTTTTTACCAAACCGCTATCTCTTAATAAAAGACTTGGTATTACTCTAGTTTTTAACATAAATTAACAAAATTCTCAAAAAGTTTAATGCCGAATTTATGACTTTTTTCTGGATGGAATTGAACGCCAAAAATATTTTCTTTCTGGACTATCGACGGAAACTCATATCCATGGTTAGTAGTAGCGATTACGTCTTCCTGATTCTCGCATATCAGATGATAGGAATGGACAAAATAAAATCTTGCCTCTTGATACATATTTGCCAAAAGAGGACTTTCCCTTTTCGTATTAATAGTATCCCACCCCATATGAGGAACCTTTAGATTAGTTTCTCTATCGTCAAATTTAAACCTGACTGTTTCCGCATTAATCCAATTAAATCCCGCCAATTTTCCTTCTTCGCTTTTTTTCGAGAATAACTGCATTCCAAGACAAATCCCCAAAATAGGAATTTTTTTCACTAAAACCATTTCATTCAAAACAGGAATCAGGCCTGCATCTTTAAGATTATCTATGCCACTATCAAAAGAACCGACTCCGGACAAAATAATTTTGTCAGCTCTTTCTATGTCTAAAACATTGGACGAAACAGTCGCCTCTACTCCTATCTTTTTAAACATATTCAATATTGATCCCAAATTACCCGTTTTATAATCAATGATCACGACCATACTCAAATTCAATTATTTTTTATTAATTCTTCGTAGATGTTTAATAATTTTTTCGCTTCATTCTCCCAATTATATTTTTCTGAAACTGTTTTTATCCCATTCTCTGCCATCAGTTTAGCCTCCTCGGGATTATTTATTAAATATTCAATCGCTTTAGAAATTTCTTTTGGATTTAAAGGGTCTACGCAAATACCGCATTTATTTCCCTCAATAATCTCTCTCCATAAGGGGAAATTGGAGGCAACAATAGGAAGTCCTGCGGCCATATAATCAAATATTTTGTTGGGAAGCGACTCAAGGTGGTTTGGCTCTGGGAGGAAGACAACTAGACCGACATCAGCGAGCTTCACGAAAGAATATATATCTGTGGGAGGCAAATAACCCTTATATTTTATATAGCTTTTAGGATTGGATAAAATTTCTTTTTCAAAAGAGGGAGGAGAAAATGGCCCTAACAACCACAATTCTGCTTTTCCGTTCAAAATATCTAAAGCCTCCAATATTTGTTTTATACCTCTAATTTTTGTGATAGCTCCCTCATAAATGGCGACCGGTATTTTTTTGAGGTACTCTATGGGAGCCGATCTTTTAATTATAGAAATAACTGGTAAATTTTTAATTACAACAACTTTTTCCTTAGAGAATCTTTCGCCTATACTTTGTGTTGCCGCTATCACCTTATCAAAACTTTTAACACTAAGTTTTTCAAAGATATTCATTACACGACTAATTAGTCCCCTTAAATATTTCGGTATCCAATATTTCGAAAGTATTTGTCCCGGCACATTTTCGTGAACATCATAAATTATTTTAACCCTGGTCATTTTTTTTATCATAACCATCCATGGCAATAATTCTGGGTCGTGAAAATGATAAATATCCGCTTTTTGCTTTAGGGCAATAACACACATTTTTCCTGTTAGGCCAAAAATCCGAGAAAATCTATTATTGGATTTTGGTAAAGCAATAATTTTTATTCCCCCAACCACTTCATTTTTATTATGTTGAGCAATCAGAGTAACGTCATACCCAGCCTCGACCAGAGATCTCGCCTCTTTATAAAAGATCCTATCATCAAAAGCTGGGTGGACAGAAGTTAAAATACAAACTTTTTTCATGTTATTTTGCCTTTAAGAAGAATAAAAAAATTTCTATAGAACTGAAAATCGGACTTCTTAACAAAAAGTATATCTCTGACTCTATTACCAGAAATTTTACTGTAGAAAAAAACTTTTATTAAAAATGCAACATTATACGAAATAGCGGTAGCTAAGGCCGCCCCGACAATACCAAATTTTGGGATAAATATGATGTTTAAAATAATATTTAAGATTAAACTGGCTACGGCGATATAAGTATTAACCATTGGTTTTCCCCTCCCCGCCAAGTCGTAAGTTAAAACCGTATAGCCGCCAAGACCGATTGTTCCTATCAATAATATTCTTAATGACAGAAGAGAATCTAGATATGCGTTAGAATAAAACATAACTATTATCCAATAACTCAAAATAAAAATTATTAAAATAACAAAGAGTGTAATGAATAGAATGTTACGACAAATTAAAGGAGTAAACTCTTTTAAAACTTTACCGTCCTCTTCTGAGGCTACCTTGGGGAAAAGCACTGTTCCAACTGATTGCGGAATAATCTGAATTTTCTCCGACAATATAACGGCGACAGAATAAAAACCGACTGCCAAAGGATTTAAAAAAACGTTAATCATCCACATATCTATCTTAAGGTGCAGAAAATTGCCGATACTACTGAAATAAGATTTACACCCGAAAGAAAAAAGGTCTCTAGCTAGAAGTTTATTAAATGAAAAAATTAAACCGCCGACTTCTTTTTTAATTACGAAAAATAAGACAATGCAGGCGACAAAAAGCGAAAGAAGTTCAGCGAGAACCGCCGCTTTTATCATAAAATGAAACCCTAAAAGGAGAACGATTGTTAACAATAAAAAAATAACGGTATTAAATAATTGGATAAAATTATATTTCTCAATCTTCTGAATGCCTAATAGAATGTTGACTACTAAAGCTAAAAAGAACTTAAAGGGAATCAAACTTAAAACCAAAAATAGGTATTCTTTCCCAACCCCGGGGAAAACTTTATTGCCGAAAAAAGATATGACAATCAGGCCGATAAGCACTGCGAAAATACTTATTAAAATAGACAAGATGATACTCGTTCCAAAAATTTCTTTTAAAGAATACTTTTTCTTTCCGATATAAAAAACAATTGAAGAAGTAAGCCCAAAATCTGTAAAGATTATCAAAAAAGCCGGCAATAAGACAGCCAGAGAATAAATACCATTTTTCTCGGGACCCAAAACCCTAGCGATAATGACATAGATTCCGAACCCAATAATCAATTGAAACACCCTGGTGATAAAAGTGATTAGAGTGTCTTTTGTAAATTTACCCATTATCGGATCTTCCTTTATGAATAATATAGTGATCGACTTTTTCTCTCATAATTTTTTTTCCACCATGCATCTCTTTATTAATATCTGGTTCCCTCCCTGCGTAGCCAAAAACTACGCCAGCCATAATTTTAAAGTTCCCCCCTATTCTTATATAATTCCTTAAAAAAAATTCGAAGTTATTTTTTGACGAAGCATGCAGCCCAAATACTATCTTGATTTGTTTTATAATCTTTTTGATTAAACTAGCTTCTCTCTGTCCAAAATGGTATTCCGACAAGTTAACAACACAGCTGTCTATGCCCAGACTTTTTGCATATAAAACCATATTCTCCAAGGCCAGACCAGTATCTATGAATTGCAGACTGCGGCTTGCTTTCTCGTGATACATCTTACTTAAAGGCAAGGACATATCGCAAAATACTAATATAACCGTAGAAATACCTTTAAAAAACGGTTTAAATTTTATAAATTCCCCTATATCCTTTTCATCGTCCAACACAAGAAATCTTAACTCCTGATTATTGCAACCGGTAGGAGCCCATGTACCCGCTTCAATTATCGATAATATGTCCTCTCTAGGAACCTTTTTTCCGTTGAACAACCTGACACTTCTTCTTTTTTTAATTAAATCTTGCAACATTTTTTTATTTCTTTAATTAATATTTCTACACTCCTATCAATTTGTTCAATTATTTGATTTTTTCTTTTTAAAACTTTTTCTTTATTAAACCATTTTCTGTCCTCGTAATACTTTTTAATTAATTCTACCGAATCGCTTATGCTAGTCGTCTTGCAATCTACCGTCAGAAAATCATCTAAAAATAATGACATCATATCTCTATATTTTTTGTGCCAGGATAAAGATATAACAGGAACGGCTATTGATAAGGCCGAAGATAACCCGTGGTACCTGCCCGTGATATAAAATTCCAACAAGCCAACAATAGCTCTGGCCTGTTTATAGGTTAATGACGTATCAGAAACTATAAATACATTCTTCTTATTTTTTAACTCGCTATAAATCTTCCTGCATAGAGCTAAGTCGCAAGATCTCAGATCTATCCCGTCCTCTATTGAATGCGGAATCAATAGAATTTGACGGTTTTTTGATTGAAAAAAGGCTATGATCTCCTTGCATAGTTTTATATGATCTGGCGATATCCTATTAATTACCGCACTTGGCGAGAAACCTACAATTGATTTATGCAGGTCTAATCCTAAATTATTAATATAGCTATTTGCCCAATCTTTGTTTTCCGGTACTAAACCGATTGAAACTTCCGGGAATGAATAAACGGGAGCCTTTAATTTTAACTCCTGTATATCTTTTAAGTTTTCTTCTCCCCTGACAAAAACGAAAGGAAGATTATTCAGGGCTCTCTTTACGAAAAACTTATATATTCTATCAGGGAACGGTCCGTACGAAGACGTAAACCTGAAATAGGGTTTTCTAAAAAGCAGATTAATAAACTGCACTACTGTCACGTCAATATAATCTTTCCATCTCAATTTAGGTGGGTTGTTTCCAAAAAACTCTATACCGGCCAAGTTGATTATCACATCGCTCTTTTTTATTTCTTTAACTACATTAATATACTCTTTTCTGAATAGCCCCGCCAGTCTGGGGAAAGGCACAATATTAAATCCATATTTATTGGCGAATGAAAGGTTTTTTTCATAATATTTTTCACGTATAAACAAGGTATATTCAGCATCCAAATATTTATTTAATTGGTCTGTCAAAGAGAAAACCAAACCCTGTGCCCCATAGTTATGGTTCAGATAAGATACATTTATAATTAAAATTTTGATTTTATTTTTCATTCAAAAATTTAACGATCCTCTTAGCGGTATTCCCCCGGCCGAAATATTTTTTTCGCTTCCCCCTGGGATCAAATTTTCTAATGGCTTTTAAGATTTTATCCTCATTTGCCCCGACCAAAATATTCCAACCACTCTTAATAGTCTCCACCCACTCGGTTTCGTTCCTTAAAGTGATACAAGGCACTTTTAACCAATAAGCTTCTTTTTGGACACCACCAGAATCGGTTAATATTTTTCTGGCGTTTTTTTCTAAAACCAACATATCTAAATAATTGACTGGCTTAATAACCTCTAAATTATCAAATTTGGGCAGTTTTATCTTTTTTAATTGTTTTTTTGTTCTTGGATGGATCGGGAAAATAACCTTCTCTCCGCTTTTACCGATAGCTGTAATAATTCCTCTAAGATTTGCCAAATCGTCGGTATTTGCCGCACGATGAACGGTCAAGAGCAAATATTGTCTTGGTTTTAATTTTAATTTATCCAGCAATTTGGAATTTCTAATTTTCGATTCAGAATTTATCAAATTATCATACATTATGTCGCCGACATTATATACTCCCTTTTCTATCCCCTCTTTCGTTAAATTCCTGACCGCATTATCTGTGGGGCAGAAAAGGAATCTTGAAATATGATCCGTCAAAAGACGGTTAATCTCTTCCGGCATTATCTTATTGTAGCTACGGAGGCCCGCCTCAATATGGGCGACTGGAATGTTCAGCTTTGCCGCCACTAGAGCCCCTGCCAAAGTTGAGTTTACATCTCCAAGAACCACAATATTATCTGGCCTTTCCCTTAATACAACGCCCTCCAATTTATCCATTATTTTTGCTGTTTGACAGGCGTGGGAGCGGGAGCCAACCATCAAGTTGTAATTCGGTTTTGGAATATTAAAATCCTGGAAAAAAACCTGAGACATCTCATAATCGTAGTGTTGACCCGTATGAACCAATATCGGCTTTATTCGCCGATATTTTTTAAATTCTTCCATTAGTGGAGCAATTTTAATAAAGTTTGGACGTGCACCGACAACGATTAAAACCTTCATATAAAAAATTCTTTTATACCGCTAATTATTACGTCTTGGGCAGTTTTCTCCATCTCTGGATAAATTGGCAGAGATAATACTTCTTTTGAAGCTTTTTCCGCTTCTGGAAAATCTCCCTCTCTATAGCCAAGATTCTGGAAAGCAGGCTGTAGATGCAAGGGCAAAGGATAATAAATCATCGTTGGGATTTCCTTTTCTTTCAAATACTTTTGGATATCGTCCCTTTTCTCAACTCGAACAGTATATTGATGAAAAATATTATTTCTATCCGAACCAATAGAAGGAACCGATATTCCTCCAGCGTCTTTCAATCCTTCGCTATAATAATCAGCCTTTTCTGCTCTTTTTTTACTCCACCCCAAAAGATATTTAAGTTTCACTCTTAGTATCGCCGCCTGGATGGCATCCAATCTAGAATTCGTGCCCACAACCAAATTTAAATACTTTTCTTTCGGCGAAGAGCCATGATTTTTTAATAATCTTATTTCCTCTACCAAATCATCTCTATTTGTTGTTATCATTCCTCCATCACCATAAGCCCCTAAGTTTTTAGAAGGAAAAAAACTGAAGCAACCGAAATCCCCTATTGTCCCAGCTTTTTTACCTTTATACTCGGCTCCTATTGACTGAGCTGCATCCTCAACCACATATAAATTGTGTTTTCTGGCAATACTCATAATTTCATCCATGTCTGCCATTTGACCGAAAAGATGAACCGGCAAAATGGCTTTTGTCTTTCCTGTTATTTTCTCTTCAATTTTTGAAGGATCAATATTAAAAGTTTCAGGATCAATATCGACAAAAACCGGTTTTGCCCCGCAATTCGCAATAACTCCGGCCGTAGCTATGAAAGTAAACGGAGTGGTTATTACCTCGTCTCCCTGTTTGATACCTAATGCTTTCAAAGACAGAAAAAGAGCGTCTGTCCCGGAATTCACCCCGACAGCGTATTTCACGCCGCAAAAATCAGCCGCTTCTTTTTCAAATTCTTCAACTTCTTTGCCGCCGATAAAAGAACAGCTGTCTAAAACTCTTTTAATCGCAGCATCTATTTCTTCTTTTATTGATTTATATTGAGCGCTTAAATCTAAAAATTGCATACTATATTTGATTAACTTTATTACCCTTCTTTTGATACTTTCTTTTACAAATTTTGCAAACTGCCTTCCCTCCAACAAATTTAAGTTTATTACCGCATTCACACGCCCAGGCTACAACTTTTGCCGGTACACCGACGGCTATAGCGTGATCCGGTATATCATCCGCCACTACTGCTCCGGCTCCAATCAGAGCCCACTTCCCGATAGTATGACCACATACAACTGTCGCATTAGCTCCAATTGTCGCCCCCTCTCTAACCAAGGTTGGCAGCCACTTGCCGTATTGAGGATATTTTGACTTCGGATATTTTGCCCGAGGATTTTTATCATTTGTAAAAACGGTTGAAGGACCTACAAAAACATAATCTTCCAAAACGACATAATCCCAAACATCTGTGTTTGATTCAATTTTTACTCCTTTCCCTAATTTAGCCCTAGAAGAAATTAAACAATTATGGCCGATAGTACAGCTTTCTCCAATCTGAGCTCCTTTTAGGGCTTGGCTATTGTGCCAAACTTTAGTCCCTTTACCGATCTTTGCTCCTTTTTGTATCTCGGCCGTTTTATGAGACCAATTTTTATTTTTCATAAGATTCATAGATTTTTTCAATTAATTCAATGGAGGGAAGGGCTCCCACGGGAGTAATCCCTTTTTTCTCTAATAAATCTTCATAGACCTTTATGTGTAAATTATCTTTTGAAGAAAAATCATAATTAGCGCCGTTAATCTTAAACAACCTTTTCTGGCTATCTGCCGACTCTTCAGTGCTTATTCTCCAATTACACGAATAATTTTTTCCCTTAATTGTCCCTGTCCCCGTTTTGTCGGTAAGTAAATGAGTTTTAATTTCTTCTGGTTCGCCGAATAAATAAAGCAACAAATCAAAATAATGTATGCCTAAATTAAAAAGAATACCTCCTGAACTTTCCAGCGTCCCTTTCCAGCTTTTCCAATAATCTTCGTCTCTATGAACAGAAATGTCCATTTCAATTTGATAATTTTCTTCTTCTTTCAGCTCAGATTTTAATTTCTCCGCAGAAGGGTGATACCTTAGCTGGTAAACAGTGAATATGTCCGGATATCCAGCTAAGACTTTTACATCCCCTAATTTCAAGGCCAACGGTTTTTCGCATAAAACTATTTTTCCATTTTTAGCTGCAAACTCTGCCATCTCAAAGTGAAGATTATTCGGCGACAGAACGACAACGCAGTCAGCTTCGGTCCTTTGTATCATTTCTTTCCAAGCATCCAGGCCGTCAGAGCCATCAACGGCATCTACTATTTTTCT
>JBAZKU010000003.1:0-13532 GCA_041650615.1 Minisyncoccota bacterium
GATGGAAAATTTTACAAAATCAGCAAAAACGGAGAAATTACTGCTTTGACTGATAAAATATTTTATAATGTAGAAACAATCAAATGGTCTCCGAACAAAGAGAAAGCTATTCTGGAATATCCAGATGGCGCCAATATCCTTTATAATTTTTCCGCTGATAAGCAAGTGACTCTGCCCAGCCATTGGAAAGATTTTGATTTTTCTCCCGACAGCAATAAAATTGTCATGAAAAGCGTCGGGCTTGATGTTGACAACCGCTGGCTAGCCATAGCGAATGAAGACGGCTCAAAAAGCCAAGCGATTGAAGCTATTGGTGAAAAAGATGAAACAGTTTATCCTTCCTGGTCCCCCAATAATCAAACTATCGCCATGTATACTGAGGGAAGCGGTTTTGACCAGCAAGAAGTATTTTTCGTCGGTTTAAACGGAGAAAATTTCAAATCCACAGTTATAGAAGGCCGGGGTTTTGATCCAAAATGGTCGCCGAAAGGAGACCAGCTTGTTTATAGCGTTTATTCTTCTGATAATGACCTAAAACCGATGCTTTGGGTGGTAGGAGCGCAGGGAGATGACATTGGTCAAGGCAGAAAAACCTTAAATGTAGAAACTTGGGCGGATAAATGCACTTTTGCAAACGATACTGATCTTTATTGCGCGGTTCCAAAAGAATTGGAAACTGGTGCCGGCCTTTTTCCTGAACTGGCAAAAAATACTTATGATCAGCTTTACAAAATTGACTTAAAAACCGGCTTGAAGCAATTAGTCGCCACTCCGGATGGATTTTATAATATGTCTAATTTAATTATTTCTGAAAACGGCTATCAGCTTTATTTTACCGACCAAACAACAGAGAAAATAAATAAAATCAACCTAAAATAATCTCCTCTAAATTTTTCTTAAAAAAATTTTAACCCTCATATTTAATTTATTTTAAATAAAAAATAAAATAATACTTTTAATAATTTATAGAAATAATATCATGAAAATTAAATTTAAAAAGATCTCAATTATACTTGTCGGAATTATTGTAATATTATTTGGGTTACTTTGGTTTTTACAAGGAACATCTATTATTCAAATATGTCCCATCTTATGTTTTGCAGATTGTAAATGTTTAACAGGCGGCTCGCTGTTATGGACAATCGTAGGACTTATTACTATTTTTATTGGAATTGGCGCCGTTTATTTTGGCTCAAAACACTACAAAAAAAGCAATCTTAATTAAAAATAAACTTCTTCAGCTTGAACATTATAATAATATTAATAAAAAACTATGATAAAAAAAGTTAAAAGATGGATAGCAATCATACTCACAACCTCGACAGTTTTTATGTCCCTGCTGGCAATATTGGCTATCTGGGGAGTATTTGAAAATGATGTCGCATTAAAAGCCGTCGGCACATTGGGCGTGGTTCTAGCGGCTTCAGCTATATCTCTAGTTGTCGTAAAAATCATTGACGACAAAGGTGAAGATCATCTGAACTAAACAAAAAAATATTTAAACGACAAAAAAATGGATAAGAAAAGTCTTCTTAATCACGTCTCGTTTTCGCGTGATTTTATTTTGGACTTGATTTTTCCAATTGAATGCCTGGGCTGCGGGAAAGAAGGCATTTGGCTCTGCCAAAGTTGCTTCAGAAAACTTCCAGTGGAAAGCGAACAATTTTGCCCCGGCTGTAAAAAGACCAATAAATTCGGAAATTTTTGTTCCTCTTGCTCCCCTGCTTATTTTCTGGACGGTGTCTGGGTGGCAGGAAATTATAAAAACAAAACCATCGCTTCTTTAATTAAAAATTTAAAATATCATTTCGCCAAAGACTTATCTAAAATTTTAGGACAATTTCTGGTTTCATTTTTACGAAATTTAATAAACAAGGCGCGGATTAACGCTGTTGATTTGAATACCGGCATTAGCCCTGAAAATTTTGAAAAAGTAAAAAAAGCTCCAGAAATTATCCTTGATTTTAATAATTGTCTAATTATTCCAGTACCTCTGCACAAAAAACGAGAACGCTGGCGAGGCTTCAATCAGACCAAAGCGATTGCCGAAGTTGTTTCTAGACATTTTAATTTAGAAATTTCTCATGACCTAATTCGCGTAAAACACCGCCCTCCACAAGCCAAGCTGGGAGCAGAAAACAGAAAAGAAAACATCCGGGGATGTTTTTCTTGGCAAGGAGAAAATTTAGAAAACAAAAAAATAATTCTTTTGGACGATGTCGCCACCACTGGCTCTACCCTGGAAGAGTGTGCTAAAATATTAAAACAATCTGGCGCCAAGGAAGTTTGGGGATTAGTAATCGCCAGAGGATAAAAAATTATGGCTACTATCTACTTCTATACATTTTTAAGCGTAATTGCTGTTTCTCTTCTGTCTTTTGTCGGAGCGCTTTCCTTGGCTCTGAATCCAAAAAGACTAAAGAAAATCACCATGTTTTTCGTAAGCCTTTCCGCTGGCACTTTATTGGGCGATAGTTTTTTTCATCTCTTGCCGGAAGCAACAGCAAAATCAGACGGGCTTCTTCTTTGGTTGATGGTAATCACTGGAATGATTATTTTCTTCATTTTGGAAAAAATAATTTGCTGGCGACATTGCCACATTCCAACTTCCGCCGAGCATCCACATCATCTTGGACTCATGAACTTGATTGGCGACGGTTTGCACAATTTAATTGATGGAATAATAATCGCCGGCTCTTTTCTTTTAAACCCTGCATTAGGCATAGCTACAACTGTAGCCGTTGTCGCCCACGAAATACCACAAGAAATTGGCGACTTCGGCGTTCTAATTCATGCTGGCTATTCTCGAAAAAAAGCCTTGTTTCTTAATTTTTTCTCGGCTCTTATGGCAATTTTTGGTGCTTTTATTTCCCTATTGATAGGGCAACAAATGGAAAACTTTTCCACATTTATCGTTCCCTTCACTGCCGGCGGATTTATTTACATCGCTACAGCTGACTTAATTCCAGAATTAAAAAAAGAATCCCGTCCATGGCAATCTTTAAACCAACTGCTTTCTATTCTTACCGGACTCGGCATAATGCTTATATTAAAATTTTTATTTGAATAAAATAGGATTATAAAAATCAAAAAAACACCTCAACAAACTGAGGTGTTTTTTCTATTTGGCTCCGTTCACTGGAAACATATTCATACCGAATTTTCAAACAAACGCAATAACTCTTATAATATTAGCTCTTTAAATTTTATTTAAATATAAAAAAGAACGGCCATTTGCGTTCATTTTATCCAAAGATTTAGACAGTCAGGAATAATTTGATAATTTTTAATAATTTTTTATACTCAATTTTTTTAAAATCAGTCGTATCTATTTTTATAATTTTTCCTTTTGTCTTCGGCGGGGTTGAAAAACCTTTCGTAATTTTCCGCTTTAATTCTTTCCGCCTTAAGTGGTCTAGATATCCTGGATGCCGATGACCAGACAACGTCCTTTCTTGGTATCTATCCCAAAGAATTTTCCCAGATGCTCCAAGATTAATTTGCAGACATTTAAATTTTCGTAGCTTCTGCAACTTCTCTATTTTTACTCTGCTTTTTCCCGACCAAAAAGTTGAATCTATTACTAAATTATATTTGCAACTCAAAAGTGATTCTAAATTGTCATACATTAAAAGAAAGCTGGCTGTCCGTATCTTTTCAAACATTGTTAAATCAAAACAGCCAAATGAATCATATAGCGATTCTCTTATTGAATCACAACTGATAACGGGTAAAAGAAAAACTTTCGCTATTTTTTTAGATAACGTCGTTTTCCCCGTGCAGGGCGGCCCAGATATTATAATAACCCTTGACACTGACATATATTTGTAAACGATAGTTTTACTTTAGAATATAACAAAAAAAAGCGAAAAGTCAATAAAAAAATAATTTTAATGGACAAAAGAAGAGGGGCTCTGCCGAAATTTTCTTCAACTTCTGTCTAAGATCTGCGGGGGGCGTGACCCCGCCTCGCGGCGTGGCTCGTTCGAAAAACTCGCCGCACATCGCTCCGGCTTTCAAATAACTCCTCTTTTCAAAAACAAAATAAAAATCTGACGCAGGTCAGATTTTTATTTTATGCGGAAGGGCAGGGATTCGAACCCTGGGAACCCGTTAAGGCTCAACAGTTTTCAAGACTGTCCCTTTCAACCGCTCAGGCACCCTTCCTAATTTATTCAATTTTACGCGGTGTTTTTTGATTGATGTTCGAACTTTTTTTGAACAAAACCCCTAATAAGGAAGCCAGCCCCGCCACTGCTCGACAAGCTCGCCACACCGCAGAAAAATACTCTTTGCTCTTTTCATTTTGCGCCCGCCCGATTTCTTTTTCTTTTAATGAAAAGAGTATTTTTCTGCGGTGTTCTGCCTTCCAAGTATTCAGGCAGGTGGCGGGGCTGGCTGCAATTTGATTTTGAAAAGAAAAAGCGGAATTCCTCCCCCCCCCAAAAAAAAACCCTTCCGTTTTTTCTTTTCTCAAACGGAACGGAAACGGGAGCAGGCGGGCAAAAATTCCTTCCCCCCAACCCCCTTCCTTTTTGCCCGCCTGCTTGGGCTTCGCCCTAAAATTTTTTGAGCGAGCGGACGGCGGGGCCGAAATAAGAAAAGAAAAAAATAAAGCGGTAAAAACGCTTGCCCCACCCTCCCGTGCGCGCGTTTTTGACATTCTGCTCCCTTTTTCCTTTACCATTCTTAAATATTTTGGTAATATTATGTTGTGGGAAAGAGGCATTTGCATAAGTAAGTATACCACAATTTAATATTACTAATAAATTATGGCAGAGTCAAGTAAAAACAACATAGCAAAGACCGTAAAACGGTTAAGGGGAAAAATGGGAATTTCCCAAGAGAAACTGGCGCGCCTTGCCGATGTTTCCAACAATACCATTATCAATATTGAAGCGGGCAAACAAGGCAACCCGACTATTGAAACTTTGAAAAAGATCGCCAAGGCGTTAGATACGCCTATTGAGAATTTAATAAAGTAATTAAAACTGAGATTGTCTAATATGAAGGATAATATAATAAAGGTGGATAACTTAATACTTGGTGGTGGAATTTCCGGGATTTTTTTAGGTTTAAAATTGGCACAAAAAAATAAAAATAATTTCTTAATTTTGGAAAAAGAAAATAGACCCGGTGGTCTATGTCGCTCTTTTAAAATAGGAAGTTCCTATTATGACATTGGCGCACATGCTTTACACAAAAAAGCTATTGAATCATCTAAAGAGTTGCGTCAAATTATCAATTCTGACAATTTATATTGTCAGAAAAGAGAAGCTAAAGTTTTTATTTTTGGAAAATTAATTCCTCATCCATTCCAGCTTCATCTTTTTTATGCTCCAATTGTGGTAAAAATAAAATGCTTTATTAGTTTTTTGATACGACCAAAACTTACATCAAATAATCTATTTGAATGGCTTCAGGAAAAATTTGGTAAGCAAGTGTGTAAGTATTTTTTATTCCCCTACAATGAAAAGGCTTGGCGAACTGATTTAAGAAATATTTCTACTAATTGGGTTAGTAGAGTATCTTTCGGGACATCGAAATTTTTAAAAGGTTTACTCTTTCGAGGTGACCAAAATTATAATTCAAATGAGCACGTTTGTTATCCTAATATTGGAGGCTTTGAAAATATGTTTTTAAAAAGTATTGAGAAAATAAATAATAATATTAAAATAAATTGTGAGGTCTTTAAAATAGATCTCAACAACAAAATTGTTAAAGATAGTGACGGTAAAATGTATAAATATAATAATCTTATATCAAGCCTACCGGTTGATGTGCTTATCAAAAAATTATTAGTAAACAAAAATGAAACTATTATTGATTTGGTTGAACAATTAGAAAAAGTTTCGACTTGTCTCGTTACTTTTTTAGCCAAAAAACATTTTTCGTCTCTGCAAAGAATTTATATACCTGATAAAAAATATTTAGCGCAAAGAATTATTATAAACTCTAATTCAAGCCAATCTTTAAAAGAGAAAAATGAATCAATTTTTTCGTTAGAAATTTCATATAAAGATAAAGAAAAATTACCAGACAAAAATATTATTTTAGACAATTGCAAAAAATTACTTAAGGATTTGGAAATGATTAAAAATGATAATGATATATTGGATTATAATATAGACTTTTTTGAATATATGTATCCCACGCAGACTATTCAATTAGAGCAAATATTATCTAAGGTAAAAATGTATCTTAAAAATTATAATTGTTATACTATCGGTCGTTTTGGATCGTGGAATTATGCAAATATTGATGGTATACTTAATGAAGTGAACGACCTTATTAATAATGAAATAAAAATATGAAAACTAACATTAATATTAATACATCCCTACAAAAAATAAATGAACTATTATCTCGAGGCGTAGAAGAAGTTATTGATAAAGATAACCTCACGAAAAAATTAAAAAGCGGCAAACAGCTTCGCGTAAAATTAGGCATTGATCCCACAAGTCCTAATATCCATGTAGGACGAGCCGTACCTTTATTTAAACTTAGAGATTTTCAGGAACTCGGCCACAAAATTGTTTTAATAATTGGTGACTTTACAGGTGTCATTGGCGATACTTCCGATAAAGACAGTGAACGGCCAATGCTGACCGAGAAAGAAGTCAAACAAAATCTTAAAAGTTATATTCAACAGGCTGAAAAAGTTATTGATATTAAAAAATGCGAAGTCCATTACAACAGCGAATGGTTAAGTAAATTAGACTACCACCAGATTGGCAAACAAGCAGATGTGTTTTCTCTTAATGAGTTTATTTCAAGAGAGAATATCAAAAAAAGATTAGATGGAGGTAAACGAATATCTCTGCGAGAACTACTATATCCCTTAATGCAAGGCTATGATTCAGTAGCCATAAAAGCAGACGTAGAAATAGGCGGTACTGATCAACGCTTTAATCTATTGGCCGGACGAGAATTGCAACGGCACTATAAACAAAACCCCCAGGATATTATAACCAATCCACTGATCGAAGGACTGGATGGTAGAAAAATGAGCTCCAGCTGGGGCAACACTATTAATCTTTTTGATTCCGCTAATGAAATGTTTGGCAAAGTTATGTCTTTACAGGATGAACTGATTATTAAATATTTTATTTTAACTACGAGGGTTGATTTATTAAAAATTGAAATATTTAAAAAAGAATTAGAGGCTGGAGGCAACCCCAGGGATTATAAAATGAAATTGGCTTTTGAAATAGTGAGATTCTATCATTCTGAAGATGACGCCCAAAAAGCTCAAGAATATTTTATAAAAACATTTAGTAAAAAAGAAATTCCCGATGATATAGCAGAAATAAAGCCAACCGATTATAATATACTGACAGTTTTGCTTGAATCTAAGCTATGTTCTACTAAATCAGAAGCGAGAAGGTTGGTTGATCAAAACGGTGTAAAAATAAATGAAAAAACCGTCAGCGATTTAAAATTTATTGTTAAATCGGGAGATATTATACAGAAAGGCAAGAGATTTTTTGTTAGAGTTATTTAATAATTTTTAATATACGAATTTACCACTTGTGGTAATTTTATTCATTTTATGAAAAAAATAAAACTAAAAAAGTATTTTCTTGATCCGAAAACTGATGACTGTGGTGAACTTATAAAACAAGTGAGGGTGCTTGATGGCGCAATAAAAAAATTAGGCAAGGCAAATCAAGCTAGGATTCCCGGCGTGGTTTCAGAAAAATACGAAGACTATTTAAAAAAATCGTCAATTCCGGAAACAAATCAAAATCCAGAGAAAGTCATGAAAGAAATATCAAGTCTTTTCAAAGGAGCAGTTAGGTGGCATCACCCCGGCACAATGATTAATATAACGCCTCCTCCATTAATCCCAGCTATTGCCGCCTCAACAATGACAATGTTATTTAATCCCAACCTTGCAATAGATGTTTCGTGCGGTGGTTTAAGTGTTACTGAGCTCGAAGTTGTAAAACATATGTCGTCTTTAGTTGGATGGGATTGGAGGAAAGCCTTTGGTGTTTTTACGTTTGGTGGCAAGGGTACTAATTTATATGCCGTTAAAATCGCTTTAAATAAGTACAATAAGAATTTTAAAGAAACGGGAGTTAACGGCAGGATCGCTATAACATCAACCGACCAAGGGCACCCTTGCCATATAGAAGTTTGTGACTGGCTTGGTCTTGGTAGATCGAACTGTTTAAGACTGCCGTTAGATTATGAGGGTAAAATTGACTTAACTAAAGCAGAAAAAATTATAGTTGATTTTATTAAAGATGGTGGGGCAATACCCTGCATGATAGTAAATGGTGGTACGACATTACATAATACGGTTGATCCAATTAAAAAAATTGTTCAATTAAGAAATAAGTTAGTTAAGAATTTTAAATTAAAATATGTTCCTCATATTCATGTAGACTCTGTTATCGGCTGGGTTTGGTTATTTTTTAAAAACTATGACTTTAAAAACAATCCTGAAAAGATAGATAATATTGCGTTAAAGAAATTAGAAAGTATGTATCGTAAAGTGTCTGAGATAAAGTATGCTGATTCATTCGGTGTTGACTTTCATAAAACAGGTTTTTGCCCATATCTTTCAAGTGTTTTTATAGCTAAAGATAAGAAGTTGATTGATGACTTGGGAGTATTAAAACAGCCAATACTCTCAGAGCTACAATTTGGCAATTATTCTCCATTTACTTATACTTTAGAATCTTCAAGGCCATTGAATGGGTCTGTTTCAGCATTAGTAGCTTTAAAATCACTTGGTATGAGTGGTTTTAGAAATTTAATAGCTGGGTTAATTGCAAATTCGGAAAGAGTAAAGAATAAATTTAATGTGTTAAAAGAATTTAGTGTTGTTAATTCATTGGATGAAAATTTTGTTACCTTATTTATTGTTACTCCTCCAAAATTAAATTATAGTTATCAAGAAATATTAAAGCAATCAAACGATATAGCTATTAAAATTGCTGAGTATAATCATAAATTTTATTTGTTTTTGTTAGAAAAACAAATTATTAACGGGAGTCCATTAGCTATAGATTACATCTCTGGCTATGAAGCCTCAAAAACCGGGATAAAATTAGGAGTTATGAAAATGTACCCAGTCTCACCTTACTTTACAAAAGAATATGTAAATGATTTGGTTAAGCAGTTGGTAATTTTCAAAAACGAATTTGATAAGGTGGCGGACCACTTCAAACCAAAAGCTTGCCCGCATATACCCAAAACTTTGGTTCTAAGGTAAAAAAAGAGCCCCTTTCCCATGGCGATAAGTCTGTGGGAAAGGGGCGATGGTCTCATTGACCGATGTTGATCTTGAAAAAGCGAAGTTTGCCGACACGCAACTTACATGACTCTGTGACGTTAGCTGAGGTATCGAGAATCGATTCTTCAGCGTCAGTTATGAGTCGTACGGCTTTCTGCTCGAACAGTCTTCGCAACTCGCCCTTACTTTTGAATTCTCCTGATGCGACGAGCAGAGCGAACACGTTTTGACCGATATCAGCAGTGAGCTGAATACAGTCTTCTTCGGTGATCACTCTTTGCGAAAATTTCCTCTCAAAGTTTTCTCGTTCACTCAGACCCTTGGATAGGTCTTTTGTTTCGAGAGCTACGAGAAATGTCGCGAGCTGCTTCTTGGCCTCCAATGGATCAGAGACCGTGAATGCTTTCAGTCCATCAATTTCGCGTTGATGAACATCGGCGAAACTGCAGAAGTACTGGAAAATAAGTCGATCAGGGATAGACATGATCTTCCCGAACTTATCTTCCAAACTAGCAGTTACCGGCACTGTATTGCCGAAACTTTTGCTCATCTTGCGACCGCCACCATCTGTCCCTTCAAGCAGGGGGACCATCAGCGCAACTTCCTCTTCCATTTCTTTCTCTCGCATAATCTTGCGACACTGCTGGAAGTTGAGAAGCTGATCAATGCCTCCAATCTCTACGTCTGTTGACAGGCGAATCGAATCGATTCCCATCAACACGCCGTAGCATACTTCCGCCAGAGAAACCGCTTGGGCGTTTCTCATTCTTTTGCGAAAGTCTTCTCGCTGGACAGCTTCTGTGAGGTTTATCCTTTGAAATATTGCAAACACTTCCTGCAATGTTATGGGATTCAACCACTCTGAATTGTGGTGGACTACAAGACAAGATAGATCGACAAACCTACTGACTTGATCCTGAAAAGTTTGCATGTTGATAGCAATTTGTTCAGGGGTCAGTGGTACACGACCAGTGTCTCGCTCCGTAGGATCGCCAACAAGCGCCGTGAAGTCACCAATGATGAAATCAATATGATGACCTGCTTTAGCGAATTGCCTCAGTAACATCATCGGAACAAGATGCCCGATGTGAATATCTGAAGCCGTTGGATCAATCCCGAACTTCACACGCAACTTCCGACCCTCACCAAGGAGGGCATGAAGTTTTTCGGCGGTAATGATTTCCTGGCATTTGGGGTGCAGGAAACCAACAAACTCGTCGGCCTCGATTCCTTCCCACGATTCTGAAATTCGTGGGAAAAACAGTTGATCAAACATACTTTTGCTGTTCATGACTCCTGCCTCTCTTTTTGTGGTTTTTTATTAACGAACATTGTTACAGTTACACTTTGTAACACTTTATTATATATCAAAATTGGTTTCCTGTCAAGTTTTTGTACAGTTTTTTTAAAATTATTACCTATTGACAAAAATGGCATAATTGCAGTAAAATTATTCGGATCAGGACTATATACGTCTACGCTACGGCCTGATCAAGCCATTTTTAGCTCTTTTACAACATAAAGAGCCAATGCCATGAATAAACAATCAACAACAAAGGAGATGATGATCATGAGCCAAGGTAAAACAAGCACCATGCAAAAGGTAGCCTTTAATAGCAGGGGTTATCGTTCGGGGCTTGATTACCTACTCAGGAATCATCCCGACAATACCCATCTACTATCATGCTACGAGGGCACCAGTTTCAGGAATCTGGCCAGATGCATTATGTTTGACAGAATCGGTAAGGTTCTCAGTCTGGACGAATATCTTGAAAGACCGCAGAGATTTATCCTTGTTTCGCCCAGCGGTAAAATAACAGGGGTTATGGTTACGGCTTCCATGCCGGAGTTCTACCAAGAGATCGAATATGAGGATTATGCTGTAATCGGCACAGAAACAACTTTTGGCTACGGCGAGTTTTTGGATAGCCTCTCATTCGGAGGTAGAGCAGAAATTGTGACTTCCAGTGCCGAACAAGAGCAGATAGTGAGATCAAAATTTCGCATTAGAGCAATTCACTACTGGTCTGTCTTTAAGTACCGAGACAAAAAAACCACACCGAGATCTTTTAAGGTCAAACTAATGGACGCTGATGATTTTGAAACGGCGAGACAGCTATCAGAGAAGCTGTCAGAGGAGTCGTCACCGTTTCGATTCCTAAAATTTCAGCTCGGAGGATTATCTTACAAAAACTACGCCTTATCATCTGATGATGGTGCTACCGTTTTTGCGGGGATATGTTCTTACGGCACTGGAATTTGTCAGTTGATTTATATGGTGAGTCCATCAGCAGACAGTGCATTGTTGTTATCTGCTATTGAAACCGTAGGCAAACTCACTAATGCTGAAGGACAAGGACTGATATGGAGGTTAAGGAAATCAGAGGTGTCACAAATCAAGGCACTGATTAAACAATTAGGTCTTGTTGAGCTGGCCAAAGAGAACCATCTTCACCTGAAATAGAACAAAATAAGTACCAAGGAGGAAAAGCGATGAACGGAAACATAATGTTGGTTAGCCCCAACACACCCGGGTCGTACCGTTCCGCCAACGTCAATGATGAAAATCTAGCCCTTGGCTACTTGGCAGCTGTGCTTGAAAGGCATGGTTATCAAGTTGAAATCATTGATGCGCGGATGAGTCAATTATCGCCTGTTTCGGTCGCGGAAAGAATCGGGGAAATTCAGCCGTTCTTTCTCGGCATATCAACAATTTCCGAGGAATCGGTTCCTTGGATTGATGCGTTGGGGAAACTTCTGAATTCTCCTTCTTATCTCCGACACGTCTGTATGGGCGGCTACTATCCATCTTTGCAACCTGAAACGGTACTGCAAAGATTACCCTTCGTCAATTCTGTCGCAAGAGGCGAAGGTGAGTTTACCGTTGTTGATTTAGTTGAGAGAATCAGACTAGGAAAAAACTGGCACGAAGTTGAGAATATCGCGATGAGATTGGATAACGGATCGGTCAAGATAAACTCGCATCGTCCGGTTATACCCAATCTGGATACTCTGCCATTTCCTAAACGGTATGCCGACAAAAACAGCACTGAAATTGTCATCGAGGGCAGCCGAGGTTGCTTTGGCAGATGCACCTTTTGTGCTGTCGGTCCGCACTTTGATGCCAGTAGTCGGCAAATCTGGAGAGGACGCTCACCAGAGCACATTGTGGCGGAAATACTGCAACTTCGCCGAATCTTCCCTGACAACGTCCGATACCGTTTCATTGATCCTGATTTCTTCGGCTCAGCATCAAGGGTTCATTCCGAAAGGACTCTGAAGCTCGCTTCGCTTATTCAGGAGGAAGTCCCCGAGATCGAGCTCTACGTTGAAGCACGGGTGACTGACATTCGCAGAAAAGATGTTCTGGATGCCCTCAAAAAAGCTGGGCTTAAGGAAATCTATCTAGGGATTGAATCTGGCAGCGAGAAAATTCTTACCCACATGGGTAAGAATGCTTCGGTATCAGATACGGTCAATGCCACTCGGCTCCTCGAAGACCTTGGGATTAACTATCAGTATGGGTACATGATGGTTACCCCTTGGACGGAGTATCAGGATGTGCTCGACAGTCTGGCTCTTTTACGGACAATTGGGAGGGTGCAATTTGACAAGCTGTTCAATGAATTGTATCTAATCCCAGGGACTGTGCTTGTAGAAAGGGTTGGTGGTCAGTGTAATCTCATCAGAGAGGAAGGCACTGGTTACTATTTCTACGAAACAAACCAGTTTGTCAAAAACATCCGGGCGTTTGGCGTTGCTTTCGAAACAGTGCATAAAACGTTCGCTGAAAATCTTTGGTTTTTATACAAAGATGTCCAGCGACACGAACAATGTCACGTCGAGGGAGCGGCGACCATTCAGCGCAAATTAAGCGATTTGTTCATTGCCATCTTTGAGTTCTGCTTAGAGAAAGGCACGGATAAATCACTGACCGAATCTGACGTGCATGGTATCGTCGAGGAAGCGATCGTTCGTTTTCAAGGTAAGGCGCTGGCAATAAAGGGAATACTCAATCCTGCGATAATCTTTCCTCGGCCGACTTAACTTCAGCCTCTTCTTATCTCACAAGATAACGAAGAGGCTTTTTTATTTTATTGATAAAAATTTGTTTTTATGATAGTATTTAAGCATCTTATTTATTCTGTTATTTATTCTGAGGCCCCGCCGTCCGCTCGCTCAAAAAATTTTAGGGCGAAGCCCAAGCAGGCGGGCAAAAAGGAAGGGGGTTGGGGGGAAGGAATTTTTGCCCGCCTGCTCCCGTTTCCGTTCCGTTTGAGAAAAG
>JBAZKU010000004.1:0-11164 GCA_041650615.1 Minisyncoccota bacterium
ATCAAAATTAACCAAGTTGTATTGTTGCATCCCCGATGTTTAATATTTCTTGGTTAATTTTGATTTTTAGATATTTTTCCTTTGCGAGCTTATCAAAAACTTCTTTGGTTAATCCGCAATATTTATCAGTAAAAAATGTTTTCCAAAGGATATTTTTTTCATAATTGTAATAATGGCCACTGCTGGATGCGGAAGCTATACTCAAACTTTTTTCCCTTCTCTCAAAATCAGCCCTTTTGCCTCTATATGCTTTTATGTAAGCGTCGGCCAAAAATTCGTTTGAAAATGATATTAGATTATTCTCCAATAAATTTTTAAATGATGCTAACAAATGGTAATTATTTATTTTTGTCTCTTTTTCAAGATAGTCAAAATCTATTGGTTTATTTTCAAAAACATCGCTTTTTAATAAAAGCAATTTATAAAAACATAACTCGTGGGTTTCAAGATGTTTAACCGGCATTTTGGAGGGTTTAATTGAATTTTGGCTGATTTCCTGATATTATAACTTTAAATAGATTAAATATCAATATTTTAGGGTAAACATTAAAGATACTTAATTTTTATAAAAAAATATAATTAAATTTTATGGAAATTTTTAAAAATAGGAAACAGCCATCTCCGCCGAAGCAAGCCCAGCCGGAATCAGATTTATCAGAGACAATGAATACGCTGGAATCCTCAGGAATCAAAGTAGTGAAAAAAGAAGGTTGGGCGGTTCAGTTCGTCCCAAAGAAAAAATAGCATTACCACGATTTCACTACCAAAATTTGGCTTATAACTAAAATTATATGAAATACACTAAAATAGCTAAACAACTAGGGAGTAAGGGGGGCAAGAAATCCGCGCAAGTTCGTTTCAGCGGTCTTACTAAAGAACAAAAAAGCGAACTTATGAGAAAAGTCCGACTAACACCAAGACAAAAAAAGGAAGTTGACTTAATGATGAACGAGTCGATAGAATCATTAAGAAAGGTTTCCTAATTATTTGGAAGATGACTTGTTGAGAGAATCCACACTCTCATCCATCATCTCATCTACCTCTTTTTTTTGCTCAGCAGTATAACTAATTGGTAATAGCTTTGTATTACATTACCTAAATATCAATACCAACTCACAAATATGCTTTCCGACGAAAAAATTGACCAGAGTTTATAGCTCTTTACAAAAACCGCTTCGGGAGAAAATTGAGCCGAGCGGAGGCGTATGAGAGGGGAATTAAATTAATGCGTCTTATATAATTAATTTATAAACCTATGACAGAACAAGGATACAACAATTTACAAAAGAGACGCGAGGAAACGGAAGAGCCGAAGGACTCTTCGCCTACAAAAAAATTGTCGCAGGCGAAGAAAAAAAGGTTTTTCCAAATAGTTGGGTATCCCAAAAAAAATAATTAGAAATTTTTATGGTAAAAAGAGATTTTCAAAACTGGCCTAAACCAGAGCTGGTAAAAGAATTGAAAAAATTGGAGAAGCGCAAGAAATACGGGATTGTTTGGGAAGACAAACCGGAAGAAGTGGCCGAACTCTGCAAGACGAAGCTCCCAATTTTGGAAGAAGCAAAAAGTAAAGAGATAAAAACTGATGAGAAAAAACCAGTCAACATTATGATTGAGGGCGACAATTACCACGCCCTCTCTGTTTTAAATTATACTCACAAAGGCAAGGTTGATGTTATCTACATTGACCCGCCGTATAACACGGGCAATAACGATTTTATCTATAATGACAAATTTGTTGATAGGGAGGATAGTTTTAGACATAGCAAGTGGCTCTCATTTATGGAGAAGCGCCTGAAGTTAGCAAAAAATTTATTAAAGTCAGCGGGAGCAATTTTTATTAGCATTGATGACAATGAGCAAGCTCCATTAAAAATGTTGTGTGATGAAATTTTCGGCCAAAATAATTTTATTGCAAATATTGTTGTGCAAAGTAATCCCAGAGGTTCACAATCCAGCAAACATCTCGCGGAAGTTCACGAGTATGTAATGGCCTATGCTAAGTTAGAGGATAAATTTAAAATTAAAGGTCTGACAAAGAGCGAGGAAAATATATTAGAATATTCGTATACCGATAGCCGAGGTAAAAAATACCGGCTACTTGGTCTTAGACAGAGAGGTGGAGAATGGAGAAGAGAGCAGCGACCTAAAATGTTTTATCCATTTTATGTCAATCCAAAAGATAATTCAGTTTCTTTAGAAAAAACAAAATATCATACAATAGAAAGTTTACCCAAAAGGCCTACGGGAGAAGAGGGCCGGTGGGGATGGTCTAAAGAGACCGCAAGAAAAAATTTATCCTTGCTCGTAGGAAAAAAAGTTTCCAGAAAAGGAACTACTGATTTTTACGACATCTTTCGCATTGATTATCTCTTTGACGACGAGGGCAATGAGGTATTGTCAAAACCAAAAACTATCTGGATAGAGAAAGAGCTAAACTATCAAAATGGTAGAAACGAAATAAAAGATATTTTTGGCAAGGATATTTTTGATTATCCAAAGCCATCTTTTTTGATTAGAAAAATTATAGAAATGACCGGAAACAAAAACTCTTTAGTGCTGGATTTTTTTGCAGGTTCTGGCACAACGGGGCACGCTGTTTTGGGTTTAAACAAAGACGACGGTGGCTTAAGAAAATTTATTCTTTGCACAGATAATGAAAATAATATCTGCACAGACATCTGTTATCCTCGCATAAAAAGGGTGATTAGCGGCTACAAAAATCAAAGGGGAGAAGAAATAGAGGGGATTAGTGAAAATTTAAAATATTATAAAACCGACAAGACGACTTTTGTAGATGCCGAGCCAACAGATGAGAACAAAGAAAAAATGGTGGCCAAGTCAACCGAGATGCTTTGCTTAAAAGAGGGTTGCTTTGACGAGGTTAAAAAGGGTAAGGATTTTAAAATATTTAACAATCAAGGCAAGTATTTAGGCATTATCTACGCGGACGAAGGCATCGCGCCGTTTCAAGAAGCCATAAGAAAATTAAATAAAAAGGCCAGCGTTTATGTATTTTCTCTGGACGAAAGCGCGAGAGAAGACGAATTTAAAGCCGTGGCCGACTTGGTGGAGTTAAAACCAATACCGGCGGTTATTTTAAATGTCTATAAAAGAATTTTTATATGATTAAGTTAAGGGACTATCAAAAGCAAGCCGTAGAAAATTTGTGTTTAAAATTAAATACCAGCTTAAAATCCAGCGATAACGAAATCGTTGTTTTTCAAGCTCCCACCGGCTCCGGCAAAACAATGATGGTAGCCGAAACTCTAAAAGAGATTGTTGAGGATAGAGAAGATGATAAGAAATTTTCTTTTATCTGGGTTTCAGTCCGAATGCTCCACGAGCAGAGCAAAGATAAATTGGAGGCGTATTTTGAAGACGACCGACTTATTGAATGTTCTTATTTTGAGGATTTGGAAGACCGAAAAATTAGAGAAAATGAAATCCTTTTTATAAACTGGCACAGCATAAACAAAAAGGATATAAACATTTTTGTTAAAGAAAATGAGCAAGACAATAATTTAAACAGCATTGTTAAAAATACCAAAGAAGAAGGCCGAGAGATTATTTTGATTATTGATGAAAGCCATCACACAGCCAATTCGGAAAAATCAAAAGAACTCATCGCCACTATTTCTCCCAAAATCACGCTGGAAGTTTCCGCCACTCCCAATCTTCGGGAAGGCGCGGACGAAATGGAAAAAGTGCGATTGTCTGATGTTAAGGCGGAAGAAATGATTAAGTCGGAAATTGCCGTCAACCCAGAATTTTTAAATGTAGAGATAAAATCCCAAAGCTCGGACGAACTGGTAATCGGGCAAGCGTTAAAAAAACGGGAGGAGCTGGCCAAAATGTATGAAAGGCAAGGGTCAAAAGTTAATCCGCTTGTTTTAATCCAGCTCCCAGACAAGAAAGGCGAGCTCACGGATAAAAAGGAGGAGATAACAAAAATTTTAGAGAAATTTAAAATTACGATTAAAAACGGCAAGCTGGCCATCTGGCTTTCAGAGGATAAATCAGACACTCTGCCAAACATTGAAAGAAACGACAACGAGGTAGAGGTTTTGATTTTCAAACAAGCCATAGCGCTTGGCTGGGATTGCCCCAGAGCGTCCATTTTGGTTATTTTTAGGGAGTCAAAGAGCTTTCAGTTCACAATCCAGACCATCGGCAGAATAATGAGAATGCCGGAGTTAAAATACTACTTGAAAGAGCCGGAATTAAACAAGGGCTATATTTTTACCAATCTGGCCAATATAAACATTACCGAGGACTACGCGAGGGACTACATCACAATTTACGAAGCGAAAAGAGACGAAAAAATATATAGCAAAGTGGCCTTGCCGTCGGTCTTTTTGAAAAGACAAAGAGAGCGGACGCGGTTGTCGGGAGAATTTATTAAGATTTTTCAAGAAGTGGCAAGGGAGTATAAATTAAAAGACAAAATAAAATCATCGCCGTCAAAAATTGTGAGCCCAATAATCGCCGACGGCAAAATTGAAAATATTGATAAGGTCGGCGAAATTGAAAGCAAGGGCAAAATAGAGATAAAATTAAACAATCTGGAATTACAAAATCGTTTTGACAGATTTATTTTTCAAAACTGCTCGCCCTATGCGCCATCGGACTCAAGCGATAGAATGAAAAACGCTCTTTATAAATTTCTTGAAGTTAATTTTGGCATAAAAAAATACAGCCCAGCGGCGCAAAAGGTTGTTTTAGGTAAAGAGAATATCCAGCCGTTGGTTGATGTTGTAAACTTGGCAAAAGAGAGATATAAGGCGGAAGTGGTGGAAAAATTAAACGAAGTTAGAGAGCGGGTTGATGTGCCGGAGTGGGAAGTGCCGATTGTAGTTAATTACAACAGCCATTATAAAAAAGAGGCCTATCAAAAATCCGCGATGAAGCCCTTTTATACCAGCAAGCCGAGCGAGCCGGAAAAATTATTTTCTGATATGTTAGAAGATGATAAAAAGGTAGTGTGGTGGTTTAAAAATGGCGAGAGCGAGGTAAAATATTTTGCCGTGCCATATAAAGACGAGAACGGCGTGGATAGGGCTTTTTATGTTGACTTCATTTTCAAACTAAAAGACGGCACAATCGGGCTTTTTGACACAAAGAGCGGAATGACGGCCAAAGATGCCGGTTCTCGCGCCGAAGGCCTCCAGAGATACATTAAGGCGCAGAATAAGCGAGGTAAAAAGGTTTGGGGCGGGATTGCGATTTACGAAAATGGGAGCTGGCGGTATAACGACAGCGAAAAATACGAATACAACCCTAACAACCTTTCAAGCTGGGAGATTTTGGAGTTAGATAAATAACTTGTGTATTTTCCACGACAAAAGCGTAAAAAAATTGAATGAGAATAACGGCGGATATGATATTTTGCAAATTAAACAATGAATAAAAATTTGAATCTCAAAAAAATTGAAAAAATATCTACCCTTGCTTTTGATAACGGCTTAAGATTACATTTTGATTCAATACTTTTATTTTTTAATAAAAGCTGGCCGAGCGCTTTCCATTTATCAATATTGGCAATGGAAGAATTTGGTAAGGCAAAATGGTGTGACTCCTTTGTTTTTTATACCTCTCCGCTGGAAAACAGGGACGCCGAAGAAGAAAATAAATGGCTTAAACTACTTTACAACCATAGAGAAAAACAATGTGCATTTATTGAGGAAGAAATTTTTAATTACCCTCCAAAATTCTTTGATTTAGTCAAAGGAGGCGGCCTAGAAAAAGCTAAACAATACGCAACTTATGTGGGGCTTAGAAAAAACAAGGACAAAATAGAAATATCCGGTAAAATCTATTATCCACAAAGAATCCGAAAAGAAAAAAGTAAAAGGCAAATTACCCTAATTAATGATTACTTGCTTGATTTAATATCCGGTAAAATCAGCGGTAAATATTTGGTTGATAATGAAAAAACTGAATCAAAATTAAACAGAAAATTACTGAATAAATTAAAAAGTATCTGGCCTCATCAAAATAAAAAGAGAGATTATTATAAAACTTATTTTAAAAAATGGAAAAAATTAAAAACTTAATAATAAAATTTGATTTAAAATGATTTCAGATGGGGCATTAAAAAACTTCCAAAAATTATATAAAAAGCATTTTGATAAGGACTTAACAGACCAAGAAGCTCTGGAAAGTGCGACGAAACTAGTAAGATTGGTTGAAATAGTTTATAAGCCAATGACAGAGGGCGACGCGGCACGCTTTAGGGTAAATAATCATTGACTTTTAGGGCTAAATTTTGCTATATTTAATTTGACCCAAGTATTCATACCATTTCTGAATATCCTGTATAATGGGGTTTAAATTCTGAATACAGTGGTCTACCAAAGAGGAATTGACTATGGCCAATTCTTTTTTTGTTTGTAAGATTGGCGACAATTTCGGGGTTTGAAATTTTTTATAGTCGTAAGTCGGCTTTTCGGCAAAAATCAAACCCTGAATTTTTATTTGCTGTTCAAAGGTGGCGTTCTCCCAATGTTCTGGGAGATTTTTAATAAAATCAAAAACATAATCAACCGCTTCGTCAATTTTAAATTCTTCTAATTTATTTTCGCTTAAATCAGTTTCTTCAATATCAATTTTTGTTTTTAGCTCGCCGAAGGCCTCTTTGAAATCTTCGTCGGGCAACAAATCTCTTTTTTTCATTTCAATCAATTTTGTTTTTTCTTCCCTTAATTCTTCCACTCGCTTAATTCTGTTTTTTCTGTCTTGGTTTATTTTTTTATACTCCTCCTCCCAAACATCAAGAATGGTGGCCTTAAAAGTATTAAGAAATTTATCTTTGGGAGTGATTGTCTTTAAATAATCCTTAAAGTCGTCTTCTACTTGTTTTTTAGCGATGGATTTTTTAGAAGCGCAATTTTTATTATAACAGCGGTAATACGGATACTGGCCTCCCCATCTGCCGGTCGCAAAATAGGCGGTTAGTGGTCTGCCGCAATAGGCACAAATAACAAAATGCCGGAGCGGGAAAAATTCGCTGGCTTGGCTTCTTGATATACTCTCGCCTCTATTATTGCGCCTCAAAATACCTTGGCATTTGTAAAAAGTTTCCTTATCAACCAATTTTTCGTGCACCCCTTCGTATTCGCCACCTTTCGTGGCCATAATGCCAATATAAAATTTTCTGGCAATTATCCTGTCTATCATCTGGGCTGATATTTCTCTGCCCGCCCAGCTTCTTAAACCCTTTTCGTTGACTTTGCGCCGGATTTCTTCAAGGGTGTAAAGACCAGTCGCATATTCGTCAAAAAGCCACTTAATCAACGGGGCTCGTTTTTTATCCAAAACTATAACTTTTTTATTAAATTCGTCTCGGCTGTTTAAATATCCAAAGGGCGCTTTCCAACACCAATAACCCTGATGGATTTTTTCCATCATACAAGCGGATACTCTCTGGCTTTTAATATCATTATCCAACTGGGCATTGGCCGCCATTACATTGCCGATAAATTTGCCGATGGGAGTGTCGTCAATCGCTTCCGTGGTGGAAACAAGTTTTATGCCGAGTTTGTTGATTAAAAAAAGTATGTTCGTGTAGTCGTTTACATTTCTGGTTAATCTATCTATTTTATAAACTATAATAAAATCTATGGCGCTGTCTTTCTGGCCACAAAATTTAATCATCTCTTGCAAGCTCGGCCTGTCGGTAGTTTTGGCGGACACGCCGTCGTCGTGAAACATTTTTACTATTTCAATGCCGTTGGCTTGGGCATAGCCGACACAATGCTTTTTTTGTTGCTCCAAACTAACTCCAAACTGTGCTTGGTCTTCGGTTGACACGCGGTAGTAAATTATTCCCTTTTTAGATTGGTTTGCCATAGTAAATTTATTATTTAACAAAAATGGGACGGTTTCTCGCTTTTGAACCCAACTACCGAAATGATAGCTGAAGCGATAGCCGCCCCATTCCTATGCCAAAATGATGTCTAAATTTTGGCACAAAAAATTTCGGTAGTCGGTTGGGTTCGTAATTATTATACCATATTTGCCGGTTTGTGGGTAGTTTTGATTAGCCCCTTTTCTCTTGCCCAATTATCAAAAGCCAGCCGCGCAAGCTGATATTGCGCATCACGAATACGCTCAATCTCCTCGTCGGATAAACCTTGAGCTTCGTCTCCCAGCAATTCTTTAAATTTGGGCAAGCTAATCATTATAAAATTATTTTACTTTTTATTTTTTATAAGTTCTCTCAATTCTTCCCATTCTTTTTTATCTACGCCTATGAATTGTTTAACCTCTCCTTGTCTTCCATCAAAATTTATATTTCGGATTATTTCTATTTGTCGTTCGTCATTAATCCGACCGTAGCCATAAGAACCAAAGGTTGTGCCCATATTTTCGTGGCCTAAATTTTGGCTAAAAGCTTTTTTCTGTTCTTCGGTTAGTGGTAATTTGCTTATTTCTTTTACTAATAAATGTCGGAAGGTGTGGGGGTGATAATATTTAATTCCCGCCTGTGCAAATCTTTTTTCAAATATTTTTCTGGGAGAGGTGGTATTTTTCCAAAAAGTCGGCTCAACCTTTCCCGAGCTGTAATAACTTAAATTATCCGCCCCATTCTCTCTTTTGGTGGCCGGAAAAATCGGGTCGGTCGGCTGGAATTTTTTATCTTTTTCCAAATAATCAAACCATTCAAGAAAATAATTTAGTGGCTCTTTGTAAGAAAATGGCACAATCGCGGTAGTGATATTTTTTGAATTTTTTGTCCATACTCCCATGGTGGGGTCTTGGTGAATAGTTAAATTTTTTTTATCAAAGCACTGCATAGACAAACTGATTATTGCGGCAATTCTCGCGCCGGTTAAAAAGGTTAGGGAGATTAAGGCCTTGTCTCTCATTTCTACTTCCGATTTGCCCGTGATATGCTCAATTACCGATTTAATATCCTCTAAAGCGGGGTATTCTCCATTTCGGGGCTGGGTAGCTGTTCTAATTTCGCCCATCGTTAAATTAAGATAATCAATGGCGGTCTGATTTATTTTTGATTTATAACCCGACTGTTTTGATAACCACTCAAAAAAGGTTTTTAGATGCCTTAAATTGCCATAGCAGAAAGATAAGCTAACCTCGCCTTCGGAGTGCACCTTCTTTTTGCTTTTTAGCCATTCCTTAAATTCTTCCGCTTTTGTTTTGTTAAAATTGGCAAAGTCGGCTTTACCGGTAAAATCCTCCCAAAGCCAAATGGCCTTCTCAAAGCAATCAATCGTTTTTGGAGAAAAACCCTTCGCGTTCTTTAAGTGGCCGTAGAATTGCCTTTTAACTAACTCGTTTTTGTATGTTGTCATCGCCATATTTTTACTTTTGAATGGTTAATTATAAATATTGGGACATTTACGGAGTAAGTTAAACAATCTATTAATCCCCTTGGCAGACCCGTATAAATTTATTGAGTTTAGTTCCGCAATGCTCGCAGTTTCCGATTTTATTTATTTGTTCCCAGTCGCCCTTGCCTATCTTTTTGCCAGTTTTAATCGTCTGTTCGCTCCCAGGCCGCGCCTTAACTGGCTTGTGGCACTTCATACAAAAATACTCGTTTTGTGCCAATTTAGGCCGTCTTTTAGTTTGCTTATTAGTAATAAATACTTTTAAATCTTCGCCCATCACAAGGGGGCGAGTGCCGCCTTCAATAACTTTTAAACCCTCTTTTATCCAGCGCGAGACGGTTTTTCTATCTATACCAAAAAGTTTGGCTATCTCGCTGGGAGAATAACTCGCTCTGCTTTTAATCAAACGGGTATTGTAATTAACAGCCATAAAGGAGGGTTTAACCTCAAGCCGTCGCCCCAAAACCGGCAACCCTCCAAAGGAAAAACCAGCGATGAGACAACGGCCAGAGATTTTTTCAAACAAAAAACAGGATTTAATCCTGTCTCTCCCTCTATTATAGATGACTGGTTCTAAAAATAACTTTGGACATTAAATTTGATGTCCAAAGTTATAATAATTTTATTTATATTCAATTAAACTGACTAATCTATTAATTCCAAAATTGTCTTACAAATATCCGGCGACTAATTTTTTTGTATTATTAGTTTATATCTCCCATTATTACTTGCCCTTATTTCAATCGGGACTCCCTCCTTACTAAACTTGTCTTTTAATCGGCTTATATTTTTTAGTGTAGCCCCCTCTGTGCTTTCAGCCCCTTTTGCTAAATTAGATATGGTTATCCAATCTCCCTCCACGATGATTTTGTTGTTTTTATCAATTTCTTCCCTAAATTCCCACAGATGATAAACAATTTTGAAAAACTTTGTTTCCTCATTTTCACCCTTACTTTTTCTGGACTTAAAAGATATAATTTTCTCTCCGTTGTTTATTTCTATCATTAAATTTTCTTGGTTTAATGTAATATTTCTTATCTTAATTTGTTGAATTGGTTGGGTGTTCTGCTCTTTTTCCGCTCCTTTCAATTTGTCGTCTCCCGTATTGGGATTATAAACAAAATTTGTATTTTGTAGGGGTTGAATAAAATCTCCCATCTTACGATTATTTTCTTCGGCTTCTTCTTGAATATCTTTTTCGAGTTTATCCAACAACATCTCTGTTTTTTTAATTTCGGCAATTTCTGCCTGATAGAATTTATTAGTAATGCCAATTTTAATTTTAATCGGGTCGCTCCACAATAGGTTAGAGGAGCTAAACAATTTATTTACTTCGTTTCTGTATTTTATATCCAAAACTTTTAGTAGCCCTTCTTTTTCCATCGCGAGCACAGTGTCAAGAAAATCATATAATAAAATGGCCTCTTGCCGGTCTCCATCGGTCGGGCGAATATCCATTTTATTTTTGGGAAAGATTTGAGCGTTGTCTATTAGTAATGACTCCGCGGGAAAACCGGCGCTAATGAGTTTTTTTATTGCATCGCTGATTTCCTTAACTTGTTTTGTATAGGCGTATTTAGTGCCGTCATTATATTGATTTTTAATAAAACCGCATAAATACTCATCTAAACATTCGGCCAATTTAATTTTATCTATGCTTATTTTAAATTTAAAATAATAAACAAGTTGTATTGTTGCATCCCCGATGTTTAATATTTCTTGGTTAATTTTGATTTTTAGATATTTTTCCTTTGCGAGCTTATCAAAAACTTCTTTGGTTAATCCGCAATATTTATCAGTAAAAAATG
>JBAZKU010000005.1:0-10494 GCA_041650615.1 Minisyncoccota bacterium
AAATAATCTTGCGATTAAGGATTTTCCTTAATCTTATTTAAATGTTGCGGTCCCTTCGTCTAGTGGTTAGGACATCAGGTTTTCATCCTGGTAACAGGGGTTCGATTCCCCTAGGGACTACTATTGGGGAACTGGCTTGTGCCAGTTCTCTTTTTGTTTGTAGAATTAGGGAAATTTTAGGTGTTCGATTTCCTGTAAAATCAAAAACGGGTTTTTCGGGAAAAATCAAACCCTGTAATTTCAGTTTTTCCGGATAAGTTGCCTCTTTGTAGGTCGCCGGGAGATTAGCAATGACTTTAAAAACTCTATCTGCTTCTTTAAAGATACTGCGGTTATCAGCCGGCTGATCGCAAGCGGTAGCCTGGATGTCGCTGATATTATTTTTTACTTTTTCCATTTCATTTTTAAAGTCCTCATCGTCCAATAAATCTTTTTTCTTCATTTCAATTAGTTTGGCTTTTTCGGTTTGAAAATGAGCTAGTCTGTCTTGATTAATCTTATAGTTATTTTTTTGTTTGCCGGTCATTTCTCGGCTCACATCAAGCAAGACCTTGCGGAAACCGTCCAATGATTTTTTATCGGGCGTGATTTTTCGCAAGAAACTCATAAATTCTCCCTCTAATTTATCTTTAGAAACAGATTTTAGGCCATGGCAATCTTTGTTATAGCATTTATAGAACGGGTAGAGTTTTCCGCTTTTGCTTTTAGACATACAGGCGGTTAATGGTCGGCCACAATGCGGACATAAAATAAAATGGCGGAGCGGAAAAGTCTCGTTTACTCTGGCGGTAGAAATATTATCGCCCTTGTTTCCGTTTTTAATTAATTTTTGGCATTTATAGAAAGTTTGCTCGTTGATTATTGCCTCTTGTGTTCCCGGATATTCTTGCCCTTTGACGGTCATTATTCCTAAGTAAAATTTATCCATTAATATTTTAAATAAAGTTTGATTGCTTAATTCTTTATTTTTCCAAGACTTGAATCCCACCTTAATCATTATCTTTCGTATTTCTTCCATTTGATAGGCTCCGGTTGAGAATTTATCAAAAGCCATTTTAATAATCTCGGCTCTTGGCTTATCTATCGTTATAATGGCTCTATTTTGCTCGTCTCGGCTGTTTAGATAGCCAAGAGGGGCTTTGTAGCACCAAATGCCTTGCTTTATCTTTTCTAACATACAAGAAGATACTCTTTCACTTCTAACGTCATTATCAAATTGAGCGAACGAGGCCATTATAGTGCCGATTAGTTTTCCGCTCGGCGTTTTGTCGACTGTTTCGGTAGCGGATATAAATTTAATTTTCGATTCTTCCAGAGCCATTAAAATAGTGGCGTAGTCTTTTACGTTTCTTGATAGCCGGTCAATTTTATAGACGATAACTGAATCGAGGTTTTTATAATTCTTCGCACAGTAGGCAAGTAAATCTTGCAGACCTTTGCGGTTTACGGTTTTAGCCGACACTCCGTCATCGTGAAATAGCTTAACTATTTCTATATCGTGATTAAGAGCGTACTCTAAACAAGCCTTTTTCTGTTGTTCAAGACTAACCCCGTTTTGGGCTTGGTCTTCGGTTGAGACCCGATAATAAATTATTCCTTTTTGCATAGGATTAAGATTTATAAATAAAAAGAGAGCGGTGAACTGTTGGACACAACTCAGCAAAAGCCTTGTTGAAACAGCCACCGCCCTCTTTATATCAAAACGACTTATCTCGTCGCTTGGATGTAAGGATAGTAGCTTTTACTGTATGAGTTGTGTCCATTAAGGATATTAGCATATATTTGTATTTTTTCAATATTTATTAATTTATAATCTATTTTGTCGTTTTTCTATGGTTGTAGTAAAAGTTGTAAGCGAAATAAGCGAATTGATACATATCACGCCTCATGATAACTAAATCTTCTTCGGAATACTCGGCGGCGTGGATGCCGAGAGATTTCCGAATAATCTCCAGGCTTAACATTTTTTTGGAACGAATCTATGTTTACATCAAAGGACTTTCAAGACGACTTGCTAACCGTTTTTAAAGAGGCGGTAGCGAACCTCTCCGACATAGTCGGAATGATACTGCTTATCCAGCAATAACTCCGGGGGCGATTTGAGACTATTAAGATACGCTTTTACTTTTTGCCCGGTAATGATAACTTCCGGGCGTTTGAGTTGACGAGAATAAAAGATTTTCTTCTTTCCGGCCAGTCTTCCGTCAAACAATTCTTTAGCGATGTATTTGGCTACATAGAGGCCGACACGGGAGACGTGGCGAATGTTATTGATATTAACAAAGCCATATCGCCAGAGTTTGGCTAAACTGCTATTAGCCGTATAAGGAAGATTAGATAAGACGTGATAATGAATATTTCCGCCGTGTTCTTTCCTGACTTTTGAGCGATAGTAATAATCGCTTTGAAATTCTGGAACGGCCAGATAGAGCAAATCCGGATAATAGCGTTTTAATCTTTTAATGAAATTAGAAAAGATTAAATTACATTTTGTTATATCTGTAAACGAGCCGTCGCTCGATTTCTTGTCGTCAAAAGTAAGAGTAATGAAGACTTTCAATTCCGGATTGGAATTAACGAGGCGGACAATATTAGCCCTTGTCCGTCTAAGCGAAAAATCGCTCTTTATCCGTTTGTCTATCTCGTCTTCTTTGGGTTTTTCTTTTAGTCGTTTTCTTCGTTTCTTTCTTCTGTGGTTTATTCGTATTGCCTGCTCGTAAGAGTATATCTCAATCAAATTCCCCGATTTGATTAGTTTATGCCGGTAAGCTAATGGTTTGTATTCCATAGCAGACGGCGTTAAGTGTGCCTATAGTCAAGTTTATAGGCACACTGTGTTTTGTTCTTTAACTAACACTTCCGGCCGTCTCTGTTTTTCTTTTTTCGGCTCCCCCACGGGGATCCGCCGAAAAAAAGAAAAAAACAGAGAGCCGGCCAGACTATGTTTACATCAAAGGAAACATTAAAGACGATAGAGCCGTCTTATCTGGGGCTTAGCAGGAGCCCCGATAAGACGGCCACTCGGCCAAACAAAAAAACACAAGCCATATATCCGGATATATTGCTCGTGTTTTAAGTTGAGTTGGCAAAGATTTAGACTTTGCTCATTATTATATTGAAGACTGCGTTTTTAAATTCGTGGATGTAATCTGACTAGCCGTAGCTAGGTTTTATCTTCCTGCCTTATTATTGTTTATTAATAAGTCTATGAGAGTATTATAGCAGAAATTGTGGAGCGAATCAATAGGAAAATTTTGTTTAATATTAGAAGAACAATTATTTTAAAATATGGTAGAACAAGATTAATTATAAATAGACTTGACATTTAATAAGGATATGCTATATTTACTAAATAAACAATTTATTTATAAATATGACAGAAAAAATATCCACAAACAAGAGAGAACGATTTAAAAGACTGGCCGTTAACAGAACGAATGATGTTTTAAATAAGGTTAGAGTATTAAGTAATTGCTCTAATAGAAGCGCGTATGAGTACACGGAAGAGGAAGTTAATAAAATTTTTTCAGAAATAGAAAAAAGCGTGAAAATCGCCAAATCAAAATTTCATTACCCAAAAAATAAAAAATTTAGATTATAAATTTTATGGATAATTTTAACTTATCAAAACAACAAAAAATACTTTTAGTTTTATTTGAACTTTCAAATGGGGAAAGAAAAAATTTGAAGTTTGAAGATATCTCTGTCGCTCTATTCAAAAAATTTTCTAAGGACTTTCACATGAAAGGCTATGAACAGTATCCGGATTCAGGTGATTCAATAAAGAGGCCTTTATACACTTTCAGAGACAAGGGGATGTTATCAGCTAGAAATATGATATTCGCTCTAACTGAAAAGGGATTGGATACCGCTTTAAAAATTAAAAATAAAGTGGTAGGCAAAAAAGTTCTAGAAAACGACAATTTTGATAGATATATAGAGAAAGAAATTCTAAGAATTACGAGCCTTAATGCATTTAAAAATTTTATAGTCGGCAAGCTAGACGATGTTTTTGATACTGACTTTTTTGATTATATTGGAATTAGTGTAAGGGCAAGCAGAATGGATTTTAAGGGCAGATTAAAATATATTAATGACATAATAGAGTTTTTGAAAAAGCAAAACATTGGCAAATACGAATTAATAATAAATTTTCATTATTTTATGATTAAAAAGTTTGATAAAGAAATTAATTATAAGATGAATAATTAATATGAAAAATTATAAAATTTTAGAAGAAAAAAATGAAATAGACGACCATTTACTCGATATTATTGGAAATGAGTTCAAATTTGATCATGAAAAGGGTCTCGCTGAATGGATTAAAAACTCAGTTGACGCTTACAATAGAAAAAGAATTTCTGATGAAAATAAAAAAATAAGTTTAAGGTTTTTTGATAATAACGACGTACCCACTTTTGAATGTATTGATTTTGTTGGAATGTCATCAGACGACATTAATAAAGCCTTAAAAAGATGGGGCGACCCTGAAGCAGCTAAAAGGGGTGTAATTAAAAAAACTTACGGGGGGCATGGTAACGGAGGAAAGTTCTACATGCGACAAATGTTTGAAAAATCATATTTTATAACATATAAGGATGGCCTCCTTAATATATTTGGATTTAATGAAAAGAAGAAATACGGGTTTGCCGATAATTTTAAGGACAAAAAAATAAATATTGAAGAAGCTTTTAAAATAGCCGAAATAACAGACCTAAGTTTATCTGGCGTAAAGGGATTTACGGTAGTAAGAGGCTACAAACCAAGAGGTATAGGAAAACAAATAAAAGTTTTAAAGTTGTGTGATAAATTGAAAAAACACCCCCAATCCATGAGGATAATGGAGAGAGTCAAAATAGATGTTTTTTATAATAAAGAGATTATTTTTACAGGATTAAAGTCGGACTCCATAAAACCACTAAAAAATTTCGAGACGCCCGTAGTATAGATATGCCTGAAGAAGCTATTCATAATGATGGACACGAGAAAAAACAAATAATTTTGGCTAATAAAAATTTCGAAAAAGGAAAAATAATCCTAAAAACATCAGAGATAGCCCTGTCTTCTAATAGTAAATATAGTGATCTTAATAGAATTGATATAGTAGGAGAAATGGGTGTAATTGGTAGTTATTACTTAAGGGAGTTTGGCTTATATTATCCTCAAACAGATTTTATATACGGGGAATGTTCCTGCCCCATTTTAGAAGATCCTGACGATGATTGCGTGTCTAATGATAGGGTAAAATTGATTTCTAATGAAAAATCAAAAGTCGTATTAGATTTAATAAAAGAATCAATAGAAAATCTTTGTAGAAAGATATCATCACAAGAGAAAAAAGAAAAAGAAGAAAGCAATAAAAAGATTTCCTCAGATTTTAATAATTTTTTAAATCAATGGAAAAACCGCTTCATGAATAAAATTTTAGGCGAAATATTTATTAGTAAACAGCCGGGAGATGGTGATATCGGAAGTAATCTTGATAGTGAGGTAGGCGACAACAATGAGAAATATAATAAAAATAATGGAAGTTTTGATAGTGGAAATATTGGCGGAGAAACGCCACCTCCGTTAATCAATTCTGATAATACAACGGATAAAAATGACGGGGAGAATAAAAATAAAGAAGGTAATGACGAAAAAACAAAAAATAGTAGATTTCCAAGAATTTTATTATCTGGCCACGACGAAGATCCTCTTGAACCTGGAAATAAAATATTTCTTCAACAGAGCCAGGGGTTAATTTATCAAAGACCTCAAGATGTTAATGGGGGGATTTATTGGATTAACACATCAAGTCCATTGGCTAAATATATTATAGATGAATATGGAGCGGAGTCGGTAAGGTGGAGAGATTATTTATTTCAAAGGTATGTTGATATTTTAATTAAAGAAGCTCTTATAAAACTAGAAAAAAAGGAACCAGATAGATTCGATGCAAATACCATTGATGGAGAAATATTTGGAAAATTGGTAACACGTATCCATGAAATAGCGTCAAAAGAATTAGAAGCCTTTTTATTTGATGATTCTTATAGAGTCGAACATGATTAACATAATAGAAAGAAACAATATAATTTTAGAGATGTATAATAATGGCGATACCTTTGAAAAAATAGGTAAAACTTTTAATATATCACGATCTAGGGCTCAGCAAATTTTAATTAAGCGAGTGGCACAGAGAATATTAAAAGAATATGATTTTGACATAAACCAAATGTCAAAGGAAGAAAAAAAATTACTTCAATTGGCGGCATCCGAAGAAATAAGAGAAACGTATTTAAAAAGAAATAAAGATAAGCAAGAAAAGGAAAGAGGCAAGTTATTAAAAAAAATTGATGAATTACCGGATTACTCAAATTTTATAAGTGTAGAGCGATTTGCGGAAGCAGTAGGAACAACATCGTTAAAACTTAAAGCTTTACTGCCAGATTTATACAGAAAAATTTTAAATAAAAAAAAGAGGAGATGGAGTTGGCATTATGATAAGTGCAGATCTTGTGGAACTACCGCGATTAGGCATCGTTCTAATGGATTATGTGAAAAATGCTATGCAAAAAGCGATGATTTTAAAAGTATTGCTGAGTCATCTAGATTAAGAAATAAATATAAATGGAAGAAAAAACAAGATGAGTATAGAAAAGAGTATTATAAGCGGGACGAAGTAAAAGAAAAATTTAAAAGAATGCATGACCTCAGAAATTTTGGGGGAAACCGAGAAAAGGCATTAATAAGAGATAATTATAAGTGCCAAGATTGTGGCATGAACCAAAAAAAGAGTTTAAAGATTTATAACAGAGATTTGTATGTGGCTAAAATAGATGGTAAAAACACCGATCTTGATAATTTAATTACTCTTTGCCGTGGATGCAGTGTCAGAAGAAGACTCAAAAATCATAAGTAGCACAGTAATTAAGGGCTAGTTGTAGAAACGAAGTCATTTTGAATAAAAATATAACTTATAAAATTATGAGTAAAGAAAATTATTTTCCTCCTAAACACGCAGAAGGCCAATTTCATTGTCCACATTGTGGTGTTTTTGCAAAGCAACGCTGGTCACATTTAAGCGCAATTGGGGACTCATACACAACGGCAAACAGGAATACATATGCCGGCAAGGTTTATAGTTCTAATATCATGAATTTAACCACGGTTACTGGAAATCTTCCGGAAATTTGGACTATTTCAATCTGTGAACACTGTAATGGCATGTCATTATGGGATAAGACTTCTGTGATTTTCCCAAAAAAAATAATTGTAGAACAACCAAACTCCGATCTTTCTGAAGAAATACAGACCGATTATCTGGAAGCCGCAAATGTGCTAAATGATTCACCCCGCTCTGCTGCCGCCATTTTAAGATTAGCATTGCAGAAGCTCTGCATACAGTTAGGAGAAAATGGTAAAAACATCAATGATGATATTGCGGCTTTAGTTAAAAAAGGATTAAATCCAACAATCCAAAAATCTTTAGACGCACTCCGTATTACTGGCAATAATGCAGTTCATCCAGGAGAATTGGATTTGAAAGAGGATACAACTCGTGTGGTAAAATTATTTGGTCTTTTGAATTTCATTTCTGAAAAAATGATCACGGAACCGAAAGAAATAGGAGCTTTTTATGATGAATTACCTGACGAGGCCAAGCAAGCCGTTCAAAAAAGAGATACACCTAAAAAATAATAAAAAACATACCTAGCTTTTCAAAATTTCCGCCCACTTCTCAATTTCCCCAATAATCTCGTCAAAATTTTGGCAAATTTCAGACTTTAAGACTACTTAAATAAAAGAACGTGCAATTGCACGTTCTTTTTTGTTAACGATAAATAATTCTTATTTATATTTTAACCACCTCTCTTCAAAAATTTGTTTAATCGTTTTAACTACTTCTAAATTTTCAATAATTATAGCCTGATTAACATCAAACAAAACAATACGTACGAATAGAGCGGTCGCATCTATTGAGCAATTAGAAGAATATGTTTCATGTGGAATTGATTTAAAAATTTGTCCAAGATTTTGATCTGTTTTGCGAAATTCTTTTAATGTTCCGTGCTCGGGGGCAAATCCTCGCAAAGTTACTTCATAACGATTCATGGTTTCTCGCCAGCGATGAGAAATTTCTAAAAGCTTTGGCGATATTCTCTCGGCCTTAGCAAAAAAGCCAACAATCTCTGTTTTTTTTAATTTTTCAGCGTGATAAAAAAGTGCTTCCTCAACTCCATTTTCTCCTTCATAGTATTTTACAGAAATTTTATTTTCCTTTTTTTGGATAGCTTTTATTTCAGAAAGCATATCATATGCTTTTTTGGCTTTATATAGTGATTCACGAAAAAAATCATCCGGATCTTTAGCTATAAAAATTGCTCTTTTGGCATGAGGAATTTTTAAAACTAATTCCTTTTCTCTTAATACGTCCAATAAAATATATATGGTTGGTCGTTTTAGTTTTGTCTGGCGCGCAATTTGCATGACCGTGGCCTCACCAATTTCGAGTAAAGCGATATATACACTCGCTTCTTTTTCGGTTAAACCTAAATCTTTTAACGCACTATTGATATTCATATATCTAATTTAATGTTGCCGCAACGATAAATAATCATCGTTATAGTAATTATAGCAAATGTTTGAAAAAGTGTCAATAATTATGACAACACTTTTATAGTATATCATAAAAGCCAATGTTTTATTGTATTTTTGTCATATTTTGGTGTAATAACTACTGACTTAATATTGACCGTAATGCTATTTTGTGGTATTATGTTTAGATTAATAAATTAGTTATTAATGAACATTAAAAACAAAATATATGAGAAAATTTGAATCAATTGACTACTGGCATTATTTAATGACGAGTAATAGTAGCAAAGCCGAAAAACAAGGGTTGATAAAAAAAATGACTACTTGTTTACAGAATGAATACCCAACCCTGTGTTCCCTCATTTTAGAAAGGACATGCAATCTGAATTGTTTACACTGTTTTTTTCAAAAAGAACAGTCATCAGCTAAAGTTTCAAAAGCAACGGAACTGGAAACTAAAATATCGAATATTGTCTCTCAATTGCCAAAAAATGCCTCAGTTATTCATGAAGGAAGAATTCTCCAAAAATGGCATATACCAATTTTAAAAAGGCTAAAAGAAGAAAGAAGCGATATTAGTTTCGGGTTAATAGACAATGGATCATACTTATTGCAAAAAGATTGTCTAAATGAAAACAAATTTCTATTTGATTGGATGGATATTTCTGTAGACGGTATTAAATCCATACTTAATCAACAGCGCCAAAGTGGTAAAGCATATGACATGGCTATCACTGGCTTAAAAGAAGCGAGAAAATATACTGTAGCCCAAAACAATGGGGGTAAGGTTACATCATTATTCACGGCAACAACAATAAATTGCCGTTGTCTATCTAAAATCGCTCGTTTATTAATGAGTCAGCGGTTAATTGACGAACTTCACGTAACCCCCGCATCCGAGGTTGTTTCTAAAAATGGAGAAATCGTCATGGATAGTAATGATTGGTTAATTTTCTGGGAACAATTTAAAGAAACAAGGGTGATTGGTGATAATCACGGAGTTGGAGTCTATCTCAAATTGTATAAACTTGATGACGTAATAAAGTTATCGGAAGTTATTGGTAAACAAAAATTTCTTAAAGATTTCAATGACTCAAAAACAGTTATGGTTGATAGGGGTAGTATAAGTTTTATGGTCGATGGCATAAGAATTCTTTATATCCCCCTGAGTATCTGTCAGTCTGAAACTTTCGTTATTGATTCGGATGGCTCATATCGTTTAGCTTATTGTATTGAATACACTCTTAAAGAACTTAATGAGGGTAAAGATTCTAAAGGAAACGACATATTAGCTTATACAGTTTCAAGACTAGAAAAAAACTCTTCCTTTAAAAGCCTATACACAAAAGGTGCAAAACAATGGATGGATAATTTTGGTCTAAAAAATCTTGAACAAGAAATTTATTTTTTTGAAAATAAATCGTAAACGGGTGTCGTAAACCCAAAGTATTAATCTAAAAAACTAAAAGTATGGCAGGAGCTAATACTGGCAGTAAAGGGACTCAGCAAGACCCAAAACCGGTTAAAAACCCGGCTGCCAAAAAGAAGGAAGAAAAATAAGCTGTGCTTGACTCTTACAAGTATTTGACGATCGTCATAGGAGAAACGTTTCAAGCCTCTTCATTTATTTGAAGAGGCTTTTTAATTAGGCGGTGTTAGAATTTCCGCCCACCGCTTAATTTCCTCAATAATTTCGCCTAATCGTTGTGATATTTCCTCTCTAGGGACTACTAACTAAAAACATCCAGTGCATACTGGATGTTTTTAGTTAATGATTCGCAACTAGGGGAAGCGAACAGACGGCGAACGAGATACGAGGATGAGCGGAGCGAATCCGAGTAATCGAGCGACGATAAACGCGACCAAACGGGAGCGTTTAGCGGGTCCGTCCTGGACAACGAGTGAAGCGAATAG
>JBAZKU010000006.1:0-6132 GCA_041650615.1 Minisyncoccota bacterium
CTGCTTTAATGGAACCGATGCGTCATCCGTTCTTTCTAGTAAGACAAAATCTCCGGCGAGGAGAAAATAATTATCAAAAACTATTTTTATCTGGTCTCCCTTGTCTGAGATGGTGTATCCTTTAAGATTAATGTCTTTACCGGAAACATTCTTCAATTCTATCCATTCGTCATTGGCACTTGATTTGCTTCCCATCCAAGCGACTTCATTAAAAACGATGCTATGTTTGGGGGCATAAGGAATATTCTTAGAACAAGAAGAAAAAACGACCTTTTCTTCTTTCTTTTCTTTAATTTTTATCTCTTCTTTAATTTCCTCTTTTTTTTCTTCTTCAGCCTTTTTCTCGATTATCTTAATAATATTTTCGTTTTCTTTGGAATTATTTTTTTCAATCTCTTCCTTTTTCTCAGGATAACTTTCTTCAACGCTCTTCTCTTCTTTCATATCTTTGACCTCCTCTTCTATCTTTTCCGTATCGCCCTCTTTCAAAAGATAATCAATTGACTCGGTTTGAAATCCCAACAATTGTCCAAAGGACAAAATCCCGCTCAGACCATCCTTTATCGGATTGATAACGTACTTTTCTTGCCAGGTGCGTGGCTTTAATCCGAAATCGGGAACTTTTTCCGGAAAAATCGCCTTGATTTCCGGATCACCGTTCCAGAAATGCGATCCGTACATACCCTTTCTCATTTCTCCGCTGATTTCAACGATAAAGGGAGGAATGTTTTGTCCAGAATCAAGACTGTTTAAAAATCCTTTGGCTAACCCCAGAGAACCTCTACTTGGTGGAGGAATTATTTCCTTTGGGGAATACATTCTTGCAACAACCCTTCCTTTTTCATCGCTAATGGGCTGATACATAATAATATACTGGAATGGAGAATCGACAGGACCTGTTTCGGTTTTATACTTAACTTCCATTGCCCCGAAAGAGACCTTTATTTGGTTCTTGAAAAAGTACTCTTTGAGGTAGCTGACTGCCGCTTTGGCTGTTTCTTTTTCAATTTTTCCCAATACTCCAGAAACATCTTCAGTGGCGACAAGCTTTGATATTTCCACAGATTGCTTGGCGACAGCAAAAGAAACGTCTACGGGCAAATCGCGGAAGTAGTAATTCCAAAGGTTCAAGGTTGATAATTCCTTAAGGAGACTAATTACTGTTCTTTCTTCGGGCTCAGAATATCCGTCGCTTGAAAGATTAAACCATTTTTTATATAAAATGCCCGGAAATTCTTCTATGATTCTTTTACTTTCAAATTCTGATAAAACCTGATAATCTTCCGAACTACCAAAATTGAAAAAATTAAAATCGGCAGCGAATATTTTTTGCGGTATGGCCAAAAAGCATATTAACATTACTGTTAATATCATACCGACTAGTAAATTGTGAGGTTTCATTTCTTTTTGATAGAAACTGTCGTTAAGAAATTATTAAAATCTTGAAGGCATTTTTCTTTATTTTCACCAAAAATGCTTGCTTCAAAATAATAGATCACATTATTATAAGGTATGGCTACGTATCTACGATTACCGACATTATTAATATTGTTATCTATTAAAAAATCGCTTTTAACTCCTTTAAGTTCTGATAATTCTATTGATTCATATTTTTCTTTCTCCGTATTGTGGAGCAATAGATAATTACTATCATTTGCCATTGCCTTTAAATCGCTGTATTGCAAATCATAATCACTACCCTCGACTTGTATTTCTGGATTAATATTAATTAGACATCCTTTTTTAGGTAATGGTGATGGATCAGTAAAAGGTTCAAAATCTTGACTAACTACCGATATACTAGACCATGTTAAATTTTGAACCTCCCATCCCTCCGGAACCATGAACTTCAAGCCGATATCTTTGTTTTCCATAAAGACCTTGCCATCCGTTTCCGTCTTTTTAAAACTATCAAACGAAACCGGGCCCATCCTGTCTTCCTGCATTTTATTGTAGTAGAAGAAACCAACGGCCATCAAGGCCAATATGAAAATTATTGCAATTATTATTTTACACTTTTTATTCATTTTGTTTAATTTTTAATATTATTAATCTATTTTAATCTAAATGAACTATAGCAAAAAGAGCTAATCAAAAATATATCTTGTCGCGATACAATAAATATAAATTACTACGAAAAAAACTATTTTAAGGATTTGCCCTTAGGCAGAAATTTTTTCTTTTAACTCAAACTTCATTAGCTTCATCTAAATACACTACCGCACGCTGATTTTTGTTGTTTTAATTTTTAAAACCAATCGTCTCAAGAAATTTTACAGGTCTTTTTATTACTGGAATATGTAATTTTTGACAAACATCGGGAATTTTAAGCAGGCTGTTTTCTTTGACTTGAAAAGATTCCATTGAAAAAATAGCCAAGTCGTTATCTTCTGCGTATGCAATAAGATAAGTATCAATGGTTGATTTTCCATTTTCACCAATCATTTTATAAATATTATTAATTTCAACAGCTCTATTTCTATGATTATCGGTAATACTTTTTAAAATTCCGTTTCTTTTTTGTTTTTTGCACCATTTTTTTAATTCCAGATCATATTTAATTTCATCAACAACAACATCAAGAAGTATCCATTTCCCCTCTCTAAGAGAATTTTCCAATCTATCCCAAAAAAATTTATTTAAATTTATCGGTATCCATTTTGAAAAACCAAAAAGGACGTTAGTGTCAATGATGTATTTTTTATCATTAGGCACAATCATATTTTCTCAGGAGAAAATAATAATAATTTTGATGCCTCCACGTATCCTATTTTATTTTCTGAATAATTCTTATAAACAATACTGTTAAAGAGACGGCCATTAGAATCTCTCATATTGTTCGTATAATTTCCACCATTTTTAGCCTTATCTCTTTCTGCCTTTTTAATAATATTCGAGTTTGTTTCCACTTGAATTTCCCTTTCTAAATCGTATTCTTCTTCGGCTTTAATCTTTCCCAATTCTTTTAAACGATAAAAAATAAAAATCTTACTAACTTTATAAAGTTCTGAAATATTATCAATATCTGATTTGGTATAAAAAATATTCCCGAATTCATTCGCAGGCAGGAGCAACTCTGATACAACCTTATTGCAAAAAATTTCTTCGGAATTGGCCCTGCTGTTTAAATACCTGAAATCAAGCACATTAGACACAGCGTCGCTTCTTCTAAAAAAATGGGACAATTCATGAATAAAAGAAAATATTTGTGCCGATAAAGAATCTCTTCTGTTGAGAATAATAAATGGACAATAATCGTTTGATATAAACAATCCCCTCATGTCGTCTGTTTTAATTTTATGATACGAAATAGTTTTTCCCACAAAGATACCCTTTGCTTCGGCTTTTTTAATTAAATAATTTAAAGCGTCCTCACGTTTTTTAATTTTTTTAAATTCGGTAATATCTATATTTAATTTTTCTGTAATTAGTTTTGCTAATTTCTTAGGAGAATCTAAGTCCTTGCCAGATCCTTGGAGTTTATTTTTAACAAATCCTTCTTCTCTTACGTACCCTTCTAGCCATTTTTGTCTAGTTAAAATAAGATTAATAAGCTCTTTAACCTTTTCATTACTTTTTTTATCAAAGCCGACACGATAATCGGGTATTGATTTTTGTTTTTTAATAATTTCATTCGAGAAAAACAAAAATTCCGAAACATTGTAAAGTTTGGAAAGTTTTATCACTTGAGACCAAGTTGGTAATGATTCACCATGCTCCCATTCAGCGACCATATCTTTAACTGATTCTGATATTTTTTTAGAAGCAACTTGAGAATCAATTCCAATGTTTTCACGGGCTATTTTTAAATTCTCTTTGTTTATAAATTTTACAGAACTCATATTTTTATATACATTTAAAACTTTGAAAATTGCGCCTATTCTTTATAATTATTATATAACAATAGAAAAAATGTGTCTATATTAATTTGATGTAGTTTATATTTGTATGCTTTACATTAAAAACTCCCCCTTCGGGGAGTTTAACTAGTTTTTGCCAATCTTCTCGGCCAATTCAGCCAAACGGCAGGAATATCCCCACTCATTGTCATACCAGGACATCAATTTGACCATATTGCCGTTAACCTTGGTATATTCCGGATCAAATATCGAAGAAAAAGAATTACCGATAAAGTCGGAAGAAACTAGGGGCTCTTTCTCGACATAGAAAATGCCTTTCATCTCTCCCTTGTCCGAATACTTATCAAAAACGGAATTAACCTCCTCAACCGTCGTCTCTTTCTTGATTTCACAGACCAAGTCAACTAAAGAGACTACCGGAGTCGGAACCCTCACCGCTATTCCGTCCATCTTTCCTTTAACCGATGGTATAACTTTGCCGATAGCTTTAGCTGCTCCGGTCGTTGTCGGAATGATATTCTCGGCAGCCGCTCTCGCCCTCCTTAAATCTTTGTGCGGCAAATCGAGAATATTCTGGTCGTTAGTATATGAATGGATGGTCGTCATGAAACCCTTAACAATACCGAACTCCTTTTCCAATATCTTCACCAAGGGAGCTAAACAATTGGTTGTACACGAACCCATGTCGATAATATCCTCTCCTTTGTATTCACTGTCATTAATTCCCAAAACATATGAAGGAATAGTGTCGTCCTTGGCCGGAGCGGACATGATAACTTTTCTGGCGCCAGCTTTAAGATGTTTTCCCAATCCTTCCCTGTCTTTAAATACTCCCGTACAGTCCAAAACAACATCGACTCCCAAATCTTTCCATGGCAGCTTTTCCGGGTCTCTTTCAGCCAACATTACTATCTTTTTACCATTAACAACCATGCTGTTTTCATCGACACTAACAACACCATCAAAAACTCCGTAGGCCGTATCGTATTTGAACAGATGAGCTAAAGTTTTGTTATCAGCCAAATCATTGATGGCCACGAACTCCAAATCCAAACCCTCTTTGATTGCGGCCTTGAGAACGCATCTTCCGATTCTCCCGAAACCGTTGATTGCTATTTTTGTCATATATTTTGTAATTATTAATCTACTATTTTTAATAATTCGCAAATCCTTTTTCTGTCGAACCCGACTACGAACTCTCCGTCAATATCCATCACCGGAACAGTGGCCTGCTGTGTCTTCTCTATCATTTCCTTTTGTGCTACCAAGTCAGAAGAAACATCAATTGACTCAAACTCTATTCCTTTTTCTTCCAAAAACCTCTTCAAAGCAAAACAATAGGGGCAGATGGGGGTTGAAAACAATCGTATTTTACTCATTTTTATATATTGTGTTATCAAAATAATTATTCAATATTTTTTCACTCGGGAAAAATATATTAAGCGGATATTTGGCCAGCTCGAACCACTTCCACTCGACAATCTCTTCCGGCTCCATAACCTTTGGCTCTCCGGAAATATTTTCGTACAAGAAGCCCAGCGTCACGAATTGAGCATCTTTCGTCCTGTCATTGGCGACACTAATCAGCCGAAGATTTTCCTTATCAACAACCAATCCGGTTTCTTCCAAAACCTCTCTTGCCGCCGCCTCTTCAAAACTTTCCCCGAATTCCATCTTACCTCCCGGCATGGTCCAGGTTCCCTCTCCGTGCAATTCACTATCGGCTTTTTCCGGATCCTCATTCCTTTTTCCCAAAAGAACCTGTCCGTCTTTTAAAATCATGATACCGACTCCGATTCCCGCTTTTTTATCCATAGTTTTAACCTTTAATCTTATCCTCTATTCTACACAACCTGTTGTATTTTGCCAACCTCTCGCCTCTGGCTGGTGCTCCCGACTTGATGTAGTCGGAAGAAATACCAACAGCCAAATCGGCGATGAAACTATCGCAAGTTTCTCCGGAACGATGAGAAACAATCGTTTTCCAGCCTGCTTCTTTGGCCAATCTGGCGGATTCAAGTATTTCCGTGACCGTCCCGATCTGGTTTATCTTCAAAATAACGGCGTTGCAGGCCTTTCTCATGACAGCCTCTTTGATAATATCGGGATTGGTGACCAATAAGTCATCTCCGATAATCATTACGTCTTTGCCCATTCTTTCGGTGATTTTTTCAAATCCTTTCCAATCATCTTCGGAAAAAGGATCTTCCAACCCGATAATCGGATAGCTTTTAGACAAGTCGTAGTAATAATTCAACAATTCGCTTCTGGA
>JBAZKU010000007.1:0-4933 GCA_041650615.1 Minisyncoccota bacterium
ACCGGTCGGATCATAATTATTTTTTAGCTCCACTCCATCCATATAGCCATCTCCGTCAGTGTCGGGATTATTTGGATCAGTGCCGATAATTTTTTCCATATCATCCGGCAGGCCATCTTGATCGCTGTCGACCATTAAGGCCATCGGAGATGTTTGGGTCAGATTATCGCTGTCATCCAAGATTATTTTTTCTGCTGTTTTTATAATTTTAAAATTAGCAGAGGTGCCAATCAGGGGCAGTATATTTTTTGCTGTATCCAAGCTTTCATTTAATTTATCGCCAGTTATAGATTCGCCTGCTAGGTATATTACCTTGTTTTTTAATTCCTGGAATTGAGTTTGAGTAGCGACAATATTTCCCAGATGCCTTTCTTGTATGGAATTTTGGCATTGCCATTCATCTATATTTTGGCAGGTTACTTGTTGAGAATATTTATTAAACATGAAACTTTCACATTCCTTCTCGTCATCAATACCTGCGGTTAAGCACTCTTTTGGTCCGTATTTTTTAAACATTACTTTATTGCAATCATTGCTTGTTTTCACTCCTGCTTTTTGACATTCTGCCGGCAGATATTTTTGCTGCATATAGAGATTGCATTTTCCCTCATCTGTTATACCCTGGTTCTGGCATTCTTTGGGCAGATAAGCTGCCCGCATTACTTTATCACAATCTTGGCTGGTTTTGACCCCTGCTTTTTGGCACTCAATCGGAAGTTTGTCGGCAGGAACATTTTCTGCGCCGTTATATTTTTCAAACATGTATTTTTTGCAGGCATCCATAGTTGAAATTCCGGCTTCTTTGCAGTCTTTAGGGGCTGATTTTTCAAATATATATTTTTCACATTCTTTGGCAGTATCAATGTTAGCATCTAAACATTCTTGAGGAGCATTTTTTTTAAACATTATTTTATCGCATTCTTCTGCGGAGGTGGCACCGGCTTGCTGGCATTCTTCTGGCAAACCCACTTCTTTAATTTCAATCCCTTTTTCAGTTTTTACTTCAACTTTAACCACGACTTTTAGATTGTTAACTTTCCCTCGTTGAAAATAATTACATTCTTCCATAGTTGCTATTCCTGCTTCCTTGCATTCCGGCGTCATGAAGTTTTTAGACATATATTCGTTGCAGGCATTTGCGTCCTTAATGTTCGCTTTTTGGCATTCGGTAGTTAAGGCCGTTTGATTTTTTAATATTTTTTCGCATTCCTCTTTACTTGTCACTTTGTCTTTTTGACATTCAGTCGGGAGGCTATTTTGAAATATGATTTTATTGCATTGCTCCGGCGTGGTTACTCCCGCTTTTTGGCATTCAGTTGGCATAGAAAATCTATAGGAATATTCTTTACATTTTTCTTGGTCTAGAATTCCTTTTTCTCGACATTGCGGTGGAATGGCCATGTATTTATTACATTCATCTTGCGACAAAAATCCTTTATCTCGGCAGTCAGGCGGAATAGATTGAAATTTTTTGCATTCTTCTTGAGAAAGAATTCCTCGGTCGCGACAGTCAGGGGGGATATTCATAAATTTTTGGCACTCCTCCTCGGTAGCAATATTCGCCTTTTGGCATTCATAACGTATTTCTACAGTTGCCCGTTTTTCATAAATGGGCTGGGGAGTTTCCACGGTCGTTTTAATAATTGTATTAGTGGTAGTTGTTTCTGATAGGGAATTTACTATTTGTATTCCGAAAGATTTATAAGTTTTTATTTGTCCAGACAGCATTGCCTCAGCTGTTATCTTGTAATAGCCGTCAGGAAATTTTGAAGTATTCCAAAGAAAATAGTATTGTCTGAAATTATCTTTGATGCCGGAATATTTTTCGTTTCTCGGCCCCGCAATAGAAAAATAAACACTATCAACGTCTTTGTTGAGAGAAACGGTAATTCTTTTTTCTCCAGATAGTGGCGGCCTATAAGCTTCTAAGAAGGTTAATTCATAATATGAAGGCACGGCAGTCTGAGTATTATTAATATTATTTCCCAACGTGGACGTGGCATTTTCGACTGTAATATTTATTTGTTTAGACACATCGATATAGTCGGGTTTCTTAGCAGAAGCCTTAATTATATATTGACCGTTAGGAGTTAAGGTTGAATCCCAAGTGAAGGCATAAGTGTTATTGCCCCTATCAATGCTGTTAAATTTATTTATTTCCGAGCCGTCTTTGTAAATATAAAAAATTACTTCTGCCGGTTCGCTTGTTGTCACGGAAAAATTTGGCTGTCCAGAAACTTTTGTCGGAGGAGAAATAAAATTTATGTTTAATATTGACAAAGAAATGCTGTCGGGGAGTATGTTTTCAAAAGTGATATTAGAATCATCTTCTGCGGTAGTAGCCGGGATGGTTGGAGTTGGTACCACATAAGTTGTATCAGTAGTAGTGCTTGTCAGCGCAGTATAAGTGGTAGAGGGAGTAGTGTAAGGAGTGGAGTAATTTATATAGGGGAGTGTTGAGGTGCTGTCTACAGTAGTTTGAGCAATAGCGACAGGCAAAGAAGCCGTTTGATTAAAAAATAAAATAGCGGCTAAAAAAATATTAATGAATTTTAGCTTAGCTAACTTTTTCATATGTTTTTTGAGTCCCCGAAAACTTTTTGAGTTTCCGGCGGTTTTATTATTTATTGTTTTATTATAGCATATTAAGGCAATCTATGCCAAAAATTATTTATTAACTGATGGCTTGACAGCAGATTTTTTTGGTATAAGATAAAACCAATCATCTTCGTTTTGTTTTTTCGTTCTTTCCAGGGAAAGGAGCAGCAGAATGCCCGAGATAGTTACCACTTTTAAACCCTTAAAGGGTGGCTGGTTCAGGTGCAATCAGACCGACAAAAGAATGCGTCGCGGTCAGGTGGACACTTGCCGGCGAACGAGAGCCGGCGAAAATCGTTCCAAGACACCAAAGTCAATCCAGCCTACGGTTCAGTCGCAGTCCAATTTACGCGAAGCGAGGATTGACTCCAGCGGAAGTGTGTTGTGCCCGTACTGTAACTGGTGGCATCACCCCATTATTGTTATGACGGGAGAAATGGGATGCGGAGGTTGCGGCAAGAGATTTATTGCCGTTTCTCCGTTAGTCAATTCTTCCATCAATCTTCCACGGGCGAAGTTAGATATCGACGGAGACATGATATGCCCGCATTGTGGTAGATGGAATTTCGGGGTTTCTCCCGGAGAAAAATCGTGTGGTAAATGCAACAAAAAATTCATCGCCTATCGGTGATTCAATCCTTTTCAAAAATAAAACGCCTCAAGGTCAACGAGGCGTTTTTTTATTTGTACCGCCACGAGCCTGCCTGCCGGCAGGTAGGGAATTCCGCCTCGTCCCGCCTTCCGGCGGGACTTCGTTGTCCTGGGCAGCGCTGAATGCTCCCATGGTCGCATTCATCGGCGCTCAATGGCGTTTCTCGCCGACAGAATTTCGACTCGAAGCTTATCTCGTTTCTGCCCGTTCGATTCCCCTTAACAAATCAAGTAAATAAAAATGCTCTCGAATAACGAGAGCATTTTTATTTATTGTACCGCCACGGGGAATCGAACCCCGGTTACCAGGATGAAAACCTGGTGTCCTAACCACTAGACGATGGCGGCAGAATTATTTTAAATTAAAACACCCCGCGATAGGGATGGATTTTTTTAGGAAACTATGGTAATACTAAGAATAGTTTAGTTAATTTTTTAATTTTAGTCAAGTCAATGATTATATTAGGAATTGAGACCCCGCACAAAGCTGCGCTTCTGCGGGGCGAGACTCAGAATACCAATATTTATCTATCTTTAGGAATGATTTTTTATTTTTATGATTATATTAGGAATTGAGACCAGCTGTGATGAAACTGCCGTTGCAATTATTGAAGGAAACGGAAACGATGTGAGAGTTTTGTCAAATATAGTTTCTTCACAAATAGATATTCATAAGAAATATGGGGGCGTAGTGCCGGAAATAGCAGCCAGAGAGCATGTTTTGAATATTTTGCCCGTAGTTAATGAAGCTTTTAAAAAGGCCGGGATTAAACGCGCAGAAGCAGGCAAGAAAATAGACGCTATTGCTGTTACGTTTGGGCCAGGTTTGATAACTTCCTTGATTGTTGGCATAGAAACGGCAAAAGTTTTGTCTAGTGTTTTAAAAATTCCTTTAGTAGCGGTTAATCATATTGAAGGCCATATTTATGCCAATTTTGTTGGCAAAAAGGATATTAAATTTCCAGGATTAATTTTGACTGTTTCTGGCGGCCATACCATGTTAGTTTTGATGAAGGGGCATGGGAAGTATAAAGTAATCGGCGATACGCGCGATGATGCGGCCGGAGAAGCGTTTGATAAAGCTGCTAAACTTTTGAATATCAGCTATCCGGGCGGACCGGCTGTCGCAGCTGAAGCAAAAAAGTTTAAAGTTAAAAATTTAAAATCAAAAATTCAGTTGCCAAGACCGATGATCAATTCCAATGATTATGATTTTTCGTTTTCTGGTTTAAAAACCGCTTTATTTTATCAATTAAAAAAAGACAAAAATTGGAAAAAGAGAGTTCCGGAATATTGCGCTGAATTTCAGGAAGCCGTAGTTGATGTTTTAGTTTCTAAAACCATTAAAGCTGCTAAAGATTTTGGAGTGAAAACCGTGTTGCTTGCCGGCGGTGTATCTGCCAATGAAAAATTAAGAGAAAAATTAAAAATATCAGTTGCGGAAGAATTGCCAAGAGTGGAATTTTCTTTGCCAGATTTAAAATATACAACTGATAATGCTGTGATGGTCGCTGTAGCTGGATATTTTCGGGCTTTGAAGAAAGATTTTATTCCTTATGAGAAAATAAAAGTCGATCCTAATTTAGAATTAAGATAAAAAATTATGCTTAACCAAGAATTCATTCAAAAAATGAGAAAAAAATTGGAAGAAGAAAGAAAGGAAGTAGAAAAAAAGATTTCAAAA